>CAMLLD010000016.1 GCA_946480785.1 uncultured Blastocatellia bacterium | reverse complement strand
GACTGTGCAGCGAGATCGTGGGCGGCGGCGTCGAGCGCCGCTCCAGCTGCCGCGACCCCGGTTCGCCTGGCGAGGAACGCCAGCACCGTGTAACAAGCCATCAGCAGAAACAACGCGCGATAGCCGTTGAGTAGATCGAAGATGCGGCCGTTCAGCGGATCGCCAACCGCACCACCCAATGCTATGCAGAGCAGGTACAACGACGCGAGCACGCCGCGTAGCTGACGCGGTACGGGTTCCACGAAGAGCGGATACGCATTCACTGTCGGCAGCGCCCAACTCGCCGACGCGAGCGCCAGCAGCGGTATCACCTGGTTCATCTGCGTGACGCGATCGAGCGCGATCATGCACGCGCCCATCGTGGCGAAGCCGATCAGTATCGCGTTGCGGCGTCCGATACGCGTGCCGATGACGCCAGCGGGCAAAGCTCCGGCAACGCCGCCGATGGCCCACGCGATGAATCCGATCGTGACGTCCTGTGGCTTGATCCCGAACCGTTCGACCGCGTGCAACGCATACCACGTGGTGAATGTTTGGAAAGTAAGCTGCAACATGAGCACGGCAACGAAGATGGGTCGCATGCCGGGAATCGCGCCGCGTAGCGCCGACCATGCTGCATCGGCGAGCGATCGAAAAGTCACTTCCGCGGATTGCGACTGGACCACTTTCGGTTCGTGCAGTCCAAGCTTAAACGCGGCGGCGATAACGAGAACGCTGCCACTCGCGATCAGAAATGCAGGCCCCATTCCGAGCACTCGGCCCAGCATCAGGAACGCGATCGCTCCCACGCACATTTGGAACGTGATAGATCCTGTCGCCAGCGATCGATGGCGCGACGGCACGACGTCCGCCACCAACGCCTGGAACGGTGATCGCTGCATGTTGATTCCCGTATGCAGCACGATTATCGCGCCGATGAGAAACGGAAGACCGAACACGGGTGAGAAGGGAAGCAAGGCCATGCCGAGCGCCGACAGCAGGAATCCGGCGAGAACGATCGGCAAGCGTCCGCGGCCGCGAGCGCTGGCGCGATCCGATGCCGGTCCGGCCCACGGTATGAGCAACAGCAACAGGACATTGTCGATGGCCATGACAAAGCCGATGGCCGTGCGATGATCGCCGAGTGCATCGCGCACGAGTGGTGGAATGAAGGTGCTGAGCAGCGGGCCGGTGACGCCGGAAAAGAGACCGCCGAGTCCGATCAGCAGGCAGATGCGATAGGGGATTGATGATCTCCGAACGGTGGTTTCAGCCTGCGTCCGGACGCTGAGTTCGCTCACTTACACTCCGATCGGGAAAATCAGAAACGATTGCGGTACTCGTCTGAAGAGATGAAGGCTTTGACCATCTCTGCTTTGATGAAGTCGCCGTTGAACTGATTGAGCTTGGCAAGCCAGAATTGAAAACCGTCGGGATCAGGATCGCGGCGGAGATAGCCGAAGTATTCCATCGTCACGAAGGCTTCGTTGAATACTTTGCTGTCAAACGCCGGGTTTTCGACGATCTTGCGCAGCACGCTCACGCGCGTCGGACAGCCAATGGTAAATGTGCAGTGATCGAGACTGTCGACTAGATTGTTTCGTTCGGTTGTCGTCGGAGTGATTCCTTCAGTCGCGAAGAGCTTGTCGACGTACTCTGCGTTCGTTAGTCCGTTGTAGCGCGCCTGGAACTCCGGACGGTTGAAGAAGCCGCCAAGATAAATGTCTTTATTGCCACCGAGTCGCAGGAGCCACGGATCGTTGCTGCCGACCACGACGTTCTTGCCGAGTATTGCCGCGTCAGGAAGAAACTCCGCAAACGTCGGCGGCCGGCCCAGTGCAGCTTTGTAAGTTCGATAGACGTAATACGCAGTCTCTTTGAATTCGATCGACAGGAAGAACGCTGCGCTGACGTTGATGCGCTTCACTGCGAGACAGTTTTCGTCCATCCCACAGCTCTCCAGCTCGTTGGTCCAGAACGCAAAGCCCGCGCCGTCCAACTCACGTGAGAGAAAGTCGCGATAATGCTGCGCGACAAAAAAGCAGCCGTCGTCGATCGGATGTGCGGCGACGGGCGTTTCTTTGAACGTGAACTCAACGACTTTGAGAATTGTGCCCCACGACTTGAACTCGAGCGTGTAAGTGCCCGGCGCGAGTGGACCGAGGTCGAAGTTCCGCTCGACGAAGACGATTGAGAGCGTGCGCACGCCCGTGGTTTCTTCGACGCGCGCGTCGACTGAGATCGTTTGACCGTTGCGCGAGATTACCGGAGGTTGCGTGACGCGAAAGCCGCCGTCGGCGAAGATCCAACGCGCATTGACTCCCGAGTTGCTGTTGCACGTGAATACGCTGAGTTGACTAGGAACGACGCCTATCGGATCGGCGGGAATCCAGTCGGGCGTCTGCGCCGACGCCTGCACGCAACACAGGCCGAGCATCAGAATTATCAGCCCGCCCAAACGCTCGATGGTCTTTGAAGTCATATCCGGTCTTCAGTGTGTTACTACGAAAGAAAGGTCGTGCTGAAGTCAGAGACGCTTCTTACCACGTTTGCATTCGGCTAGCAAGAACCAATAACTGAAGGGTGGTAGCCCGCGGAGTATAATCCGACGCAATGTGGATCTTATTGCAAGAGATTGGGCCGGAAGGAATGGTCGGAATTTGGATTTTCCTGGCTACGGTTATCTGCCTTCTTGTAGCCATTGTGATCGCAATCGGCTATCGCATAAAAAAGCGTCGTAACAAGGGATCGCAGACAAAATAGGGATCTCCGATCAGGACGCTACCCATCTGAGCCACACGACTCGATCTCATTGACCCAGAAATTCAAACCGGAGCCGTCGGGCTCACGATTGAGGAAGTCGCGGTAATGTTGGCCCGTAAAAACGTTTCCGCAGCGCCTTAAAAATTTTCTTCGTAGTCGCGGATACTCTGGTAGAATGCGCCACCCTCGAACTCCACTTCTGGCCCAGTTCGCAAATCGGGTTACCCACGGTTTCTGAAAGGAGAACAAAATGTCTCACATCACACGCGCATCAGTTATTCGCCTCCTGACCTTCTCCCTGCTGGCTGTTTTTGGAGCCAGTCATGTGTTCGCACAAACAAAGGCGTATGTCACGAATGAAGCTGAAGGCACCGTCTCCGTGATCGACACGAGGACCAATACCATCAGCGCAGTCGTTCCCGTCGGACTTGCTCCGTTCGGAGTTGCAGTCACGCCCGATGGTGCGTTTGCGTACGTCGCCAATCGCTTCAGCAGTAGTGTTTCAGTGATTAGCGGAGCAACGGACACAGTCGTTGCTACCGTGCCGATACGAGATCCTGTTAACGTAGCCATATCCCCGGATGGAGCTTTCGCCTACGTCGTCGGTGGTGGTGTGTTTGATCTTGACGGTGAGGTTAGCGTTGTGAGTACCGCCACTAACACAGTAACTGCCACGTTCCCCCTTGGACAGGGTCCGGTGGGTATTGTCTTCACTCCGAATGGCGCCGTCGTCTATGTCATAGACCAGTTGTCCACTGTTTATGCAATAAGCACAGCCACAAATACGGTGGTCGCCACGATCAATGTGCCATTCACATTTCTAATAGCAGCCGCTATCACTCCCGATGGGGCTTTCCTCTATGTGAGCAACTCTACCTTCAGGGAGATCGAGGTGATTAGTACGGCCACCAATACGATAGTCGCGCACATACCAACGAGTGACAGCGTTGTCGCGGGAATCGACTTCAGTCCGAACGGGGCATTTGCCTATCTGACGAATCTTGAACTTAACAGCGTCAGTGTGCTCAACACAGCCACCCGTACGGTGGTGGCTACGGTGCCGGTTGAACGTGGGCCATTTGGAGTAGCGGTTAACCCCGCCGGGACTTTTGTGTACGTGGTGAATCGAGACGCCTACAGTATTTCGGCGATAAGCACCGCGACCAATACAGTCGTCGCTACTATACCTCTGCAAAACGTGTCTAATCTGATCGCGTTTCCCACGAGGACACCGATCCGGACGCTCATCGCGCAGGTGCAAGCGTTGGCCGATGGCGGCGCGCTCACGCAAAGCCAGGCGGCGGGGTTACTTGACAAGCTCAACCAGATAATGGCGAAGCTTGCGAACGGTCAGACCAACGGGGTCTGCAACCAACTGAGCTCTTTCATCAACCAGGTCAGCGCGCTCGCCAGCAACGGCTCGCTCACGCAGTCACAAGCGCAACCGCTGATAGACGCCGCGAACGGGATAAGAGCGAGCAACGGCTGTCAGTGAGTGATGATGGTGGTCCACGTCGGATTGAGTGAAATGAGTTGAACTTCAAAGGAGTGCGGCGGTGAGTTGAACTCCGAAGGAGTTCGCGAATTTTAGCCCGGGGTTGCTTCAACCCCGGGGGCGGGACAAAAGAACGCAGAAAACGCTGAAAGCGTTGGCCAAATCGCGCGAGGTCTTAGTCAACGCCTTCAGCGTTGAAGGTAAGCATTTGGTTGTCCCAGGGTTGTCGCGGACTGCGCTCCAACCCTGGGCTAGCATTAGTTAACGCCTCCGGCGTTCCCCGTAGTTGATGCCCCCGGCATGGATGCGACGGTGGCGAGCGTTACGATTCAGGCTACGATCGGATGGCGGCAGCTTCGATCGGATGGCGGCAGCTTCAATCGGATAGCGGCAGCTTCAATCGGGTGGCAGCAGCTTTATCAGGTATGTGCTTAGAGCTGAGGTGGCAATCAAGTTGATCAGAAAAAGAAATACTTGATTCCAAAAGTTCAGCGGCCCCACATACTCGCTATAAACGTAAAATAAGCCCACCGCCAGCATAGGCAGAAAGCTACCCAATGCATTCAAGGAGCTGCTACGTGTCTTGTAAGAAACAGCGGAGTACGTGGCAATGGGCGAGCTAATGCGATTAGTCTCTTGTCTTATTAGTCTGCTTAGAGCCAGGACACTGGCGACGATACAGAAGTCAGCTAAGAACAGCACCATGCGGCTTGTAATCGCCTGCGACAATGTCGCAGCCGGCGGTAGATCACGTTTATAGAGAAACACGTTTATCGCTAAAGTTGCCACTATCCAAAAAACAACTGTTAGCGTGAAACCCAATTCAGGCCGTTTGACTGCTATACGTGTGGACTGTGATAAATCCGGCCTGACTGAAGACCATGGTCTCTTCAACGCGGCCGATAATTCCACGGTCTCTTTCGCCAGAGAATCCAGTGACTCAAGCCGCTGCTTGATGCCAGGGGAAGCTGCCGCAGCTTTCTTTGCCTTTTCGCCGGCAGCCACTAACTCGTCAATGCGCGCGTCCAGTTTCTTCCGCGTTTCTTCCGCATAACTTCCCTGAGCATAGGCTTGCTTAATGGCAGGCAATATCCGAGCTTCGAATTCGGGCGTTTGCCACAGCGAGTTCACCAAACGCTCTTTGATCCAGGATTCGTCGTTTTCCAATTCACTGAGTATTGTTTTGGCAAACTCCGTGTTCTTGCGATCGAATGCCAGTTGCCAGAGCGATTGCAGCAAAAACGTTACGTCTTCAGCTTTATCAAAGTGCAGGAGCACCCTTGCGTAGCGGAGCGGATCCGAGCTGAACAAACCACGCAAGTGTGTTTGGTACTTTGCTACGAGGGCCAATGTAGGAAAACTCGAGAGCAGGTTGTAATCTTGACCTCGATTGACGTACGTCTGCAGACTTTTCTCGCTCGGTCCCTTAAACTGAGACGCCTTGACAAAATATTTCAGGTAGACATCATTCGAAATAATCTTCTCAGCCTGATCGATGCCCAGCTTTTCCGAAAGCAGGTTCAGCGTTGCCAGCGTTGCCTCCTGCACCTCGGGCGGTTGGAAAGTACCGCACAACCAACTCAACACGTCGTCCAAAACATCTTGAGTAGCCAGGCCCGGTAAAACTTTCAAAGCATTTTCAGCGTTTTTCCCGGTCAGAATTTTCGTAAAACCATTCGTCAGGCGCGTTTTGAAAAGAGCCAGGATTGCATCCAGAGCTTTTTGTCGTGACGCTTCATCGGCAGCCTTACCGAGCAGTGGCAGGAACAACGAGAGCATCTCATCGTCTGTCTCGGCCGTAACGATGTCCGTGAGGTTATTAGCCTTGAAGAGTATTTCAGAAGTGAGTTGCCGGGCAGCTTCGCGACGATGGTCCACCGGTTCCTTTTTATCAACGCTGAGATTAAGCAGGAAGCTCGCCAATGCATCGCTTATCTGCGACGACCCAATCTGCTTGATGTGGCCGATAGCTGACAGGCGCGACGACCAGCCGGCCTGTTTGGCCAATCCCTCCGCCTCAGCGATGAGCTCCGCCGCAGTTTTATTTGACGCGGGACTTGGTGTGGCCGGGACGTCGGTCACCGTCATCTGACGTTTGGTTAGGCGGTAAAAGTCAGCCGTAGTCTGGAGCCTCGTGCCGTCCACTTTCTCAAACAACTCAGACCGGACGTAAGGTGCAAAAACTTCCTGCGGCAGGTTGTTATGCAGCAGGCTGAGATCGTTGCCGAGTTGAATCGCAAGCTGTTCGAGTTCGAGGGCAGTGAGCAAACTGAAATTGTCTTTTCGCAACTGCTCCAGATCGTCAGGCTTGAGAGAAAGGCTTCCTTTATCGATCAGTGTTTCAGTGAAGACGTACAACCCTCGCCGTATTTGTTCCAGTCTGCCTTCGTCACCTACGAGTCGCTCGGAAACCAACATCACATCATTATTGTCGTCAGGCGAACTCCTCGTTTCTTCCTCCGGCCGCGCAACGTTTTCAATGCACTTTTGAATGCCGGCAAAGATTTGTAGCGACTGTGATCTCGTCGAACGATCCGAGACATGACGATCGGAAATATAAGGGCGCTCGGTCGTGTCGGCCCACTCCTGCATTTTTCTTAGCTCGCGAATGATGTCGCGAGGGTTTCCATAGGAGATATAAACGAGCCAACGCGTTACCTGATCCAGCAGATTGGTTTCGATGGTTATAGGAATCTGTGCGCCGTCCGGCCAGTCAATCCAGTCTTGAACCATTTTGCGCGCCTGCTCAAAAGTGAGGAGCGGCACAGACACGATCGCGCTGAAGTAGCTGCTCAACATCGAGTCTTCTTTCGCGCGCTCGGCTTGGAGGTGGTAATAAAACATCTTGCTGGTGACTAGAATAAAAACGGCGTAGCGTTGCAGGAAGAGGTTTTTCAAACCTTCGATCATCGGGTTGAGACCAGTGACCATGTCCATCTTGTCCAGCTCGTCGAAAATAAAAACCAACTTGATGCGGACATTAGGACCTTTTTCGTAGAGCGGGCGCTCAGTGGCGAGATTACGAATCAACGCCATGAGGTCGTCTTCGGCGGCATTTTCATCGTAATCGTAGTAACTGAGTGTGCGATTGAAAGTCTGCGTGCGAGACTTGGAGCCTTTAAGACCGAACGAAGGCAACTGAAAACCCGTGATCGGCGCTACGAACTTGGAGACGTCAAGACCCAGTGAACCCTCGACCGACGATTTGTTCTCACTTGCGTTGGCGCGAGACATGGAAACCTTGTAAGTCGCGCGGGCATACGCTTCCTGTAAAGGCGCGATCTCGGTGTCGCGGTTGAGCGGCAACGGAGTTTCCGGCCGGAAGCTGGGAATGAGTTGCGGCTCGGCCGTGGTGGGATCTATTAACGCATTGCGCACCGACCGTAGCGTCAAACGGAGGATGTTGCTTACTCCCGACACCTTAGCCAGGTTGACCGTAACAGGGACAATCAGCCAGCCATCTTTCGGAATGTCCTTCTGATATCGCGTGGTGTGATAGATCACCCGATTGACAAATGTGGACTTTCCGACGCCACGGTAACCGGTCACCAGAATGGTGCCGTCGGCGTGCCGCACCTGGCGCGCCAGTTTCGTCGCATCTTCGTCAGAACGTCCAATGTAATGGTCCTGGAGATCACTATCCATCAGCGGTGAAGTCGGAATAGAGCGCACCGGCAGTTGCACTCTTGATTCCGATCGCGCGACGGCGACGTTGAGTTCGGCTTCGGCGCGCGGCAGGGTTTTGAGTTTAGGATTCGGCGCAAGGCCATTGGCAATGACGTCGAGTTGCTTCAGCAGTTGCGTGATGGTTTCTATCGATTCAGGCGGCACCAATCTCTTTTGGCCGGTCGCTGGATAGTAACTGGTGATTGCCTGCAAAGCTGCTTTCTGAGCGGAGCGTAATAGCAGGCTGGCGATTACTCTCGCCTCGCCGGTCGGTAACGGCTTTTGGCCGAATAGTCCCGCGAAGCCGAATTTGTTGCGAGTTCTGCGCAGCAAACGCTCGAAACTCTTTTGCGAAGCGAAGTCGGCTTCCGCGAGTTCCTGCAAAAAGAAAACTCGATCGAGTTGGCCCTCCACAAACGTAGGAAACAATGTACGATTACCATAAGCCGGCGTAACGTTGTCATCTCTTAACATGCTGCACTAATCATTGCTACGCGGCGCTAGCACACGTTCAAGGTCCTAAGTAGTTCCAAGTCTCAACTCCCCATTCTTCCGAGACGTTCGTCGCCAGCGGTAAAGATCGACTCGATCCGAAACTCTGTTACCTCGTTAAGCCGGTAACTTCTATACGTCACAACTGAGTATCAATTCGAAGGAGTGAAAACGATGGGAACCAATCATCGCGGCTTTTGTCAAAGAAACAGACGCCTTAGCATGCTCATCCCGATGTTCATGATTGCCTGCTTCGCTTACACGCCAAAGGCATTCGGGCAGTGGACCACCAGCGGTAATGACATCAGCAACACCAACACTGGAAACGTCGGAGTCGGAACCAGCACTCCCGGCGCCAAACTCGATCTGGTTAACACTGCTGCCGCTACTACAGCAGTCAAAATCAAGGGAGCGGCATCGCAAACCGGAAACCTGCTCGAGTTTCGCACCTCGGACAACACCGTGCGGTCCTACGTTAATCCGGCTGGCGCGCTGTTTTTCAATCCGGCAATGGACCAGGTCTCCGCCGCCATCACCATCGCTCCCAACTTCAACAACAACTATTACGCCACCGCCGAGCACAATACTTTCACCATCGACGGCGCCAACATGGCCAATTACGGTCTTTACACCAGTCCCACCGTGCGCATGTTTCAGATCAAAGACGTAAACGGCTTCCGCGCGGTTGAAGTCAATAAGATCGGCATGATGACGTTGCGTGGCGACATGTCGAATCGAGCGTGGGTCACGAATATTCACGTTGACTCTACCAACGCGTTCTACAACGGCGACGCGGACGGTTTGCTCGTCGATGGCGAGGGGCTCACAAACCACGGACTCTACTCCGGCGGCAATGTTCGTATGCTGCGTGTCAAAGGTACCGGCGAGGCGCTCGCCGTCACCAGATACAACCTGACCGGATTCGGCACGCTGACTCCTGCCGCGCGCGTCGATATTCTCGGCACCGGCAACACCTCCGCCACCACGTCGCTACACGTAAGAAACAGCGCCTCGACTTCAATGCTGTTTGTGCGCGACGACGGGTTTGTTGGTATCGGCACGACCTCACCGGGGAAGAAACTCGACGTTGCGGGCGATATCAATGCCAGCGGGACCATCACGGCCGGAAACATCGTTGCCAAATATCAGGATGTGGCTGAGTGGGTTCCGGCTGCTCACGCGCTGCCCGCGGGCACGGTCGTTACTCTCGATGTCACGAAAGCAAATCAGGTAGTGGCGTCTTCAAAGGCGTACGACACGCGCGTGGCGGGAGTTGTTTCAGCGCAACCGGGCGTGGTCCTGGGTGAAGGCGGTGAAAACAAAGTGCTGGTTGCGACTACCGGCAGAGTTCGCATCAAGGTCGACGCGACGAATGGACCAATTCAAATTGGCGATCTACTGGTTACGAGCGACAAGGAAGGCGTAGCGATGAAATCGTTGACGGTAGACGTCGGCGGCATACAGATTCACCGGCCGGGCACCATCATCGGCAAAGCACTCAAGCCACTGGCCCAGGGGACGGGCGAGATCCTCGTGTTGCTGAGTTTGCAATGACGAATTCGCGGCGGTATTTTGCGACCGTGTTGTCTGTTGCTCTGCTTACCGCGGGAGGAGCGAAGCTCTTAACCTCGACGGAGTTTGGGATGTCTTCGACGACCGGCAAGTCTGCATACATCGACAAGTCTGGAAAAGCCGTAATCGATGCCAGCCGCTATGAGTCAGCCGGAGACTTTTGGACGGCCTCGCTCTGGTTCAGGTTGCGCAGCAAGGGTGGGGCTTCATCGATAAAACGGGTGCGCTCGCGATAGCGCCGAAGTTTGAAAGCACCCTGGGTTTTAAAGAAGGACTTGCTCCTGTTTTAGTGGCTGGTAAATGGGGGTTCATCAATAAAGACGGGAAGCTGGTGATCGAGAATCAATACGATTGGGTCGCTCAGTTTGCTGAAGGAGTGGCAATTGTCGAACGACCAGAGCCCGGGGCGGATTCTGAATTTCTGGTGATAGATACCACCGGAAAAATCCTCGCGAACCTGGATGAAAAGAAGTTGAGCGTCAATATAGACGACGCGAGGTTTTCCGAAGGACTACTCGCTGTGTTCAGCCAGGAAGAGAAGGCAAGAGGCTACATCAACAAATCGTGGGAGTTTGTTATCAAACCGCGGTTTGCGTGGGCCGCCCCATTTTCCGAAGGACTTGCGAGAGTGGCGGTAGTCGAGGATGAAACGGAGAAGTTGGGATTCATAGATAAGCAGGGTAACTTCGTCGTTCCGCCGACATTCAATACCGACTACGATTTCCGACGTAACTCAAGTAATTTCTCAGAAGGTCTGGCCGCTTTGAGCGAAGGTCTCAATCCGTCGCAGACGAAAGCAGAGACGTTTGCCTATCTCGACAAGATGGGTCGCATCGTTTTAGCGACGGAGTTCTTTTACGCGGGCGAATTTCACGATGGTTTAGCGACTGTCTACAATGCTGAGCAGGACCGCTGGGGTTTTATAGATAAGACAGGCAAGGTCGCTATACCGGTTGAGTATCAAGTCGCCAATGATTTTTCAGAGGGACTCGCGCTGGTGACTCGTTAGTGCACAGCCGTCACGCTGAAAGTTCTGGTTGTGGCCCACCACGTAGAATGACAATCATTCCATTGCCACGAGCACTCGCTCGCATCTACATTGCAGCTGCGCTGATCGCGCTGATGTTAATGACAATTATCTATCCCCTGGCCCAAAACAAAAGCCGAACCATTCCCGTCAAGCCCGGTCGATCGATTGTGCGCAGCCAACACGCAATGGTGGCGAGCAGCCAACCGCTCGCTTCGCAAGTAGGTCTCGACGTTCTCAAGCGTGGTGGCAATGCAGTCGATGCGTCGATCGCAATGGCGGCGATGCTCAACGTCACGGAACCGATGATGACCGGAATCGGCGGCGACGCTTTCATGCTCGTTTACTGGGCCAAAACAAAAGAGCTGAAAGGTCTCAACGCCAGCGGGCGAGCACCGCGCGCGTTAAGTCTTGATTACTTTGCGAAGCGAAAGATTACGCAGATGCCGCAGTTCGGCATGGAAAGTATTACTGTTCCAGGCGCCTTCGATGGCTGGGTAACGTTATTGGAAAGGTACGGGACGATGCAGCTTGCGGATCTGCTAAGCCCGGCTATTGAGACCGCGGAGAACGGGTTTCCAGTCATGGAGAAAACTGCTGAAGACTGGAACGCCGAAGTGGCGAAGTTGCAGAACACTCCCGCCGCTGCCGCTAACTACCTCATTGATGGAAGAGCGCCGCGGCCCGGTGAGATTTTCCGGCAGCCTAACCTCGCGCGCACCCTGCGCACACTCGCGCACGGCGGTCGCGACGCTTTCTACAAAGGTGAAATCGCCAAGGCCATCGCTGACTACTGCGAGAAGAACGGCGGGTTCATTTGACTCGCAGACCTCGCCGCGCAGAAGTCGGAGTGGGTAGAACCGATCTCGACCAATTATCGCGGTTACACGGTCTATGAAATTCCACCGAACGGTCAGGGCTTGACTGCCTTACTCACGCTAAACATTCTCGAGGGTTTCGACCTGGCAGCGTTGAGCAAACAACCTGTTCGCTACTATCACACCTTGATCGAAGCAACCAAAATCGCCTTCGCCGATCGCAATCGCTACATCGCCGATCCGGCTTTCGCTAAAGTTCCTGTAGCGGAGTTGCTGTCGAAAGAGTACGCGGCCAAACGACGCGCCCTAATCAATCCGCACAAAGCACTTGATGCGCCACCACCCGGCGCGATCAACGCGGGTAGCGACACTACCTACTTCACGGTCGTCGACAAGGACGGCAATGCCGTGTCGTTCATCAACAGTCTTTTCGACGCTTTTGGATCGGTGATTGTCGCCGGCGATACGGGGATCGTACTGCAGAATCGCGGCAGCTCGTTTTCACTCGATCGATCTCACCCGAACCATCTCGAGCCGGGCAAGCGCCCTTTTCACACGATCATTCCGGCGATGGTCTTCAAAGACGGCAAGCTGTTCATGTCGTTCGGTGTTATGGGCGGCGGCATTCAGCCTCAGGGACACGTTCAGGTACTGGTCAACCTCATCGATCTCGGCATGGGACTTCAGCAGGCGATTGAAGCGCCGCGCTTTCGTTACATGAGCGGGCGCGACGTCTTGCTCGAAGATGAGATTTCCGCCTCAGTGATCAATCAGCTAATCGCTCTTGGGCACGTGCGAGCCTCGCCTCCCGGCGTACTGAGATCGTCCATGGGCGGAGGTCAGGCAATCATGATCGACCCGCTGAACGGAACCCTGATGGGCGCCTCGGGTCCACGGAAAGATGGACTCACTATCGGTTATTGATAACACGGCCTTCGATATCACTCTAACTACCATTCAGAGTTGTCGCTGTGAGTATCGCTGGCGATGGTACCGATGGGCGAACCCACACGTCCTTTCGGATCACGGATTCTAGCCGACATTTCACTACCTGCTGCTAGATGATATTAGCGAGTATTTATCGACGTTCAGCCGTCAAAGGAAGCTCACGTCTTACTTGGCATCACACCGTACTCCCTCATCTCTTCACTTATCTCTGGGGCGAGGGAATACCTGTGGGACTCCACGAGCCGCAGAGATGTGTCAGTTTTAGTGGTGATCTCCGCGTTGCGAACGGGAGCTAAATTGGTCAAAAACCGGAAATCCCTAGTAACTCGGTGGGTGTAATCGGGGGAGGCTTACAGACCACTCCTTAGTCGTCGCTCGACCTTATCACCTCAGAGATTTTAACGCGTCCTTCAATCTGTCCATAATATGAGCAGCTAAACCGACTAAGTTTTCCTTTGCACCTGAAATCTGAAATTTCTCAATGGTTGTTCCCTCGCGGCGGAGATGAACGTTGATTATTACTTTCTCGCCCTTGGTCGTGTATGTTCCCCCGAGACGGATGCCGCCGGGGAAATCGTCATCATCAACAAATACAAGAACCGTCTGGCTGTCTCCGGCACCAAAACTTTCATCGCGCAGCTGTGAGCGCAACGCTTTCATTAGATCGAGTGTGTCTTCTCCGGTTGCTTCGTCAATGAATAGTGGTCGCAGTATCATCGGCTTTGGCCTAGCTACCGCAATCTTCTGCCGGTCTTCCTTTGTCAATTGTCCCACTTCAAAGCTGTCATCCTTGGGGGAGAATGGCACCGGCTTCTGAATTCCGCCGATGTTCTTTGCGAGTTGCTCCACTTCATCTCGTGCGTATTGGAAGAGTTTGCTCACATCGACAAATTCGTCATCTTTCAGAGCCGGCCCGTTCATCCCTTTCAATAGTGCATAAGTAAGAAGACCTTGTCCGTACTGGCTTGCTTCATAAGAAGGAGCGTCTGCCGCACTCCCCATCAAAATGTATGAACCAGTGCGGGTCATCGTCCGATCCAGTGCGCGAATCGCATCACCCGACAAATCCCTTTTATCTACTAGCCTAAATTGTGCCTGTACTGCACCCGCTGCGCACGTATCAAGCATTACGACTTGCTTTAACGCCGGAATTTGCTTTATCCATTCCGTCAACTCTTCACTCGTAATCGTTGTTTGTCGCCGAACATCCGGATCCGACAGCACCGCACTGTCACTCGTTCGTGCTTCCCTGGTTAGATAGCAGTAAGTGCTGTTGCCGGTCTGCAACGCAATCCCATGTCCGGCCAGATACACAATCAAAATGTCGATTGGTTTCATTTTGCGGGCATCAGTAAACGCTTTGGTGAAATTCTCTTTCGTGGGAGGCAGCGCACGTCTGTCTCGTGCAGTGCTGAGCAGCGTGAGATGAACTTTGTCGGCACCGAATAGCCGCTTGGCACCCAATTCTATCGCGTTGGCCATGTCCACGGCGTCCTTAGCCGCGAAGTTCAAATTGAGTTGTGGCCCGTCGTAATTTGAGATGCCGCCAATAATGGCATAAACCTCGGGTGGCGCGCGGTCTGTTGCCCCACCAGCTGTCCACACAACCTCGGCACCGTGACTGGCAATGTAGTTCTCAACGTTCCAGGCTACGACGCGAACGCGGTTGTCTCTTCCGGCGCTTGCGCTTGTGGCTTTCGAAAGATCAATATTCAGTGTCGCCCGTGGGAGGTTGGGGTTCTTTTTTAGCTTTTCATCGCGCGCATCAGCAAGATACTCCTTATCATTAACAAACACTTGCACGCGCCCTATGCCACCCCCGCGGTTGGTGAGCATCACTTGAAGAGTACTATTGCCTTTGCCCATTGGCGTTAAGCTGATTTCGGGATTCAGTTTCGGATTTTCAAACTTGCTTACGCTGCGAAGAGGTTCTTTATTGAATTTAAAGATCTTTGCCAGCAATCCCGGTTCGTAGTAGCGCTCTTTCAATTGGTCGAGTGCAACAAGATCATAGAGCCCGGAGCCGACTCGCCAAGACATCAGCTTCTGGACGCCCTGCGAGGCGTCGAAGCGGCCGGCGGAATCTGTTACTAGCCAGTCCTTTTCATCAAAGGCGATCAAGCGGGCTATCTCGTTCCCGGAACTGATTTCCCATACTCTAATCGTGGTATCCCCACTTCCGCTAACCAAATATTTTCCACTGATGCTGAACGCCACAGCTTGGACGCTGTGAGAGTGTCCCTTGAGAGTGTGCAGGTCACGGCCGCTATCTACTTCCCACAGCTTCACTGTGTTGTCCTGACTGCTGCTCGCCAGCAGTAGACCATCGGCGCTAAATGCTATTGAAGAGACGCGTTCTGAGTGTCCTCTCAAGGTACGCAATTCACTCCCACTGTCTACATCCCATAGCTTGATTGTGTTGTCCTCACTACCGCTTGCGAGCAGTCGGCCATTAGGGCTAAAAGCTACTTTCAAGACGCCAGCAGAGTGTCCCTTAAGCGTGCGTAACTCGCTTCCAGTCTGTACGTCCCACAGCTTGATTGTATTATCCCTACTGCTGCTTATTAGTAGTTTTCCATTTGGACTGAAGGTCACGCAGCCGACCGCATCAGAGTGTCCTTTGAGCGTGAACAACTCTCTCCCGCTCTTCACGTCCCACAGCTTAACCGACTTGTCTGCGCTACCACTGGCTAGTAGCCGTCCGTCAGGGCTGAAAGCCACGGACGTCACTCCAGCCAGGAGCAACACTGGTGCTTCTGAGTGGCCAATTAGTGTGCGCAATTCGTTCCCGCTGACCACCTCCCACAGCTTGATCGTATTGTCTAGACTGCCGCTTGCCAGCAACTTTCCATCAGGACTGAATGCCACGGAGGTGACGAAACGAGAATGGCCTATAAGGTTGCGCAATTCTCTCCTGCCGCCAATATCCCATAGCTTGATATTGTTATCGAGATTGGCACTGGCCAACAGCTTTCCATCGGGACTGAACGACACAGAGGTTACGGGACGCGAGTGGCCCATGAGTGTGCGCAATTCGTTCCCGCTGCTGACCTCCCACAGCTTGATGGTTCTGTCGAGATTGCCGCTCGCGATCAGGTTTCCATTTGGACTGAATGCCACTGACAAGCCAGATGAGTGGTCCATGAGCGTGGGTAATTCAGTCCCGCTGGTTACTTCCCACAGCTTAACGTTCTCGTCACCACTACTACTAGCTAGCAGCTTCCCATCAGGGCTGAACACCACCGAAGCAATGCGCGCATGTCCTTTCAGCGTACGCAATTCGCTCCCACTTGCCACATCCCACACCTTTATAGACTTGTCGATACTGCCACTGGCTATCAGCTTACCGTCAGGGCTGAATGCCACTGAATGGACCCCATAATAGTGGCCGTTCAGCGTACGCAATTCGCTGCCGTTAGCCACGTCCCACAGTTTAATGGTGGCATCCTTACTGCCGCTGGCTAGCAGCTTTCCATCAGGACTGAACGTCACGGAATAGACGAAGTCGGAATGCCCCGTGAGTGTGCGCAGTTCATTTCCGCTAGCCACGTCCCACAGCTTGATGTTGTTATCCCTACTGCCCGTAGCCACCACTCGTCCGTCGCCACTGAATGCCACCGAGTACACTGCATCAGAGTGTCCTTTGAGCGTGCGGAGTTCGTTCCCCTCTGCCACTTCCCACAGCTTGACAGTCCCATCCGCACTGCCGCTGGCCAGCAGCTTTCCATCGGGACTGAATGCCACTGACATGACCCAGTAGGTGTGACCCTTAAGTGTGCGTAATTCGGTGCCGCTGAATACGTCCCATAACTTGATGGTGTTATCCCAACTGCCACTGGCTAGCAGCTTTCCATCGGGACTGAATGCTACGGATGAAAGCAACTGAGAATGTCCGGCCTGCACGACCAGTTCCGGTGCTTGCCCTAAGCACAGCGTTGACATCATGATAACCATGCAAAAAAAGGAGCAAGTTCTTAACATTCCTTTCATGTGTTGCCGATCCCCTAAGCGTCTAGACCCTAACCTATTTCGTGTTCTGATGTGTAGGCCATTATGATCATTAGGTCACGACTGTGACGTGTGGAGACTCATCGGTTGACCAAACGGGCTTTTGGTGACAGCTGCGGTGGTTTATGCGCTAACAGCTATAGAGCTACTACGCCACGTCCAACGAGTTAACATTCCAACGCGTCTCGTCAAGTCAACACATTGGATGGTTGAAGCGGCCGAGAGGAGCTTCAGTTTATTGAGTACGAGGAACATGAGCAGTAGACCCAGACTCAAACTCTACATTTCTATTAGCATTGGCCGCAAACGGCTGTCAATGGATCCAAGAATGCGGTGATAATCGTTTCTCTGGATTAGCCACAGCAGATGACGACAAGTGCTATCTAATCCTCATGTGCTCCAAACCTTGAGGTTTAGTTGCGCATCCATGCACATGGCTAGGCGGCTTAGGTTTTGAGCTACAGCCGATGAAATTGGAGAAGTCCGGCGACGTTGAACGATTCAAACTAGCCAATGTGCATCCACCTATCGCGAACACGATGAGTGTTCCCAAGTCTTCGAACAACAACGCAGCTTTAGCTGAGATTGGAGGGCATTTCGTTCTCTTCCCACACGTTTCGTGCAAACGACTAAATTAGCATCTGGGTCGAGTTTAACATTTCACGCAAACGCCATTATTCGTGCAAAGCCCGTTGATGTTGTGTATGATCCGGCGTCATTGATAACGCTCCGAAGGTTGTGCCCTTCATTCTTAGACTTCACAAGGCAGCCGCGAGGGATCGGTGTAACCATCTACCAACGACCGAAATCTCTAGCCGCCGTTCAAGGAGGTAAACACTTTGTGGAAGTGCCTACGTTCCGTTCTCGTCTCTGCAGTACCGTTTGCGCTGTTGTTTAACGCATCAGTGAAAATCATAGATCAAGCTGGCTCGCATAGTAATCACCCTACAACGGAAGCAATATGGAAAGGCATAAAGTTGATCGCGCAGGACGAGGTTAGCCGTAAGTCGCCCTTAATCAAGTTTCCTGAATTCGATCTCAAACAGGTCGGTTCCTCAATGCAACTCACCGTCGTAAAGGGTGGTATTAACAATCTTCAGTTTGGAAATGATCCATACGAGCTTCCGTTTAAAGGACAAATTTTGATCGAATCGTTGCGCCGAGCTTTGACCGACGCCGAGCTCAGCCACAGCAAAAAATCTGGACAGGTGGTTAATGCAGTTGACTACAACTTTGACCAGAGTTGGCAACAACATCTTGCCCAAGCGGAAAATCTGGTCAAACAGATGGTGGTCCAAATTGAATCTGAACAAAACAGAGACAAATTGGATGCAAAGCTGCGCGACCTCGGGGATGGCGTGGATGAAATACTTTATACAAAGATCTATAGCCTTATTGATCAGTTTGCGGAAAGCAGAAAATACAACCTTATAAACGGCAGGGGCGGTGATGACGTAAAGAAATTTTCAGTCAGCATTACTACGGTTCCGGACAGAGCGAGGATTTTTATAATGCCCGAGCTGGTTTATCGCAAGCAATTACTCGTCAGGGCTGATCCGTCTCAGTGGCCTTGGATAGAGATCGTGCAAAACCCTTACGAACTACTCGGCCGGTACCATTATCTCACCGTCTGGCCCGGTGGAAAAAGAGTGGAAGGTAACATCGATGTTGCGAACGGTAGTCCCATTAAGTTTCAGCAGGATTAAAAACCTTATAAATTGACAAATTCAGCAAGTAACCCGACCGGTCTTCAGGAATTTCGGGAGGCACTGCTCGACTACAAGAGTCTGTCCTCCTGGGCCATGGGTGGAGGTGTCGCGGTTCCGCTGGTTGATTATTTGATTCAACTCGGTCCGCCTTGGCCGCTCGCGGGTGGAGTCCCGATTATTACTTCCATCGCCGAGTTGCTGACTTTGATGGTTGTTTTTCATTTGTGGACGCGCTCGACGCGCAAAACGGTGGGCCGAAGACTCGCGTTTCTGATCATTGCGTTGACGATCTTTTTTGGCGCCTATCTATATCTCAACAGCGCGAAGACATACTCGTCACCGGTTGATGACGAGAAGCATGTAAAGGGTTTCACTGTCAGGGCGGATGTAGCGCCAGTGATTACTGCTGATTACACGACCGATGATGCGCTCCGTGGTAACGAATATCAGGCGAACAGAGTTTGGACGGAATCGTCGATTACGGCCGCAAGGCTGGCGCTGTTGACCCTCTGGTTGCTCAATTTCATCGCCTTGTCTGCAACTATCGGGTTGTTCGTTTTGTACTATCGTCATCATTAGAGTAATCCTCGGAGGTGCTTGGAATGAAAACATGAAGCACCTCATCTCATACAGCTCTTGTATTGGGCCCGGGTGATTCTTAATTTCATGCGTGGTGCTTCCCAGTTTCGTCGCGGCGAGTCCCACGACCTCTAATTCTCCGATATTCGCCATCAAACTCTTAAATTAGGCAGAAGGTCGTCAATTCCTTGGCAGTGAGCTTGGTGGAGCAGACGGGCAACGAACACACGATCTCTGCGTTGCGAATTAGACGCCCTGGAAAACTAACTGCTTGCCTTTCAAAATGGCAGCCACAAAAATCGAGGGTTTTACACTCTTCCCATTTCTTTACCCTCGCGTATACGTTCTGTGCTCTTGTTTGGGACACGAATTGGCCAGTTGGTTCCCTAAATTCTTAAGACCCCCGCCGTCTATCAAATTGATTTCCAGCTACTAAACCCTGTAAATCCTGCTACGACCTGATATAAGTCTCGGCGCCCCAGCGCTTTGATTCAGATCTACGGTCGGATCGACAATAATTGAGCGGGAGTGTTAGCATGCCAAACCGCCTAAAATGCTTTTATGCTGACTGCCGAGTTGATCAATTCGTTATTTGATAGCGCCCTGCCGGAATCCTCACATTGGGAATCCCACTATCCTCCGCGCGATCTTCCCGCGGGCGCGATCGTGACGCGTTTTGCTCCCAGTCCTACAGGTTTTTTGCATACCGGCGGAGTCTATATCGCTACCCTGGGCAGAAATCTGGCTCATCACTCCGGCGGCGTGTACTTCGTTAGAATCGAAGACACTGACCAGACGCGCGAGGTCGCCGGTTCGCGCGAGCAATTCGCGCGCGCGTTCAAGTATTTCGACATCGAGTCAGACGAGAACGACTCAAATTCAAAGTGGGGACCTTACGAACAGTCTAAGCGCGAGTTGATCTATCACTCGTTTGCGCGAGAGTTGCTGCGACACGGTCAGGCGTACCCCTGTTTTTGCACGCGTGAAGAGTTGGCGCAGATGACGGAAGAGCAGCAGGCGGCAAAGATCCACACCGGCTATTACGGATCGTGGGCGCGCTGCCGGAACCTCTCGCAGGCTGAGGTAATCAGTCGTCTCGAAGCTGGACGGCCGTACACGATCCGCTTTCGTTCGCCGGATGGTCCAGCGGGGCGCGTTGAGTTCGTCGACCTGATCCGCGGCCGAATCGAACATCAGGACAACATAAACGACATCGTGCTCTTGAAGAGCAGCGACCAGTCTCCGAGGCTGCCCACGTATCACTTTGCGCATGCCGTCGACGATCATCTGATGAGAGTTAACCTGGTGCTTCGTGGCGAGGAGTGGATTTCGTCGGTACCGTTGCATCTGCAACTATTCAACGCGCTCGGTTTCAAACCGATATCGTATGCTCATATCGCTCCCCTGATGAAAATTGACGGCTCGAGCAAGCGGAAGCTGAGCAAGCGAGATAACGAGGCTGACGTAGACTTCTATATCAGATCGGGTTATCCCGCAGGCGCGGTGCAGCACTATTTAAGAGGACTGGCCAACAGTACGTTTGCCGAGATGACGTTCGCGGAGTCTGCTTCAGCCGCTCTCAGCCTTAGTGATTGCGGTGTAGCTGGTCCAATCTTCGATCTCGTGAAACTGGAATCGATTAGCCGCGAGTTCATCGCGCAACTGTCGATCGATGATGCGGTGCAGAGTCTGCAGGAGTGGGCCAATGAGTATGATCCGGAGTTAGCTGAAATCCTGGCCAACAATCCCGCGCTGGTGCGGCGCATCTTTGCGGCTGAGCGCGAACCCGGTGTGCAGCGAAAGGACCTCGCGAGATGGGATGAATTTCGTGCGCGGTACGGTTTGTACTTCCGAGAGTTATTCGCGCTGGTTACTGATCCGGCGGACGCGCGCTTTGCTCCAGTGAAACCGGAAATGGTGGTTAAGTTGCTACAAGACTTCGCTGACTCGTATCAGCATATAACCGACAAAGATGCCTGGTTCCAACAGATCCGCAGTTTGGCCGGCGCTCACGGATTCGCACCAACTGCGGGACAATTCAAGAAAGCTCCGGAAAGTTTTGCGGGGTCGATCGCGCACGTGAGTAATGTGATCAGAATCGCCCTGACCGGACTGACTACCAGTCCGGAATTGTTCCTGGTAGCTCACAACATTGGCGAGGAGGAGTTGTTAAGACGTGTCAGAGCAGTCACCCTCTAATTTTATTAGAGACGTCATCATCGAAGACATCAAAAGCGGTAAGTACGGCGGGCGTGTACAAACCCGATTTCCTCCCGAACCAAACGGCTACTTGCACATCGGCCATGCGAAAGCGATCTGTCTCGACTTCGGGTTGGCGGCGGAGTTTGGCGGCAAGTGTAATTTGCGTTTCGACGATACCAATCCTTCAAAAGAAGAAACCGAGTACGTTGACGCCATCATGGAGGACGTGCGCTGGCTGGGCTTTCAGTGGGACGGACTCTTCTACGCCTCGGATTATTTTCAGCAGCTATACGAGTGGGCCATTCAGTTAATCACGGCCGGGAAAGCTTTCGTCTGCGATCTCAGCGCCGATGAAATTCGCGAGTATCGCGGCACGTTAACCGAGCCGGGCAGGGAAAGTCCCTACCGCAATCGTTCTGTTGAAGAGAACCTCGATCTGTTTGAGCGCATGAAAAAGGGAGAGTTCCCGGACGGCTCGCGCACGCTGCGCGCGAAGATCGACATGAGCTCGCCGAATCTCAATTTCCGCGACCCGGTCATGTATCGCATCCTGCATATGGACCACCATCGTACGGGCAGTCAATGGTGCATTTACCCGATGTACGATTACGCGCACGGGCAATCGGATTCGATCGAACGCGTAACACACTCCATGTGCACGCTGGAGTTCGACAATAATCGTCCGCTATACAATTGGTTCATCGAGCAGCTTGGCATTTTTCCTTCGCGGCAATACGAGTTTGACCGGCTGGCCCTCACTCATACTCTGCTTAGCAAACGCAAGCTACTGAAATTGGTTGAAGAAGGACACGTCGAAGGTTGGGACGATCCGCGCATGCCGACGCTCTCGGGCATGCGCCGGCGCGGTTACACGCCCGAAGCTATTCGAAACTTCATCGGGAGTGTTGGTGTCTCGAAGACTAACGGCATTACTCAGTTGCAGCAGCTCGAATACTTTCTGCGGCAACACCTGAATCAGATTGTTCCGCGCGTGATGTGTGTGCAGAAGCCGTTGCGCGTCGTAATCGAAAACTATCCCGATGGGTTGGTCGAAGAAATGGATGCTATCAACAACCCCGAAGACGCTGCCGCGGGAACAAGAAAGATTCCATTTTCCAAGACGCTGTATATTGAAGAAGATGATTTTCGTGAAGACCCGCCGAAGCAGTTTTACCGGCTCGCGCCTGGTCGCGAAGTGCGTCTCCGTTATGCCTATTTAATCACCTGCAAAGAAGTTATCAAAGATGATAGCGGCAGGATTGTAGAACTCCGTTGCACTTACGATCCGGCTACGCGCGGCGGTAACACGCCTGATGGTCGAAAAGTAAAGTCGACGCTGCACTGGGTTTCAGCGGAGCACGCGTTGCCGGCGGAGGTTCGTCTTTACGACAATCTTTTTGTTAAAGAGGATCCGAACGAGGTCGAAGAGGGACACGATTTTACCGATAACCTCAATCCTGATTCATTGCAGGTATTGCGCGATTGCAAAGTAGAACCGAGTTTGCGAGACGCAGCGCCGGGGACTAAGTATCAGTTTGAACGACTCGGATATTATTGCGTTGACCGCGATTCGAGAAATGAGCTGGTGTTCAATCGGACGATAGGTCTGCGCGATACGTGGGCCAAGATTGAAAAACGCGCAGGTACTTGAGCCAACTCACATGGACCGAGTCTGTCTCATTTACACAGGTGGCACCATCGGGATGAAAGAGGTCGCCGGTGTTTTCAGGCCGGCGCTGTCAGTCGATGAGTTCCTGGATATTGCGCCTGAACTCAGGAGCTTCGTGGAGATCGATCTTGTTGTGCTGTCGAATAAGGACAGTACAAACATCACGCCGATCGATTGGTCGAACATAGCACGCGCGATTTACGAACGTCGGAACGCGAACTACAAGGGGTTTGTCGTAGCGCATGGAACTGACACCATGCATTTCTGTTCTTCGGCAGTGGCTTTCGCGTTGGGCCAGGAACTAAATTTCCCGGTTGTGTTTACCGGCGCCCAGGCAGTTCCGGCTTTACTCGGAGGCGACGCGCGACGCAACCTGATCAATGCGTGTCGCGTAGCTGTTACCGAACTCGCCGAAGTCGTAATAAGTTTCGGCGATTATGTGTTCAGGGCCTGCAGAACACAAAAAGTAGACGAGAGAAAATTCGCGGCCTTTGAATCACCAGCCTTTCCGCCGCTGGCTTACATCACCGAAAAAATCGATGTGCAGCCCCTCGCCTTCACGCAGTCGAATAAACAATCGCGAGGCATGAACTCGAGCACGTTCAAGCCTGATTTTGAAACCGGTGTTATTGAAATCGAGCTCATTCCTGGTCTCGAGTCGGAACTGGTCAGGCCGATCATTCAAACCGGATCGTGTAAAGGTTTGATCCTTAAATCCTTCGGCGCGGGTAACGTTCCCACTCAAGGCGTCTTTTCCTTTATCGAATTGATCGAAGAGGCGGTACACACGCGCGGCATACCGGTGATTCTTACCAGTCAGTTTCCGGCAAACTCAACTACTACCACCGCGTACGAGCCTGGCGTGAGAGCGCGTGAGGCCGGCGCTATTCCTACCGGAAACATGACGAGCGCTGCGGCGGTGGCAAAATTCCGCTGGGTGTTGGCGCAGGCGAATGGCCAGGGACTGCAAGCTGAGGAGAAGATGCGTTTTGTGGCAGAGTCGATGATGCACGTGTATATCGGTGAGATGAATAATAATTCCTGATCGCATGGCTATCACACCCCGTCGCGTCCGTCGCTTCTTCTCCGAGTTAGGACCAGGCTTGATCACCGGCGCGGCAGATGACGATCCGTCCGGGATTTCTACCTACTCGGTTACCGGAGCTGCGTTTGGCTATGCGCCACTATGGACCGCGCTTTTTTCGTTCCCGTTAATGTCAGCGGTCCAGATGATGTGCGCTCGCCTCGGCATGGTCACAGGCCGCGGTCTCGCCGGCGTGTTGCGGCGAAATTATCCACGCTGGATTCTCTGGAGCGCTTGTGCGCTATTGATCGTCGCGAATGTATTCAACATTGGCGCAGACCTCGGCGGGATGGCGGCAGCATCGGAAATGATGACCGGCGTGACTTCGCTTATCTGGACGCCGATTTTCGCTACACTCATAACCTCGTTATTGTTTTGGACCTCGTACCGGCGGATCGTGCAAGTCTTTAAGTGGCTGACGCTCGTGTTGTTCTCGTATGTGATCACCGCTTTCCTGGTCCATCCGGACTGGAAACTCGTTTTCCGTTCGACTGTGATTCCGCACATCGAATGGTCAAGCGAGTACCTGGCGACCTTTGTTGGCATCCTTGGGACTACCATCTCTCCCTACCTGTTTTTCTGGCAGGCATCACAGGAAGTTGAAGAGGAGCGAAAGATGGGCCGGACCACGGTCGGCGAAAGAAAGGGTGCAACTACTGAAGAATTGCGTCGGTCTCGCAGGGACGTGATCACTGGAATGTTCTTCTCCAATCTGGTCATGTATTTCATCATTCTGACGACTGCCGCGACCTTACACGCGCAGGGGCATACCAACATCGCCACTGCACAACAAGCGGCCGAAGCCTTACGTCCGCTCGCCGGCAACGGTGCTTATCTTCTGTTTACGATCGGCTTGATCGGAACGGGTATGCTGGGGATTCCGGTGCTTGCCGGGGCCGCGGCTTACGCCGTGGCAGAGGCCGGCGCCTGGCGCGGCACACTTGAAGCTCGTCCACCTTTGGCAAAGAAGTTTTATGCAGTGATCGCCGCTGCGATGTTGCTTGGGTTGGCACTCGACTACCTGAGAATCGATGCCGTGAAAATGTTGTTCTGGTCGGCAGTGCTGAATGGAGTGCTGGCTGCGCCGCTGATTGTCATAGTAGTGTTACTTACCAGCTCAAAGAAAATAATGGGCAAGCACGTGAATTCCACGATCTTGAAAATTTTTGGCTGGGCCACCGCTGCAATCATGGCTGCTGCTGCGATAGCGATGTTCGTTACGATGTGAAGCCAGGAAGCGAACGTTTATAGCTCTCCGAACTTGAAGCGGCAGATGTATGCTGCGTCATTCAACCGGGAGTTTGTCTACACTGTCTCGCACCTGTTCCTCAGCGGTGTGATGCAGTATATTTGGGGCGTTCACACATCCCCCCGACTCGTTATCGCGTCCTTACAAGTCGCTACATCAGGAGATCGAATGTTCAGAACAAACAAAGAAGGACTATTCTTTAGGTCTCTCGTCTTCAGGTCTCTAGCAATCGGAGCGTTGCTTTGCGCTTTGACATTGCTATCGGTCATCAGCGCACGCGCGATTTTCAAGTCGTATGCGAGGCCGCTCCCAACCGGAGCGCCCCTTGCAACCACTCCTAACGGGAGTCCGGTCACTCCCCGGCAGGATAATGGTCGTCCGAAGAGTCTTAAGCAACGGGCGCTCGAGCGCGATGTCGAGGTTGAAAGCACAGCCGAATCCAACCTCGGATCTGTGGATCTGCCAACCCTCACAAATGGAGCGTCCGCCATCATCCTGGGGAAAATTACGAACATAAAATCCTACTTCGACGAGTCAGGGGATGCGAGGCTCGAGTATGGCGACATTATTACCACCGAGTACGAGGTCGAAGTTCAGCGCATCTTCAAGAACACGACGCTCGAAAGAATGCCTCCCGCCGACAGGTTAGCTCCGTCCGCACTTACCACGCCTTTGAAGATTGCGCGCAACGGCGGCGTCGTCGATGTGAATGGTCACAAGGCCACCGTCAAGGTAAAGGGTTACGACGCCTTAGTGCCGGGCCACCAGTACGTTTTCTTTCTCAACTGGAGCCCTGACTACAAAGCTTATGTTTTTAGTTATGGGATTTTCGGCGCCGTCGCGGTTGATGAAAACAAGTCACTAAGACCGCTCGCTGATAACCAGGAAATCAAATCGAGCTTCCGTAAACTGAATCTCGACACACTTGCAGCGGAGCTCAATCGCTAAACCGGAAGTGATCAGGGTCATGTACGCAGGAAAACGCAATGAACGACTCTCCTACTAAGTCGACGTCCAGGCTCATCACACCACGTCTAATAATCACGCTCAGCATTGTGCTGTTGCTGGCGATTGTGTCGTTGCTCGCCACGCATGCACAAACGTCCTGCACGACTTACTACCAGTGTGATGGAATTATAGGAGTTTCAACTCATAAGGTTACCGCCCCAATCACTTACTGGTTCGACAACGATCAAATAGTAGGCACATCGTTCCTTACCGCAGAGCAGGCTGACGACTTTCGCTCGCGTCTTCGAGCAGCAGCAGCCGATTGGGCCACACGGACCAATACCGTCATTACAGAAGGAGCGTCAGGAAGCAAGGTCCGCATCCGAATCAGCGGCGCCACGCTTTACCGTGACGCGAACGGCATCGTCGATGACGATCAAAACAACCCGGGCAAGATGCTGATGACTTTCTCGGTTGAATGGCCGAACTGGACCGCCGAGGGTAAGGATCGCATCGCGTCACATGAGTGGGGGCACATCATGGGATTCACGGATGTCACGGACAGCGGGTGTCCGGGCGTTGAAACGATCATGCGACAGTTCAACTCGGACCCTACTGTGTCTGAAGCGCAGTTACGAGGAACTCAACCACTGCCTGCACCCGGGCGGCCTAATGCGTGCGATCTCTGCGCCGCCAGAGACAAACAAGCCGGTGTTGCGCTTGGCACTTCATGCGCGACACCGTCGCCATCGCCTTCACCCAGTCCAACCCCGCCACCAAACAATCAAACGGACTGCGAATTAGCCGGGCTCTACTGGAATTTTACGAATAACACTTGTGGTTTCACTCCCGCGATTGGGATGTGTGGCGGCGGACCCGATTGGGGCACCTATCCCACGACCGGATGCTACACGGGGCTCGCTCTACTCAGTGGAAGCTGTGGTCGCAGCACTTCGTTCGTGAGTCGCTGTTATCAATTTGGTGGCGACTACGATTCGCAATATTGCGCTTGCACCGGATGCGACACCTGTGGCGGATCACCAGTATTGATCGACGTGAACGGTGATGGTTTTCTGATGACCGACGTCAGCCACGGAGTGCTGTTTGATTTGAACGGCAACGGTACGCGCGATCAGTTGTCATGGACCGCGGCCTTTACTGACGACGCCTGGTTGGTGCTCGATCGCAACGGAAACGGCGCCATCGACAACGGCCAGGAAATGTTTGGAGATTTAACACCGCAACCAAGTGTTCCGAAGAAGAGTGGTTTCCTGGCGCTGGCGGAGTTTGATAAGCCGGTGAATGGGGGCAATGGCGATGGGGTGATCGATAAGAACGATTCAGTCTTTCAAGAGCTTCGGCTGTGGCAGGACATCAATCACAACGGAGTATCTGAGCCGACAGAGCTTCACACGTTGAGTGATATGGGCCTTAAGACTTTGTTCCTCGATTTCAAGCTATCGAAGAAAACGGATCAATACGGAAACCAGTTCAAGTATCGGGCTAAAGTCAAAGACACGAGCGACGCGCAGCTCGGACGCTGGGCCTGGGACGTTTTCCTGTTGGGTGCTGGTAACTGAGTTCCGGAGTTATTTGAGATTCATTCATGCCTGGATCTGGCCCTCCAGCTAATGCCAAATCCAATGAAGGGCCGGGGGCCTGTATCTCCATACACTCTTGTTCCGACACTGGCGTCGAGTTGTACATTGTGTCCGATGATATAAGCCAGGCCACCATCGAGAATGGCACTCGTGTGGCCATTCTTTTCCTCCGGCCATTGCATCCCTAGATCGATAAACGGGTTGAGCTTTTTGGTTGGATTAGAATTCAAGGTCACTGCAAACAGCCCGGCCGTAAACAATCGGCCTTGATCGTCTTCATACCGCGCCACGCCAATATTCGGATTTAACGAAAGTTTCAAATGCGGCGCAAAATTCCAATCAGCCGCTACTCGGATGTCGCCAGTCGCGTGTTGCGTTTTAAATTCTTTCGATCCCCACACTGGGAAAACGCGAACTATGGTTCCCAAAGAGAATTGATGATCGTTATTCGAGTCGTAGATGTGATACTTAAAACCTAATGACAGCGGCGCGAATCCCGATGCTTGATTTGTTTTACTCGTCGACTGAAACGAAGTAACTCGAGTATAGGTATTACCCTCGACGCGAATCTCCCAATGATTATCAATGCCGAACCGTAGCAGCGTGGGAACGAAAAGCGTATGCTCACGACTATCCCCGTTGCGCCGAAACTCCGCCTGAATCCCGCTTTCGATCTGAAATGTTTTTGGACCAACGACAGTGCTGCCATCCGCAATTCCAGGCCGATCAGCATTGATTAGATCGGGCTCTTGAGCGAAAGCTAAAGTGGTCCAAAATACGATCAGAATTGCGGCAATAAGAATGTGCTTTGGAGTAAGCCTCACGTTTTTATTTCGAGCTTTCTGACTGTGGCTATTTTTCTCGCGACTGCAAAACCGCCACACTCGCGTATCAACTGATCTTTTTCAGCTAACGGAATTGTTGACAACCCTGATTACCCTGACTATTGTCTCCGCGTTTACCTTCGACTTTCCTGCTGACGAGCCCCTCGTTCCGCCAGCTTTATTATCAACTCACAGTTCATTCTCGCCTTTATCGGTGATGGAGGTACAGCACACATGGACCCGCTTACAATCGACAAAGACTTCAACATGCTCTCAATGCAGGATCTGTTATCCGCCCGCGATCTTTATCACCTGCATCTGGTTCATAAAAAGAACGTGATAGCCACGGCCGTCGGCCGCTATTTGATCAGGAGGCACGAGCCTTGGCCAAAACCCAGGAAGAACGGAGCAAATGATACGGACAAGGAGGGCGCAGCGGAGCATAGAGGCAGACGCGGCCTGGACAATTCAGAAGTGCGCCCTTACTCATGGCCCTGCATCATCGTCTTCGTCAAAGAATGGATCGATACTCATAAATTTGGAAAGGAGAAAGGTGACGTCAGTTACGAAGACATGGTGCCGAACTCGCTTTATCTGCCCGACGGCAGAGTCGTGCCGGTTTGCGTAGTGGAAGCACCACTTGATGAAAACGTGCGTGACGCTGTTGATGTGGGCCAGTTGTCCTTTCCCCGCAGTCTCATTGGTGGTGGCTACCCGGTGGTCGCCGACGTTCAGGCTGCGGAACACGTTGCTTCGATCGGATGTTTGGTCTCCGATGGTCATCTGGTCTATGCGCTGACGAACCGTCACGTCAGCGGTGCTCCCGGGGAGAAGGTTTATTCCTGGATCGGCGGGGAAAAAGTTGAGATCGGGAAAAGTACAAGAAAGCAGATCACCAGGCTGCCTTTCGAAAAGGTTTATGACAAGTGGCCGGGGAAAAACGTGTACGTCAATCTGGACATTGGCTTGGTGGAAGTCTCAGACATTAACTATTGGACCACGCAAATCTACGGTATCGGGCAGATGGGTAAACTCGCCGACCTAAGCATCGACAACATCTCACTACGCCTGATCGGTTGTCCTGTACGTGCTTACGGTTGCGCATCCGGCAGGATATTCGGAACCATCTACGCCCTATTTTACCGGTACAAATCGGTCGGAGGTTTTGATTACGTGTCAGACTTTCTGATCGGCCCGCGTAAGCTGGACGAGGATAAGAACGTGCCTTTCACAACGCAGCCCGGAGACTCGGGGACTGTTTGGTTGTTGGAAACCGAAGCAGAAAACACAGGACCAACAGCCGGGCAAAATGCGAAACACAGCCAAAAATTAGACCTGTTGCCTATCGCGGTTCAATGGGGCGGCCACGTCTTTGTTGAGGGTGCAACTAAGAAGCAGTACCCCTACGCTCTCGCCACGTGCCTGAGCACTGTCTGTAACCTGCTGGAGGTCGATCTCATACGCGATTGGGACATCGGCGCCGTAGATTACTGGGGAGCGGTGGGCCATTACACCATCGCCAATAAGGCTTGCGACGTAATCAAGAACAAGAACCTTAAGCAACTCATGCTAGCCAACAGGGACCGGATCAGCTTTGAGGTGGGTGACATTAACAAGAAGGACCTAAACGGCTTGAGCAAGAGAAAGTTTGTGCCGATGGCAGATGTTCCCGATATGGTCTGGAAGATCGGAACCAAGCTGCACGGGAACCGCGGCGAGCCGGAGCACCCGAACCACTTCGCCGACATGGATAAGCCGACGGAAAACGATCTGACTTTGCCGGACGGTACCGTTATCCCCGCCGGGAATCATTTGCTCGATATCTGCACGGACAAAAAGGGCAATGTCATACCCGAAAGAGTAAACGTTGATGTCTGGCGCGCTTACTACACGGAGGTGAGTGACGAGAGCCGCGGTCTTCTGCCTTTCCGCGTCTGGGAGTTCTATCAGAACATGGTGAAGTTCGTGAAGGCGGGCGACGTCAATCAGTTTGTTGCCGCCGCCGGCATTGTTTCCCATTACGTCGGAGATGCCTGCCAGCCTTTGCATATCTCATTCATGTTCAATGGCAACCCAAACGATCAAGTGCCCGGAATCATCCGTGACCGTAAGACCGGTGAGAAGAAAGACGGCATGGTCCCACGGGGGCAGGGCGTCCACTCCGCGTACGAGGACGACATGGTGAATAACCATGTTGCCGACATAATGTTGGGGGTGGCGAATAAGATCGCCAAAAAGGGTCCATTGCCGACTATCAAGGGCGGGCACGGAGCGGCAGTAGCAGTCGTTCAACTCATGAAAGACACGTTCGACACGATACAGCCCCAGGACATCGTTGATGAGTTTGTTGCTGTTAAAGATCAAAAACCGAAGCAGATTGCCGAAGCTCTGTGGGATAAGTTCGGAAACGACACGATAGAGGTTATCTCTGAAGGTTGCCGGTTTCTAGCGATGCTTTGGGACAGCGCCTGGAAGGAAGGAGGTGGGAAGATCAAACAGTTTGCTGAGGTACCGGAAGACACGCTGATTAAAATTTACCAGAAGCACACTTTTATCCCTTCCATGGTGTTGGACAAGATAGGTCCGCAACTCGAGTGATTAGCTGCAACCGTTACTAGAATAAGCCGTAAACGAGAATCCCGATTCCCATCACTAACGCAGAGAGTCCGGCTAACAAGAACGCTGATGATTCAGCGTGCTTTATCCGTACCGGACTCGTCTGCATCAACGCTTCACGCAGATCTCTGTTGAGCGCCAGGACTATCTCAACAACCCCGATTACTAACAGAATCGAGGCCAAAATATATTTCCACATGCCCATAACTTACTTACAACGCAGAATCAGAAGAGATACGGAACCATCCGTTTCGTGACTTTCGCATATTCGACGTATTCCGGATACTTCTGCTTCACCAATTGCTCCTCACATAACAATCGCATTAGCGCACCGAGTAACAACAGTACTCCCAACGCAACGCCTGCCAAAGACCAGTGGGTAACGATCGCACCCCAACCGAAGAGACAGACTGCGGTGTAGATCGGATGTCGTATGAATCGGTAAGGGCCCGTAGTAACCAGCCCGCCCGCGGTCGGATTCGCAGCAGCATGAAAGCTGCGACGGCCAAGGGTCACGCGCGCCCAGACCATCAATACGGCTGCTATTAACTGAAGAGCGATAGCGATAGGCTGAGCCGTGAAGAGCACGCCGATCTTATAAAGGCCAACCAATGCGCCAAGCATCACGATCAGTCCAAGAATAGAAATCACCTTCAGCATTTGTACTCACCTATTGCACATGCGACGGCGACCGGAGCAGCGCTCATTTCTCACGGTGCAGCACCCAGTCACCCAAAACTTCGAGCCGGTAATCGCGGCCTTCAACTTTTCCTTCCACCTTCGTCTCCGCCACACCTCTCAGCTCCGCTCCACTCTTCACGCCGCGAAATGAGATCTTGAATTTATTCACTCCCGCTGAACTCGGATCGCTGAAAGTAAACTCCCGCTCGCCAACTTGCAAATCTGTAAGCTCAAGTGATTCGGAGGCGAAGTCCTTTGTCGAGTAATTGATTTTCAGATGTCCCTTCAACGTCGCGCCCTCGCGGTGAAACTCAAGGACCATCTCGGTTGATCCCGCACCGGGATAGAAAAGAATCTGGCCGCGCCACGTTCCTTCCAGGTCTGCTGGTCCAAGACGCTCGCCGGCAGGTAACTTGACGGAGGGCGGCGAGACCGGATTCACAGGCAAATATCCGCCGTGCTGTTTGAGCTCCCGCCACGCGTTCCAGGCGGCGGTCTGAAGCTTAGTCGCCACTGCCGCCGGCAGATCAATGAGAACCGTGGTCTTCTCCGGCTCGACTTGTTCAGTGTCGAGATCGACCGGTGCGCCGCTGATGCGAGCCGGAAGGTTTACTGGACTCGCACGAAAGATGGTTGCATAGATGGCGCAAGCCGCGAGGTAACTACCGGCCGGCGAGGGATGTGCGCCATCATGATAATACAGATCGATATTCGGATCTGTTTGCCTCACTCGCGCCCAAGCCAGGCCAACCGGCGCTACCAACGATCGCGTCGCTTTCGCGGCGCGAATGTATGCGTAATTCAACGCTGCCTGATCTGCAGGCGTGGCTTTGCGGGACCACGTGAGATAAAAAACCGGCGTCGCGTGATGTTTCCGGATTTCGTTGGCCCACAGTTCCGCCGCGGGACGAAAGAGCTCGTCGCTTGTTACTCGCGTCTGGGCTTCGAAATAAAAGGTAATCCCGAGTGTGCTCTGATCCTGCAGGACAACGAAGTCCCAGGCCTGAGAGTCCAGCGCTTGACGCGAGGCAGAACTTTCCCAGTGGTCCCTGAGAGTCTTTCCGCCGGGCGCTACCATGCGCGTCTCGACAGTGCATTGATGACCAGCCTTTGCCAACTCCGAAAGAATCGCGGACACGTTATTGAAGTATGTATAGCTGTTGCCAAGAAAGAGGACGCGCGTGGTGCAATTATGCCCGGGCTTGACTGATTGTTGGGGCTGCGCGGAGACGACGGCCGTCGCTATTAGAAAGAGGCAGCCCAGGACCATGGACCGGACAACGGTGATCGCGTTCATGCGAACACTGTAAGTGAGGTCCGTGTTTGCTCCAAGCTTTAAAGACGGATCTTGCTACAGCCGGGCGCCGAATTGATAACTGATCGCCACCCAAACGGACGCCCAACATAACGCACTCACAAAGTTCAGCGATGAATACTTCCGCGGTGGCATCGCCGCGGTCGCGCAGACTAAGGGAATCGTGATTCGCAGCCCCGCGGCGAAGCGTGAGAGAAGCACGGCGATGGTTCCGTGTCGCAGGACGAACTTGCTTATGCGCGGATACAACTTTCGCAGTCGTTTGGATTTTTGCACCAACCGAGCTGCCCGTTGATGCGCGGCGTAAAAATAGATCTGATCGCCCGCGGCGCCGCCGATAGCTGCCGCGAGAATCGTGAGACGCCAATCAAGATAACCGGCGCCGCAAAGTGTGCCCGCGGCAATCAGTACGGCTTCGCCTTCCCAGAACGCGGCGATCAAGACCGCGAAATATCCGTACTGCGGCAATAGTCGCGCGAACAGACCATCTCCATGAACGCCGAGCACAGCCGGCACAAGTTCATGCATGCTGATAAGAGTTCCCATGAACATCCAGACTACTGCTCGCTTCCCGCACAACGCGCAACACGCGCTCGATATCGGAGTCGCGCAGCCGCGAGTACACCGGTAATTGCAGCGCCTTTTCCGTCGCCTCCGCTCCGGGACAGTCGACACGAAACTCCTTAAAGAGCTCCAGTTTCGAACAAACATCGACATGCGTCGTCTCGATATCGATACCGCGCCTGATGGCCCATTGACTCAGCGTCCTCGCATCCGATGTGTACACGCAGTACTGATAAAACACGTGGTCCACATCTGCCGGCACTCGCGGCGTTTGCACGTTCCGACAATCAATTAACCCGCGAGTGTATTGCGCCGCGTGTTCGCGGCAGCGTTCGTTATGACGATCAAGGTTGGCGAGTCCGCGCAGACCGAGTAGCGCCTGCACGTTTGAGTATCGCTGATGATACGTCCGCGGAAACTGCTCGAGCGGACGGATCTTCTCCCAGACAAATCGTGAAAGATCGTGATGGCCCAAGAGAGAGACGGCTGCTTGCAACGGGTAACCCCAAAACGTGAAAGCCTTCGGACTGACCGCGACGCGTGCTCCATAACCCGCCGCAAACCGGCGCGCGAGATCCGGCACGCTTTGCAGAGGTTCTCTCAGGGCCTGAGCGCGTATGCTTCGTGACAAAGCAACATCGTTTGTGAGCGCCATGCCACCGCCGTAAGTATTGATTCCCTTGAGCAACTGAAAGCTGAAGAAGGATGCGGTTCCGAATGTACCGACTCTTCGCCCGCGATATTTTGCGCCAACCGCCTGCGCACAATCTTCGATAACAACGAGGTCATGCTTTTCGGCAAGCTTCAGCACCTCGTTCATGGCGCAAGGCAATCCGTAAAGATGCGTCGGCACGATTGCACGGGTGCGCTCAGTCAGCGCCGCTTCCAATTTAGTTGGATCGAGATTGAAGGTTAGCGGATCGACGTCAACGAACACCGGCCTGAGTCCATTGCGACGAGCTATCTCGGGCACCACCCAGAATGTCAGTGCCGGAAAGATAACTTCAGAGCCGGCCGGCAGATTGAGCGCACGCAGAATATAGTGAAACGCCATGCGACCAAAGGAAGTCGCGGTCGCGTACTCCACGCGATGAAACTTCGCAAACTCTGCTTCGAACTCTTCGACCGCCGGACCGCTAACTGCCTCGCCACGCCGAAACGCGGCGACGACGACCTGTTCATCACCGGGCGCCGAGCGAACACCATAACGGGCAATAGTGCGTGGCATCATGCCGAACTCTTCCTTTGCGAAACCCACGGGCGATCGAAGTAGTCCTGGCGACGCCACGACCATTCATCAGCACGATGTAACCGTCCGGAGTATTCGTGTAGTCCGATCATATTCATTAATTGCGACGGCCGGAAGAAGAAGCGCGAGTACGCCATGCCGAGCATCAGCCGCGCCCGTCGTGGCGTCAATACCGGATGGTTGAAGTTTAGCGTGTAGCCGTCGAACTGTTCCCAATCGTTTTCAAAAATCAGCGCCTTCATCTGCTTGAACAATGGCGTTCCCGGATAAGGTGTCAGGATTTTGAAGTTGGCGCGGGTCGTTCCCAGTTCACACGCAAACCTGATCGTGGCCTCCAGACTCTCTTCCGTATCCTGCAAGAAACCGAAAACATAAAACGCCGTCGTACTAATTCCGAGTTTCCAGCAAAGCGCAACCATGTTTCTCATGTGTTCGTGCGGAATAAAGCGACGAGCGACGCGCTTGAGCGTCGCCGGTTCGACAGATTCCACGCCAAAGCCAATCTCACGCAGGCCCGCGGCATGCAGCGAACGGATCAATTCCTCGTCGAGATCGTCCATGCGCGTTTCACATTCAAACGTGAGCTTCAGCCCGCGCGCCCGAATTCCTTCGGCGATGCGAAAACAGCGATCGCGATCGAGAGTGAAAAGAGGATCGCGAATGACCACATGGATGCGTTCGTGTCCGCGGCAAAGTTCGGCGAGTTCAGCGAGCACGTTGTCGTCCGAACGGGCGCGAAAACTGGCGGTGATACGGTGTGGGCAATACGTGCAATGCTCGGGACAACTGCGGCTGGTCAGCATCGGCACCGCTCGCGTGAGACCAAAGCGACCCCGGTTCACGTAGCCGAAGCGTTTGCTTTTGATCAAGTCCCAACGGGGAAACGGCAGCGAATCGAGATCGCTTATTGGTGTACTTAGCACACGACCGTTGAGCTCCTTGCCTGAGGCAAGCTCGAGACAAGCTGTTTCCGGTTCACCGCAAATAACAAAGTCGCCCGCATCGTCAAACAGTTCGGGCATGTGTGTAGCGGTTGTGCCCAGGAAACCCACGCGGAGACCATTCTCCTTCGCCCGCGCCGCCCACGATCGCTCGTGTTTGTAATCCACGATCGATGTGAGAATGAGCGCCACATCACCTTTGACCTGTTCGCCTCGGGTGTAAACAACGCGATGGCCCGCGCGCGACAAAATAGACGCTGCGTAACCGAGTTGAATACTCGGCAGGTTTTGAAAGACGAAGCGAATGTTTTTGGCAAGCCGAGTCATTACGGAGTCGGCGCGAAAGCGCGATCCGTAACCACCCGCAACGGTGTCTTTGTTGACAAATCCACCCTGCGCCTTCAGATCCGCAAGAACAAAAGTTTGCAATTGGCTTAGCGAGCTTTCTTGAAAATAGTGTGAGCAGCGCTAAGTTTGGCAACGGATGTGCCAGCTTCCGTGCGGCACAACACACAGAGAGAAGCACCGAGAAATGAGTGTTGTGGATGAGTTAGCGGACCGAAGAGGTACGCCCGCCGGCCGTTGTGAGTGTGGCTCTTTTACCTCGACTACAAAACCGCCACACGCCGGCGGCCGGACTAAGGCCCGAAGCGTTGACGATATTCGATTGACGAAAGAAACGCTTTGACCATCTCCGCGTTTATGAAGTTGCCGTTGAAGTTGTTCAGCTTCGTGAGCCAAAAATCGAAGCCACTGTAGTCAGCGTCCGGCGGATCGTTTGGGTTGCGCCGCAGATAACCGAAATACTGCATCAACACAAAAGCGCGATTCGATTCTGCCGTAACGAGGTCTGCGTCTTCGGCGATCGCCTGTAAAACCTGCGCCCGCGTTTTCGCCCCCGAGGTCAGATCCGCAACGAGTTGATTACGCTCCGCTGCCGACAAAGGATGTCCCGCGTTGTTATCGAGCGCAACGACGAAATCGACCGCACTCATAGCTGACGGGTAAGCGTTCTTGAAATGTGTGCGTTCGACAAACTGCGAGAAGAACTGTTGTTTGTTCGCAGCCAAAACCGCTTCCCACCCCGGCGTGTTTACCACAACTCCCGCGCTAATCTGCTGCGTGTCCGGCAGGAACTCACTTAAACGGACAATCGGCACGCTCAGTTGATGCGAACCGCCGATGGTTGAGACTCCCTGCGCATCGCCGTACGCGCTTTTGTAGGCGCGCTCAACGAGGTAGCCCGTCTGTTGAAATTCGATCGAAAGAAAGAATGCCGCCGAGACGTTGATGCGCTTAGTCTCAATACACTGAGGATCAGCTCCGCAATTCGTAATTTCTTTGGTCCAAAAATCGAGACCGCCCGCATCCGCAGTACGATTGAGAAAGTCCTGGTAGTGTTGGCGAACGAAGAACGCGGCGTCATCGATTTGATTCGGCCCACTCGCGGCGCGAACAGGCTGCCAATCAGAATCCTCCTCGATGTTTGCTGACTGAGTCAGGTTGATTCTGTTCGTGCCGTCGGTATTTGAAGTCCAGATGTCGTTCTGATCCATGAACAGGAGCTTCGTGCCGTCGGGAGACCACGATGGGTTCGCGGAAACGTTCAAGCGGCCCAGCACGACTTGTCCGGTGCCGTCAGAGTTTGCGACCGCCAGGTTATACGTGATGAACAGATCGTGAATCAGGTAAACGAGCTTCAATCCATCGGGCGAGTAGTCAGGTTCAAAATCGAGGGTGTCTCCATTATCGATGAGCAGTTTTTGCGAGGACCCATTCGGGTCCATCGTGTACAAGTGAAAATCCTTGGGACCGAAGTTGATCGTTGGCGGTTGTCTCGTAAAGGCGATGGTTGAACCGTCGGGCGACCAAGACATCGGGGCTAAGACGCCACTGAATGGCAAGTAAATTCGCTTGTCATTATTGCCGTCTACATCCATCCGATAGAGACCGCCGAAGAGCGGATCCGATTTCGAATAAGCGATGCTCTGGCCATCGGGGGACCAAACCGGAGTCGAGCCCACCCCCGGTGAGACTCGATGTTGGTTACTGCCGTCGGCGTTCATTACAAAAATCGCCGGGCCCTGGGCGACGTCTCTTTGGAACGCGATTTTGGTCCCATCAGGTGACCACTGCGGTTTCCTGTCAGACTCAGGTCCATTGGTGAGTTGAACTGCTCCCGACCCATCCGCGTTCATGGTCCAAATATTGATTAGGCCGTTGACGTTTCTATTGAAAACGATCTTGCCGTTCGTTTGCGACTTACCAACAAAATCTCCCGAGCCGCTCACTCTCAGGTTCCTGAAGATTTTACTTGCCGGCGAAAAGAACCGTGCGGCCATTGTGGGCGTAACCGTGTAAGTCAGTCCTTCCGGCAATCCCGAAAAAGCATAGAAGCCATTAGCCGTAGTCGTCACCGTTTGCTTCACAATCCCCTGAAGCACAACAGTGACACCGGCCAGGCCATTTCCAGTCTCATCGACAATGCGACCACTGATACCGGCGCCGGTATTCACAATCGTAACGTCCGCGCTCGTGTTGTTCGCAGCATTGAGATCCAACGAGTGATTGATCGTCACGCTGTTCGTAACACCCGGTATCGCCTCAAGACCTGCCGTGACCGTGAGAGTCAACTCGGACACTTCGCCGGCATCCAGCGGAGCACTATGACTACAAGTCACCGACTGTCCCACTGCCGCGCATTGCCAGCCGTTACCACCGCCTGAAACGAACGTAAGACCTTGCGGGAGTGTGTCCGTGATCGTTATTGGACCAACCGCTCGCGACAGCGAAACATTAGTAGCAGTCAGTTTGTAAACACCCGGCATCCCTGCGGCGAAGTTACCGTCGTGGCTCATTCGCACCGCCAGATCGGGCGCACGACACGGCGCGCTTAGAGCTAGAACGATGTTACTGGAGGTTAGGTGTGCAACAACGATGTCGGGCCGGCCATCGCTATTGAAATCGGCAAGCGCCGCTTCTTTAGGAAAATCTCCGACACCGTAATTAAGCGGTTTCAGGAAGCCGCCGTTTCCGTCATTCATGAACGCCGAAACGTTAGTATTGAAGCGGTCGTTCAGCGCCAACAGATCCGGGCGACCATCCTGGTTGAGATCGGCGGCGAGGAGTTGAATCGGAGGGAAAATTTCTTCATAGGAAGCAGGCGCCGCGAAAGTGCCGTTGCCGTTTCCGAGAAATACGAGTATGGCCTGCGTGTTTCTGTCCGCGACTGCAATATCCAACTTGTTATCGCCATTGAAGTCCGCCACAGCCGACAGCCGCGGTATCCCGGACGGGGAATTGAAAGTAAGAGTGGAGCCCGCCGTGAAGGCGCCGGAGCCGTTTCCCACCAGAATGGAAACAGAGTTTGGTTGCTCGTTTGCGATCGCCAGATCGAGCTTGCCGTCACCCGTAAAATCCCCCACGGAAACACTCGACGCTTTCGTGCCTAAGCTGAATGTTTGGAGTGGTCCAAAATCGCCGGCTCCGTTACCGAGCATGATTCCGTAGCTCGAGGAATTGAGTACGACGACGTCCAGATTATTGTCGTTATTGAAATCTCCCGTAGTCACTGCAATCGGTTGAGGAAATGCAGCCACCCGACTCGCGCTGAACGACGCACCACCCAACACAACGACCACCACATTCTCATTCAGGGAAATGCCCACGAGATCCGTTTTGCCATCGTGGTTGAACTCGCCGGCCGCGAGGTAAGTAAAATTTTGAACGCCAGTGTCACGGCCGAAAGTATTAGGAAATGAACCGGCGCCATTACCTAGGAAGAAAGTGAGAATAGTGTTACTGGATCTGGCGACCGCATAATCAGCCTTACCGTCACCGTTGAAGTCGCCGGCTGCTACCGCGGACAAAGTGCTGTTGCCGAAACGAAACGCGTCAGCCGCTTCGAAGTTTCCCGCGCCATCCCCAAACACCACGCTCACATCATTCGATCCGGGGTTAACCGAGATAAGGTCGGCTTTACCGTCTTTGTTGAAATCCGCCGTGAGCAATCCCGTAGACTCACCGCCGATCGCGTGCGCTGCCAGATCCGTGAACTGGCCCGTCCCATCGCCGAGCGCAATTCTGAAAGCGGCATTGGTTTGTTCGGAACCGGCGATATCGAGGTTTCCGTCGCCATTGAAGTCAGCGGTAACGCGAGCCTCGAATGTCGTTTGTTGCATAACGGGTGGACCAAAACCACCCGCGCCGTCACCTGGTAAGAAGAGTCTGAAATCCGAATCCCTGCTTACAACTACATCCAGCTTGCCGTCATGATTGAAATCGAAGGCCTGAGGAACTCCACGACCGACGAAGACACTTATCTGCATTACAGGCTGCGGCTGAAAATGACCTGCGCCATCGCCGAGGTTAACCTGTAGGCCGCTGGTAAACATTGAGACGAAATCGATTTTCGAATCACCGTTGAAATCACCAAAACTCAACTCGTCAGGTCTGAATGACGCGGGACCGGGAATCTGTGTAAAGCCGCCGGAAGAGTTACTCAAGAAGACGGTACTAAATGGAAGAGATGGCGAGTTGAAGTAAAGAACGTCCGAGCGGCCATCGTTATTGAAGTCAGCAGCGTAGACGCGGCCGGGATCACCCGGCACCGCCAACTCATCCGCGCGAAAATTTCCCGCGCCGTCACCATAGAAAAACTTCAAGCCGGACAGAACGAAGTCTGCGTTGCCATCACCGTTGAAATCGCCGGTCGCGACGCCAAAAGTGTTGTATGGAATCACCAGTGGTTTACCGAAGCCGCCACCTGCGGTGCCAAGCAGAACGGCGGCATACCTGCTGTTGAAGAACAAAGGACCAAAACCGCCGACGACCACATCGGGAATGCCGTCGTGGTTGAAGTCCGCGATAGCTATGGAGCGCGGCTCGGTTAATCCGGTGTCGAAGTTGCTGGCGGCGTGGAAGCTTGGTTCACTACAACCCTGGGCAAACGTACTCAGCGGAATGAATGTGAAGAAAACCGCGACGAGCAATTTGATTATGAAGTTGCTGCGTAATGAAGGAGCTTTGATTTTCATGGCTTGATCGTGACCATCACTACGCCGTGGCTTGGCACTTCTGCGGAGAACCTTTCGCTCACTTGGCCCAGATCCTTTCCAGCCCAGAGATCGCGCACGCGCGCTGACAGGTGTGGCGGATAACCGATGTCGATCCACGACAGCGACAACTCCGCTGCTTTCGGACCACGATTGAACAATACGACAGCGCGGCCACCATCGGCCAACTGCTTCACCCACACTTCGCGATCTCCTTCGCGTTTGACTCTCCGGCCCTGCAAGCCAAGCGGATCCTGGTCGACTGCTATCACTTCGCGATTCGTGAGGATCTCTTTGATCTCCGGCGTCATGCTACGCAAGTCGTTGCCCGCCATCAAAGGCGCCGACAACAAACACCACAAACTGAAATGCGCGCGATACTCGGTTGTTGTCATACCGCCGTTGCCGACTTCCAGCATGTCTGGATCGTTCCAATGGCCCGGGCCGGCGTACGACTCGAGCCCGTCCTGCAGATCGAGAATATGGACCACGCCCATGCCGCCCCAATCGCGTTTGCAGTCCCAGCAATCCTGAATGTCGCCGGTCGTGCGCCAGAGATTGCCGACGTCTTTGGCCCATAGCCACGGTTTCGCGGTGCCCCACTCGCAGATACTGAAAACAATCGGCCGACCCGCTTTCAACAAAGCGTCGCGCATGATCGAATAAGACGCAGGCGCGTTCTGTGTGCTCGTCGAACACCAATCGTATTTCAGATAGTCGACGCCCCACGCGGCATACTGTCGCGCGTCCTGAAATTCATAACCGCGGCTGCCCGGCCGCTTCTGACACGTGAGCGTGCCCGCGTCGGAATAGATACCAAACTTCAAACCCTGCGCATGAACGTAGTCAGCGAGCGCTTTCATGCCGGAAGGGAAGCGCTGCGGATCGGGAAGTATGTTGCCCTGCGCGTCGCGATCGATCTGCCAGCAATCGTCGATCACGAGGTAGACGTAACCGGCGTCGCGCATGCCGCTCGTGACTATCGCGCCGGCCATCTCCTTGATCAGTTTTTCGCTGACGTTGCAGCCGAATTTGTTCCAACTGTTCCAGCCCATCGGCGGCGTTTTCGCGAGGCCGTTGTCGAGCGCGTAAACGTTCGCTACAGAGAACACGAGGAGGAGCGCAGCTATTGCGAGAAGTTTTTTCATAGGACTGTTGGTCAGCGCGCGCTAATGACGACTGAAGCAGGCGCGAGATTATCGGCCGTCGCTTTCAAAACGATCTGTCCCGCTCTGCGTTTCGCTTGCACGATCGCCAGCGCCATCCCGTGAAATGCCTCGCGCTGACTCGCCTTGAACGGTTCGTGACTGATTTGGTTGCCGTTACCGACACCCGCGATCGAGCCTTGTCCGCTTACGTCGAACTTGATGAGTTGATCGGCGTCCGGCACGACCGTGCCGTTTTTATCTACCACTTTCACCGTCACGAATGAAAGGTCCGTGCCGTCGGCTTTGATGGTGCGTCGATCGGGCGTCAGAACGATGCGGGCCGGCGCTTCCGCGGTTCGCACCTCTTCGGTAAGCACCACGCGACCGTCCTTTCGCGAAACCGCCTTCAACACACCCGGCTCAAACGGCAGCCGCCAGAAGACGTGCATCTCGCCGTTCTGTTTTCGTTTCGTGCCTTGCGAGCGGCCATTCAAAAACAACTCGACTTCGTCGGCGTGATTGAAATACGCAACGACGTCAACTTTCTCACCCGGCTTCCAGTTCCAGTGCGGCAGGATGTGCAACGTCGGCTTGTCGGTCCATTCGCTTTGATAAAAGTAGTATGCGTCTTTGGGAAACCCGGCGAGATCGATGATGCCGAAGTAAGAACTGACCGCGGGCCAGGGAAACGGCGTCGGCTCGCCGATGTAATCCCAGCCGGTCCAGATGAACATGCCGGAAAACCAAGCGCGGTCCTTGACGAGTTTCCACGTCTCTTCGTGGGCCGAGCCCCACTGCACGACCGAGTTGTCGTAAGCCGAACACTCGTAAGTCGGGCTGAGCTTCACTGCGTCAGCTTCTTTATAAGGCCAGCTCAGGATTTTATCGGAAGGCATGCGATAGCTGCCGCGCGTGTGTACCGAAGAGTTTGTTTCGGTGCCGATGATCGGACGGCCGGGGAACATCTTCGCAAACTCAGGCAGCTTTTTATGTGCGTAGTTTGTGCCGACGAGATCGAGATCGCCTTCGGTCAGCAGTTTGTTGTCGCGGCTCACGCCGTTGCAGGCTGCCGTGATCGGGCGCGTCCGATCGAGCCGGCGAACGATGCCGGCCAGTTCGCGGCTGATGGTCCCGCCCAGTGGACTGTTGTTCCACTGTTCCATCACTTCGTTGCCGATGCTCCAGATGAACACGCTCGGGTGATTGCGATCGCGCAGCACCATGTCTTCGAGGTCGCGTTGGTGCCACTCGTCCCAATCGAGGTGGTAGTCGTATTTCGTCTTCTCGATCTTCCACACGTCGAACGCTTCGTCCATGACGATGAAGCCGAGGCGGTCGGCGATGTCGAGCAGTTCCGGCGTGGGCGGATTGTGCGAAGTGCGCAGACCGTTCACGCCCATGCCTTTTAAGATCTCCAACTGCCGCTCGATCGCGCGCGTGTTCACGGCGGCGCCGAGCGAGCCGAGGTCATGATGATTGCAGGTGCCCCGGATCTTCACCGGCTTGCCGTTGAGCAAGAACCCCTTCTCAGCGTCGAAACGAAAGGTGCGGATGCCGAGCGGCGTCTCGTAACGATCGACGATTCTGCCGCCCTGTTCGAGTTGCGAGATTACTTTGTAGAGATACGGACGATCGTCGGACCAAAGCAGCGGTGCGGAGACTTTCAACGTCTGACTCGCTTCTGCGTGCAAACCTTTAGCGGCGACATTTTTTTCGCTCGCCCGTGCGACTTCGCGGCCGCTGGCGTTTTGGATGATCGTAGTGAGATTGACCGGAGCTGCACTGTTCGAACCGTTGCTGACCTTTGTTTTGATCTCGATAGTCGCGGATTGTTCGTTGACTTCCGGCGTCGTGATGTATGTGCCCCAGTGTTCGATGTGAACCGGATCGAGCGTTGTTAGCCAGACGTTGCGATAAATACCGGAACCCGAATACCAGCGTGAGTTTGGTTGTTGTGAATTGTCGACTTTGACGGCGATCACATTTCGTTGTGGGCCATAATTTAGATACGGCGTCAGTTCATATTCGAAAGTGCTGTAGCCGTACGGGCGCTTGCCCAGATAGTGACCATTGAGCCAAACCTCGCTGTTGCGATAGACGCCGTCGAACTCGATAAAGATCAGTTTTCCTTTTGCAGTTGCGGGAACGGTGAACGTCTTGCGATACCAGCCGAGCCCGCCGGGCAATGCGCCACCGCCCGTGCCCGCGGGATTCTGTTCGCTAAAGTCGCCTTCGATACTCCAGTCGTGCGGCAGCTCCAATCGCCGCCACTGCGAATCATCGAAGTCCGCGTCCTGCGCCCCCGCGACGTCACCGAGCCGAAAGCGCCAGTCCTGGTTGAAAGAAACCGTTTTCCCGGGACGCGAATTGCCGATGCAGATTGGCGCCGCCAGCAAGAGCACGCAAAACGACAGCGCGACAGCGTTTCGTTTCAGGTTCATAGTTTCCAGCGCCGTGCGTGTGTGAAGCCCTGCGACCCTCCAGCCCTGCAGGCCTGCAGCGGCTTTGCACAAAATCGGAACGCCGAAGGTGTTAACGAATGCCAGCCCAGGGTTGAAGCGCAGCGAAACCCTGGGGAAAAGGCCATCAAGAGAGCGTGCAAACGCTGAAAGCGTTGGCTAGGATCTCAAACCGGTTCGCCAACGCTTTCAGCGTTCGCGCGTTCTTTTCTTTTGTACCTAGGGTATAAACCCTGGGCTGAAATTTGCGAACTCCTTCGGAGTTCAACTCATCTCGCGAACTCCTTCGGAGTTCAACTCATCGCGAAGTCCTTCGGAGTTCAACCCCCAACACGAACGTTTCCCGGAGTTTTTGGCCGCTCGCGATGATCGTATGATTGACACATGAGCGAGAATAGCGACGGCGCAGAGTAGTATAAGCGAGCGTTGGGTTAGCTTCAGCACGCGCATCTTTTATCAGGCGCGAATTCAGAAATCAAAATAAAACTCTTTGGAGACGTTCAACCTTGAGCACAAAACTCCAATGGTGGCTTGGTCCGATTTTGCTTCTCCTGCCGCTCGTGAGCGTGACCAGTCAAACCAATCATCTCCCCACCGGCAAACTCATGCTGCCAATCAATAACGGTTGGCAATTCCGGGAAGCCGGAAAAACCGACTGGTACAAAGCGACCGTGCCCGGCTGCGTGCACACGGATCTGCTCGCGAACAAACTGATCGAAGATCCGTTCTATCGCGACAACGAAAAGAAGCAGCAGTGGATCGACAAGAAAGACTGGGAATACCAGACGACGTTTGACGTCACTGCCGCGACGCTCGCGCACGAGAACGTCGAACTCGTCTTCGAAGGCCTCGACACCTACGCGCAGGTTTATCTCAACGAGCAACTCGTGCTGAACGCCGACAACATGTTTCGCACGTGGCGCGTGGACGCGAAACCGGCACTGAAGCCCGGCGCGAACACGTTGCGCATTCTGTTTCGCTCGCCCATCAACGAGATCCTGCCGGTCATGGCGAAGCTCGATTACAAGCTTCCCGCGCCAAACGATCAGGGCGAGAAGACGTCGCCATTCACGCGCAAGGCGCCATATCAGTACGGCTGGGATTGGGGGCCGCGGTTTGTCACCAGCGGCATTTGGCGGCCCGTGTCATTACAAGCGTGGGACGGGGCGCGCGTCGACAGTGTACAAATCCTCGTGAAGAAGATCTCGTCTGAAGCGGCTGAGGTAACTGCAAACGTCGAGGTCGAAGCGACGACGGTGGGCGCGGCCACGATCGTTCTCGAAAACCTGCGCGACAAAACGATTGCCGGGAGGAAACAGGTCGATCTGAATCCCGGCGCGAACCGCGTCTCATTTGATTTCACGATTCCGAAACCCGCTTTGTGGTGGCCCAACGGACTCGGCGCGCAACCACTCTACAGCTTCCGCGCGCGCGCACTCGTAAACGGCCGGGTCACCGATGAAAAACTCACGCGCACCGGCCTGCGCACACTCGAACTACGGCAGCAGCGCGACGAAGCGGGACAGAGTTTTACGTTCGTCATCAACGGTGTTCCCGTGTTCGCGAAAGGCGGCAACTGGATTCCGGCCGACAGCTTTCCCACGCGCATCACTGACGACAAATATCGCTTCCTGCTGAAGTCGGTGCACGACAGCAACATGAACATGCTGCGCGTGTGGGGCGGCGGCATTTACGAAGCGGACGAGTTTTACGAACTCTGCGACGAGCTGGGCATCATGGTCTGGCAGGATTTCATGTTTGCTTGCAGCATGTATCCCGCCACGCAGGAATTTCTCGACAACGTTCGCGCTGAAGCGATCGACAATGTGAAGCGGCTGCGAAACCATCCGAGCCTCGTGCTTTGGGCCGGCAACAACGAGATCGAAACCGGCTGGATGAACTGGGGCTGGCGTCAGACTCTGCCGGCTTCGCTGTGGGACGATTACAAGAAGATCTTTCTCGGCGTGTTGCCGGAAGTCACAGCCGCGTTCGATCCGTCGCGTCCTTATTGGCCCAGCTCACCGCACGGCGGACTCGAAGACGATCCCGATTCGCTGCGCAGCGGCGACCTGCACTTCTGGCGTGTTTGGCACGCGGCCGAGCCGTTCACCGACTACGAGAAGCAAACGCCACGCTTCATGAGCGAATATGGCTTTCAATCGTTTCCCAATATTGAAACCGTCAAGACCTACACGCTGCCTGCCGACCGAGACATCGAGTCGCCCATCATGCTCGCGCATCAGCGACATCCGCGCGGCAATCAACTCGTGCGCGAGTACATGCTGCGCGAGTACGCGCTGCCGAAGGACTTCGAGTCGTTCCTGTACGTGAGCCAGGTGCTGCAAGCGGAAGGCATACGCATCGGCGCGGAGCATTTGCGACGCATCATGCCGCATAACATGGGCTCGCTTTACTGGCAGATCAACGACTGCTGGCCGGTTGCTTCGTGGTCCAGCATCGACTATTTCGGGCGCTGGAAAGCGTTGTCGTATTACGCGCGCCGTTTTTACAACGACCTGCTGATCAGTCCGACGGTGCAGAACGGTTATTTAAAACTGTTCGTGGTCTCAGACCGGACGAAACCGGTGCCGGCGAAGATCAGAATGACGTTGATTGATTTGGACGGCAACGTGCTGAAGAGTTTCGTTCAGGATGCGACTGTGGCGCCATTGACGAGCCGCTCGTATTTCGATGTTGGCGTCGAAGATTTGCTGCACGCCCTCGACCCGAAATACAGCGTCGTCTACTGCGAGCTTCTCGTTGACGGAAAAGTCGTCTCCGATCACGATTACTTCTTCGCGCCCTTCAAAGAACTCTCCTTTTCGCAGCCCGGGATCACTACTGCGGTAACGCCGATTCATGGCGGTTTCAGCGTGAAGCTCACGAGTGACAAGTTTGCGAAGGCCGTCTATCTAGCGGTCGCGGAACGTGACGGTTTCTTCTCCGATAACTACTTCAACCTCGCGCCGCGTCGCGAAGTGACAGTGGAGTTTCACTCGCGCACGCCGCTCACATTAAAAGAGTTTCAGGAGCGACTACGAATTCGATCGGTGTTCGACGCGTTTCAGTGATGAGCGAAAAAGTCCGCTGGGGAATTCTGGGTACGGCAAAGATCGCGCTGACGAAAGTCATACCCGCGATGCAGCGCAGCCCGTGGTGTGAAGTCGTAGCAATCGCTTCTCGCGATCTCGCCAAAGCGAAAGCTGCCGCCGGGGAACTGAACATTCCGACGGCTTACGGCAGCTATGAAGAACTGCTGAGCGATCCGTCAGTTGAGGTCGTCTACAATCCCTTGCCGAATCACCTGCATGTTCCGTTGACGATCAAAGCCGCGGAGGCGGGGAAGCACGTTCTTTGTGAAAAGCCGATCGCCTTGAATGCCGCGGAAGCAAGAACGCTGCTCGATGTTCGCGCGCGCAACGAGGTGCGCATACAGGAAGCGTTCATGGTGCGAACTCATCCGCAGTGGCTCGAAACACGGCGCTTGATTCAAAGCGGCCGCATCGGCACGTTGCGATCCATCACCGGCTCTTTCAGTTACTTCAATGCCGACCCGGCGAACATTCGCAATCACCTTGAGCTCGGTGGCGGCGCGCTGATGGATATCGGTTGTTATCCGATCACGATCTCGCGGTTCATGTTGGCAGCCGAGCCTCGGCGCGTGCTCGGCTTGATCGAGCGCGATCCGGTTTTCGGCACAGATACTTTGACTACCGGCGTGCTCGATTTTGCGCAGGGTCACTCAACATTTACGTGCAGCACGCGTCTCGGTCCTTACCAACGCATGATCTTCTTCGGCACTGAGGGACGGATCGAAGTGCTGATCCCGTTCAACGCGCCGAACGATCGGCCCACGCAGATTCTGCTCGACGACGAAACGATCGAGTTTCCGATCTGTGATCAGTATGAGATTCAGGGGTCGCTGTTCTCGCAGGCGCTGCGAGAAAACCGGGAACAGCCGATTCCGCTAGAAGACGCGATCAGCAACATGAGCGTGATCGATGCGGTGTTTCGTTCCGCAGAGACAGGGCAGTGGGAAGAGATTAATGAGTAATCTGCCACTTTACCTTTCCATGCTGTGGATCATCACGCAATACAAAACTCCCGCCGCGCGGCAAAAGCGTAAGCGTTTGCACGTTGCTGTCGGGCCGCGTGAAGAGTCCGGTGACGGGCGCGGCATCGGTGCTGAAAACACGCAGCTCAACGTTGTCCCAATCCATCGCGCTCGTGCTTTGCGCAACCTTGAGATGCGGCAACACCTTGTGGTCCTTAACCAGCAACACGACGGGAACCTGACCCGCCGCAATGTCGTGCCAACGCGCACCGTCGTAAACGCGCCCGCTCTGATAATCGATCCACGTGCCCGGCGGCAAATAAACTTTGCGCCCAGCGCCACTCTCAAACAGCGGCGCGACGAGCAGATCCGATCCAAACATGTACTCGTCGTCGATGTTCCACGACCCGGGATCGTTCGGATACTCAAAGAACAACGGCCTGATCATCGGAAAACCACGCGCGGATGAGTCCTTCGCTTGCGCGTAGATATACGGCATTAACGAATAGCGTAAACTGAGCGCCCGTTGAAAGTCTTCGTTGAGCGCGGCGTCGTATTCCCACGGCTCGCGCGGCGGCGCGCCATGCGCGCGCGTGTGCGAGGTCAACACGCCCCACGCCATCCAGCGCCGGTAAAGATCGCGCGGCGCGCGCTGCACGAAGCCCCCAACATCATGACTCCAGTAAGTAAAGCCCGATAGACCAAACGAGAGACCGCCGCGAAGTTCAGCCGCCATTGCCGAATCGGTGTTCTCAGCATCACCACCCCAATGCAACGGGTAACGCTGGCTGCCGGCCCACGCACTGCGCGCCCAAATGATGTTGTCGCCCGTTACTTCCTTCGTCACCTCCGCGACCGCCTTGTTGTAACGCAGTGGATACAAGTTGTGCTCGTACCAGCCGCTCATGCCCGAGTGATACTGCCCGGTCAACGGCGCTCCTTCACCGAAATCAACCTTGATCGTGCCGACGCCGAGCTTCAGCAGATCACGCAACTTGCCTTGATACCACTCGACCGCTGCGGGATTACTCATATCGAGCGTCGCGTCTTCAAACGGCAGCTCGCCGCCCTCGTTCTTCACCGCGTAGCCTTTCGCGACCATCTCTTTCCACAGCTCGTTCTTGCTGGTGAAGTAGGTGTATTGCCAAAGACTGACGTGAAAACCCTGCTGCTTCAGATCGGCGATCAGCTTCGCCGGATCGCGGAAGCGCGAAGTCGAAAAACGGTAATCGCTGCGCCAGTCAGTTTCAAACCAGCCGGTATCGAGGTGGATTACATCAGCCGGAATCTGGTGCGCGCGGAGTTGTTGGGCCACGTCTCGCACCTGATCTTCGGAGTTATAAGTGATGCGGCTCATCCAGAAGCCAAACGACCAGAGCGGCGGCACCGGACTGCGACCCGTCAAGGCCGTGTACTCGGAAAGAATGTCTTTCGGCTCGCCGAGAAAGATAAATAGATCGAGGTTCTCGTCGCCCGAATAGATCACGTTGTGCGCGTCGTAGGATTTGCCGAAGTCGAAAGTCAACGGCGCGCTCGTATGCACAAACATCCCATAGCCGTTGCTGCTGAGAAAGAAGGGAATCGGCTTATACATGTATTCGTTTTGCGCGCCCATGCCGTCGCGCGTGGAGACGAGCACACGCTGTCCGCGTTTATTGAAACGCGTGAACGATTCACCACAGCCGAAGATCTTCTCATCGTGCTGCAACTCGAACGTCGCGGCTATGCGGCGTGAAAGATCGCTCGCGCGACGCACGAATGAAAAGGGAATCGGCGTGATGAAGGTTGCCGGATCGCCGATGTTCTGCGTGCGCGTGAGCAGATGGCCGTGTTCGTCGTAGATCTCGACGTGCCACGGTTGCTTGATGATGCGCACGCGCCCGTGCGCGCCGGTGTAGACGATCTCGCGCTCGTTCTGCTCGACGCGCCACGACGTATCTTTCGGCACCGGTCCCGCCAGCATCAAAGATTGCCCATCGTTAAGCGGCACTTGCCTCGTTGAGAACCGCAAACGAATCGTGCGCGGACTCACAAACGTGATCGCAAACGGCAGTGACGGATCCTGATCGTACTCGGTCCCGGGAAACTCGGTCGCACGGCCGCGCGTGAAGCCGACGTCGATCTTGTTGAACGAGAGCGTCGTGTTTCGCAGGTAACGAGCCCACTGCAACGTGCCCTGGCCCGTCGACGGATCAAATGACGAAACGCGGCTGCCGATGAAGTAGACATTCTCCAGCTTTTGAAAATCCTGACTGACATCCGCCGGATCGCCCAGCACCTGCGCGTGCGTAAGCGTGGGAAACACGAGCAACATCGACAACACGAGCGTTCGCGCCATTGACTGTGGTTGCATTGAGCGCCTCTTTGATTTGCTGATTGAATTGCGTGTTAGTATCGGCCTTCTATGATTCCGCCAGATAAAAGTGCTGTTCTTGTTATTGGTCACCCCGGCCATGAGTTACGCGTTTTTCATTGGCTCGAGCGGGTGCGGCCCGTTGTCTTCGTGCTCACTGATGGTTCAGGCGCTTCGGGTCACTCCCGTTTACCATCGACGACCAGGATTCTCGATCACGTGGGCGCAACCCGGGGTTCATTCTACGGAATACTGACCGATTGCGAAGTCTACAACGCTATTCTCAATCGTGATTTCGCAGTCTTTATCAAACTCGCGCGCGAAGTGGCCCAAGTTCTAACGGATGAGAAAGTCAGCTATGTGGCCGGCGATTCAGCCGAAGGCTATAACCCGACGCACGACGTTTGCCGGCTGGTCATCTGCGCGGCGGTGGAACTGGCAAACCGTTCCCGCGTCAACGAAGTTAAGGACTTCGATTTCCAACTCACGGGCGCAGCTAACGGAAGCTCCGGAAATCATGACCTCAGGATCGAACTTGACGACGACGCTTTTGCGCGCAAGTTGGACGTCGCGCGTTCTTACGCGGGGCTCGAAGCAGAAGTCGACGAGGCGCTCAACACTAATTCTGAACGGGCGTTTCGGGTTGAATGCCTTCGGCCGGTGACGAACTACGCGGACATTTTTGGACGAGACGCCAAGCCGTATTACGAAGAATACGGTGAACGACGCGTGGCTGAAGGCAAGTATGGCCACGTCATTCGTTATCGTGAGCACGTGCTGCCACTCGCCGAAGCGCTGCGTGAAATGGTGGTTGCGAGCGATTGATTATCTCTCCCGCATCAGACCGCGCGCGAGCTTCACGCCTAGTCTGCCGACTAAAGGAACCCGCTCGACACGTTCACGTAGGCGCGTCGCGGCAGCGGTATTTGCAGTGAAATCGATCTTCAGTTGACGCAAGTAGGCCGCAGCCGCGCGATCTTCCTCGAGCTTTTCCCCGTGGCCATTCTGCTGAAACTCTCCGATCACCTCTTCGTAGAGACTGCTGAGCTGGTCTACAACTGATTCGTGCCCGGCCGTTGCTCGCACTATCTGTGAAACTTCGAGAGCTTCCGCCGGATTATAGCGTTCGATCTCCGCGAGGATTACCCGCGCATCCAATGGTTCACTCAGTGCGCGTCTGCCGAAATTCAGTGGTCTCAGCGAAGCAAAATTTGACGGCGTGACCATTGGTCCGCTTCCCTCGTAATCGCAGAGTACGACCGCGGCGCCCACCGCCATTGCTTCCAAAGCGCTTCTTGCCTTCGCAAACACAAGATCGTAGTCACCGAGAATTTCTTCGGGCTGCATCGTTGCGGTCTTTGTCTGACTGCCAACTACATCAAGCTGTATGCGCGCGCGTGCACAGGCTTCGCGGACTGCGGGCAGGTGAGTTTCTTCGCTGGCGTAATTGCTGAAAAGTAACGCGCGTTGCGGCGCTGTGGCTAAGGGTTTGCGGCGAGCTCTGAATCGCGCCAGGTCAACGAAATTAAGCACCACCTGGATGCGCGTCTCGGGAACGCGCTGTTGTCGCAGCAAGTCGCGGCAAGCGTGGTCAACGGCGACGTATCGCAGTATCCGCGGAAAATGAATCGGCTTTTCATACCAACTGCGCGAGTTATGGACGAACTGAATTGCGGGCACTTCGGGAAAGTGTAAGAGAGCGGTCATCAACTCCATGTGTTGCTGACCATGAATAAGATCGGGGACTACAGTGAGGCTGGATAAGTCGTCCACTACCGGAACATTTGCCTTTTCCAGTTCGCGCGCGACCTCACCGAGCACCGTGCTGTACGCAATCAGGGCATGACCGCGCTTCAGCAGCTCGAGAGCGACGTCGCGCACGTAAAGCTCAGTGCCGGCGCGTTCCGCCAGCGTGTTGTTGGTAATAAGGACTGTTAGCCCGCTCATTGATGTATTTCTCGGCCAGATGCTAGCTCTGTAACCCCGGAAGAAGGTTTCCAACTTCTAAAGCCATTTCACTACCCAGCGGTATGGCTCTCCGAAAATTGGGGGGATTGTTATGAACTGCCGAAGCTCTGTCCGCCGGTCAATCACGTTATCATTCGCTATCATTTTATGTCTCAGTGCCGCTGTCAGGAGCGCGACCGCCGCTCCGGCCGCGCCTTCGCTGATTTCTCCGGCAGATGCCGCGGTCGTCAGCGAGCCGTCCACGATCGCCTGGACGGCGGTCAGCGATCCGAGCGGGATCGTCGCTTATAACTGGCAGGTCAGCTCGTCGTCTACCTTTGCGACCTTGCTGATTCAGTCATCGACCAACGGCGCCACGCAGGATACGGTAAGCGGCCTTGCCGACGGCACATATTTCTGGCGCGTGCAGGCCGTCAACGGCCAGTTCGTGCAGGGTGCGTGGTCAGAGCCACGCAGCTTCACGATCACCGGCGCGGGCGGTGCGCCGAGTCTCGGGCCGCCGCAGGGTTACTCTACGTTCCATCCGTTTGAAGTGATGACCTTCAACTGGAGCGCGGTCCCGAACGCCGCGACCTACGTGCTTCAGTACTCGACTGACTCGAGTTTTGCGGTGTCCACGCGCGGGCAGTTCGACAACATCCCCGACACCACGTTCTCGTTCGCCGTTGCTGATCCCGAAGGGAATTACTTTGCGCGAGTCTTTGCCGTGGACGCAAACGGCGTCTTGAGCGCGCCATCGAACGTCATCACGTTCTCAGTCTTTTATAACAATCCGCTGCCGCCGCCGCCATCGCCCGTCGCGCCGGTGAATAACCCGACGTTGACGCTGCCGGTCACGCTCGAGTGGACGCACGTTTCCAACCCGCAGCCGAGCGGCTACGAAGTTCAGATCGCGCGCGACTCCGCTTTCTCGTCCATCGAGGTTGACGATCCGCAGCTCAATGGTCCAACGCGACAAATCCTGTCGCTCACTGCGGGGACGAAGTTCTGGCGCGTACGCTCCGCGCAGGGGAATTCATCACCCACTACTGCCGCCGTCACCGCCTGGTCGGCGACCGGCACATTTACGATCAGCTCGGCTCCGCCCGCGCCCGTCTCTGTGACGCCGGACAAGAATCCGCTCTCCAGCGGCGACACGACCTTTGTCGCGGTGCAGTTGACATCGGCAGTAGGACCAGGCGGCGCGACTATCAATCTCAATAGCTCGAACCCGGGCGTGCTTCCCGTCCCGGCGACTGTAGCCATGCCCGGCAACACCGCGTGGATGCACTTCCAGGTGCAGGCAGGGCAGGTGACAGCAGCAACGCCCGTGACGCTCACGGCGACCTTGAATGCCAACTCTGCTGCTGCGCAGTTCACTGTGCAGCCGCCTTCGTTGAAGTCGCTTACGATTTCGCCGAGCTCGATCAGCGGCGGCGCGCAGCCACAGGGCATCGTGATGCTCAATGGGCAGGCGCCTGCGGGCGGAGCTATGGTGACTCTAACGAGCAACTCACCGTCTGTGAACCCACCGGCATCGGTGGTGGTCGCGGCCGGTGATTTCTCCACGTCGTTCCCAATCACGACGAGCAGTGTCACAGCGAATACCACAGCAACAGTCACGGCGAGCTACGCCGGCGCGTCTGCGCAAGCGCAGGTCACGCTAACGGCGCAGCAGCCGCCGGCATCGCTGACGCTTAGTCCAACATCGACGACCGGGTTGGGAGGCAGCTCGTTCGCGACCGTTACGATCGCGTCGCCCTCGTCCACCGATCAGTTCTTGCAAGTCGCAAGCAGCAATCCGGCGGTCGCGTCCGTGCCGAATGGCGTGCAGATTTCCGCAGGCTCGACGACCGGCGGCTTCAACATCTTCACGAGTTCTGTCAGCACGCAGACTGTGGTCACGATCTCCGTCTCCGGCGGCGGCGTGACTAAGACCGCGAATCTGACAGTCAATCCGTCAGCACCGGCGCCTCCGCCGACGCCTGGCACGCCGACACTTCTGTCGCCCGCAAACGATGCGACTGTCGGACAGCCGATCACCTTTGACTGGACCGACGTTGCGAACGCGACGAGTTATGAGATCCAGATCGACGATTCGAAAAACTTCAACGCGCCGCTCACGTTCAGCCAGACGGTGAGCGTATCGCAGGCGACAATTTCAGGTCTGCCTGCGCAACGGCTCTTCTGGCGCGTGCGCGCTTTGAACTCGGCGGGCGTCGCTGGTCCATTTTCGAGCTCGCGCCGGTTCACCGCACAAGGCACTTCCACGCCTCCGCCACCACCGCCGCCACCGTCGGCAGCCACACTCTCCACTGTGAGCGTGAGCCCGACGTCTGTCGTCGGCGGAAGTTCGGCACAGGGTACGATCACCTTGACGAGCGGAGCGCCGAGCGGTGGAGCTGTGGTTAGTTTGAGCAGTGCGAATCCGTCGGTCGCAACCGTGCCTGCGAGTGTTACCGTGGCGGCAGGAACGTCGAGCGTGCAATTCGCTGTTAGCACGTCGAGCGTGACCGCCAACACGAGCGTCGTCATCACTGCGACGTACGCCGGCGTGAGCCGCACGACGACGCTGACCGTCACGCCCGTGCCCACGACCACAAGCCCGTTGCCCGCGCCCTCGCTGCTCAGCCCGGCGTCGGACGCGCGCTTCAGCCCCGGCGCGAGCATCACCTTCGACTGGAGCGACGTCAGCGGCGCCGCGAGTTACACGATCCAGATCGACGACTCGGACACCTTCTCCACGCCGCTGGTGGTGAACGTAAACACGACCACGTCGCAGTTCACGACCAGCACACTTCCGACGACGAGGATGTGGTGGCGCGTACGCGCCAACTCCGCCTCCGGCGCCGCGGGCACTTGGTCATCAGCGAGGCGCTTTGAGGTGAAACAGTAACGCTAGTCGTCGTCAGTCCGAGGATGGTTTGGTTTGCCGGGGCGATGGGCTGAGTGGTTAAAGCGGGCATGTCCCGTTACCATCTCAGCCCATCTTTTTTGACTCAATGGTGGGTTTCAGAATTTTCCAGGAGTTCTTTGAGGTAATCCTGCCAGATGGAAGCGATGGTGTGGGTGCCGTGACCGCGAGTTTGATCGGTGATCGGTAACAGCACGTAGCGACCGTTCTTCACGCGCTTGATCTCGCGCTCCATTATTCCCAACTCAGGCGGATTAATCATATCGTCAGCGGAGTTGACTGCGATCAATGGCGCTTTGATCTTTTCGAGCATTGGCGACGGGTTGTACTCACGAGACGAGTCGAAGTAGTAGAGCATGTCGTTGGCATCGGTTCGACTTACACCACTCTTCACACGGTCCTCGTAGAACTTATCTGCCGCATCACGAGTCGGAGCCTGTTTGTGCCACTGCAACGGCGCGCTGCCCATCAGTAGCAGAATATTCTCGGCGGCGGTCAAGCCCTGTACTGGCTGAGTTTTGTACTCACCGTCATTCCACGATGGATCGTTGCGAATCGCGTCCATGATCATCTTCCTCATGATGCGATTGCGACCAGCGATCTCAACCGGCAAGCTCGCCAGCGGCATCAGGGCGTCCATGAAGTCGGGATAGGTTTCACCCCAAACCCACGTGTGCATTCCACCCATTGAAGTGCCCATGACGAGACGCAGGTGATTGACGCCCAGTTTCTCGGTGATGAGTCGATACTGCGCGAGCACCATGTCGTCGTACGTGTAATGAGGAAACTTCAGGTGGAGCCCGTCGCTGGGTTTGCTGGAGCGACCATGTCCAATGGCGTCGGGAAGAATGATGAAATACTTTGTGGCGTCGAGCAGCTGACCCGGCCCAAAGAGGACGTTGGCGAATTGTGGCGAGAGAAACTGCGCACCCGTACCTCCGGTGCCATGCATGATCAGCACCGCGTTGCGTACGACGCCGCTGTTGTCTTTCGCGGGTGAACCGATGGTGAGGTAATGAAGTTTCAGTTCGGGAAGAGTCTCACCTGAGCGAAACTTGAAGTCGTTGATTGTATAGTCGCCCTCGACCGGCGCCGGATAGTTTCGTTGTCGTTCCGGAGTCGTTTGCGAGAACGCGAACGAGCAAGCGGCGACGACGATTGTCAGAATCAGCAGGAAGCGAGTGCTTACCATCACGAGAACTCCTTCGGTCTTTCAGTTACAACACCAAACGCGCGTTCGAGTGTTACACCAACCTGGCCCAACAAACCATCGTCGAACAAGCGGCCGAGAATCGTAATGCCATGCGGCACACGCCGCGGCGGATTGAACTTCGGTAACGGATTCGCCGGATCGGGCGCCCAATCACTTCGTGCTTCGGAGACTTCAACGAAACCTGCACGCAGCGTGAGTGATGGATGGCCGGTGAAGTTGGTGATCGTGAGCTGCTCGTCGCGAAGTGAAGGCACGATCATCAAATCGACTTCGCGGAAGACCCGCGCCATCTCCATCGCGACTTTGCGACGCAGTCTATCGGCTTGCACAAAATCTACGGCCGAAAGAAAGCGTGCTTCGCGAAACAGGTTGGGCCATGCGTCCTTGACCTGAACTTTGAGTGTGCCGAGTTGATTATTAAGCGCCAGCTCCTCGAACGATGCGGCGCCTTCGGCAAACAAGATCGGCATGAGTGAGCTGTAGGGCCAGTCAGGAAGAGTTACCGGCTTCAGTTCCATCTTCAGCTTCTTCATTGTCTCCATTGCCGCGCGATCGACGTCAGTCGCTGGAGCTTCATTCATCCACTGCGGAATGTAACCAACCTTCAAACCGGCCACTGGCGCCGAGGCGTCGAAATCGAGTTTGCTGGGAATGCTTGAAGGATCGCCCGCGTCTGGTCCGGTGATCGCTTGCAAGACCAGCATCGCATCTTCTACCGAGCGCGTCATTGGTCCAAGTTTGTCCAGCGACCAGCAAAGTGTCATTGCGCCAGTGCGGGCCACGCGTCCAAAAGTAGGTCGCAGACCAGTTACACCACAGCGCATCGCCGGACTTACAATGCTGCCGCCCGTTTCACTTCCAATCGCGAATGCGACCAGCGCAGCAGCCGTAGCAGCCGCGGGGCCGGCACTCGATCCTGATGCTCCCTCTTCCAGGAGCCACGGGTTCATCGTCTGACCGCCAAACCAGATGTCGTTGAGTGCGAGTGCGCCGAGAGACAACTTCGCCAGCAACACCGCACCGGCATCGTTAAGACGGCGCACGACTGCTGAATCCATCGCCGGAACGCGATTGCGGAATGGCTCAGCGCCGTAAGTTGTCAGAATGCCTTTCGTGTCGAGCAGATCCTTTACGCCGTAGGGAATGCCATGTAACGGACCACGATATTTGCCTGCGGCGATTTCAGCATCTGCCGCTTTTGCGCGCTCGAGAGCGTGATCGCGGGTCAGCGTGATGATCGAGCGAATCTTGGGATCGAGTCGTTCAATGCGAGCGAGATAGATATTGGTGAGCCGTTCAGAGGTGAGCTTCCGCGACTCGATCCAGCTTGATAACTGCGTCACCGGCGCGAAGGCGATGGCATCATCAGAAGCGGGCAGGGGAATGACATCCGCCCTTGACCGAACAAAGCGATCGCGAAGTTGCGGGACCGGGACTCCGGGTAGCAGCGGATTCCAGATCGTTGCCGGAGTGTCCGTATCCTTTATCGAGACTTTGCGTGGACCAGTCCTGCGCTCGAGATACGGTGCGAGTGATGTTCGCCACGACTCAGCCGCCTGTTGTCGTTCTGCCGGCGTCATCGTGACTTGCATCAACTTCTCAGCCTCGGCAAATGTTTCCGGCGTTACCGGCGGCCCGGAGCCTGGACCCGTACCGAATGTCGGCGGCGCGCCTGGTGTTGCTGGTGTTTGCGAAGGAGTTTGTGAGTTGCCGCTTTTAATTCCCGCGGCGATAACGAGTATGGTTAGTGGAGCGCGAATAAGAAAGTCACGACGAGTGTTCATAGGTTTGTCCGTTAAAATGTTGCCAAGGGTGTGCTGGAGTATTATACCAACAGCAGATCAGGTCGTTTGCGCCAATCTTTGTGCCCTAGTTGTAACATGGGCTAATGTGCTCGTACGAGCGAAGAGGATAAGTTATGAGTGAGGCTCTGGAACCCAAACCGGTCAGGTCGAGTCCTTTAATGCAACGCATTTTGATTTATGCCGGCGTGTTGCTCGTCGTGTTTCTGCTGGGCTTCGTGCCGATGTGGCTCAAAGCTCGCGCCGCCAGCAATCGTCTCGCCGAGACTGAGCAACACTTAAACCTCGCGCGGATACAAAATAATCTTGCTTCGGCAGTTATCGACGCGCGTCGCGGTGAATACGAGCCGGCGCGGCAGTCAGTGAGCCAGTTCTTCACGACGGCGCAAGCAGAAATCGCGAAGGGCGACTCTTCGAGCTATACACCAGCGCAGCGAGAACAGTTGCAACAGGTGTTGGGGAGTCGCGACGAGCTTATTACTTTGCTTGCGCGCAGTGATGCTGCTGCCGCGGATCGACTGGTCAATCTGTTCGTAGCGTATCGGAAGATCGTCAATGGCTGACGCTGGCTTGCGTGGTTAGGCGAGGAGGATATGTTGGACTATTACAAACTTCTCGGGGTGAAGAGCACTGCCTCAGTCAAGGAGATCAAGGCTGCGTACAAGCGGCTCGCGCGCTTGCAACATCCGGATCTGAATGGCGGCAAGCCCGAGGCTGCCGAGGCGTTCGTCCAACTTTCGCGCGCCCGAGATGTATTGATCGACCCGCAGCGCCGCGCGGCGTATGACGCACAGCGAAATGCTTATGATTCAAAAGGCGCACGTGGTCCAGTTGTGAATCCCACTGTCGAAACGTACTTGCGACGCGCGCAATCGGATGCGCGAATCAGGAACAACCTCGAAAAGTTTCTGATAACTGAACGGGAAGAGGCACGCGCGCTGCGACAATCGGTCTTTCCGATTGTGGCGTTACTCTTTGCCGCCTTCTTTGTTCCGTTGGTGCGTCCTCACTTCTGGCAGAGTTCAGGCTGGCCCGGACGTGTCGTGATCTTAGCGATGGTTAGCATAGGCGTATGGCACACCGTCTCGAAGATTTGGACCGCGATCAAGTTGCATACGGATGATGTGCGAACGGATGCTGATGATCAGCTCGCAACGCGCTGGAGTAGACGCCAAGCCCTTGTCTTCCTTGCGTCCGCCGCAATCTGTTGTGGGTTGGTAGGGACGTTGATAGGGATGTCTTTCAGCGACTCTTTGTTGAGTGCAATGCCGATGTTCTTCGACCCGTCGATACGTTTGGAGTTGCTGCTTTATCCCTGGATCATGGTTTTGCTGATTGATGCCGGGTACTCGTTGAGTCAAAGAATCGATATATAAGTGCCGAGGGCGGGAGTCGAACCCGCACGTCCCTTTTGGACAACGGATTCTAAGTCCTGTGAGCGCCATGTGACTACCTCTTACTACATGATACCAGGCAGTATTTATCGACGTTCAGCATCAAGCAAGCTCAAGTCGAGGCTCGGACAAATCTTGCTCCCTCAATGAGAATTGCATTCAACCCTTGGTCTTCCTCTTTCGCACGGCAAGACTGATTGCTCCGCCTAAACCGCTTACCAGCAGTAGCAGCGTCGTTGGCTCAGGAGTTGTTTCGTCGACTCGGAAGTACCCTACACAGCATAGCCCGCCCCTCTCGCTGATAGTGATGGAATGTGGCCCGGCCGTTAACGAAAATACCCCGTGGCTGACATTCGGATCCATTGAACATGGAACGGGATCAACACCGCAGATGGTACCGGCGATTGGGACATCGGGTGTAGATCCGATTAGAACGCCGAAATCAAACACATCAAAAACATCGCCGCTGAGAGCAGCGTCTGTCACAGTTATGAAGCCGGGTCCGAGAAGGGTAAAGGTCCACGGGGGATTTGGAGCAAACTGCGAGTTTCCACTTGGACTCGGAATACAGCTAAGGGGACCATTAAGACACCCGATTGCCGGACAGGAAGGCCCTGAACAAAACACCCCATACTCGAATTCGTACCAGTTCCCTCCCACCACAACAGGATCAGCTTGTATCGAATGTGCTGCCCCAAGGATTAGCACAACTATGGAAAGTCTCAGAGCATGGAATCTAATATCACGGTGCAGGACGGCAATAACTCGTTGCATCCCAAGCATGGCTGGTTCTCCTAGTTTGGTATTTTCGCTAACTAGGGGGTCTGAGAGGATCTACAGGTAACTGGGATCAGCGTATGGGTGTGATATTACTCTCAATTCGCAAGCTAGGAAAGCAAAATAACCCGCGGGTCTTTCAAATTCCCGGTCGAACCATCTCTCGTTCGTCGCTTTCCTGACAGCGCTTTGTCGGGTGTAAAGGTGCAAGTGGATAAAGTTTGTGCTTAGTTGTGACAGCCAAAGTGCTACTGCTAGCAAGTCAAGTAAATGAGCAATTAAATTTTGCGTCTGGTGCCGAGGGCGGGAGTCGAACCCGCACGTCCTTTCGGACAACGGATTTTAAGTCCCGTGATCGCGGTGCTACCTAATCTTACGAAATGATACAAGCCAGTATTTACGCGCTTGGCGGTCGTCAGGGTATCGCTTCGGCTGGCTTCATATCAACACGTACCGTCACCATCTTAGCCCCATCTTTTTTTCTGAAGGATCTGATCTCTGAACCTGGTGCTCATCAATCATCCGTTCGGCAGAATTCTAGTTGATGCTCTTTCCAAAGTTGCAGCCACCACGAGTTCATGACAATTTGCCGATTCTTTCATATCGCTGTGCGTCTTTGTTAGCTTTTACGCTTAATCTATAATGACTGGGTGCCAGTAAACATAGCTGCATTTGAGTTGGCACATAGTTTGGAAACAAAGATTTCGCTCTTGACGAGCGCGATCGATATTTAATTAAGAGCTAACCATGAGCGATGAGAAGTGGATTGTTTCAGACAAAGATCATCTCGGTGGCAAGCCGCGCGTCCAAGGAACACGCATCTCAGTAGCGTTCTTACTTGAATGCCTGGCCAACGGAATGAGCGTAGCCGAGATCGTCGATGCTTATCCGACATTGACCAAGAACGCCGTGCAAGGCGCGCTGCGTGAGCTGGCCCAGGAAAAGGAAGCGGCAGCCGCTTGAGGATTCTCCTCGACGAAAACATGCCTCGCAAGTTGCTCGCTGCCCTAATAGCAGAAGGCCATGAAGCGGACTCGGTGAAGTCCCTACAATTGCAAGGGATCGAGAACGGAGCGCTTTACCAACTGGCGGCGTCCGATTACGATCTTTGCTTTACGCGTGACGCAGAGTTTTCAAGACGTGTGATGTCGAAGCCCGCCGCGCGCTTGAAACTGGTTCATGTAGTGATTCCGCAACCCGGCAAGGCGAATTTGTGCAGCAATTCCTCACCGCGTTTTTGAAGACAGATTGGTCAAAGCATAACAACGGCGACGATTGGCCAGCAGAAGATCCGCGTCATTAACACGGCGAGAAAGACATAAACTGCCAAATCTCTATAGTTACTCTGCTGCCTAATCCTGAAAGCCTTGCCAACTGAAAGCTGAGTTTGAATGAACGACTCCCTGCACCCGGCTTTGGGAGACCTCCGGGACGCTGCCTCATTCTATTGCGAGCAAGCTGACTTTGTCTTTCTCGATACCTCGTTGGAAAGTTCTGTTAATCGAACAGTAAGCTTCTATGACACTTTGCAGTTGGCTCGCCGTGCCGAAGCGAGCGAGAGCGTTCAGATGATCGAGGTGCTCGAATGGTTTTGCTGATTGGCAAACTTTAGGCCGTTAAGGCACTATTGGCGTCTCGAGTATCTTAAAGAACATCCGACAATTGACTGGAAATAAACCCTAAAGGACAGGTGTCTATCAAAGCTTAAGAAAACCTATGCTCTCACCTCAACTCCGACGCAAAGTGCAGGACCTTTGGTCGCTTTTCTGGTCTTCAGGTTTATCCAATCCACTCGTTGCGATTGAACAGATCACCTACTTGCTTTTCATTCGACAACTAGAGAGTCTTGATCGCGAACGCATTAAGGTTGGCAAGAAGTCTATTTATACAGCTGATCCGAATGATAGTACGGATTTTACTCAGTGCCGATGGTCCTATATCCGAAAGCATCCGTCGTTTGAATCGCTTGAACAAGTAGTATTTCCTTGGTTGCGGGGTTTAGAGCAAAAAGTTAATTCTGGCTCTGAAGATGAAACGCTAAGAAAAATATCTAATCGTTTGGCAGACGCACACTTCATATTAGATCCAAACAAGACTGAAACACTGAAACGAGCGATCGAGATTATCGACGAGCTGTTTCGTCAATTGGACACTCGGTCGGTAAATGCCGACATAATGGGAGACGTCTTCGAGTACCTATTGGAGGAGGTTAAAGAATCAGGTAAGAACGGTCAGTTTCGAACTCCACGTCACGTGATTCGGTTTATGGTCGAGCTACTAGATCCCCATCTTGGCAGGTTGGTTCTAGATCCAGCTTGCGGATCAGGAGGGTTTCTCCTTAACACTCTTACACATTGGAAAGCAGAGCATACGCCTTCAGACATCCTTCGTCTTGAGTGGGACGGCGCACCAAATAATGTTGAGCCCGTTTGGCCAAAAGGTGCAGATTCTGACTTTAGTAGTAAACTGCGTGGTTATGACAATGATCGTACCATGGTGAGGATCGCTTGGATGAATCTCATCCTTCATGGCGTAGAGTCTCCAGAGGTAAATCAACTTGATACGCTGAGTAAACGACTCAGTAGCGACGAGAGCGATACTTATGACTACATCCTAGCAAATCCGCCATTCACGGGCAGCGTTGACGAGGGCGATTTGAGTGAGAATCGCGAACGTTTTCCAGGTACAGCCAAAAAGCCACTCACTACTAAAAGCGAACTCCTGTATGTATGGTTGATGCTCGACCTATTGAGAATAGGAGGGCGCGCTGCAGTTGTCGTCCCTGATGGAGTGCTGTTCGGGGCAACGACTGCTCATCGAGAATTGCGCCGCCAGCTATTATTCGAGAACGTGTTAGAGGCAGTAGTTTCTCTCCCGGCCAACGTCTTCCAGCCTTACTCCGGAGTAAAGACGTCAATTCTTGTATTTCAGAAAGCTGCCGACAAGGCCGTTATTGACATAGAACCACGAACCAAAGAGGTTTGGTTCTATGAAGTCGTGGATGAAGCTTATTCGCTCGACCAAAAACGAAAAGCCCGTCCTGGTGAAGATAACGATTTTTGGGATGCTCTGGCAAAGTTTCACGCGTGGAAAAAGTATCAACGCGATGAAAGTAACAGCGACCGGGGATCCCGGGCAGCGAATCGTGAAAGAGCAACTGGGAGGACATACTACCAACCCGACTATTGGCAAGAACGTTGGCGAACAGTCGATGACGATTTGCTGAAAGTTTTTCCAGAGAAATCTCGGTACAAAGGTCAGGTGTTGGCCCTCCATGAGTTGTGGCCTAAGGACTTCCCTTTCAACCCCAAGGACCCATTGGGTTCACGTCAATACGAACAAATGATTCTAAAGCGAGTGACGCCGCGATTCGAGCGCGCTTTCCACAAGTTGACCACTTGGTCGATTTCGCACGCGTTAGGACGTGCGGTTACGGGCAATCCGGAAGAATTGATTCCAGTCGTGGAGCGCAACGCGCGGACGCTTGGAAATCAGATTCTCCGCACCGCTCGTCCTCTGCTTGATCGCGAGTTCGATCAGTTTGGCCAAAATGCGCTTAAGGTACTCCTGAAGGATATGTCTGCCAAAGCGACAGAATGGACTAAAGAACTTTCATCTCAAACCAAAAAGCCTAAAAGAGCAATAAAAAAGCCGACCATTGAACCCATTGCGACTTCCTTAAAATCTTTGCTTAAAGAATTTGCCAAGTTAGATGGTTTCAATATCTGGCGTCGCGGGATAGAGGTCAAGGATAAAGGTGGCAAATTAATGACCTCAGGAAACGGCAGGCGCGATAAAACGGCACTAAGTTGGATCGTTCCCGTCAGAAAGTGGTTAACATTGGAATCCTGGGGTGAAGATCCAGAAACAAATGAAATCATTGCTAAACCAACGCACGATGATGGTGTAGTTCGGTTAGACTATCTCATGTGGTTGCGTGATCGTCTTCAGGTTTTTGGCCCTGGCGGTACAGTAAAGAAGGCGTTTTTGGATCGATTAGATCCCGATTGTCTTGAGGCTCTGGATTTCAATCTTCTCGCAGGGCGTCATAAACCGTTTACGCTGGAACTAGGCGAGCACCGTGATCCCGCTGAAGTTGTTCGTGAACTTCAATCCAACTATTCCGAAGCACAGGCCAGGCTACAGTCTCTCTTAACTTTTTTAGAGGCGAAAGGATGACGTTACCCCTGCCTGACTTGTGGCGACTGGTGCGGCTCGGAGACATAACGCGCAGTATTCGTTATGGAGTCAACGAACCCAGTAGCGTAACAGGCTCCGGTCCAAAGCTATTGCGGATCTCTGATGTCGACGAATACGGGCAGATTTCAACAGACTCTCCTAACAGATTGCAGCGTAAATCGAGTGATCTCGAAAAGTATTCACTTCGAACTGGTGACGTACTTTTGGCACGAAGTGGGTCTGTTGGTAAAGCATTTGTAGTGCCTGCCCACTTCGATGATTGGGTGTTCGCGTCTTACTTCATTCGTTTTCGTATGATCCCAAGTCTCATCGAGCCCTCATATATCCATTTCTTTTGCCTAAGTAGGTTTTTTCAACAGCAGGTCGGACGCGTTGCACGAGTGGTTGCCCAGCCAAACGTTAACAGCGGCGAATTTGCATCGATGTCAATCATTCTGCCTCCACTTGCTGAGCAACGTAGAATTGTCCAGACCTTACAGGAATTCGACTATATACGACAGTTGCGCGCAGAAGCGGAAACAAAAGTCTTGCTATTGAACCGCGAGATTTTTTACGAAATGTTTTTAAGCACCGAGCGGGAACGCTGGCCTACAATCACGGTCGAGGAGTCAGCCGCAGAAATGCCCGGAGCTATCCGCACCGGTCCATTTGGAAGTGACCTTTTGCATTCTGAATTTGTTGATGAAGGAATTCCTGTTCTCGGAATTGATAATGTTGTGACAAACCGATTTAGTTGGAGAGCGAGGCGTTTCATACCTGTAAATACATTTCAAAGATTGAAAAAGTTTAGGGTTTATCCAAATGATGTATTGGTGACCATTATGGGAACGGTCGGTCGCAGTTGTGTAGCGCCACCCGATCTGCCTGAGTGCATCAGCACCAAGCATCTATGCGTAATTACCCTTAACCAAGACAAGCTATTGCCATCATACCTTTCAGCTGCGTTGCTTTATGATCCGCAGGTCGCGCGGCAAATGTTGAGTCAGGGCCGCGGGGCTATCATGGAAGGATGGAGCTCAAAAATAGTGAAAGCCCTTCGAATTGCCCAGCCTCCGATGCATCTTCAGAAAGAGTTTGCTAGGAAGCTTGAAGCAACTGAGGGCCTCTACCAGAATCTTGAGGAGAGTCGAGGCAACATAGAGCTTTTGCGGGGTTTGCTTTCAGCCGAAGCCTTCTCTGGACGATTAACACGCCAATGGCGCGACGCCCGCCATGACGAGCTTACTTTGCAAGTTCAACAACGCGACGCTGCACTGAAGCAAATCGAAACGAGCGTCCGTCGCACTAAACCGATCAGAAGAACCAAAGGTCCAAAGCGGTCTATCGGAGCCGTTGCAGAGTTGAGTGTGGACCAACTCAATTTGCTTTTTGGTATTAGGGCACAGGCGAGCGGAATTCCTTACCCGCGATATTTTTCGTCGGAGTCCCTCAGTAATTCTTTGGGGGGTAAGATGCAGTATAATCGGCAAGCCATCGAAGGTCACCTCGCAGTCCTTGCAGCCCGGGGCTTAATCATACCAATCAGCCGGGAAGAGCAATCTCAGGACACAGGCGAGTTTGTATTCGGAGATGCTTATCGTCTCCCTCTCGACGACTATGGCGCTGCGGAAGGAGAAGAGCAGATAATTGGAGATCATGCTCGACTTCGTGAGCTCGAACGCCTTGCTAGTCAGTTGGAACTCGAAAGATTATCGTGAGATTGCGTTATCTTCACCTTCCTCTCTGTGGGCCATTACAGGAAGTTTCTGTTGTCTTTGGACAAGAGGAGACAACTTTCCAACCCAGCCGTAAGGGATCTATCAATTTCATTGTTGGCGTCAACGGCACGGGCAAGTCATCTGTATTGCGAGCACTCTATCAAACTTTTCAGTCTCTTCGCTCTCGTCAACGGCCGGCATTGCCTGTAACAATCGCTTGGGACAGGGTAAGAGGCGGAGAAAGAGTCACAGTAGTTCTTCGTGCTACCAATCGAAAAGAAGAACGATCATTTTTTGCTCTGTTGCCTCATGTAATTCTTCCTAATCAGAGCAATAGCTGGGAGCGTCATATTGAGCAATTAAATCCTACTCTGTTAGGTCCCGATAGGTTCATTGCAGGGGCTGAGGCGTTTACTAGTTCGCTACTCTTTGCACATTTGCCAGAGCGTTTGCTGGCTTACACGTCTGGTTTCGAGGATCTGTGGATGTATTTGGACCATCCGCAGTTTCATCCAAAAGAAGAAGAGGACGTTCGCCAACTTATCGAAGACGAGCGTCCCCAGGGATGGAGCCTAGAACGAGAATGGGAGGAAGAACAGCCGAATCGGATTACCAGCATTCTGACTCGTTACTCGACTAAAGCTAACCTTGAAAGGGGTAGTGCTTCAGTTCCCGGGCAATTCTCAAATCTGACACCCGATACACTCCAACATCTTAATGATGAGTTCGCGCCGTTAAACGAAATGGCAAAAAAGCTCCGAACAAATCAACGAGCAAGAAATGAGAAGTTGGACGACGCATACTTCCGAGTTGGCTCGCGAGATCTGCGACTTGCAGGTATCACTCTCGCGCTATGGCACGTAGCCGAAGAACTTCGAGAATGCGGAGGACGACAACAACAGGAAAGCTTGCGCAATAAACTGCAGGAATTACGTGCGACTCGCAGCAACAACAAGAATGCGAGACAAACTCTAAATGAGATTGATTGGTTTTGGGCAACGCACCTCAGCTTTACATACAGAGACATGGAAGACCGCGTCACAAGACGCCAACACGAGGAACTCTTATGTCTGGTGGCCCTAGCAGATGATGTTTTGAAATATCCACGAGGTAGATACCAGGCAATCATATCTCTTGGCCCGTCCGAACGGATCAATCTCACTAAGAAATTGAGGGAAGTATACCCATCTGGAATTCCAAGCAAGGCATTGGAATACGTGGCTCAACGAGTGGATGGTTCTAAAACGGGCGCAGAAGCAGTGATTCGCGTGTTTAGCGATAGTCATGAACTTGATTCGACTTTGCTTGACGTCTTTGGCCGACTGCGGCACTGGGAGAGAAGTGGACTCCTTGAGCATCTCACGCTCACTATCAAGCGCCTCCCCCGTGTAAGCGGGGACAACGAGACAGATCAAGAGACCACTATCACCTATGACCAACTAAGCGATGGTGAACAAATGCTCCTTTGTCGAGCAGCACTAATTCTGATTCTAAGCCGACAAGACGGTTCACTGTTGTTGCTTGACGAGCCTGAAACGCACTTCAACGACGTGTGGAAACGTGAAATCGTAGATATGGTTGATGATGGGCTGCTCCGTACGACAGAAGCGAATGTGATCGTTGCGACCCACACTAGTATTGCGCTAACCGATGCGTTCGCGGCTGAGGTCACGGTTTTAGACAAACAGACCGGAACCATAGAAGCGCGGAATGTGTCTGGGGGATTACTTGGCAGTGATCCGGGAGAAATTGCTGTAAGTCTTTTCAGAGCTGAAAGCAGCATTGGCAGTCGTGCATTGGAATATCTTGACCAGCTTCTTAAGGTCGATTGGGGTCCTGATCAGATTGACGATTTAGAGGCAATACTTGCAACGCTAGGCAGTAGCTATCACCGCGCTGAACTGCGTGCGATCTTAAAGCGCCTAAAGTCCGCAAACGATGTCACTCCATCCAATTAACTTGCCAAACTCTGCACGCAATCTTCGCGGAATCGTCGGTCTACAGCGCATTCTGCTGAAAGCACTATGTGAAGCACACCTAGATCCAGATGATATCGATGTCACATGGCTGCAAAACGTTTGGGTAATGCTTGACGCCGAGTGGGTCAGGAAATTCTGCCTGGGAGGTACCAAGTCCGTTCTGATTCCTCTTAAGAAAATGGTGGGTGCGCCGACTGCGGTTCGTCAACTGATCTATTCGGAATTCCGACGACAGAACCGAACGCATCTCCTTTTCGATGCTGGTGGCGATTTTAGACGACTTGTGGAGCTTCAAGGCGTCGATGTCGACCTTGCATCGCATGTTCATAAGTTCTTTGTTCGTTGTTATGAGCTGCTGGGACACAACAAAAATAAGGATTGGTTCGGTTATCAGTTGACAAGAAATCGAACGATTGTGAAGCAGGTTTATAAGGAGGACTTTTACGAGCATAATCGTCACACATTAACAGTATGTCCTTATTGCGATGGTCCTAATGATCGTCCGGATCTCGATCATTATTTTCCTAAAGATGACTATCCTTTACTTGCCTGTTCTCCTTGGAACTTGATACCGATTTGCAGTGGCTGCAATGATCTGAATGCTAAGGGGACCGGAGCCCCACTTACCGTCGGTTCGCCTAACTCCACGGATGAATGGTTACATCCGTTTTTTAGACCGGCGTCAGCTATAGTTCGATTTGAATTGGACGGTGGACCACGAAATTCGAAGCCAACCCTGTGGTCTTCTACCCGACTAGAGGTGGTTCGTCTCAATAACCATACTGCATTAATTCGAGGGGTACAGTTAAGATGGGAGCGTCGTGTCTCCGACTATTTTGACCGTTTGGTTTTTAAGGTTCGACGACGACTTGCGTTCGGACGGTCTATCAATGAGGTTGTAGGTGAATTTCTAGAAGATTATGAGGCTGTGCGAGGTCGCGAAGACTTTTCAATGATCTACTCAGCAGTGTGTCGAGCGGTGCTTGACGGTCGACCCGAATACTTAAGCGAATTTATTGATTCGAATCCACCTTTGCTGAGTTGAAGACTCAATAAGGACGGTCGTCTGATAAGACTGGATTGATGTTCTCGGGCTTTGCCTAAAAATAGAGAACGTAAACTTCAGCGGCTTGTCAGTATTTCAACCGGCGAACGGGCGCGACGTAGAAGTCAGGCCAAATTGGTTTCTTTTGGTGGACACTAAGGGCAAGCGTCCCCGCCATCGTTTGATGCCGATGAATGGTCCAGTGCGCGCAGGCTTTGCAGAAGGGTAAGCGATAGCCGCACTACCGGAAATGTCTTTTACTACAAACAGACAGGAGTGAGCGCGAGCACGCTTCGATGCGGATTCGAGAAAGCGTGCGACCGAGCACGAATACCGTTTGGCCTAACGGTCGAAGGCGGCGTGATCTGGCACGATCTACGACGTACTTTTGCAACCGAGTTGCGAGGGCGACAAGTGCATGAATACGACATTGCCGATCTACTCGGCCACACGATCCAAAGCGTTACGGGAACATACGCACGCAGCACACCCGAGGCGCTGGAAGATGCAGTCACCAGACTCACAGAACCGCGAGGCACCGTGGTTCAATTCAAAAGGAAGGCCAGTTAAAAAAAGTGTCACCATCTTAGCCCCATCTTCACTTTTGGGGCTGAGGTCATTCCCAGGGCTAAGTTGAGAAACCGCGTGAAAACGTTAGGAAAAGGTATGGTGCCGAGGGCGGGAGTCGAACCCGCACGTCCTTTCGGACAACGGATTTTAAGTCCGCAGCGTCTGCCATTCCGCCACCCCGGCATGTTGTCCGCGAACGGGATTCTACTAAGCATTTCCGCTTTGCGCTAATCACTTCACTGCGATAGGCCACGGATTTCACGAACTTGGCAAATTGCGTCTTGATCTGGGCAGTTGTTGTCTAAGATTCGGGGAGACCTAGTTAATGTCTCGGAGATCTTATCTATCTGCTGCGTGGGAATGTCTATCCTGCGAGTGGGAATGATTGCAGTCGCTGATATTGCAGATGGGAACCGCGAAGTCACGTCTTGAAGTCCGTCCCTGTTGCTTGTAGGAAGCAAGTACTTGATGACTTCTCGTCGATCTCACTTGTCCCCCCAGCGATCGCAGTTGCACTTTTCCGCAGTGCAAACAACGGCTGCTCGAAGATAGACATCGGACGGCGCCCGCTAGTTATTCGCTGGGCGAAAGCAAATAAGATTTCGCGTCCCTATCTGCAGTTTTTGTTTCCTTGGACGAACCAGGCAATCTACACGAACGAAGCTTTCGTCGGTGACCGAATCTACCAAGCACTTCATGTTTCGTGTAACATCACTATCCTCATGTTCAATCTCTCAATGAGGGACGTAATCATCAATAAGGACGGGACAGGAGCATGATGACCTTACCATCGTTCAAACTTTCAAACCGTAAGCCTTTCATAGCTGTCGGTCTTTGTCTGATCTCAATCGCGCTCGCGATGCAAGGCCGCGCATTGTCGCAGGACGCTGATCAACAACCGCAGCCGATCATGTTCGCGCCAGGCGCAATCTCCACCGGAGATATGGAACTAAACGCGGCGTTCACGCCGAACGGCCGCACGCTTTACTTCACCAAGCGAACGCCCAAGCTGCAGCTCTGGACCATTCTTGTCTCGACTCTCAAGGGCAGTCGCTGGTCCACACCACGTGTCGCCGAGTTCTCAGGACAATACTCAGACTTCGATCCTTTCCTGTCGCCGGATGGTTCGCAGTTATTCTTCAGCTCGAATCGACCCGCGCCCGGCAAGACCAAAAGTGACTTCGACATCTGGATGGTTAAGAAGACCGCAACAGGATGGTCCGCTGCTGCCAGACTCGATTCTGACATAAACACGGAAAGCCAGGAGTATTACCCTTCCGTCTCAAACAATGGCACGCTTTATTTCAGTTCGAATCGTGAAGGCGGCAAGGGCAGCGTAGATATTTATCGCTCGCGTCTGGTGAACGGCAAGTATGCCAAACCAGAGAACCTCGGCGACGAGATCAATTCCAAATACTACGATGGCGATCCCTACATCGCGCCCGATGAGAGTTTCCTGATCTTCGTTTCATACAATCGTCCCGAAGGTTTGGGTGATGGCGATCTTTACGTCAGCTTCAATCAAAACGGCCATTGGACTCCGGCGAAAAACCTCGGCGCGCCCATTAATTCTTCGGCGCTCGATTTCTGTCCCAACATGTCGCCCGACGGAAAGTATTTTTTCTTCACCAGCGAAAGAGGATTCGCGGATCGTCCCCTAACCAAACCGCTCACTTACGAAGAACTGTCAAGACAGATTCATAACCCCGGCAACGGCCTCGGCGATATTTACCAGATCGTCGCCGCGGCCATTCGTGCTAAAGAAAAATAGTAGCCGCGAAACGTTTTCTGCCGCTCGGTCATTGTAAGTAACTACGAAGCCGACGCCGGCAGCACGGCGCGATCTTCACGTTAATTTTCTTCCTCGTCTAAGGAGACACCATGCCTACCATCACCGACGTTTACGAAGTGCAACCCGGAGACACTTTGTCCAAAATCGCCAACCACTTTGGCCTCTCGCTCAGTGATCTAATGAGCGCGAATGCGCAGATCCTCGATCCGAACCTGATCAGGGTTGGCCAGAAAATAAATATCCCCGCCGCTGGACCAGCACCCGCACTCGAGCCGGCGCCGGGTCACACCCAAACTTACGACGGCATTCATCCGGCCCCGGGAACAATCTCGCTGAATCGGCTGAACTACAACCATCCGCCGCTCACGAATTCACCCGGCCAGCGCGATCCCGCTATCTATTCACAACTGATCAACCAGTTCGCTGTCGGTAACAACCCTCGCTATCTGCCTGACGCCAACACTTACTGCAACATCTTCGCCTGGGACGTTAGTCGCGCGATGGGCGCGGAAATTCCGCACTGGGTTGATGACGCGGGCAATATCGCTGCCCCCGGCGCGCCGCATGCTCACGAAATCAACATCAACGGTGGTGTGAATTGGATGAGGGATCAGGGCGTGAACCAACACGGCTTTCATTCCGCTACGCCGCAAGAAGCGCAGAATGCCGCCAATCAGGGCAAGCTCGCGGTGGTGATGTGGAAGAACACCGGCTCGGGACATGGCCACGTCGCCGTGGTGCGGCCGGGCACGCTCACTGCCGGCGGCCCCGAGATCGCCCAGGCCGGACGCCACAATTTCAACGATGGACACGTGGTCAACGGCTTCGGCCAACTAGGGCCACTCGAATACTTCTGGCACGACTAGCACTCGTGCCCGAAGTACGACATGAACATTTAAACTAAGCGACCACTCTTTCTCCGTCCTCCGCGCGGTGCTAAAATTCATCGCGTAATGACCGCAGCAGAGCCACTGAGCGAAGAGCAGGAAGTTTTTCTCAAACACATCCAGAAGAAAGGGCTCAAGCGCACTAACCAGCGCGAGTTGATCCTCGACGTCTTCCTGCGCACCGAAGAACATCTCTCAAACGAAGATCTCTATCAGCTAGTCAAAAAGGAAGACCCGACCGTCGGCCAAACGACTGTCTATCGCACGCTCAAGATCCTCACCGAAGCCGGGCTCGCGCGCGAAGTGCGCTTCGGCGACGGCCGCACGCACTACGAACACAATTACAAACATCAGCATCACGATCACATGATCTGTTCGGAGTGCGGCAAGATCATCGAGTTTTTCTCCGCTGAGCTCGAAGCCATTCAGGACGAGATGGCCGCCAAACACGATTTCGAAATCAGGCAACATCTCCTGCGCATGATCGGCATCTGCTCCGACTGCCGGCGCGAAGAAGAACAGGACTCCCCCAACACAGCAAGCTCCCCGGATTCCCCGACATCCCAAGGCGCGGCCAACTCCACGGCCGGCTCTTGAATCTTTTGAACCATCACTCGAATTAAGGTTGATGGAGGTTGCAATGAGTGTCTCGATTACTTTTGAACCTTCCGGAATCACCGGAGTCGTCGCGCAGGGCACTTACCTGATCGACGCCGCGCGCCGCATGGGCGCTTCGCTCGGCGCGGGTTGCACCGCGGGAAAAGGTGACTGCCCGTCGTGCGTCGTCTCGGTGAAGTCAGGCGCCGAACTACTCTCGCCGCCGAGCGTCGCCGAAGAAAAGTATCTCGGCGCGGAAAACCTGGACCATGATTACCGTCTCGCTTGCCAGGCGAAGATCGAGAACCACGGCGACGTTGTCGTGATGGTTAGCACGGCGCCGCCGCGCAGCGACGTGCCGCCGGCTGATAAGCAGGCCGACTTGCGCAAGAAGTTTGGCGCATTGCCCTTGAGCAAAAAGCTTGCGACACTCGTGCAGCTCGAAGCAATCACGATGTCGGAAACGTTCGACGCCGCTATCGAAAAACCGTTGGCGTTTGGCTCGAAAACTTTCGGCGCGATCCTCGACCGGGCCCGCGCGAAAAGTGATGCAGCCAAACAGAACAAATGACGCTATGCCCAAACGAAAGAGCCCACGACCACGCGCCACCCTGCTGACTTTGGCGCTGTTACTCCCGCCGCTCTTTCCTGCCTGCCCGAAAAACGAACCACCGCCGCATCCGCAAGCGCGCGTCTCAACCGCGTCGCAGCCGGCTGAGCGTCTCGCGCCGATTCCGGCGACGTTCAACGGCGAACGCGCCATGGACCACGTTAAGAAACAGATCGAGTTTGGTCCACGACCGCCCGGCAGTCCGCAGCTCGAAAAAACGCGCACTTACATCGTGAACCAACTGAAGTCTTTTGGTCTGAACGTCTCGCTCGATCAGTTCACCGCGACCACCCCACACGGCGAGAAGAAAATGGTGAACATCGTCGCGGACGTTCCCGGTGAAACAAAAGAACTGATCCTGATCACGAGCCACTACGACACGAAGTTTTTCAAAGACATGACGTTCGTCGGCGCGAACGATCCAGCAGCTTCCGTTGGCACGCTGCTCGAGATCGGCCGCGTGCTGGGCACTCAAAAGGACAAACCGAAAGTCAGTTACCGTTTGGTGTTCTTCGACGGTGAAGAAGCGTTCTGCGAAAACTGGGACGATTGCAGTAAACCCGATGCGCCGGACAACACCTACGGCAGCCGTCACTACGTGACCACCCTGAAATCGAAGAACGAACTCAGCAGCACCGGAGCGATGATCCTGCTCGACATGATGGGCTACACAAAGCTCGAGCTCGGCCGCGATACGATGAGCACAAAATGGCTGCAGGATATCGTCTGGGAAACCGGGTACGACTTGAATCACGGCGACATTTTTGTCGAGCGCGAGGAAGGTGTCGGCGGTGACGATCACGAAGCATTCATCAAGGCCGGCATTCCCGCGGTCGATCTGATTCAACTCTCAAGTTATCCTTACTGGCACAAAGCTGACGACACTATCGACAAGATCTCGGCGCAGAGTATGCAGACTGTCGGGGAAACCGTGCTCGCGAGTTTGCCCAAGATTGCCGCGCGGATCGCGTCGCAGAAGACAAGGGGGTAGCCAATGCTTACATCACCCGAGATGCTGGTTCCGGTAGACTTTTCGCCGTGTTCAGTGAACGCCTTGAGAATCGCGATCGGCATGGCCGCCCCGGAAGGCGACGTGACGTTGTTGCACGTTATCGATCAGCAGTTCATCGACGACGCTGTGGCCGCAGGTCTGGGTTCGAGTGAAGACATTCGCAATCGATTGAAAGAACAAGCGGACGCGAACTTCGGTTCCATGCTCGAAGGAATCGATACCGGCCAGGTCGACATCGAGAAGATGACGGTGGTCGGGTTGCCCTTCGTCGAGATTCTCAAGATCGCGCGCGATCTGGATCTGCCGATGATCGTGATGGGCGTGCGCGGGCGTTCGACGCCGCCCGAAGAAATCCTGTTTGGCTCAACTGCTGAAAAGGTCCTGCGTGGCTCGCGAGTGCCAGTGCTCTGCGTGCCTTACTAAAACCAGATGAAACGAATCGCTGTCATTCCAGGTGACGGAATCGGTCCGGAAGTCATTCGCGAAGCCGTTCGCGTGCTGAAGCATCTCGGCGAGACGAGAGACTTGCAACTCAAGTTCGTCGACTTCGATTGGGGCGCGGACAAGTTTCTCAAGGAAGGCGTCACGCTTCCTGACGGCGCGCTCGACATGTTGTCGACTGACTTCGACGCGATCCTCGCGGGCGCGTTCGGCGATCCGCGTGTGCCTTCAAACAAACACGCTGAAGACATTCTGCTCGGCATGCGTCGCGGGCTCGATCTTTACATCAACCTGCGACCGGTGCGTTTGTTGGACCAACGACTCACGCCGCTCGCTAATCGCAGCACGTCCGACATCGACTTCGTCGTCTTTCGTGAAAACACTGAAGGCGCGTACTGCGGCGCCGGCGGTTTTCTGAAACAGGGAACGGCGGATGAAGTCGCGTTGCAGGACGAGGTCAACACGCGTCGCGGTGTGGAGCGCATCATCCTCGCGGCGTTTGAATACGCGCGCGCGAAAGGACGCAAGCGCGTGACGATGGCGGACAAGTCAAACGTGCAGCGCTTCGGTGGCGATCTGTGGCAGCGTGTCTTTAAAGAAGTGGCGGCGACATATCCCGACATACAAGCGAACCATCAGTACGTTGATGCGATGGCGATGTTCATGGTGCTTGATCCGACGCAGTATGAAGTGATCGTTAGTAACAACTTGTTTGGCGACATTCTTACGGACTTGGGCGCGGCGATTCAGGGCGGACTCGGCTTAGCTGCGTCGGGCAACATTCATCCCGGTCGCGTGTCGTTGTTTGAGCCGGTGCACGGCAGCGCGCCGCCGCTCGCGGGCAAGGGAATCGCGAATCCGATCGGGTCTATTCTGACCTCGGCGATGATGCTAGAATACCTCGGTTTCCATACTTTGAGTGATGAGATCGAAGAGGCTGTGCGCGGCGCAGTCTCGGCCAACGAGACTACCAGAGATCTCGGCGGCGAACTTTCTACCGAACAAGCGGCCGGCGCGATCATCGCCCGGTTGGGGAAATAAAAGTTGTGCAGTTTGGCGCTCGTGCTTCGAACTGCTGAGGACATTGAGAAGTCACCTGCTGCGAGGTTGAGAACAAGTCAGGAAGGGGGCAAGCGCAGCGCGCCCCCGCGGATCAAGGAAGTGGAGGAGTTATGAATTCGGGCACCGGGAAACTCGCGACGAAGACGATCGCGGTGATAGTGGTTGTGGCGATCCTAAACGCGATGGGACTCTCCCCGGTGATAATGGTCTTTTTTACCGGCGCGGTGCTGGTTATCTGGCTGGTCGCGCGTCGCGCGCAGATGCGCGAAGTCGAGCGGATCTTCGAGTTTTACGTCGCGGCCGATGCGATCCTGCGCGAAGAAGAACGGCGCTGGTACGGGTTTGAAATAGCGGAAGTGATCGAACACGGCGAGAGTTTGCTCGAGACGATGCCCGATCCGCCGCCGCTGCACTTCTTCGCTTTGGGCGCTCTGTATCAGCGGCTCGGCAATCACGATGCAGCGGTGCAGTACTTGTCTCGCCTTGATGACGACCAGCAATACGACGAGACACATCGCATCGTGCCTTCGCCGCAACTGCGACGCTACGTGATGATGCTGCGCCGCCTCGAACAGCATCCCGCAGCCGAACCACAAACGCTCGCCGCAATCCGTAACCTGGAACGCGCGCGCCAACGCAGCGCCGGCAAAATGCTGCTCGACAGCCGCAGCCTGATCGAAACGACTGTTACGCCCGAGCCAAAGGCGGAGAGCGCTTTCGAAAAGAAAGTTGCCGGCGAAAAGAAACTTGTTCCTGAAACGCTCGTTCCTGAAAAAGAAGAACTGTTTCCACCATCAGCACCGCTGAGCTCAATCTCGGCTCCGCCACCAATCGCGACGGTACTGCACGACATCTATCAGGACGAAACCGGCGCCAGCAACTAACGCCGAAAGCACCGGCGCCAGCAACTAACGCCGAAAGCACCGGTGCCAGTAACTAACACCGAAGGCACCGGCGCCAGCAACTAACGCCGAAGGCGTTCGCCAGTTCGAGCCCAGGGTTGCTGCAACCCTGGGAACAAAACAGAAGACCCGTACAACGCTGAAAGCGTTGGCTAGCTTAATTTGTTTGAACCTCTAACAGCCGAAATCATCGCGATCGGGTCGGAGCTCCTCGAGCCCGATCGCACCGACACGAACAGCCTCTGGCTCACCGAACACCTCAACCGCCTCGGTATCGAAGTCAAACTCAAAACCATCGTCGGCGACGACGACGCACGCCTCGAAGAAGCGATCAAAGACGCGGTGCGCCGCTCGAAAGTCGTCATCACCACCGGCGGTCTTGGCCCAACCGAAGACGACATCACCCGCAAGATCACCGCGCGCGCACTCGGCCGCCGCCTGCTGCTCGACGAACAAGTGCTCGCCGAAATACGCCAACGCTTTCAATCGTTCGGCGTCGCGATGCCCGAACGAAACTCGCGCCAGGCAATGGTGATCGAAGACGCGATCGTCTTGCCGAATCCCAACGGCACCGCGCCCGGCATGTTCATCGATCATCACGGGACCGCGATCGTCCTGTTGCCCGGTCCGCCGCGCGAGATGCATCCGATGTTCGAGCAACACGTCGCCGAACGACTCGCCGGCCGCGCCGGAAGTTTGTGCGTCGTGCGGCGCGTCCTGCGCGTCGCGGGCATGGGCGAATCGGCTGTTGACGAAAAGATCGCGCCGGTCTACACGCAGTACGACAACCCGGTCACAACGATCCTTTTCAACAAGAGCGAGATCGAGATTCATCTCACGGCGCGCGGCCGCACCGAGAAAGACGCGAACGAGCTACTCGATCGTTTGTCGTCGCAGATCGAAGAACGTCTCGGCAATGCAGTGTTCTCGTTCGCGGGCGAAACGATGGAAGAGGTCGTCGGCTTGAAGTTGTCTCTCGGTGGTTACACGTTGTCGGTGGCGGAGAGCTGTACCGGCGGTTTGCTGGCGCAACGTCTGACGAGCGTGCCGGGTTCGTCGAAGTACTTCATCGAGGGCGTCGTCACTTACGCGAACGAAGCGAAGACGCGCACGCTCGGCGTAGAACCGATGTTGTTACTCGAGCACGGCGCAGTCAGCGCGCCGGTGGCGGAAGCGATGGCCGAAGGCATTCGCAAACGCGCGCACACGGATTTCGGGTTGTCGATCACGGGGATAGCAGGTCCGGGCGGTGGCACTGAAGAGAAGCCGGTGGGAACAGTGTTCATTGCTTTGGCGAGTGATGTGAAGACCGAGCATCGGAAGTTGCACGTGCCGGGAGATAGGCAACTGGTTCGCTGGCGCTCGTCGCAGGCAGCGTTGGATCTGTTGAGGAGAAGGTTGATCTGAGCGACATGCGTGTTGTCGTTGTTATCCTTGTCGCGTACCTGATCGGGTCGATTCCGTTCGGCTACTTGATTGTGCGGCTCGCGGGACGTGGTGACGTAAGAGAAACGGGTTCGGGCGGCACGGGCGCGACGAACGTTTCGCGACGCGCCGGTAAAGTGGCCGGTTTAGCAACGCTCGTTCTCGACGCGGCGAAGGGCGCTTTCGCAGTGCTGGTAGCAGGCATAGTGATGAGCCAGCAGCGAGTAACGATCAACGTGAGGTGGGTAGTCGCCGCTGCTGCGGTCACTGTGATTGCTGGCCACATCTTTCCGGTGTGGCTGAAGTTTCGTGGCGGCAAAGGCGTGGCCACCGCAGCCGGAGCCTTTTTCATGGTCGCGCCATTCGCGTTATTGTGCGCGGGCTTGGTGTTCGTGATCGTCGTGGCCTTAACGCGCTACGTTTCGCTGGCGTCGTTAGCCGCTGCTGTTTTAATCCCGTTCTTCCTTTGGCTACAGAAATGGTTGCTGCAACCCGCCGCGGACATCAGGCCACCGTTAACCGCCGCAGTCGTTGGCGCGTTGCTGATCATCTTCGCGCACCGCGGCAACATCGCTCGATTGGTTAACCGAACAGAACCAAAATTCAGATGAAGCGCATCGCGATCATCGGCGCGGGCACGTGGGGCACTGCGCTCGCAATCATCGCGGCGCGCGCCGGTCACGACGTACAACTCTGGTCGCGCAATCTTGACTTAATTACTGCCGTCAACGAACAGCGCATCAACCCGTTTTATTTGTCCTCCGCTCGGATACCAGAGCGAGTCGCTGCATTCAGCGAGATCGCCTCGGCCGTTAACCAGGCCGAACACGTTATCTTCGCCGCGCCTTCACACGCCGCACGCGAACTACTAACAACGCTCGCGCCGCACCTCAACGAATCCGCCATCGTCGTCAGCGTCGCGAAAGGCATCGAGATCGAAACCGGCAAACGCATCTGCGAGATCTTCAAAGAAGTCGCGGGCAAAGAAGTCGCCGGCACAACACACCCGTTCGTCTGTCTTAGCGGACCATCATTCGCCCGCGAAGTCATCGCCGGCCACCCAACCGCGATCGTCGCCGCGAGCAAAGACGCAGCCGCCGCCCGCGCCGTGCAAAACGATCTCAGCTTCGAGAACCTCCGCATCTACACGAACGCCGACGTCATCGGCGCGGAGATCGGCGGCTCTGTGAAGAACGTGATGGCCATCGCCGCCGGCATGGCCGCGGGTCTTGGCTTCGGCTCAAATAGCGTCGCGGCGCTGATCACGCGCGGCCTCGCCGAGATCACACGCCTCGCCCGACGCGAAGGCGCGCAAGTCGAAACGTTGATGGGACTCGCCGGTCTCGGCGATCTCGTGCTGACCTGCACCGGAACGCTTTCGCGCAATCGTTTCGTCGGCGAGGAACTCGGCAAGGGCAGACGAATCGAAGAGATCACCGCCGAGCTCACCGAAGTCGCCGAAGGCATCAACACCGCGCGCGCCGTGAAGCAGCTTGCGGATCGCGCGGGTCTCGAAATGCCGATCGTGAACGAAGTAAACGCAGTGCTTTACGAAGGCAAATCCGCGCGCGACGCAGTGAGCGATCTAATGAGCCGGCCGCTGCGCGAAGAGTTGCCGTGATCGATTGAAAAACTGCTATCATTCGCAACCGCAAGCCTTCTCTTTTAAGTGACAACAAAGGAGCCCATCCGAATGTTCCAGACGGTACGTGCGTCTCGCATTAACTTCGTTCTCCGCCTCGTCGTCGCGCTGACACTCTGCGCTACCGCCGTGCCGGCACAGCGCCCGCAATCATCTCCGACCGCGCCGCCGAAGGAAGTCGATCTGCTGAAACCTTTGCAGTATCGCAGCATTGGTCCATATCGCGGCGGCCGCTCGACCGCGGTGACCGGCGTGGCGTCGCAGCCGTTTGTCTTTTACTACGGCGCGACTGGCGGCGGCGTTTGGAAGTCGACGGACGGTGGCATTAACTGGGAATCGGTGAGCGATAACTCCGTGTTTGGAACAGGCTCCGTCGGCGCGATCGCCGTCTCCGATTCCGATCCGAACGTCGTTTACGTCGGTATGGGCGAGTCGCCGATTCGCGGCAACGTCTCTCACGGCGACGGCGTTTACAAATCAGATGACGGCGGCAAAACGTGGAAGAAGATCGGTCTCGAAGACACGCGCCAAATATCCCGCATCCGTGTGAATCCGAAGAACCCGGATGTCGTTTACGTCGCTGCGCAGGGCCACGTTTGGGCGCCGAACGAAGAGCGCGGTGTGTTTCGTTCGAAAGACGGCGGCAAGACGTGGGAAAAAGTTCTGACCCGCGGCCCCAAAGCCGGCGCGTGCGATTTGATCATCGACCCCACGAACGCAAACGTTCTCTACGCAGCTTTTTGGGAAGTCTATCGCAAGCCCTGGACGCTCGAGAGTGGTGGTCCAAACGGCGGCATCTTCAAATCGACTGACGGCGGCGACACGTGGACTGAGCTGACGCGCAATCCCGGCCTGCCGCGCGGCGTCGTCGGCAACATCGGCATCACCGTCTCGCCCGCGAACCCCGATCGCGT
>CAMLLD010000015.1 GCA_946480785.1 uncultured Blastocatellia bacterium | reverse complement strand
CTTGCTCGGCGCTGCTTTGTCGTGGCCCGACGGCATCGGCTACACGCTCTTCCAGGCGACGCCGCTGATCTTCACCGGCCTCGCGGTGCTCGTCGGTTTTCGTTGCGGCTTATTCAACATCGGCGCCGAAGGACAACTCTACATCGCGGCGTTTGCGACTGCGTGGGTCGGGATTACTCTGGCCGGTTGGTCTTCGTGGCTGCTTATTCCGCTGTGCTTTGCAGCCGCGATTCTGAGCGGTGCGTTCTGGGCTGCGATTCCCGGCGTGTTGAAAGCGCGCTTCGGTTCGCACGAAGTCATCAACACGATCATGTTGAACTTCATCGCGGTCGCCCTTGTCAGTTACTTCACGCAGTATCACTACAAAGCTCCGGGCGATCCGATCATGGAGACCGTGCCGATCGGACCGGGTGCGCATATTCCGCGACTTGGAAAGTTTATTCATGGATTTCCCGAACGCATCCCGCTGAACGTCGCGTTTCTGCTCGCGCTGCTTTGTTGTCTGCTGGTCTACCTGTTTTTGTGGCGCACGAAGTGGGGTTACGAGATTCGCGCGACGGGCAGTAATCCATCGGCCGCTGAGTACGGCGGCATCTCGATTCGCAAACAGATCGTTTTGGCGATGGCTGTTTCCGGCGGACTCGCCGGCATGGTCGCGATCAACGAAGTGATGGGCTATCGCTATCGTTATTACGACGGCTTCTCCGACAACTACGGTTTCACCGGCATCGCGGTCGCGCTGCTCGGGCGCAATCATCCGGTTGGTGTGATCTTCGCGGCGCTGTTGTTTGCGATGCTGCAGCACGGCGGGATCTACGTCGACGGCTTTTCCGAGCACGTGACGAAAGACATCGTGCAGGTCTTGCAGGGAATCATCATCCTCTTCGTCGCGGCCGAATCGTTCTTCAAGTGGCTGGCCATCAGGATCAGACCGCTGCGACGGGTGAGTGCAACCAAATGAGAGACATCTTCACACTTTCTTTGATCGCTTCGACCATCAGGCTGGCCACGCCGCTCGTGCTCGCCGCCCTCGGCGGCCTGTTCTCCGAACGTTCCGGTGTCATCAACATCGCGCTCGAAGGAAAGATGCTGGCGGGCGCGTTCACCGCGGCGGCGGTCACGTATGCGGCCGATCAAAAGTTCCATCTCGGCAACGCGAGCCCGTGGGTCGGCTTACTCGGCGGACTGCTCGCAGGACTCTTCATCGCCGTCATCTACGCGGTGAGTTGTATCAAGTTCAAAGCCGATCAGGTCGTGAGTGGCGCGGCCATCAACATCCTGATGCTCGGTATTCCCGGTTTCCTGAGTGGCGCGCTGTTTCTGTCGTCAGGCTCGACGCCGCAACTTCCGAAGGACCACCTGTTGCCGCAGTCGCCGGCGATCATCGCGATCACTGTTCTCTTGCTCGTCGCGCTCACGTGGTACGTGTTGTACAAAACACCTTTCGGTCTGCGATTGCGCGCGGTCGGTGAGAAACCCGAAGCTGCTGATGCCGCGGGCGTGAGTGTCGCGAGGATGCGTTACTCGGGCGTGCTTATCGCGGGCATACTCGCCGGTCTGGGCGGCGCGTATTTATCGATCGGGCAGTCGTCACTGTTCACCAGAAACATGACTGCGGGCCGCGGTTTCATCGCGCTCGCCGCGTTGATCTTCGGCAAATGGCGACCCGTACAGACGATGCTTGCGTGTCTGCTGTTTGGTTTCACCGAAGCGGTTTCGATCCAGATGCAAGGCGCGGTAAAGTTACCTTCGGGTGAAGACATTCCGGTGCAGTTCATTCAGATGGTGCCGTACGTCTTGACCATCGTGGTGCTCGCGGGCTTTATTGGATCGTCGCGGCCGCCGCGGGCATTGGGCGTACCTTATCAGAAAGAGAAGTAATGAATGCGTATGGTTGAGGGAACGGCAGGCACGGGTCTTTACGAGCGAGCGGAACATGCGTCGCGGGTGATTCGCGCGCGCACGAAGCTGGAGCCGCGCATTGCGATCGTGCTCGGCAGCGGCTTGGGTGGATTTGCGGATGATTTTGAAGAAGCGGTTGGTATTCCGTACGAAGAGATTCCCGGCTTCATGCGTTCGACCGCTCAGGGTCACGCGGGCCGGCTCGTCATTGGGAAGGTCGATACGGTGCCCGTCGTCGCGATGCAGGGCCGCGTCCATTATTACGAAGGCTATTCGCTCGAAGAAGTCACGTTTCCGATTCGCACTTTCAATTTGCTCGGCGTGAAGACGCTGATCCTGACGAACGCGTCCGGCGGCATCAACGTGCAACTGAACCAGGGAACGTTGATGGTTATCAGCGATCACCTGAACCTGATGGGCGACAATCCGCTGCGTGGTCCAAACGAGGAACGCTTTGGACCACGGTTTCCCGACATGACTTCCGTTTACGCGCACGACCTGCAGGCACTCGTGGTTGAAGAAGCGAGAGAGATTGGCGCCGACGTGCGACGTGGTGTTTACGGCGCGCTGTCTGGTCCGAGTTATGAAACGCCCGCCGAGATTCATCTGCTGCGCGCGCTCGGGGCTGACGCCGTCGGCATGAGCACGGTGCCGGAAGCGATCGTCGCGCGGCACATGGGCATGGAAGTGCTCGGCATCTCGTGCATCACAAACATGGCCGCGGGCATCAGCGACGAACCGATCAATCATGAGGAAGTGATGGCGACGGGCGATCGCGTGCGCGAGACGTTTGCGCAGTTATTGCGGCGGGTGGTAAATCGAATTCATAGTCGCGTTGTGTAGGTGAAGCGTGAGTCTAATCATCGGCATTTCGGGGGGCACTGGCTCAGGGAAGACAACGGTTGCGAATCGCATTCTGGAGTCAGTCAGCGCCGGCGAAGTAGTTTTCATTCAGCAGGATTCTTATTACCGAAACATCACCGACCTTCCGCTCGACTATCGGCACATCGCAAACTTCGATCATCCGGACGCGCTCGATAACGATCTGTTGGTGAACCACGTGCGTCGTTTGAAAGCGGGCGAAGCGGTTGAGTTGCCGCTTTACGACTTTCGCACGCACACGCGCATGACGGAGACGAGGCACGTCGAACCCAAGCCGATCGTGATCGTTGAAGGGATCTTGATCTTTGCCGATCCGCGTTTGCTCGAGCAGATGGATATCAAAGTGTTTGTCGACACACCGGACGATATTCGTTTTATTCGACGGCTGCGGCGCGATCTTGACGAACGCGGGCGCACGGTTGAATCGGTGATCGAGCAATACGTCGCGACAGTGCGGCCGATGCACATGCAGTTTGTCGAGCCGTCGAAGCGGCACGCGGACGTAATCATTCCCGAAGGTGGCCATAACCTGGTAAGCATTGATTTGCTCAGCGGAAAAATTCGCGAGAGGCTGGCCCATGAATTAACTAATGTTGGAGGGCAACTTTGAGCGAAGAATTACAGCCGCTGATCGAAGCGGCGCAGCAGGCGCGAACGCATTCAGTCGCGCCGTTTTCGGGTTTTCTTGTGGGCGCCGCGGTGCGCACGGGCAGTGGCAAAGTGTACACGGGCTGCAACGTCGAGAGCGCGAGTTATGGTTTGACGGTGTGTGCTGAACGCGTCGCGATTTGGAAGGCGTTGTCGGAAGGTGAACGACAGTTCACGGAGCTCGCGGTGGTCGCGGATACGGAAACACTGACGCCGCCGTGTGGCACTTGCCGGCAGATCATTTGGGAGTTTGCGCGCGGTGCGAAGATCGTATTCGCAAACCTCGCGGGGCAGAGTGAAGTTTTTCATGTCGCTGAATTGCTGCCGCGCGCGTTTGATGCGCGCTTTTTGAAAGGGAAAAAGGCAACCGAGTAGTTTGCTTATGCTAAAGCTTCTCCTGACCGTTGCGCTCCTGATGGCCATGACTTTCAACTCGCTTCCAGATGTTGCCGCACAGAATCGCCGCGAGCCGGTCGATTTGTTGGTTTTGGGCGGCACGATCGTGACGATGGACCAGACGCGCCGCATCATCGACGACGGCGGCATCGCCGTGTCGAAGGGACGTATCGTCGCGATTGGGCCACGCGCCGAGATCGAGCGCGGGTACACGTCACGGCAACGCGTGAACGCGGAAGGAAAAGTGCTGACGCCGGGTTTGATCAACGGTCACACGCATATTCCGATGGTGTTGTTTCGCGGGCTCGCGGACGATCTCGATCTGCAGGAGTGGTTGACGAAATACATCTTTCCGGCCGAAGCGAAGAACGTGACGGAAGAGTTTGTGCGTGTCGGCGCGCGGCTCGGACTCGCGGAGATGATTCGTGGTGGGACCACGACCTACTGCGATATGTATTACTTCGAAGACGCGATTGCGGATGAGACTGCGAAAGCGGGCGTTCGTGGTGTGCTCGGCGAGACCGTTATCGACTTTCCGGTCGCCGATAACAAGAGTTATGACGAGGGTTTGTCCTACGTCGAGAAGTTTGTGGCGCGTTGGAAAGGAAACGACCTGATTACTCCCGCGATCGCGCCGCATGCGCCGTACACCGTTAACGAAGAACATTTAAAAGCGGCGCGCGCGTTTTCCGACCGCACCGGCGCGCCGATCGTGATTCATATCGCGGAGACGAAGCGTGAAGTCGACGACATGGTGAAGGCGAAGGGCGCGAGTCCGGTTGCTTATCTCGACCGCATCGGATTTTTGAACAATCGGGTGATCGCGGCGCACATGGTGTGGCCGCAAGGCAGCGACGTCGCGATCCTGCAGCGACGTGGTGTGGGAGTGGTCCACAATCCGCAGTCGAACATGAAGCTGGCGGCGGGTGTGGCGCCGGTGCCGCGGATGTTGAAAGAGGGCGTCCTGCTTGGTTTGGGAACGGATGGCGCTGCATCGAACAACGATCTCAACATGTGGGAAGAGATGGATACGGTGGCGAAGCTGCACAAAGTTTTCACCGGGGATCCGAAAGTGATCTCGGCGCAGCAGGCGTTTGAGTTCGCGACGATTCGCGGCGCGCAGGCGCTGCATTTGGAGAAGGAGATTGGTTCGTTGGAAGTCGGTAAACGCGCCGATGTCCTTATTATCGATCGCGACACGTTGAATCAGATTCCCGTCTACAACATTTACTCGGACCTCGTCTACGCCACGAAAGCAGCGGACGTCGAGACCGTCATCATCAACGGCCGCATCCTCATGCGCGACCGCCGCCTCCTGACCCTCGACGAAACGGCCGTCAAAAACGCTGCCCGCGCTTTTCGTGACAAGATCATGAAGAGCGTCAGCAGTTCAGTGACACCGTAACGCGTCCGTTTGGCATGCGCGGGTAGCGCCGAAGGCGCGGCCAGAAGGTAGCCAGGGGTGAGCGCGACGCGAAGCGGCGCGCGTAACCCCTGGATCATTAAGCAAAAAATTGAGGCCCGGAGGGCCGACAGACACGGGAACACCGCATGTCTATCGCCCGTTCCGGGCTGGTCGTGTTTTCTGATCGATCCAGGGGCTGCGTGCTCCGCTGCGCGTCGCACTTGCCCCTGGCTACCTTCTGGCCGCGCCTCCGGCGCTCCCTCTTGCCTCATTCGCCCCTCTGCGGCCATAATAGCGTCCCGAAATGATAGTCAAGCAAGCGAGCATGAGGCTCGCTTTTGTGTTTCAGGAGTCAATAATTTGAGGTCTTTGTTCCGTTTTCGCCCCTACATCCATGCCATCCTCCCGACAATCGTCCTCTTGATCGCACCCGTCTTCGCGGTGGCGCAGTCGACCGGCTCTGGCCCAGACGCTGCCACTGCTAACGCCAACTCCGCACTCGATCGTATCGACCGCGCCCGCGCGCTCGCCGCAGTTCACCAACTACAAGCTGCAGCCACCGAGCTGGAAAACGTGCGCGCTTCTTCGCGTGACGTCGCGTTGCGCAATGTCGCCACGTTAATGCTGCTCGGCGTCTATCTCGAAGACGGCAACTACGGCCGCTCGCAATCGTTACTCGAAGAAGCTTTTCAAACGCGCGCGGCACAGAAGGACGAATCGATTCGTACTTACTTCGCCGCCGCTGGCCAAACGGTCAACGGCATCCGCTCGCACATCGCGCGCTATCGCAGTTTCGGACTTAACCCCAGCGACGGCGATCTGCCGCCTGAGGCGAAGACGGATCTCGATCGCGTTCGCGGTCTGCTGGAGCGCGTGGCCGCGCAGGCGAATGAAATCTCCAAGGAACAAGGGCGCAGTTACGACGCGGTCGCGTTGCTCGAAGATGTGCTGGGTTTGCGACTGTCGCTGGCGCGCAACGATGACGATCGCGCGAAGTGGCAAACGGAACTGTTAATGGCCAGGGAAAGGATGGCGTCGTCGCAGACACAGGTCGCGTCGCTCGGCCGCTCGCCCGCGCTGGACGCGATGACGTCGCGTATTCCCAATCCGTTTGCGGGGCCGAAGACTGACACTCTGGGCGCGCCATCAGCAGATTCTTCAGCGACAGTGGCGCCCAACCCGTCGCAACCCGGAACGAACTCCTCTCAACTAGCTCCCAACTCCGCTCAACCCGTGACCAGCGCGGTACAAACTGCTTCCACCGCGACGACAACACCGACTGCCGAGCCGCAACTCATCAGCACCGGCTCACTTAACGGACGCGAAACCAAGCGCGTCACGCCGAACTATCCCTCCTCTGCGCGGACACACAACGTCACCGGCACAGTGCGCGTGTTCGCGATCATCGACGAGAACGGCAAGATCTGGATCACCAACTCGGAAGGGCCGATGCTTCTACGTCAAGCTGCCGAAGACGCTGCAAAAGCGTGGACGTTTGCGCCGCCAAACGTCGGTGGCAAACCCGTCCGCCTCGCCGGTTACTTAGACTTCGAGTTCAAGCTGTAAAGCGAAGAACCTCCGACACGTGAGGCCAGTGGACAGGGGATAAGAGGTGGGATTAATCTTGACTTAAAAGTAAGGTTTCGACTAAGATGCCTCAGGTTAATAACTTAAATGAAGATCTCGGCTCAGGAAGAATACGGTTTGCGCTGCCTGCTGCAACTGGCGCGCGCCGAGACGCTCGGTGAATCGCTGACCCTTTCCCAACTCGCCCGACTCGAGGGAATCTCGTCCGCCAATGCCGGCAAACTCATGTGGATCCTGAGCAAGGCCGGCCTGGTGCAGTCGACGCGCGGTATCAAAGGCGGCTACTCGCTCGCGCGGCCCGCGTCGCAGATTCGGCTCAACCAGGTCATCAGGGTTTTGGAAGGCGAGCCGGCCGAGTCGCACTGTAAGAGTTACGCCGGCGTGCTCGACGCGTGCGTGCACACCGGTGATTGCGGCATCCGCCCGGTCATCGTCGAGCTGCACCAGATTGTCGACAACGCGCTCGGCGAGATCACGCTGTCGCAGTTATTAGGCACTGAAGCAAACGTCGATGAAGTGTTGCATCAGATTCAAGGAATGAAACCGCGAGACACTCGCGTCTAGAAATTACGATGAGCACAGCAGAACTACTAGCGAAACAGGAATACAAATACGGCTTCGTCACCGACATCGAGTCGGATGTGATTCCGCGCGGTCTGACCGAAGACACCATTCGCCTGATCGTCGCGAAGAAAAACGAGCCCGAGTGGATGCTCGAGTTCCGGCTCAAGGCATTTCGTCACTGGCTGACGATGACCGAGCCGAAGCATTGGCCCAACCTCAAGTATCCCGAGATCGACTACCAGGACATCATTTACTACAGCGCGCCGAAACAGAAACCGACGAAGGCGAGTCTCGATGAAGTCGATCCGGAGTTGCTGCGCACGTTTGAGAAGCTCGGCATTCCGTTGCAGGAGCAGAAGCAACTCGCGGGTGTCGCGGTCGACGCGGTTTTCGATTCGGTATCCGTCGCCACCACTTACAAAGAGAAGCTCAAGAAGCACGGCGTGATCTTTTGTTCGTTCACCGAAGCGATCAGAGACTATCCGGAGCTCGTGAAGAAGTATCTCGGTTCCGTCGTGCCGACGAACGACAACTTCTTCGCGGCGCTGAACAGCGCGGTCTTCTCGGACGGCAGTTTCTGTTTTATTCCGAAGGGCGTGCGTTGTCCGATGGAGCTGTCGACTTACTTCCGCATCAACAACGCGGAGTCGGGCCAGTTTGAGCGCACGTTGATCGTCGCCGAAGAAAGCGCGTACGTTTCGTATCTCGAAGGCTGCACGGCGCCTAAGTTCGATCGCAACCAGTTACATGCAGCAGTAGTCGAGCTCGTCGCACTCGACGACGCGCAGATCAAATATTCAACCGTGCAGAACTGGTACGCCGGCGATGAAGAAGGAAAAGGCGGTATCTACAACTTCGTCACGAAGCGCGGCAAGTGCGCGGGAAAGAATTCGAAGATCTCGTGGACGCAGGTCGAAACGGGTTCGGCGATCACGTGGAAATATCCGTCGTGCATCCTCCAGGGCGACAACTCGATCGGCGAATTTTATTCAGTCGCCCTCACGAATCACGCGCAACAGGCCGACACGGGCACGAAGATGATCCACCTCGGCAAGAACACGCGCTCGACGATCATTTCCAAGGGCATTGCGGCCGGAAAATCGAACAACAGTTATCGCGGGCTCGTGAAGGTCATGCCGAAAGCGGAAGGCGCGCGCAACTACACGCAGTGTGACTCGATGCTGATCGGATCCCAGTGCGGCGCGAACACGTTCCCGTATATCGAAGTGATGAACAACAGTTCGAGCGTCGAGCACGAAGCGTCGACCTCGAAGATCAGCGAAGAGCAGTTGTTCTATTTGCAGCAGCGTGGCATCTCGCAGGAAGACGCCGTGTCGCTGATCATCAATGGTTTTTGCAAAGACGTTTTTCTCCAGTTGCCGATGGAATTTGCAGTGGAAGCGACACGGCTGCTGGGACTGAAATTGGAAGGTAGCGTGGGATAGCGAATGTTAGAGATTAGAAACTTACACGCCGGCATCGACGGCAATGAGATCCTCAAAGGCATCAATCTAACGGTCAACAAGGGTGAGATTCACGCGATCATGGGCCCGAATGGTTCGGGCAAGTCGACGCTCGCGAAAGTGCTCGCCGGCCATCCGCAATACCAAGTGACCGCAGGGGAAGTGATCTACGAAGGCAAGAACTTGCTGGAGCTGTCGCCTGACGAGCGCGCGCGCGAAGGCGTGTTCATGGCGTTTCAGTATCCGATCGAAGTGCCGGGTGTTTCGAACGCGCAGTTTCTGCGGCTCGCTTACAACGAGAAGCGCAAGCATCTCGGCGAAGAAGAGCTCGATCCGCTCGAATTCAAAGACCTGTTGAAGGAACGCGCGAAGGTCGTCGAGATGGATGCGAGCTTCATGACGCGCTCCGTCAACGAAGGCTTTTCCGGCGGCGAGAAGAAGCGCAACGAGATCCTGCAAATGGCCGTGCTCGAACCGAAGCTCGCCGTGCTCGACGAAACTGATTCGGGCCTCGACATTGACGCGCTGCGTGTCGTCGCGTCAGGCGTGAACAAACTGTTGACGCCCGACAACGCGATCATCGTCGTCACTCACTATCAACGGCTGCTGAACTACATAGTGCCCGATTACGTGCACGTGCTCGCCGGTGGCCGCATCGCGCGCGAAGGCGGCAAGGAGCTGGCGCTCGAGCTCGAAGAGAAGGGCTACGATTGGATCAAGGCGCCCGCGCACAATGACGGCGGCTCGGCAAAACTCAACGCAGCGAATTAAGCAATGGTCACTGAACTCGCAAGAAAACAGAACAATTATCAGAGTGCGTTTCAGACGGTGCGCGAGTCGAGTCCGACGGTGCCGTGGCTGGAGCTGGTACGCAACAGCGCGATGGATCGGTTTGAGCAGCTCGGGTTTCCGACAGTTCATGAGGAAGAGTGGAAGTACACGAATCTCGCGCCGCTCGCGAAGCAGAGCTTCGTGCCGGCTACGCGTGCCACTAACGTCTCACTTGACGCGACACAGTGGGTTTATCCGGAAACCGCAACGGCGCATATCGTCGTGGTGAACGGCTTTCTGTCGGAAGAGTTGTCGGTCAAAACGGGACTTGAGGGCGTGGTTGCGATCGATCTGCTCAGTGCGGTTGCCGATGCGCGCTACAACAAGATCGCGCGCGGTTATCTCGCACGCAACGCCGGTTATCACAACAACGGACTCGCGGCGTTGAACACGGCGTTTCTGCAATCGGGGTTGTTTCTGTGGATCCCGAAGAACGTGAAACTTGAGACGCCGATACAGGTCACGTTCATAACCGACGCTGAACATGCCGATGCCGCAAGTTTTCCGCGGCTGCTCGTTGTCGCTGAAGAGAACAGCTCGGCCACTTTGATCGAAACCTTCGTGTCAACGCGCAATCAGCAGTATTTCACAAATGCGATCGCCGAGGTCGTGCTCAAGGAAGGCGCGCGGCTGGAACACTATCGCATGCAGCGTGAAAGCGACAACGCTTTTCACACGTCAATCACCTCCGCTTCGCTCGGACGCAGCGCCAGTTACGACACGACCTCGATCAATCTCGGCGGCCGCCTTTCGCGCCACGACATCTCGGTCGTGCTGGACCACGAAGGCGCAGAATGTTGGGTCGACGGTTTGTATCTCGTCGGTTCGGAGCAGCACACCGACACGCACTCCGTCATCGATCACCAGCAGCCGCACTGCACCAGCCATCAGTTGTATAAAGGCATTCTCGACGGCAACGCGCGCGCTGTTTTCAACGGCAAAATCTTCGTGCGTGAGGGCGCGCAGAAGACCGACGCGATGCAGACGAACAAGAACCTGCTGCTCTCGGCACAAGCGCGCGTAGATACGAAGCCGCAGTTGGAGATTTACGCCGACGACGTGAAGTGCGCGCATGGCGCGGCAGTGGGCCAGATCGACGAGGAAGAGTTGTTTTACTTGCAGGCGCGTGGCATCAACCCGGAACTGGGCCGCAGCTTGCTGACCTACGGGTTCGCGGAAGAGGTGATCGGCAAGATCAAGATCGATTCGATCCGTTCACAGTTGGACGAGATCGTGCTGCGTCAGTTGCACACGCAGTTGGAAGGCAGTGAGTAGTCGTATGGTACAGACTTTGGATTCAACTGCTCCGGCAAAAACCTCGAGTTCGTTCAACGTCGAGCGCATCCGCGCTGACTTTCCCGTCCTGCATCAGACCGTCAACGGCAAGCCGCTCATCTATCTCGACAACGCGGCCTCGTCGCAAGTGCCGCAGGTCGTTATCGATCGCGGCTCCGTCTATCTCGAGCAGGAACACTCGAACATTCATCGCGGCGTTCACTACCTGAGTCAGAAAGCGACGACGGCTTACGAGGGCGCGCGCGAAAAGGTGAAACGGTTCATCAACGCGCGCGAGTCGCGCGAGTGTATCTTCGTGCGCGGCGCGACCGAAGGCATCAACCTCGTGATGTACGGCTACGGCCGGAAGTTCATCGGCGAAGGCGACGAGATCATTATCTCGGCGATGGAGCACCACGCCAACATCGTTCCTTGGCAGATGCTCTGCGAAGAGACGGGCGCGCGGCTGCGCGTGATTCCGATGAACGACGCGGGCGAGTTGCTGCTCGATGAGTACGACGCGCTGCTGAACGAACGCACGAAGCTCGTCGGCGTGGTCCACGTTTCGAACGCGCTCGGGACGATCAATCCAGTCAAGCAGATGATTGCGCAGGCGCACAAGTACGGCGTGCCGGTGCTGGTTGACGGGGCGCAGGCTACGCCGCACATGCCCGTCGACATGCAGGATCTCGATTGCGATTTTTATGTTTTCTCCGGTCACAAGATGTATGCGCCGACCGGCAGCGGCATCATTTACGGGAAGGCCGAGCTGCTCGAAAAGATGAACCCGTTTCAGGGCGGCGGCGACATGATCAAGACGGTCACGTTTGAGAAAACGACTTACGCCGATTTGCCGAACAGGCTCGAAGCGGGTACGCCGGCGATTGCGTCGCAGATTGGGCTCGGCGCGGCGATCGATTACCTGAACACGATCGGCCGCGAGCAGGCGGCCGCGCACGAAGCGGAGTTGCTGCGTTACGCGACCGAGCGCGTTTCCGCGATCGAAGGCGTGCGGATCATCGGCACGGCGAAGAACAAGGCGAGCGTGTTGTCGTTTGTGATCGACGACATTCATCCACACGACATCGGCACGATCCTGGACCAGGAAGGAATTGCCGTTCGCGCGGGACATCATTGCGCGCAGCCGGTGATGCAACGTTTCAAAGTGCCGGCGACAGCGCGCGCGTCGTTCGCGTTTTACAACACGAAGGAAGAGATCGACGTGCTGGCGCGTACGATCGAGCGCGTGATCGAGATCTTTAGTTAATCGACAATCGCCATGGTCCTATGTCTGAATTAAGCGAACTCTACCAGCAGGTAATCCTCGACCATAACAAGAAGCCGCGAAACTTCCGCAAGCTCGAGCACGCGAACCACAGTGCTGAAGGCTTCAACCCGCTTTGCGGCGATCACCTGACGGTCTATCTCGATCTCGAAGGCGACGCGGTGAAGGAGGTCGCGTTTGAAGGTTCGGGTTGTGCGATCTCGAAAGCCGCGGCGAGCATGATGACGCAGGCGGTGAAAGGGAAGAGCCGCGCAGAAGCGGAACGGCTCTTCAGCGAGTTTCACTCGATGGTTACGGGCGAGCTCGATGAAGAAAACGAAGAGAACAAGTTAGGCAACCTCAAGATCTTCGCCGGCGTACGCGACTTTCCCGTTCGCGTCAAATGCGCCACGCTGCCCTGGCACACCTTACACGCCGCACTAAATAAAGAAGCCCAAGCCTCAACCGAATAGGGCCGGGGATTTACACAGATGAACACGGATATGGCGCTTCGCTGTGCAGCCTCTGCGTGTGGCGCGGTGTAGTTATTCGTTCCCCACAAACTTTTCACTACAACCAGCAGAACTGCACGCAGAGGCTGCACAACGAAGCGTCTTGCTACGGCGTCACTACGAGTTGCACGTCAGTTGTCCCAATCAACACTCCGTTCACGGACACCTCGAGCACCATCGTGTACAACCCGGTGCAGGCGTCCTTCGGGACGTGGAATTGAAAATTGACATCTCGACTCGCGCCGGCGTTGAGGGGCAACGATCCGCTGTCGGCCACGCCGCTGTCGCCGCACGGACTCGTGTAGCGCACGACGTACGACACCGATAACTTCTCGCCCGTACTGTTGACGAAGGTCCCGTCGAGCTTCGCTAGCTTGCCGCGCTTAGCTGTACCCGGAGATCTGAACGCGAAGGTCACCCCACCGCCGTTGACCGTAAACGTCGTCGTCGCGGTGCTAGTGTTTCCAGCGCTGTCAGTCGCCGTGATCGTAATGACGTGCGTGCCGACACCAACAATCGTGCCCGCGGCCGGACTCTGACTCAACGTCACTGGTCCACAGTTATCGCTCGCAATCGTGCCCGCGAGAACGTTCGGTATCGCAGCCTGGCCGCTGAGTCCAGCCTTCACCGTAGTCGGCGCCGGCGCGGTGATCGTAGGCGCAGTCTTATCGACGACCGTTACGGTTTGCGTCGCTTGCGTCGCATTACCGGCTGCATCAGTCGCCGTGTAAGTAATCGTAGTCGTACCGGTGGGGAAGATATTGCCCGCAGGAACGCCCGTCCTCACGACAGTCACATTGCCCGTGTTATCCGCGGCGATCGGGCTTCCGAGTTGCGCGTCAGTCACCACAGTGCCGCACGTCGTCGCGCCATCGCCCGTAATAACGCCGAGTGCGGCGGGCGCTGAGATCGTCGGCGCAAGAGTGTCGTTCACAGTGATCGAAACCGTCGCCTCCGCGCTGGTCATCGCCGGCGCGAGATCGTCACCCGTATCGCGGACAGTGAATGTAAAACTGTCCGGCCCGCTGTAATTTGCGTCCGGCGTGTAGCTCACGTTCGCGCCGGTTCCGCTCAAGGTTCCGTGCGAAGGCCCAGCCGTGATCGCAAAAACCAAGTCTCCCGCCGCGGTTTCCAGATCGCTGCCAACGAGCGCAAGCGACACCGGCGTATTGGCATTTGTCGCGACTGCCTGGCTCTGGGCCGTGGGCGCGTCGTTCACCGCCTGCACTGCGATGCTCACTGTCGAAACATTCGAATCGTGACTACCGTCATTGACGCGGAACGTAAAACTATCCGCGCCGTGAAAATTCGCCGCGGGCGTGTAAGTGAACGTTGGTCCATCGCCCGACAACACGCCATGGCCTGGCGGGGTCACGATCGTGTAACTAAACGACGGCGAGAGACTCGGACTCACCGCATTCAACGTGATCCCCACCGCTACATCTTCGTCAGTCGTCACTGACTGAATGTCGGTTCCCGGCGGGTTGTTGCCGTCGATACCCGCCTCGATCGAATTCTCAATCGCGTCCGGCACATTCGCGAAGAAGTCGTAGCCGGTGAGCGCTTCGACGGCATCGACGGTCGTGAGATACGTGTGCCAATCGCTGTTAATGCTGTTCTGGTTCGGCATGATCACGGCGATGGTCCTGGTCGCCGCACTCACGCGCGACACGTCGTCGTCACCAACGGGCAACACCAACGCGACCTTCCAGGTGAAAGCCGGGACCGTCACGTGTCCATTCGCGATCGTGTCTGCCGGGCCATTATCGCCCGCGCCACCAACGCCCGCCGGACCTGCAATCACGTAAACCTCATTCGCCGGCAGCAACGTGCGAAGGTAGTTTTCGAAGTCGGCCCACGGTCCCTGATTATTGTTCGGCGCCTGCGGCACCATGTTCGACATCAGGAACGTCTCCTGATTGAGCGGTATCGACGCCGCGTTGTCGCGATCGGCGTTCGGTGTCATGTGACCGCGATCGAACCCTGACGCGAAGTAGTCGGTCGACTGCACGCGATACCAATCAGGCGAGACAGCCGGGTCCGCGCGGAACGTATCGTTGCGCGGCAAGCTGCCGGTCCACTCACTTTGCAAATGCCAGCTCACCCAGTTCGGCGTGCCCTTGTCGCGGTTGTACGAGAGCGCGAACGAAGGTTTCTCCATCAGGTAATTGTCGGGTTGCGAGAGATCGGCCGCGGCATTCGACGGATTGCCAAACGCAAGGTGCACGCTCGGCGGCTCCGGCGCGGGCGCGCCCGCCGCGACGACCGTGAAGCTCCACACGTAATCGGCAAACAGCGTGTCGGTGTTCGGCGCGCTGTCGTCGAGATCCTGATCGTGAACGTTCGCGTGCGCGATCGTGACGGTGCACTGCTCGCCAAACTGGAAGCTCGTGTTCGGCGTGATGTGATAGCCCTTCGCGCCGTTGTACGCAGCTACAGTCGCGCTGTTGTGCGCGCCGGAGTTCGTGCACGTGATGTCGAACCACGCGCCAACCACTTCGACGGGTTCGCTGAAATCAACGGTGATCGTGTCGTCGTAAGGCGCGTTGAAACCGTCGGCGATCGGATCGGTACTCGCGACCCATGGTCCAAGCTCGACGATTGGCGCGGTGCGGCGCGGATTCGGCGCGCCGGTCTGAAGATCGTCGCCGTTTTGATTCGTGTCCTGGGCGCCGTTGAGTTTGCGGAAGAGCGCCGTCGTGTTGCTCGGCGCTGACGCGCGCGCTGCGCCTTCAAAACAACTCGCCGACGAACCGTAACCAACGAAGTCGACAATGTCCGGATCGACGCCGTTCGGGCAACTGCCGCTCAACGAGATCGAATTGCTGACGAGCGCGATCTTGCCGGTCGTGGCGCTCATGTTGATGTCGCCGGAGATGTTCGGTGACACAGGGAGCGATGCGCCGTTCGCGCCGCCGGAAGCAAGCGAGACGAGGAGGTATTCGCCCGGAGCGATCGTGCCGCCGAGCGGTTGCTTGTTGGTCCAACTCGTGCCCGCCGCGGAAGCGTACTGCAACGACCAGCCGGCGAGATTGAACGAGACACCAGTCGGGTTATAGATCTCGACGTAATCGTTGGTGAACGTCGCGCCGGAGTTGCCGCCACCGCCGTAGATCTGGCTGATGACGAGATGGTCCACCGGTGGCGGTGGTTGCTGAACCGTCAGGCTGATCGAGCCGCTCGCACTGCGTGACTGCGCGTCACCGATCGAGAAGGGAAGTGACTTGGTGCCTGGCGAGGTGAGTGATGAAACCGTCGTGGTGTAAGTGAAGACGTTGTCTCCGGCGGTTGCGTCACCGCCGCTGACGCCGTCGTCAAAGAATTGTTGACTCGCCGAGCCGCCGATCGCCGAGAGATCGGCAGTGACTGTCAGACCGGTGCTCGATGGATTCGTTCCCGGCGTGACCGCGACTGTTAACGTCGAAGACTCGCCCGGCAGAACGGAGTTCGGATTCGCGTTGCCGGTCCCCGACGGATTTGTCGGCACAACCGCGCCGATGCCGAGGATCGAAACGTTATCGATCGCGAGTGCCTGCGCGTTGGTGGTGATGGTGCCGGAAGTGACGGAGTAGTTCCACGCGAGATAAATGTTGGCGCCGTTTGCGACGGCGACGTTCAAGATTTTGTTCGAGACGGGAGCCGTCATGCCGGGCGCAGTGGCGAACCCGCTGTTGTCCGCGTCGGGTCCAAAGGGAGTGAAGAAGTCTGAGCCGGCGCTGGTCCAGGTGCTGCCGTTCGGTGAATAGAAGAGTTGAATGCGGAAGCCCGCGGGGTTCGATCCGTTGCGATATTTTTCGACGTCGTAAGAGATCTGCAAACCGGAGAGCGCGCCGCCGGTGTTGTTGACGAGTTGCGCGTAGAGATTGCCGCTCATCGTGGCGGTGCCCGAAGCGAGAAAGCCCGGCGCGCGATCGGCGTTGCCCAGCGAAGTCGTGCCGGCGCCGAAGTTGTAGCTGCCGTTCGCGGCGGTGGTTGATAAGTTTGCGCCACCGACGCGCAGCGTTTGCACCTGGCCGGAAGAGAACGAGCCGAGTGTGCGTGGCGCGGAGATAGTTTCGACGCGGAAGTCGACGGGAAGATTCGACGGCGTCGGGCTCGAAATCGGAATGCCGAGGGAATCGAAGTTTTGCGTGTAAGCCGTCGAGGTGGAGAGCGAGATCGCGGCGAACGCAACGTAGACCGACACGAGTGCAATGACGACGGCGGTGGCGAGCACGCGCCACGTTCTGATCAATGCTGGTCCATTATGTTTCGACGGGCGGGTGCGACGAAGCGGCAGCCGGGACTTACGCGCAAACATGTGGGTATTCCTCCCAAACAATCGTGACGTTTCCGTACTCTTGAAGAGGTAATACCGGCAGGACAAGATAGGACCGGCAAGGGCTAATTCAAGCTTTTACCAGCAAGCCGAAGGCGGGTCAATAACGAAAAAAGCGATTGTTTTGCGATTGACGGGATTCAGGTCAAGGTGACGAACATCCGGTCACATCGCCACGGCGAATCGGTCACGGCGGGGCGTACCTCCCGCCCTTCTTGGACCACAAAAAAGAGCCCCGGCGCGAACACCGAGGCTCCTCGAAGAACGGCGAAGGTCTTGTGGTTTACCGCAGTGAGATGTTCACCGCGCGCACGACACCGTCGCCCATGTCTACCTGGAGTTGGTACGTTCCTGGTCCCATCGCAGACGTATCCAGATTGAAGATGTACTGGCCGTCAGCGAAACGGAACAGGTTTCCGGTTGTCGCAGCCGAGTTCGATTCAACATCAACCGGATCCCCAACCACGTTGTTGCTGACCTTGTAGATCAGCAAGCGGATTACGGCGTTAGTGACACCCGCGCTCGCGCCCGTCAGTTGAAACTTGATCGGAATCGTCTTGCCCGCTTTGTAAGTTCCGCCCGCTTGCACCGGCGCTAACAAGTTGGACCACGTATAAGCCACACCAACGGTGAACTGCTGCTCGGCAAATTTCGCCGGCGCGCCATCGTCAGTTACGCGCACGGTGATCGTATAGATCTGACCACCCTGCGCGGCTGTCGGTGTCCAACTGAAAACACCCGAGCTCGGATTGATACTCGCACCGCTCGGAACAACTCCCACCAGACTGTAGGTTAGCGTCTGCGCCGGCAGATCGATGTCCGAACCCGAAGCCGTCAGCGTCAGCGTGCTGCCGACGTAAACGGTTTGATTCGCGATCGCATTGAGCGACGGCGCATCATTCACTGGATTGACGGTGACGTTAACCGTTCCCGTCGTGCACTTCGCATCAGCCGCGCCGTTGGTCGTACCATTGTCGCAGACCTGATAGTTGAAGCTTGCCGGACCGTTGTAGTTTGCATCCGAAGAATACGTCACGGTTCCGCTCGCCAGTGATACCGTTCCGTGCGTATCGGCAGTTGCGGAAACACTCGTCACCGTCAACACCTGCACGTTCTCATCCGCCGGACCAGCGCTGTCGTTGCTGGTCAGGGTCGAAGCTGAGATCTGCACAGACGTGTCTTCGTCAGTCGACGCCGAGTCATCGGTTGCGGATGGCGCATCGTTGACGTCGGTGACGCTGATGGTGACGGTCGAAGTGTTCGAGTCTGCTGAACCATCGTTGGCTTTGAAGGTGAAGCTGTCGCTGCCGTTGAAGTCCGCATTCGGCTGGTACGACCGGTTCGCGCCCGTGCCGGTTAACTGACCATGCGCCGGCGGCGTAACGATCGTGAACGTAAACGAAGCCGAAGGATTCGGACTGACAGCCGTCAGCGTGATCGATTTCGACGTGTCCTCCGCGGTCGTGACGGCCTGGCCTTCAGTGCCCGGAGGATTGTTGCCGTCAATGCCCGCTTCGATCGAGTTTTCGATCGAGTCGGGAACGTTGGCAAAGAAGTCGTAACCGGTCAACGCTTCGACCGCATCCACCGTCGTCAGGTAGTTGTGCCAATCGTCGTTTCTAATGCCTTGAGTGTTCGGCATGATCACGGCGATCGTTCTCGTCGCCGCGGTGACGCGCGAGATGTCGTTGTCGCCCTTCGGCAGAACGAGTACGACTTTCCACGTCGACGCCGGAACCACAACGTGACCGTTCGCGACGGTGTTGGCGAAACCATTACTGCCTGTACCGCCCATGCCCGCCGGACCGGAAACAATGTAAAGCTCGTTGGCCGGCAACAGCGTGCGCAGGAAGTTTTCGAGGTTGGCCCATGGTCCCTGGTTGTTGTCAGGCGCCTGGGCCACCATGTTCGACATCAGGAACGTCGCCTGGTTGATCGGAATGGATGTTTCCTTGTCGCGGTCGGCGTTCGGTGTCATGTGACCGCGATCGAAACCGGTGCTCGCGAAGTCGGTCGCCTGCACGCGGTACCAGGTCGGCAGGACCGCGGGGTCCGGTCGGAAGGTGTCGACGCGTGCGAGACTGCCAACCCACTCATCCGTCAGGTGCCAACTCACCCAATTCGGACGACCCATGTCTCGGTTGTAAGAAACAGTGAACTCGGGCTTCTCCATCAGGTAGTTGTTCGGTTGGTTCGGATCGGCAACCGCGTTGCTCGGATTGCCGAACGTTGTGTGAACGCTCGGCGGCTCCGGTGGCGCAGTGCCGGTTGAAACGGTGAACGTCGCGACGTAATCCGCGTTCAGCGTGTCGGTGTTTGGACCACTGTCGTCGGTGTCACTGTCGTGGACCTGATCCTTGAAGATCGTAACCGTGCACTGTTCGGCCGCGAGGAAGTTCACGTTTGGCGTGATGACCCAGACCTTCCCGCTGCCCGCTACGGTTGCGTCATTGTGCAATCCGGTCGAGGTGCAACTGATGTTGTACCAGTTGCCGACGACGTCTACCGGCTCGGTGAAGTTGATCGTGATACTCGCGTCGCGCGGCGCATTGATGCCGTTCTTGCGGGGATCGCTGCTGAACACCAAGGGACCGAGTTCGACGATCGGCTCGGTGCGTCGCGGATTCGGCGCTGCGGCCGAGAAATCCGTTGAGTTGTTGTCGGTGTCGGTCGCGCCGTTGTTGCCGCGGAAGATCGCGCTGGTGTTGCTTGGCGCAGGCGCCTTCGCAGTTTCAGAACAGTCGGCGCTGGCGCCGTAGCCGACGAAATCAACGATGTGCGGATCGCCGATCGGGCAGTTACCGACGAGCGGATCGAAACTGTTAACGAGCGCGACCTTGCCGGTCGTGCCGCTCATGTTGATCTCGCCGTTGATGTTGGCTGCCGGAAGCGGTAGTCCGACGCTACCGCCGGAAGCGAGCGCGACAAGGTAATACTGGCCGGGCCCGATCGATCCGCCGAGTGGTTGTGTGCCGAAGTCCCAACTGTCGCCCGTTGCCGAGGTGTATTGCAACGACCAGCCCGTCAGGTCGAACGTCAGTCCACTGGGATTGTAGAGTTCGACGTAATCGTTGGCGTAAGTCGCGCCGGCGTTGCCGCCGCCGCCGTAGAGTTGACTGATCACGACGTGTGGTTGTTGGACCAGCAGCGCGATCGTCGTGCTCGCGGTGCGACCTTGCGCATCACTGATCATCACCGGCAGAGACTTGTTGCCCGGCGCGGTGCCGACTGCGACTGTCGCTACGAAAGTGAACGTGTTGCCCGGGCCGGCTGCGAAAGCTTGTGTTGGCGAGCCGCCGATCGACGACAGATCCGCCGAGACGGTTATGCCGGTGCTCGTTGGATCGCTAGCCGGGAAAACGGTCACGGTCAGCGTCGAGCTATCACCCGGTTGCACACCGAGTGGACTTGCAGAGCCAATGCCCGACAAAACCGCGCAGTTGTTTGTCGGCGACGAGCTGTTGCGCGGGTTAGGTGAACCCTGGACGAAGTCGGAGTTGTTGTTGTCCGTATCGAGACAGCCGTCGTTCTTTCTCAGCGCCGCGGTCGGATTGGTAAGTGTCGGAGCTGCTCCAGCGCCTTCAAAACAATTCGCGCCGTCGTAGCCGATAAAATCGACGATGCCCGAGCCGGCCGGACAGTTACCAATTAACGCAGTCGTGTTGCTAACGAGTGCGACCTTGCCTGATGTCGCGCCCATCGCGATCGTTCCGGTCGCGTCTGCTGTTGGTAAATCAACAGTCCCGCCTGCGCCAGCCGCTTCCTTGATCAAGTAGTACTGACCCGGCTGCAGCGTGAAATTCGTCAGCGGCGTGACTTGCCAATTCGCGAGCGTCGCCGAGGCGTACTGCACGGACCAGCCGTTCAGATTGATCGGCGCGCCGGTGTGATTGATGATCTCGATAAAGTCGTTCTTCAGCGTCGAACCGGCATTGCCGCCGCCGCCGTACACCTGACTAAGTACCACTGAGCCGGCAACCGCGGGCGTTGGCGTTGGTGTCGGTGTGGGCGTTGGAGTCGGAGTAGGTGTGGGCGTCGGGGTTGGTGTCGGCGTGGGAGTCGGAGTCGGCGCCACGCAACCGGCCGAGCTCTGTGGATCGCTGGGCGTGATCAGTTGGAAATCAGCGGAGTTGTTGTCGGTGTCTGTACCGCTTCCCGCAGCGCCACCCGGTTTGCGCTCGTAACTGCGATTGAGATTGCTCGTGCCGAGACTTGCCAGCACCGTGCCTTCTTTGAAAGCAGAGCCGGTGCTCATACCCACTGCATCAATGATCGTGTTGTCAGGCAACGTCACCGCGATGCCGCCGTCATCGGTGATGCCGGTGGTGAACGTCTGATCGCCGGGAACCGCGCCGCTGTATGGACCACCACTCGCGGACGAGTTGGTCAACAGGTAATGGCAACCGGGCTGAAGAATCGTGCCGGCGGTGATCGTGACGCGGTCGGAAACACCGGCCGCGTTGTTTGAGCCTCTGATTTTCCAGCCGCCGATCGCGACGGGGGCTCCCGAAAGGTTGTAGAGCTCTACGAATTCGTCCGCAGCGCCATTCGGCCCGCGCACGCGAAACTCACTGATGACGACGTTTGATGAAATCGCCTGAACTCGAGACGAGAAATTCAGGAACAACATGAATGCGAAAACGGCGATGACAACGAACGCAGACGCCAACCAGGCGCGAGTTCGCGGTGTCGGGTGAAGGGGGCTGATCAGACGCATAGAACCTTCCTTTGAATAAAGTTTACCTACTCCGCACTTAACGTTTTGCGAGGAATACCGGAGGTGCTTTGAGGCCGGTCGGATAAATTGGTGCGTGCCTTTTATCAGTTCTGAAAGGGTGGGTCAAGCCGCGAAACACCTCTTAAATTGCGCGCGCCGAAGATTTCTCCAAACGTCAACATCGCATTCATCAGCAAGCTGACAACTGCCCTGCGGACAGGCATAATGCCTGCACGGAGGCCCAACTTTCCTGTTGATGATTCAGTCGATCGAACTGCGCGAGATCCGCCTGCCGCTGATCCACTTCTTCGAAACAAGCTTCGGCCGCACCACTGAACGGCGCATTGTGCTCGCGCGCGTCAGAGACGCTGACGGCGCGGAAGGTTGGGGCGAATTCACCGCGGGCGAAGGTCCTTTTTACAGCGATGAGTGGACCGACAGCGGCTGGGACACGCTTTGCGAGTTTCTCGGTCCGATGCTGTTGAGTAAAAGGTTCGACAGCGCTGCGAACGTGTTTGCGTTGCTGAAACCGGTGCGTGGTCATCGCATGGCGAAAGCGACGCTCGAAACTGCGTGTTGGGATCTCGAGGCGAAGAAACTCGGCGTGCCGTTGTGGAAACATCTCGGCGGCACGCGCCGCGAGATCGCTTGCGGCGTTTCGATCGGTATCCAGGACACGCCAGAGATCCTGCTCGAGAAGATTCGCAAGGAAGTCGACGCCGGTTACCAGCGCATCAAGATCAAGATCAAACCCGGTTGGGATTTGCAGATCGTCGAACGCGTGCGCCGGGAGTTTCCGAACATACGTTTGATGGGTGATGCGAACTCTGCTTACACACTCGCGGACGTGCCGCTGTTCAAGAAGCTCGACGGCTTCAACTTGATGATGCTCGAACAGCCGTTGGCCCACGACGACATCTTCGATCACGCGAAACTGCAACAGCAGATTCAGACGCCGGTTTGTTTGGATGAGTCGATTCACAGCGCTGAAGATGCGACGCACGCGATCGGGCTCGGTTCGTGCAAGATCATCAACGTGAAACTCGGACGCGTCGGCGGACACACGGAGGCCAAGCGCGTCGAGCAGGTCGCGCGTGAGAACGATATTCCGGTCTGGTGCGGCGGCATGTTGGAATCGGGCATCGGACGCGCGCACAACATCGCGATGTCGACGCTCGCGGGTTTCAGTTTGCCCGGTGACGTGTCGGCGAGCGCGCGTTATTGGGAAGAGGACATCATCGAGCCGCCGGTGAAAGTGAGCGCGCAAGGGACGATCACTGTTTCTGACGCGCCGGGTATTGGTTTCAATCTGAACCTACCGCGCATCGACGCTCTGACGGTGCGCAAGCAAACGATCAATCTATGACGAGTCAACTCATTTCGCGGCTCATTTCCGCGTCGCTGGCAAAGCAGGTTCTCGAACGATTTGAGACGAGGCAGAACGAGATCGAGTCGTTCATTCGGGCGCTGGTGGAAACGGAGTCGCCTTCGGGTGACCAGAATGGTAGTCGCGCAGTGGTCGATCTGATCGAGAATGCGGCGCGCGGTTTGGCGTGTGTTGATTCGGTGGAACGAGTGAGCGTGGCGGAGTTCGGTGAGCATCTTGTCGTCAGGGCTTTTCAGGAGCAGAGCAGCACGGGACAGGTTTTGCTGGTGGGCCACACAGACACCGTGCATTCGCGCGGTTCGGTAGCGGAGCGTCCGTGGCGGCGCGAAGGTGACAAGATTTACGGCCCGGGCATTTTTGATATGAAGGCAAACTGTGTGTTGGCGCTTGAAGTGTTGCGCACGTTGTCGGAGTTGAATCTAAAGCCACGTCTCGGTGTGACGATCGTGTTGACGTGCGATGAGGAAGTCGGAAGCACGTCGGGTTGGCCGTTCATTGAGCGTGTCGCACGCGAGCGGAATACGAAATACGCGTTTGTCTTGGAGCCGCCGGCGCTGGGCGGCCGCGTCAAGACCGGGCGCAAGGGAACCGGCATTTACGCGATCAAGGTCGAGGGAAAAGCTGCGCACGCGGGACTCGAACCCGAAAAAGGCGCAAGTGCGATTCTCGAGCTCGCGCGCCAGATCGAACGGCTGCATGCTTGCAACTTCAGCGGTTCGGGCATCACGTTGAATGTCGGCGTGGTCCATGGCGGCACGCGTTCGAATGTTGTGGCCGCGCAGGCTGAAGGCGAGATCGACGTGCGCTTCGCCACTGAAGCGGAGGCGCAGGAGATCGATCGCATTCTTTCGACTCTCGAACCCGTTGACGAGCGCACGAAAGTTTTTGTTTCCGGCGGCATCAATCGGCCGCCGATGGAACGCACCGCGGAGGTCATCGAGCTGTTTGAGAAGGCGCGCAGCATCGCAGCGTCGTTGGGATTTGAACTCGGTGAGGCGCAAGTCGGCGGCGCGTCTGACGGAAACTTTCTCGCGGCGCTGGGAATTCCCGTGCTTGACGGGCTCGGCATCAGCGGCGACGGCGCACACGCGCTGCACGAACACATTCAAGCGACCGATATTGGACCACGCGGCGCCTTGATTGCCGGGCTGTTGTTGTCAGTTTGATCAGATGCTAATCGCAACTTGGAACGTTAATTCAATCCTCGCGCGGCTGCCGCTGGTCGTGCGCTGGCTCGACGCCGTCAAACCCGACGTGCTCTGCATGCAGGAAACAAAATGCACCGACGACAAAGTTCCGGTGGATGTGTTTCAGGAGCGTGGCTATCACTGTCATCTTTTCGGCCAGCAGTCGTACAACGGCGTCGCGATCCTCACACGCGGAGCGTGTGAGACGAGTCATCGCGGTTTTCCCGGCGACGACGGCGAAGCCCAGTCACGACTCATCACGACGCAATTCAACGGTGTGAGCATCGTCAACGTTTACATCCCGAACGGTCAGGCGGTCGGCTCAGAGAAGTTTGTGTTCAAGCTCGATTGGATGCGGCGGTTGCGCGAGTTCTTCGACACGCAATACGACAAGACGACGCCGGTGCTTTTGTGTGGCGACTTCAATGTGGCGCCGGAAGAGCGTGACGTTCACGATCCGCGTCTGTGGACCGGAAGGATCATGTTCAGCGAACCGGAGCGCGCGACGTTGCAGAACATAAAGGACTGGGGCTTCACGGACGCGTTCCGTTTACACGTCGAAGCGGGTGGACAGTTTACGTGGTGGGATTATCGTGCGGGTGCGTTTCGTCGGAACCTCGGACTGCGCATCGATCACATCTGGATCACGGAGTCACTCGTGCCGCGCAGCGTGCGCGCCTGGATCGACATCGAAACGAGAAAGTGGGAGCGCCCGTCGGATCACGCTCCCGTTATCGCAGAGTTTAGTTAGCCATAAACAAGATCTTCGAAGGAGACTAATCTTGCGTCAAAACTGAGAAGACAAAATGAATTATCGCTGACTCGCTACAACTAATCTTCTCTTGGTTGGTGCGTATGGCGTACTACAACTTCGTTCTATTGACTTTTGGTCGGCCCAGGTTTACCCTCTGCGCGCATTTCCATCGAAGGCTGTACCGAGCGGTCTGGCTTTCCTCGCACTCGTACCGCAGCCTTCCTAGTCGAAGTTAATTCGACGCTCATGAGACGAACCGGAAGGAGAACAGCGCCTTACCGCACCCAAATCCACATGCCTCACTATGCTAACTTTGCACAGTTCATATCAGATTTAGCATCAAACGGCCTCGGACGTCTATGGCTGAGCAAGTTTCAGTTTGATGTTGATAACGGCAATCTCTCGGGTGACGACCGATCGGAGTTTGAAACTTTCGTCGAAGCGAACCTAAACGATGTTGCCCCTTTGACAACCCCTCTGGCTGCGCTTGAATTTGTGTTGTCCCGAAATTCCTCCCTCGATCTAAGAAGCCACCGCCCATCTCCGGCGCTAACGAAATTTACCTGTTTTGTTAGGCTGGAGGTATACTTTTATTATTTACTAGACCGACATGCTTTTGCTTCCATCATTGACGAAGCGGAAGATGATATGGACTTTGTATGGGAGAATTTAGGTGGTTTGATATCATCGGCGTTCCATGCAGGCCAGTTGCGGACTGAGCGTCGTTTTTTTTGGTGTGCGACTGCTGACGAGATCGAGGTGATCGGAACTGGATTGAGCATTGATGACCATACTACGCTCATACGAGATCGCCTAGGCCTTAGCCACATGTCTCGCGGCCAACGCATCGTTAGATTGAGCATTCCGCCTCATGTCCTCACTGGATTAACTATCCGGCCCCCAACTACTTTAGACGGAGGCATAAACCCAGCCTTTGTGCCCGCAGCTGAACCCGATTGTTACGGCAGAACTTTGAATCTTCGAAGCCATCGAAGGGACCTCAAAGAATTAGTTGTCCAAGAAGTTCCATTTACCGCTCAGATTGAGGCTGACAAACAGGGAACCATAAAAGAATTGTGTCCTCCATTAGACTTAAAACTGATCGATGAACTGCTGCGCTAAGATGGGAACTGAAAGCATCATTCTAAATGAGGCGTCGCGATGGATTGAGGCTCAATCCGAGCGAAACCTTAAAGACTGGCTGCGTTCAATATTTTGGCTGCGTAGCGCTCAGCCGATTTTCATTCCTTCCACCTCACGAATTGCGCTTGAAATATCGAACTTGTTACGAGCGGGATCTGTAGCTCTCCGAACGCGAGTACGAGTTGTAATACCGGAACTTCTCCAAGAGTGGGGCAGGGATGATCCATCTGAGGCTTTGGATGACCTACTATTGATGTGCGGCCGGTTGCGCTGTGCCGCAGCCGAGGCGACGGTCGCCTTAATCGCATCTGAGAGGTTGAAAGGACGTCCGGACGAAACAGTCTTACGCCAGCGCTGTCTGAGTGTGCTTTCCGGTTTCGGTTGCAGCGAACGCACCGTGTCGCTATTTATAAGTTATCTTAACAATTTTGACTACACAAGCATTTGCTACCGGGCTCTTTACCGTTTTCGCGAAAGCTATGCCGCTAAACACCTGCCGCTTGTACTGCAGCTCTTTCGTGCAAACAACGCTAAAAAGGAACTGAACGTAATTTTACATTTACTCTTTCGAGATCTCGGTAGCGCGACACGAGTTTTTAATATGGTCAATTTGGCTATCAAATTGGGAGAGCCGCAATTCGTCGCGGATATTGTTCAAACCTTGCGAGAGTCCGGTTTACTAACCTGCGATCTGCTGCTCCAATCCTCTCGTGCGCAGCGTAGGGAACTATTTAAACGCTTTCTTAGGCGAATTCCTGTGGAATCAATAAGCGAAGTTGTCTGGGAGTTTAAATCTATTGGTGTGACATTGCTGCTACCTGATGATCAATTGCTAGCCCAGTATCAAAATGGAGATGTGCTTTTCGAAGAGACGCTCTTCGGTATAGACGCACTGAACCTGCAAAGAACCGTAGCTTTTCTTACGGCTCAAGAACCTGTTGCTCTTTCCTACATTGAAGCACCCGAGGAATTACAAACTTGACTGAGAGTTCGTTGATTTCAAAATTGGAGGAGGCAAAAACCGCGATCGTTCGGTTACGTGAATGCGTTGCAGAATTGCGGCGTGACTTGGACGAGAGCAGAAACGGCACGAAGTTATTTTATGCCGTCGATTTCAGCGAACTCTATTCGTATTTAAATCTCGATACTCAAGCGGAGACGGAATTTATTGGCGTAAATCTAGATCTTCAGCGGCCAGAAAAGACAGAACTTCAGTACAGGCTAAGCATCACTCATCTGTTTTCCACATTCACGACGACACTTTACATGCTCCCTCCGCATACATTGGAACTCTGGACATACGCAAAGACTCAGCGTCGCGAGGATCTACAGAGCCAAGCGAAGTACAACGAACTGCTTGAACACACTCGAAGATTAACTGATCAGCAAAAGCGGATGCTTGAGTCACTGCGAAACCCTTCTCAGGAAGATAAAAATGAATTGCTAACATTCGTAAAATCCCCCGAATTTGCACCTTTGTGTTTTGATGTCAGCCAATTCGTAAATCATGTGAAGAGGCAAAACAGCTTTAGACAATTGGTCGACAGCAAGCGGTTATCATATAGAATTGAGGCGATCTTTAAAGAGCGAAACTTACCATTCGATTTGAATGGTCCGTCGGGCGGAGCTGTTGTTGATGTTATTAATCGAATGTCCACGAGGAAAAGAGAACGGCGAAAACAGGCCACCATTGATGCCAGAGCTGTCCTCCTGCTCAAAGAGATCAACGAACGTCTGAAAGACTCCAACGCGAAGGTTGTTTTCATCACGAGAGATGCCAGCATTTTCGAGCTAACGAAGCAGACAGCATCCCAAAAATCGATCGTGTGGGATCAGATGCGTGACCATCTGAGAGGAATCGAAAGTATTTTTCTCGACCTCGTTATTAGAGGTAACATTTCTTATGCGGAAACTAACGACTGGATACGGGAATCAGATCGTAAGTTGATGTTAATGGAACATTCTGTTACACGAACAATTACTCAACTGAGAGGATCGCTTAGAACGCCAAAGCCTATTACCGCTCTAGCGGCATTGGGCAAAACGGTTTTGAATGAGACGATACTGCTATGGGATCAACATATCAACCTGAAACTCTCACTGGCTGCTAAACACATACCTTGGCTGGCTGAGCAGTTTTTGGGGTTATCAAATCAAGATTCCCATCCAGAGTTCGCAATTTTTAGGGAAGAGTATCGGCAACTACGAAATTTGTTGGAGTTTCTCTCAACAGACACCTATAAGAATTTGGCGAGTTTGGATGCCGAAAGCGTCTGGAGTGAGATAGAGGGCGACTGTTTACGTTTAAGTTTTCTGAATCTTGTAGACAACGAGGCCGCAGCCCGAGTAAGCAATGCACTCATTGAAACCTTTCAAGGTAAAGAGGGCACTACTAAGACGATCATGCGAAGCAAGCGGTATCTTCGCATGCCATCAATCCAATTCATCTCACCTATTTTTCAAGCGCGGTTGAAAGCTTTGAATCCGAACACTCAAGCTAAAGATGAGTATGCCTTCATTCATGTCATATATGAGGTTGCGCAAAATTTTAGTCAACCCGAAGATTTTCTATTTTTAGCCTTTACGTTAGGGATGATTGAGGAGTGGTACGTTGCACTTAGGCTGATCGAGCACTGCAGAACGTTAGTTCAAAACTGGCCTCCGCAGCGCTTAACTAGTCTCATATCACCCTCTGAACTCCACTACTTTGCAGCAGTGTGCAAGCGAAGAATAGCAGAGATGGATAGTGATGCGCACAGAGCCAATCAGGCATACGTCGATGCCTATTTAGAGATTGATTTAGTATTACAAAAGGGAACGGACGATCCGCGATACATAAAGGAGGCAGCCGCAATCGCCACGCTCTATCACGAATCTAGAAGTTTATGGGAGGACACATTAGATCTTAAACAAGAGAGTGAACTTAACTGGAACGCGACGCAAATACCGTCTAGACCGTTTGTTCGTGAAATGTTCAATAAAGCGTTAAGTCTGCTGGATAAGAAAGAAGACTTGCGCTTGAGAGTTAGTATCCTCAACAATTTGGCTTACTTTGAAGTTATTGCGGAAAAGCCTGAATATCGACGTGCTGAACAGTATCTAACTGCGATTGATAATATCCTTAAAAAGCCTAACGAATCAGTATCGGTTATCCAACATGTAATACTGCCGAATATCGAAGATACGCGTTTGATGTTAAGAGGACGTAAGGCGTGGGAACGTGCAGACAGGAGAGCGTTGCAGGACTGCGTTACTGCGATGGAAACCTTATTGAGGGATAACAGCTTACCCCGTACTGAAGTGACTACCTATCGAACGCACCTTGAAACACTTAAGAAGTGGCTTCACAATCTCGCTTCAGACGCTTCGAAAATGAGTCTGAATGAACCGCAGCGCTGATTCACCTCCTATTCGTCGCGGTCGATCTCGTCAGTTTGCATCGACCTTACAATCATGTTGACGAAAACCATCAGTTCGAAGTGAGTTCCGCGGTCTTCTCGATAATATCTTTTTGCGCCCACTCGTTGTCGCGGCTCGCCTCGCCGGCTTTCGAGCGCTTCGCGGTTTTCATCTTCTGCACGAGATCCATGTGCGTCGAGAAGTACGGCAGACTTTTGCCGACCATCTCCTGTACCGAGTCGAAGCCTTTGTCGACCATGAACTTTTCCACGCCTTCGCACAACTCGTCGATCATCTTCACGCCCTGCAACATCACGCCAGTGCAGATCTGCACGGTCGAGGCGCCGAGCAGCATGAACTCGAGTGCGTCGTGAGAATTTTCGATGCCGCCGATGCCGCTGATGCTGATGCCTTCAGGTAACCCGAGCGCGAGCTGACTCACCATGCGTAACGCGATCGGCCGCACGGCCTGCGCTGAATAACCACCCGGCACGCAATGACCTTCAACCGTCGGCATCGGCCGCAGCGTGTCGAGATCGACACCGATCACCGAGAGAATCGTGTTGATGGCGGAAATGCCGACCGCGCCGCCGGCGACAGCAGCAAGCGCGGGCTCACGAATGTTCGTGATGTTGGGCGTCATCTTGGCCCACACCGGAATCTTCGCCACTTCAGTCACCCAACTCGTTACTTCTTCCGTGAGGTCCGGATGCTCGCCCATCTCCGAACCCATCTTGCGTTCGGTCATGCCGTGCGGGCACGAAAAGTTGAGCTCGAAACCGTCGACACCGGTGTCCTGGACGAGGCGCGTCAGTTCCTGCCAGCGGCTCTTCTCATACTCCTCCATGATCGAAGCGATCAGGATGTGATTGGGATACTCTTTTTTGACCTGGCGAAACTCGTCGAGCCAGACGTCGATCGGTCGATCGGAGATCAACTCGATGTTTTCAAAACCGATCACTTCGCCGGTGCGGCGCGAACGGAGTTTGCCGTAACGCGGCACGACGTTAACGACTTTCGCCGATTCGAGGCTGACGGTCTTGGCGACCGCGCCGCCCCAGCCGGCTTCAAACGACTTCGCGAGCACGCGCGCGTTCGTTCCCGGCGGACCCGAACCCAGCACAAACGGATTGGGGAACTTCATGCCGTTAACAGTGATCGACAGGTCCATATGTAAAGCTCCTAACTCCGATCTGTGTAATGCGTGGCTTTAGTCGGCCACTAGCGCGCCGTAAGTGTCCGGTCGACGATCTCTAAAAAACTGCCACGTGTTCCGTACCTCTCTGATCTTATCGAGATCGAGATCGGCCACGACAAGCGCATCCTTGTCACGCGGCGCTTCCGCGACAAACTGCCCGCGCGGATCGCAAAAGTAACTCTGCCCGTAAAACTCGCCGATGTCCCACGGCTGCTCGTGCCCGACGCGATTGATCGCGCCGATGAAGTAACCATTCGCAACCGCGTGCGCCGGTTGTTCGAGCCGCCACAAATATTCTGACAGCCCCGCCACCGTCGCGGACGGATTGAACACGATCTCGGCGCCGTTCAACCCAAGCGCGCGCGCCCCCTCCGGAAAATGCCGGTCGTAACAGATGTACACGCCGATGCGCGCGAACGCCGTGTCGAAGCAAGGATAACCGAGATTGCCCGGCCGGAAATAAAACTTCTCCCAAAAACCCGGATTCACGTGCGGGATGTGGTTCTTCCGATACTTGCCGAGATACTTGCCGTCAGCATCGATCACCGCCGCAGTGTTGTAGTAAACACCGGTGATCTCTTCTTCGTAGATCGGCACGATGATCACCATGCCGTGTGCTTTCGCGACTTCCTGCATCAGGCGCACGGTTGGACCATCGGGAATGCGCTCGACCGCTTCATACCAGCGCGTCTGCTGTTCGGCGCAGAAGTAAGGCGTAGTGAAAACCTCCTGCATGCAGATGATCTGCACGCCCTGTTTGGCGGCGTCCTCGAGATAGCGCAGGTGCTTCTCGATATTCAGCCGCTTGATCTCCTCAATCGGAGCATCCGTCGGCGCCGCGTTCGTACATTGAATAAGTCCGCATTTAACCGTGCGTGGCATGTAGCAAATCCTCGTTCAGTCAAAGTTAAGCTGTTTATATCTTCATCAGCAGCAGATGCGCAATCGCGGCTGCGCCGAAGCCGACAAACCAGGCGTAGGCGTAGAGCGGGGCGAGCGCGGGCACGACCAGGCCGATCCAGGCGAGGGTGCAGCCGATGAGCGTCGCGACGATCGCGCGCCAGTTCCAGCCGCCGTTGTAGGTGTAAGCGCCTTCGCTGCGATACAGATCGCCGAGCACGAGGCGCTTCTTGCGCACGAACCAGTAGTCGGCAATCAACACGCCCGCGATCGAGCCGAGGCCGCCAGAGTAGCCGACCAGCCACGCGAAGATGTAGCCCGAAGGATCCGCGAGCAGCCGCCACGGCTGCATCAGTATGCCGATGATGCCGGTGATCAAGCCGCCGGTGCGAAACGAGATCCATTTCGGAAACGCGTTGGCGAAGTCGTTCGCGGGCGAGACGACGTTGGCGGCGATGTTCACCGCTAGCGTCGCCACGACGACCGTGAACATCGAGATCGCGATCACCGCGACACTCTGAAACTGGCCGACGAGTTTCATCGGATCCCAAAGCTCTTCCGGTTTCATGTGCGGATAAATAACGACCGCCGCGGACGTGATCATCACGCCCATCGCTGCGAACACAGTCATCGTTGTCGGCAGTGCGACGACTTGTCCGACGACCTGATCGCGCTGGCTTTTCCCGAAGCGCGTGAAGTCGGGCATGTTCAAAGACAGCGTGGCCCAGAACCCGATCATGCCCGTGAGCGAGATGATGAAGATGGGCCAAAACTCTTTAAAGGTGTGAAACTTACTCTGCTGGTTGAGCAGATAGCCGAGCCCGTTCGCTTTCCAGATGGCCCACGCGAGCAGCAGCGCGGTCATGATCAGCACGAAAGGCGCGGCCCAGTTTTCCACCTTGCGCAGCAGATCCATGCCGCGATAGATGATGTAGATGTTGAGCCCCCAGAACAGCAGGAACGAGAGCCATTCGGTCGGGGTGTGACCGCCTAATGGACCACCAAGCAATGTCTGCCAACCAGGGAAAATCGCTTTGAAGAGCGTGTTCAGGGCCTCGCCGCCAATCCACGCCTGAATGCCAAACCAGCCGCACGCCACTATCGCGCGCATCAGCGCCGGCAGGTTCGAGCCGAGCGTGCCGTAACCCGCGCGCGCGAAGACGGGAAACGGAATACCGTACTTCGTGCCGGGATGCGAGTTGAGCAGGATCGGTATCAACACGATCGTGTTGCCGAGCAGGATCGTGATCAGCGCCTGCCACCAGTTCATACCCGCACTGATGAGGCCCGACGAAAGCATGTAGGTCGGAATGCAGTGCGCCATGCTGATCCAGAGCGCGGCGTAGTTGTAGGTGGTCCAATTGCGCTCGGCAACAGGCACGGGCGCGAGGTCGCGATTGTAGAGAGTGCTTTGACTGATTTCTGCGAGGGCTTCCGGACGAAGCTCGACCCGGCCGTCGGGGTGTTGAATGGTCTCGTCTGCTCTCAACAGTATTCTCCGATGAGATCGTCGTTGGGGGTTAAATTGCCACGCACGTGCCGCGTTTCAGAAACTGTCCATTGCCGGGCTTGCCCTTGAAGTCGCCGTTGTCGACGACGACCTTGCCGCGCGACAGCACCGTCTCGACCACGCCTTTGATCTTCTTGCCTTCGTAAGCGTTGTAATCGACGTTCATGTGGCTGGTCTTCACGCCCAGCGTCTGTTCCTTGTTCGGATCGAAGATGACGATGTCGCCGTCACTGCCGACAGCAATCGTTCCTTTCTTCGGAAACAGGCCGAACATTTTCGCCGCCGCAGTCGAGGTTAGTTCAACAAAGCGGTTCAAGCTGATGCGATTCTCGACCACGCCGCCGTTGTAGATGAGCGGCACGCGGTTCTCGACGCCGGGCGCGCCGTTTGGAATCTTTGTGAAGTCGTCTTTGCCGAGTTCCTTCTGTTCCTTCATGCAGAACGGGCAGTGATCGGTGGAGATGACTTGCAGGTCGTCCATCTTCAAACCCTTCCACAACTCGGCCTGGTTTGACTTGTCTCGCAACGGCGGCGTCATGACGTACTTCGCGCCGTCGAAACCGGGTTCGTCGTAGTTGTCGAGCGAGAGGAAGAGATACTGCGGACACGTTTCGGCGAACGCGGGAATGCCGCGATCGCGTGCCTGGCGCACCTGGTTCAACGCGTCGGCGCACGAGAGGTGAACGATGTAAACCGGCGACTCCGCCATCTCGGCGATCGCGATCGCGCGATGCACGCCTTCGGCTTCGGCGATTGTCGGCCGCGTGAGGGCGTGATACTTCGGCGCCGTGTGACCTTTTTCGAGCGCGCGTTTGATGATCTCGTTGATGACGATGCCGTTCTCGGCGTGCATGCAGATGAGACCGCCGCGCTGGCCCGCCGCGGACATCGCACGAAAGATTGTCGCGTCGTCGACGAGAAACACGCCCGGGTAGGCCATGAACATCTTGAAGCTCGTCACGCCTTCGTCCATCGCCGTGTAGAGCTCTTCGATCTGCTTGTCTTCGAGCTCGGTGGTGATGAGATGAAAGCCGTAGTCGATGACGGTTTTGCCTTCGGCTTTCTTGTGCCAGTTGTCGATGCCTTCGATCAGCGACTGGCCTTTGTACTGCACGGCGAAATCGATGATCGTGGTCGTGCCGCCGTGCGCGGCCGCGATGGTGCCGGTGCGAAAATCGTCTGACGCCTCGGTGCCGCCGAACGGCAGTTCCATGTGCGTGTGCGGATCGATGCCGCCGGGAATCACGAGCTTGCCGCTCGCGTCGATCGTCTGGTCGGCTTCCATTTGCAGATCCTTGCCGATGACTGAGACGCGTTCGTCTTCGATCAGAATGTCAGCGTTGTAGTCGTCGACGGCGGTCACGATGCGGCCGTTCTTGATGAGAGTTTTCATAGTTGGTCGAAGGGATGCAGGTTAGTAAAGATTGCCCTCGCGCTTGCGGCCGGTGTAATCGACATAGACCACTTTCAGATCCGTGTAGAAATCCAGCGCCGTCGAGCCCTGCTCGCGGTCGCCGATGCCGGTGCCTTTGATACCGCCGAAGGGAACGTGCGCTTCGCCGCCGGTTGTCGGGGAGTTGATGTGCGTCATGCCGGTTTCGATCTCGTCGACGAAACGAAAGATGCGCGGCGCGTCGTTGGTAAAGATCGACGACGAGAGGCCGTACTCGCAATCGTTCGCCACTTCCATCGCGTGATCGAAATCTCTCACGCGCAGCACTGACAACACTGGTCCAAAGATCTCTTCGCGCGCGATACGCATGTCGGGCGTGACGTTGTCGAAAACCGTCGGCCGCACGAAGTAACCTTTGTCGAGCCCGTCGCCGGTCGCGCGCGCGCCGCCGCAAACGAGCGTCGCGCCGTCTTCGCGTCCGATGTCGATGTAACTCAGCACGGTCTTGAACTGGTTTTCGTCGACACTCGGTCCCATCTCGGTTTGCGGATCAGCGCCGGCGCCAATGCGCATCGACTCCGCGCGCTTTGCGATGCGCTGCACAAACTCATCGGCGATGTCATTGACGACTACCGCGCGGCTCGTCGCCGTGCAACGTTGACCCGACGATCCGAACGCGCCTTGCGCCGTCGATTCAACCGCGAGATCCATGTCTGCGTCCTCGAGCACGACGACGGGATTTTTGCCGCCCATCTCGCATTGCACTTTCGCGCCGCGGCGAGAGGCCTGTTCGTAAAGACGAATGCCGACGCCGTTCGATCCCGTGAACGAGATCGCTTTCACCGCCGGATGATTGATGATCTCGTCTCCGGCTTCGGAGCCAGAGCCGAGCACGAGATTCAGAACGCCGGCAGGTATTCCAGCGGCTTCGAAGATCTCGGTGATGCGAACCGCTGTTGCCGGTGTGATCGACGCTGGTTTGAAAACGACGGTGTTGCCGGCCACTAACGCAGGCGCGATCTTCCAGATCGGAATCGCGACGGGAAAATTCCACGGCGTCACACACGCGACGACACCGATCGGTTGTTTGATCGTGTAAGCGAAGTTGAGCGGCAGCTCGGATGGAATTGTCTCGCCGTTGAGTCGTCGCGCTTCGCCCGCGCAAAACTCGGCGACGTTGATCGAGCGTTGAAGCTCGCCGCGCGACTCAGCGATCGTTTTGCCTTCTTCGCGGGTGAGCAGTTGCGCGACCTCTTCCTTGTTCTCTTCGAGCAGGCGCGCGGCCTTCGCGACGATGCGGCCGCGTGTTGGGGCGGGCGTCGCACGCCACTCGCGGAAAGCGTTTGATGCGGCTTCGACCGCGGCGCGCGCTTCATCGCGGGTGGCTTGTCGCACAGTGCCGAGAACGTCGTCAGTGTTCGCCGGGTTGACGTTCGCAGCCGTGCGCGTCGATTCCGATTCAACCCATTTGCCGTTGATAAAATTGCGGTAGGTATTCATAAGAGTGCTGGAATATATCATGTGATATAAGACTTTGCATGACCGAAGAACCACGGAATATCCCCGAACTTTTGCAGCAGCGCGCCGCGGCCGCGCCGGATAAGACGTTTTTGTTTTCGGAGGCGGACGGGCGGCAATTCACTTACGGGGACTTCGTTAGTGCGGTAGCGCGAGTGGCGGGAATGCTCGCGGCCCGTGGCGTGCGGAAGGGCGACGTTGTGAGTTTGCTGCTGCCGAACAGCGCTGAGTACATCATTGCGTATTTTGGGTGCTGGCAGTTGGGTGCGTTGGCGGGGCCGGTGAATGGACATTTGAAGGCGCAGGAGATCGAATACGTTGTTTCGAATTCGGAAGCGAAGTTGATGCTCGTGAACTCGGAGTTTGTCGCGAAGCTGGAGGGGATCGACGTACCTCGCGTGGTTTTTGATGACGAGAAAGAAGTCAGCCACGGATTTGACGGACAAAGCACGGACAATCTCAACCAGGAAGATGAGGCGATCATCATCTATACGTCGGGAACGACGGGGAAGCCGAAGGGCTGTCTGCTGACACACGGCAACGTGATCGCAAATGCGCGGCAGATCAGTGAGTGGCTCGGGTTCACGGAAGGTGATCGGTTGTTGACGATTATGCCGCTGTTTCACATGAACGCCGTTTCCGTGACGACAATGTCGGCGCTCTACGCCGGCGGCTCGACAGTCGTGAGTCCGAAGTTTTCTGCGTCGCGCTTCTGGAACATCATCTCCGACTATCAGATTACTTCGTTCGGCTCGGTGGCGACGATGCTCTCGATGCTCCTCGGCACGTATCCGGACGGCGTGCCTACGGGTTTGAAGACGGACCAGTTGCGGTTTGCGATGTCTGGCTCGGCGCCCGTGCCGGCCGAGGTGTTGCGGCGGTTTGAGAAGACGTTCGATTGCCTCGTGGTTGAGGGTTATGGTTTGTCGGAGTCGACTTGTCGCTCGACGTTCAACCCTCCTGACGAGCGTCGCCGGCCCGGCTCGTGTGGCCTGCCGATCGGCAACGAGATGCGCGTCGTCGATGAAGACGATCGAGACGTGCCTGACGGCGAACTCGGCGAGATCGTGCTGCGCGGCGAAAACATTCTCAAGGGCTATTTCAAAAACGAAGCAGCGACCGCGACTGCGTTTCGCAACGGCTGGTTTCACACCGGCGACATCGGTTATCGCGACGCCGACGGCTTCTACTTCATCGTCGATCGCAAGTCGGACATGATCATTCGCGGCGGCGAAAACATCTACCCGCGCGAGATCGACGAAGTGTTGTATCAGCATCCGCAGATCGCCGCGGCCGCAGTGATCGGAATTCCCGATGAGCTTTACGGCGAAGATGTCGCAGCGGTGGTCGTGCTGAAGCCCGAGGCGAAAGTCTCAGCACAAGAGGTGATTGAGTTTTGCAAAGCGCGACTCGCGGACTACAAGTGTCCAAAGACGGTGCGCTTCGTCGACGAGATTCCGAAAGGACCTACCGGGAAGTTGCTGAAGAGGGAACTGGCGCAGATGTTTCGCTAAGCGATCCGTTTCGCGCGCGATCGATCAACCACGCACCCAACAACCACAACGCACAGAGCCCGATCACGATCGGCGAGAACCACTTGCCGTATAGACCATCAGGCGAAAACTTCTCCGTCGCGGCGTGCAGAAACTCGCTATTCGGCAACAAGCCTGCTTCCGCAAACTCGTGGAACGAATAGATCGCCACCTGGATCAAAAACAGCAGCAGGAAAATTGCAGTGACCTGGAAGAAACGACGCACGTTGATGAGATGACCAAAGCGTGCCCAACCCCACGCGAAAGCAACTGCTGCCACAAGACCGAGCAACGCGCCGCCGATGAGGTTCGAGTCTCGCACCTGCATCAGCATCAACGCGGTCTCCATGCCCTCGCGAGTGATCATCAGGAAGGTGAAAAGAAACACGCCGAGCACCGCGGCGATACGCGAGCTCTTCGAAGACATCGCGGTCAAACGTTCGCGCATGTGTTGCTGAATCTTTGGACCACTGCGCCACATGTGAATCACGAGCGTGCCGACCATCACCACGGCCGCGGCCCCGAGCACTGCCTCGCGCAAAGCCTCGTTACCGAAGAACTGATTCACGTACGCGCCCATCGTCTCGCCGAAGAAGCGTGTCGCGGTGTTCTCGTCGATGCCGTTGTTGAGCACGTAAGCGAGGCCCGCGCTCGCGGAAAGGCCGAGGGCAATCGCGATATAAACAGACGAGGTCAGCCATTTCTGGCCCGATTTACGCAGGTAAGCGAGGATGACGGCGACGAGGAGGAATGATTCGAAGCCCTCGCGCATGACGATAATGAAGGAGTTCAGCATAACGCGCCGCAGTATAGCCTAGTTGAAATCCGTTTTCAATTTCGATTCAGTGATCTAAGAAAGGGCGGCCACTCGCAAGCAGCCCCCCCCCAGTAAAACTAGCGTTGGTTTTGCATTGTGCCGGTCAGCAGCTTCATCGGCATCGGCAGCTTGCCGTCTGCGCCACTCGTGAGTGCGAGAAACTGCGAGTCCTGGCGCAACGAATCAAACACCGCATCCACACGCGCCTCCATCATCTCCTTCGCACGTACCGTCTGGTAACGCTCGTAACGGAAGAAGTGACGCTGCAACAGCGCGAGTGCTTCGCGCTTGTGACCCGTCTGCGCAAAGATCGCCGCGAGGTTGTAAGAAGCAGGCAACAGGTTGCGATTCGCACGCGCGATCTTCAACGCTTCATCGCCGTGGCCCGACGCCGCCATGAACACCGCCGCGAACACGAGGTTGTAAGAATCTTTCGGATCGAGTGCGAGCGCTTTCTGTGTGTAAGCATTGCCTTGCTCGAGATCGCCTTCCGAATTCCAGTAGACCGCGAGATTGCGATAAGCGAGCGCGAGCGGAAACTCCGCCACCGATTGCTCCATCAGGTGCAGTCCTTTCTTGAACTCGCCCTCATGAATCGTCATCTTGCCGAGACCGTGCAACGCCACCGCGCGCGCGATCGGATCGGCGGGCATGTTCAGGATCTGATCGAACACGACGCGCGCCTGGGACCAGTCGCCGAGGTGATGGCGATAGAGTTCGCCTAGATAACGCAACGGTGTCGGATCGGCCGGATCCATCTGGTTCGCTTGTTTGTAAAACTTCTCCGCGACGACGTAGCGCTCCGCGACCTCCGCCCGCAGACCTTGTCTCATCACGGCCTCGATGCGCGCACTCTGCACACGATCGAACACCGGCGTCTGCTCGGGAATACTGCCGACCTCTTCAACGCCGAGTTTCTTCAACTCCTTCGCGGCGTCCTTTGCTTTCTTCGGGAACAAACATTTCTCTTCGGCAACGGCTTTCAGCGCCGCCAGCGCGCCGTCTTTGTCGCCGGCTTTCGCTTTTTCTTTCCCGGTCTTCAACTGTTCGTCGAGCGCGGCTTCGCGTTGTTTCATTTCCGCGTCGACGACTTTCTCGACCTGCTCTGCTTTCAACTTGCCGCCGGTGTTTTCGATCTTCTTGATCGGCGCGCCGTCGGCGCTCGTCAACACCGCAACCGGCAACGCGGAGTCGCCGATGATGCTCTGCAACTCAGGCGTCTTCGCATCGGCGACAGTCATCGTTACGCACTGCGCGGCGTAGAGCGTGAGAATGCGTGACGTTTTCAGGCTCGACTTCTGGAGCTCATTATTGCTGGCCGGGAACCAATAAAGGACCAATCCCTTCTGCGGTGTTTTGCGCACGTCGTACATACTCCACGGCACGTTGTAAACCACCGGGTCAGGACCGCCCGCGCCCCGGCTGCCGCCGCCGACACCGCCGGTGCCGCCGCCACCGCCGCCTCCGCATGTGGCCCATACGGGAGATAACGAAAATAGAGTAATGAGGAGTGCGGCGAGTGCGCGTGAAACTTGTGTATTCATGATGCAGTCGACCTTTCGTAAAGTTAGGGGCAGGAGACGAGCGGCGATTCTATAACAGAAACACACGCAAACGACAGTTCGAGAACATAGATTTGCGCGATTAGATCGATTACAGTACTTTACCCACTGATGAAAATCCTACTCGTTAATCCGGAGTTTCCCGAGACGTACTGGAGTTTCCGCTATGCGCTGCCCTTTGAAGGCAAGCGCTCCGTTTTTCCACCGCTTGGTCTATTGACTGTTTCGAGCCTGCTGCCGCGTTCGTGCGAGCGTCGCCTCGTTGACTTGAACATCGAGTCATTGAAGACATCTCAGCTCGAATGGGCCGACATGGTTTTCATCACCGGCATGCTGGCTCAGAAGGAGTCGTTGCACGAGGTGGCGGCGCGCGCGAAGAAACTCGGCAAGCTCATCGTGCTCGGTGGACCATACGTGACCAGCACGATCGAAGAACTGCCCGACGCCGATCACATCTTCCAGGGCGAAGCGGAAACAACGCTGCCGGAGTTTTTCGTCGACCTCGAACGTGGCGAAGCAAAGCGGATTTACAAAGCGCCGCAGCGGCCGCCGATGTCGATCACGCCGATTCCGGACTTCGGTCTCGTGAACCTGAAGAAATACAGTTGCATGTCGGTGCAGTACTCGCGCGGTTGTCCGTTCTCGTGTGAGTTTTGCGACATCATCGAGATCTACGGTCGTGTTCCGCGCACAAAGAGCAATCAACAGATGCTCGCTGAGTTTGACGAACTGAAACGTCTCGGCTGGCGTGGTCCACTCTTCATCGTCGACGACAACTTCATTGGCAACAAGAAAAACGTGCGCCAACTCATGCCGGACATGGTCGCGTGGCAGAAGAACAATGGCATGCCGTTCTCTTTGCTGACGGAAGCGAGCGTGAACCTGGCCGACGACGACGACCTGCTCGTATCGATGAAGGATGCCGGTTTTCGTCGCGTCTTCCTCGGCATTGAGACGCCGGTCGAAGAGAGTCTCAAAGAAGCGCAGAAGACTCAGAACCGCGGCAACCTGCTCGACTCCGTGCGCAAGATTCAGAGCCACGGCATGGAAGTAATGGCCGGTTTCATCGTCGGTTTCGACAACGATCCGGACGACATTTTTGAACGACAGATCGAGTTCATTCGCGAGAGCGCGATCCCGATGGCCATGGTCGGCATGCTCAATGCGCTGCCGGACACGCAACTCTGGAAACGCCTCGAACGCGAAGGCCGTTTACTCGGCAACGACGCCACCGGCAACAACACGCTCTCGTCACTGAACTTCATTCCGCGCATGGACGCGGAAACACTGCAAGCCGGCTACCAGCGCATCATGCGCACGATCTACAAGCCGAGCGAGTACTACCGCCGCGCGCTCGACTCCTTGCAGCGCACGCCGCAGGACGTGCCCGAAGCGCACCAGTATCACGGCTTCAAAGCAGTCAAAGCTTTTCTGCGCATCGCGATCCACCTCGGCGTGCTCGACGCGGAGCGGCGTGAGTTCTGGCGCTTCTTCCTCCAGGCACTGCGCACGGATCGCGATCGAATGACTGAACTACTGCGTCACGCGGCGATGGCCTACCACTTCCGCAAGTTGACGGAAGCTCACTGCTATTCGTGAGTACTCCGAGAAACTCTGCCTTCGCAGCGCTCCGGCATCGCGACTTTCGGCTCCTCTGGCTCGGATTGATCGTGTCCGTTACCGGATCGCAGATGCAGACGGTCGCGATCAACTGGCACGTTTATGAGTTAACGCAGTCTGCGGTCGCGCTGGGCCTAGTCGGCCTCTTTCGCGGCGTGCCGGTGATTGTTTGTTCGCTCATTGGCGGTGTGGTCGCGGATGCGGTGAACAGAAAACGACTGATGATCGTCACGCAAACGGTGATGCTCACCAGCGCCGGACTGCTGACTGCGACTACGTTCGCCGGCATCAGAAGCGTTTGGCCCATCTACTTATTGAGTGCGCTCGCCTCCGCGGCCACTGCCTTTGACCTTCCCGCGCGCCAATCATTAATGCCTTCACTCGTGCCGCTCGAAGATTTCCCTAACGCCGTCAGTCTCTCGATGATCGTTTTCAACGTGGCCACGATCAGCGGGCCGGCGCTCGCCGGCTTCATACTCGCCGCGCGCGGCCCGGCAGTCATTTACGCTTTCAACGCTCTCTCCTTCCTCGCCGTGATCATAGCGTTACTGGCGATGCGTGTGAGTGGTAGTCCCGACTTGCAGAGCGATCGACGACAGGCGCTGAGCTTCGCCGCGCTGAAGGAAGGTCTACAGTTTGTCTGGCGCACGCCGATCATGGTCCAAACGATGACGCTGGATTTCGTCGCGACGTTCTTCGCGTCCGCGACGCTGCTGTTACCGATCTTCGCGCGCGACATTTTGCAGGTCGGAGCGCATGGTTATGGATTACTCGCCGCCGCGCCCGCAATCGGTTCAGTGATTACCGCGTTCTTCATGGCGCGAATCGGAACGTTCAGGCGGGAAGGACGAACCGTCGTTGGGGCGGTCGCGGTGTACGGAGTCGCGACAATGGCCTTCGGTGTTTCGCGAGTGTTCTGGATTTCGTTGTTGATGCTTGCGCTCACCGGCGCCGCCGATACGGTCAGCACCGTGTTACGGCAAACGATTCGTCAACTCGTCACGCCCAATCATCTGCGCGGACGCATGACGTCGATCAACATGATGTTCTTCATGGGTGGTCCACAGTTAGGTGAACTGGAGGCTGGTTTATTAGCGGCGCTCATTCGAGCGCCGCTATCCGTGATTGTTGGCGGGTTAGGCTCGACTACTGCTGCGGGTATCGCGGCGGTGAAGTCGAAGAGCCTGATGGAGTTTGAAATATCAAGTGTCAGTAACGAGATCACAGTACAGTGATCTGGTTATCGACTGACTTCACGCCCTTGATCTGTTTCACCATTCGTTCGGCCGCGTCCTTCAAGTCCTGAGTCTTGACGGTGCCGAGCAGCGTCACTTTTCCATCCAGGACAGTCGCCGTGATTCCCAACGACGAGAATGTTGGGTCATCGGTCAGGCGCTTATCGATCTCGGTTTGAATCTTCGTGTCGACGTTCACCGACGTCTGCGTGTCGGTCGTCGTCGTTGACGGCGCTGCTGTGGTTCCACCTGCCGGCGGCGTCACGATAACGGGCGCGGGCTGTGTGGTCACAGGCGCAGGTTGTTGAATAATCACCGGAGGCTGTTGCGCCGGTGCTGGTTGTTGCACGATCGTAGTCGGCTGCTGCGCCGCAGGTGTGGTCGCAGTATCAGTCGGTTGACTACTCATCCAGAACAGTACCAGCATCGTGATCAAGGCGATTGCCACCACGACCAGCACGCCTACCATTCCCGCTGAGATTCCGCTGCGATCCGGCGTTCGCACCGCTTGTGACTGGACCACTTCGCGCCGTTCGTTCGGCGTCTCCACGACCACGCGGCTTCTTCTTGCCTGTTCTTCATCGTATGACATTTACTTTGCCTCCGTTGTTTTGATTACTCAGTTCTGTTAGTTGTGATCTATGCCTAAGTCGCGTTTGGCTGTTGGCCGAAACGATGGTTCCGGTGACGACCAGAAACGTCCATATCAAGATGAAAGCCAACACTCGCTTCATTGTTGAAAACCCTCCTTGAGTTCCTCCCCGGTTTCCGCCTCGCCCAACGGCAAACCCTATTCCCAACACGTAAAATCACGGTTTTATCAGGGCTAAACCAATTAACGCGGCCCCCGCTTGTTTCGTTACCGTACGCTTGATAAGTTGTGCTTGTAATTAATGACTACTGCGATCATTCACCACCCCGTCTTCCGTGAACACGACACCGGACCGGGTCATCCGGAAACTCCTTCGCGCTATCAGGTTGTGATGGACGCGCTGAAAGGGGATGCGGAGTTATGGCCCAGCCTCGTCGAGGTGCAGGCGCGCGAAGCTGCGCGCGGCGATATCCAAGCGGCGCATTCACCGCAGCTTTACAAACACGTCGAACGAGTCGTCGCTGAAGGTATTGGTTACCTCGATGCGGACACTGTAGTCTCGATGCGTTCGTTTGACGCGGCGCGACATGCGGCCGGCGCGCCTTGCCAGGCGATCGACCTGATCATGAAAGGCGAGGTCGACAATGCGTTCGTGCCGGTGCGTCCGCCGGGCCATCACGCAACGGAAGAACGGGCGATGGGTTTTTGTCTGTTCAATAACGTCGCGGTTGCGGCCCGCTACGCGCAACAACACTATCCCGAGATCGAGCGCGTCGCGATCGTCGATTGGGACGTTCACCACGGCAACGGCACGCAGGGAATCTTCTACGACGACCCGTCTGTCTACTTTTTCTCGTCGCATCAATATCCGTGGTATCCGGGGACCGGATCGCGCGGCGAGAAGGGAATGGGCCGTGGTCTTGGTTACACGTTGAACCTGCCGTTGCGCGCAGCGACGCCGGCGCAGCAACAGAAGCGCGCGTTCGAAGCGGCGCTCGAAGAAATGGCAACGAGTTTCAGTCCCGACCTGATCATCATCTCGGCGGGCTTCGATTCGCATCTCGGCGATCCGCTCGGACAGTTGCTGCTCAAGGACGAAGACTTCGTCGACATGACGCGCGCGTTGAAGCAGTGGGCGGCGAGTAGTTGCAAGGGACGTCTCGTTTCCTGTCTTGAGGGTGGATACAATTTGGAGACGCTCGGCGAGACGGTGCGGGCGCACGTCGAGGAGCTCAGTCGTTAATGGCGAACAAAACGGAACGCGTCTTTCTGATCGACTCGATGTCGCACATCTTTCGTGCGTTCTTCGCGCCGCTGCAAAATCGCGCCGCGCCACTCGCGACTGTCACAGGCCAGGTAACGCAGGCGGTCTACATCTTTGCGAATATGCTGCTGAAGTTGTTGCGTGAAGAGAAGCCTGACTACATCGCTGCCGTGTTCGAGTCGCGCGAGAAGACTTTTCGCCACGAGACGTTTGCCGATTACAAGAAGAACCGGCTCGAGATGCCTGAAGATTTGTCGAGCCAGATGCCTTACATCTTTCGGCTCTGCGACGTGCTGAACATCGAGGTGATCAACTCGCCGGGTTACGAAGCAGACGACGTGATCGGCGCGCTCGCACACAAGATCGCGGCGCAAGGACTGCAAGCAGTGATCGTGTCGAACGACAAAGACATGTGCCAGCTCGTGCACGATCCGCTCATCGTTTGTATGCGACAAAATTCGCAGGTCGTGAAGCGCAAGGAACCAGTGCCGCCGGTTGAGTGGTGCGACGAAGCGTGGGTCGAGAAGAAGTTTGGCGTGACCGCGGACAAGCTCGTCGATCTGCTCGGCTTGATGGGCGACTCGATCGACAACATTCCCGGCGCGCCGGGTATCGGTTCGAAGGGCGCGGTGCAGATCATTCAGCAGTTTGGTTCGATCGAAAACGCGCTCGCGAACTGGGAGTCGGTGAAGCACAAGACGTATCGCGAGTCGTTGCGCGACAACGCCGACTTGATTCGCCAGTCACGCGAGCTGGCGCGTATTCGCACCGATATCGACGTTCCGCTCGAGCTCGACAAGATCAAAACGCGTCCGCCGGATCGCGCCGCGGCTTACGAGTTGTTCCACGAACTCGAGTTCACTCTCCTGCAGAAAGAGTACGCTGACGCGGCGGTCGCGCGCCCGGCGACAACGAGCGCCGAGCACAACTATCGCATCGTGCAAACGAAGAACGATCTCAACAATCTCGTGCGCACGTTGTTTGACGCCGAACACGTCGGGATTGCGATAGCAGATTCAACCGGCGTCGGTTCCGGCGAACAGGAGTGCTTCACCGAGCTCGACATGACGCGCGGTATCGCGTTTTCAACCGGCGCGGGCGTGTCGTCGTACGTCGATCTCGAGAAGTTTGAAGGCGGCGCAGACCAAGCGATCGAGCAACTTCGCGGAGTACTCACGAACGGGCTCGTCGAAAAATCTGTTCACGATCTGAAACGAGCGGTTGGCCTGTTGGATCGTTTCAACATCACGCTCGAAGGGATCAAAGACGACACGTTTCTCGCGGCTTACCTGCTCGATCCGGCGCGCACCAAATACGATCTCGCCGATCTCGCACGCGAAGCACTCGGCATCGAAAACAGCAACGCGCCCGCGGCGAACTGGTCTGAAAGCGCGTGGCAAACTGTCACTGCCGCAGATCTGACGGCGCAAACCGCGCGCGTGCTGCGCGAACGCATTCTCGAAAAGAAACTCGAAACGATCTATTCGGAGATCGAGTTGCCGCTCGCGCCGCTGCTCTATCGCATGGAGCGCGCAGGGTTGAAAGTCGATCCGAAAGTGCTCGCGGATCTCTCGACGTATCTCGGCCAGGAGCTGCACAAGCTCACGCTGCGGATCTATGAGATGGCCGGGCGCGAGTTCAACATCGGTTCGCCGAAACAAGTCGGAGAAGTCCTTGCCGAGTTGAACATCGACATCGGCCGCAAGACTTCCACCGGCCGCGTCTCGACGAGCAAAGCGGTGCTCGAAGAACTCGCGCAACAGTTTGAGTTGCCGCGTTTGATCATCGAGTATCGCGAACTCGACAAGTTGAAGAGCGTCTACACCGACGCACTGCCGCAGCAGATCGCGACTGACGGCCGCATTCACTGCCAGCTGAATCAAACGGTCGCGGCAACCGGGCGTCTATCGTCGAGCGATCCGAACCTGCAAAACATTCCGATTCGCACTGAGATGGGCCGCCGCATTCGGCGCGCGTTTGTCGCCGAGAAAGGCAACAAGATCGTCTCCGCGGATTACTCGCAACTCGAACTGCGTCTCCTCGCGCATATAACCCAGGATCCGGTGATGCTCGAAGCGTTTCAGAAAGGCGAAGACATTCACGCGCGCACCGCCCGACTCGTGTTTGGCGCGCGCACCGACGAAGAGCTGCGCGAAGCACGCCGCTTCGCGAAGATCGTAAACTTCGCCATCGCCTACGCGATCGAACCGTGGGGACTCTCGCAACGCGTCGGCATCTCGCGCCAGGAAGCGAAGAAAGTTATCGAGGACTATTACAATACTTACAAAGGCGTGCGCCGCTACATGGAGGAGGTGCCGCTGCATGCGCGCGAACATGGCTACGTGCGATCGATCTACGGCCGCATTCGTCCGCTGCCGGGCATCACCGATCGCAATGCCAACATCCGCAAGGCTGCGGAGCGCGAAGCGATTAACATGCCGATCCAAGGCACCGCCAGCGACATCGTGAAGATCGCGATGTTGCACGTTGATGAAGAGTTCAAACGTGCGGGACTCTCGGCGCGGATGTTGATGCAGGTGCACGACGAGTTGCTGGTCGAAGTGCCCGACGCGGAAGTCGGGAAGGTAACGGATATACTCAAACACGAGATGGAGTCGGCAGTGTCGCTCGACGTGCCGCTGATCGCCGACGTGGGAGTGGGCGACAACTGGATGGACGCGAAACCCTGACGGACCCGAATGCAACCCGCTGAGAAGAAAACCGAAGTTGTTTACCGGCGCAGAAACCTGCCGGCGGCGTTGCCGTCTGCTGAAGCCGCGACGACGGATCTCGCGAGGCGCGCATTCCTTCGTGCGATCACGCCGCTCATCATTGGCTTTCTGCTGCTGCTTGGTCTGATCTCCTGGTTGGGTTGGCGTAGTGCGAAGGAGATGGAGCAGATTGGTGAGAACGCTCGTGACCTGGCCTCGCGAACTGCCGTTTGGCAGAACCTCTTATCAGATCTGCGGTTCAAGACGGTGCAGGTCGATACCGAAGCTCGCGTTCGACACACAGCGCTTTCACAAAAGGGTCTTGCGCCGCCATTCAGTTTCAGGCTCGACATCGCACGCGATGATCTGAATAAATCTATGGTGCAGTTAAACCATACTCCTGACAGCGCCGACGTGAACTGGGGCAAACTTCGCACAGACCTCCAGCAGTACGTTGAATTGAGCAAGGATGTGCAACTCTACAGTCTGAAGGGCCATGACTTGCTGACTGACGTTGATAAGGATATCGATGCCATCTACGCCGAGTTGCAGGCACTTCAGACGAAAAACATCAATACCACCTTTGCCGCGCAGCGGAAGGCGCGAAACTCGATCCTTACCTGGAGCTTGCTCGCGCTCGGCGCGGGAGGGCTTGTCGCCCTCGGCACGATCTGGCAGGTGCAGCATCACTTCTGGCAAATGCGCCGCAGCATGCTCGAAGCGCGCCGCGAGCGCACGTTCACCACGCAACTGCTCGAAGGCATGGTCAGCGCAGTGGTGGCGATCGACCCGGAAGATCGCATCCGCAGCGCGAACGCCGCCTTCTTCAAGATCTTTCCCAACGCAAGCATCGGCGCTTCGGTGCTCGAACGATTCGCGTCTGACGATGCGATGAAGATGCTCGAAACTGTGACTGCTATTCGCGTCAACCGCGCGACGTATCACGGTCGTTTCCTGGCGCAGGTCGAAGGCGAAGACAAAACATTCGACGTCTATTCCTCGCCGCTCGCGATCGACGGCGATCGCGGCCAGATCGTGACAATGGTCGACGCGACGGAAGTCGCTGAAGCTGAACGCACGCTGCGCCGCAGCGAATCACTCGCCGCAGTTGGACGAGCCACGACGCAAGTCGCACACGAGATTCGGAACCCGCTCGGCAGTATTCGTCTCGGCGTTTCGATGTTGCGCGATAGCGTGAACGATCAGGACGCGCTCAACACGATCGAGCTCGTCGAGCGCGGCATCAAGCACCTCAACAAACTCGTCGTCGACGTGACGCAGTTTTCGCGGCAGAAGGAGTTGGAACGTTCCGCTGTCGATCTGCACGAGTCACTCGAAAACAGCATCGATCTCGTCAGCGACAAGATCCTCGAGAAGAATGCGAACGTGCAGCGCGAGTTTGCGCATCGCGCGATCATCGGGCAGTGGGACGCGTATCAGTTGCGACAGGTGTTCGTGAACGTGATTGCGAATGCGATCGATGCGAGCCAGGAGAACGCGCCTGTGCGCATCTCGACGGAGTTGTTGACGACGGATGGGAATGGCGATGGTTTGACGCGGAAGTATTACGCGCGCATTCGGATCGCGGATGAAGGCAAGGGAATGGACAACGCGACGCGCGAGCGCATTTTCGAGCCTTTCTATTCGACGAAGAAACGCGGTACGGGTTTGGGGCTCGCGATCGTGAAGCAGATCGTCGAGCAGCATGGTGGGAAGATCAGTGTGGCGAGTGAACCCGGGAAGGGATCGGAGTTCAGTATCGACCTGCCTATTTAGTGATTGTCTTGAGTGCTTTCGTTGCGGCCGCTACCGTTTGTTCGATGACGTCGTCAGTGTGCGCGAGACTGACAAAAGCAGCTTCGAACTGTGACGGCGCGAGGTAGACTCCTTCGTTCAGCATCGCGTGAAAGAACCCGGCGTAGCGTTCGCGGTTGGAGCGGTTGGCCGTTTGCCAGTCGATGACGGGTTCGTCTGTGAAGAAGCTGGTCCACATCGAGCCGACGCGGTTTGTTATGCTCTTTATCCCATCTTTCGCAGCCGCCACTGCCAAGCCCTCACATAGTCTGCGAGACGACGCTTCGAGGCGGTCGTAAACCGACTTGTCGCGCAGGCGACGAAGCGTGACGAGTCCCGCGGTCATCGATAAAGGATTCCCCGACAACGTTCCCGCCTGATAGATCGGGCCTGCGGGTGCGATGTGGTTCATCAACTCGCGGCTGCCACCGTAAGCGCCGACAGGCAGACCACCGCCGATAATTTTGCCGAGGGTCGTAATGTCGGGCGCGATGTTGTAAAGCTCCTGCGCACCGCCGCGGGCGACGCGAAAGCCCGTCATCACTTCATCGAAGATCAGCAGCGCGCCGTTGGCTTTGGTGAGTTTGCGAACGGCTTCGAGGTAGCCGGGTTGCGGCGGGACGCAGCCCATGTTGCCGACGACGGGCTCGATGATTACTGTGGCGATGTCGTGATGTTCGCTGAAGACTTCTTCGAGCGCGGCGGCGTTGTTGAAGGGAACTGTGATCGTGTTCTCAGCGAGCGCGGCAGGAACGCCGGGGCTGTCGGGCAAGCCGAGAGTCGCGACGCCGGAGCCGGCTTTAACGAGGAGACTGTCGGCGTGTCCGTGATAACAGCCCTCGAACTTGATGAGTTTCGTGCGGCCGGTGACGCCGCGTGCGAGACGAATCGCGGACATCGTTGCTTCGGTGCCGCTGCTCACCATACGCACCATCTCGATCGACGGTACCGCGTCGACGACTTCCTGCGCGAGATCGACTTCCAGTTCTGTCGGCGCGCCGAAGCTCGTGCCGCCCGCGGCGACCTCTTGTAAAGCGGCGACGACCTCGGGATCGGCATGGCCCAGGATCATCGGGCCCCACGAACCGACGTAGTCGATGTAAGTGCGGCCGTCGACGTCGGTGATGTGCGCGCCGCGCGCAGACTTGATGAAGCGCGGCGTGCCGCCGACGCCGCGAAATGCGCGCACCGGCGAGTTCACCCCGCCCGGTATCAGTTCGATCGCCTTCGCAAACAGTTCCTCAGATCGCATGGGCGTGAGAATAACAAACCATTCACAGATTACACAGACTCTGCGTAATCTGTGGATGGCTTGCTACAGTCGCTCGATACTCTCTTTGGGTTCGACGGTGATTGATTTGAAGCGCGAGAGGCGCACGAGGCCTGGGGCGGCGCCTTTGGGTTTTGAGAGGAATTTTCGTGGAGTGTAGTGGATGACGACTTTGGAGTCTTCGCTCGCCTGGCTGAACTTTCCGGCGAGCTGCGCCGCTTCGACGATCGTGCGATGCGGGATGTCTTTGCGCGTCGGGTTGCGAATGACGACGTGCGAGCCGGGATAGTCGCCGGCGTGCAGCCACAGGTCGTTCGGCTGCGCGATCTTGAACGTAAGGTTGTCGTTGTCGCGCGCCGCGCGGCCGACGAGTATCTCGTAGCTATCGGTCGATAAGTAGCGCCGCACGCCGGGCAGGCGCGAGTCGCCCGACACGCGTGCGCCGCGCGAGGCAGGTCGTTTGGACTGTTTGGTTGGTATCTTGTGCGCAGTTTTCGCAGCAATGAAGGTCGCTAAACCTGTTTCGTCCCGCTCCTCAATAATCCTTAAAATCCCCTCTAACTGATGATTAAGTTGCGCTATCTCGCGGTCGAGCTGCACCATCCGCTCAGCGATCTCCTCACGCGCGCGCTTCGCTTTTCCGTAAAGGCGAAACCGACGCGCCGCTTCATCCTGAAGCGACGTGTTCTCATCCACCTCGATCTCAATCTGCGGCGCGCCGTCGGCGTAGTAGTCCGCGAGCGTCACCTTGTTGCCGGCGCGCGAAGCGGTAGCGACGTTCGCCAGCAGCAAGTCGCCGATACGTTTGTGCTCGTCCGGATCGCCGTGCCTTGCGAGATCCTGTTCGAGGTTCTGTTTGAGTTTTTCTTTCTGGCGAAGCGACTTCAGCAGTTGGGAACGAACGTTGTTTGCACGCGACTCAAATTCGCGATCGCGGTCCAGCGCTGAGTAGTAGGCGTCGGCGGCTTCTGACGGCGAGGCGTGCGCTTGCGTGAGCTCTTCTTCAACATGGATTTCACGGATCGACGCCGGTGGTTGATACATCCCTTTTATCTGTGTCCTCAACCCGCCTTCGATTTGATCGCCGTCGAGTAAAAAGAGATCCGCACTCCTTCCGGTGAGTTGCGCCAGCAGAGTCAACGAGTCGAAATTCAGCCTAACGATCCTGTCAGCAACTTCTTTTTCAACAGACGTAATACTTCGCCCGCCAAGCTTATCTCTCATTAACTGGCCGAAAGCCCCTAGCGGAACACTTGCTCGCTCGAGTTCCTTCACTCGCCGCCGAATCAAATACAACCGCGGACTCGCGGGATCTACATTCACATACAAAAACTCCCCGCGCAGACCGAAATCAAAGGCGAACGAAACCGAACTGAGTTGAATTATCTTTCCGAGGTATCTGCCGGTGAGGTTGGTGCGAAGCTCTTCGACGATGCGCTGGAGGAGTTGCGGATGCACTTCAGGTTGCCACGACTGCGGTACCGGTAAATCGATCGTGCGCAGTGTAACCTTCGCGGCTGACGAGTGCGAACAAAATCCCAACTACGGTGGCGAGTGAAAACAAGTATAAGAACGAGCGCCCAACTGACTGCCCGCCCGTCGGAATCAATCCCGTCTTCGTGTCGATGACGCGCAGCGACAACGCACGCATGCCCCACGTGCGTCCGGTGAGCGCCGTCGTCAACGTCAAGTAAAGAAACATCACGACAACCAAACACCCACCCATCACCGCGATCGCGCGCGGGTCATGATAACTTCCGCCCGCGAGATACAACGCGCCCGCAATCGGGGCAGTCAGCAACGCACAGAAGATCAGATCAAGCACCGCGCATACGACTCGTCGAAACGAGGAAGCGCTGCGGTTCTCGATGTCGTCGACCCGCACGCTGCGGCAAATCGAATCGAGATAGTTGAGCGACGGATCGTTCTCGATGATCAATCGGCGCGGCGCTTGCGCAGGCTCAGCTTTCGCGACGAAGGATTCGAGCGGCGCCTCAATAGATTCGATCTGTGATTCAACGCGCACTTCAACCGGCGCTTCAATCACCATTTCGCTCGGCGGCGGCACGATCGCCAGATGAGTCTTTTCGACGGCCGGTTCCAATACTTCGACAGCCGCCACTTCGGGTTCAAATTCGAGTTGGATAGTCGGGGGATCCGTCTCGTTCATAGGGCTTTCTTCTCGTTCCGGCGCGTACGCGACTGCGGTCGCGAGCGACGTTCTCGGTGGACGAGCTTCAACCGAAGCGCTTTGGTGCGCGCGTTCGATGCGCTTGAGCGCGGCGGCGACGAGCGGATTCATCGCCGGCGTTTCGGTTCGGGGTAACAATTCGAGTTGCGGCGGATTGTTGACTTCGGTCGCGCGCTGGCGCTCGGCTTCGGCTGCTTCGTGAGCGGCTTCGCGCGCGCGGCGTTCCTGTACTTCACGGACGCGTTCGCTGAGTTCCTTGCGCCATTCGGGCATGGAACTTCGCGACACGCCGGGAAATTCGATAAGTGTAGATTTTCGCTCTTGGGGTGAAGTTTGGAAGTCGCCGGTTGCTTTCATCGCGATCGGGCGCATCCTATCAGGAAGAACTTTAAGTGGTCAACGAGAAAATTAAGCAGGCGTTGACTTTGTACCTTTGGGGTCGAGGCTATAGCGGGGTGCGGCCGGCGAAGCCTGCGTCGACGTCGTGCCACCACTCGAGTTCGTCGCCTTCGCCCATTTGCCAGCAGAGCAGCACGACGCGGCCGTCGCGCAGTGAGGGAAAGTCCACGAGGCCGCGTTCGAAGTCCTTGAGCTGCACGCCGAGCGCTTCCAGCTCGCCGATCGTGCTCGTCAACTCAGTCAGCGCTTGCGCGTAAGCGACGCCGGAAGAAATACCGCCGCCGCCTCGTTCAGCAGCTTCGGCCGCTTCCTTCGCTTCATCGCGAAATTGCGCGACTCTGCGGTGCGCCTGCTGAATCTTCCCAACGATCGTTCTCACGCTCGGAAGAAGCGCATTCGCTTCCTGAATTGTGAACAGTTTCATGCGCGGCTAATGGTCGTCTGTGATCCTGATGAACTCGCTCGCGGCCTGAAATTCCGCCGCTTCGTCTTCGCCGATCTCAGTCTCTAATACCACTCGCATCGCCGTTTGAAAAGCGTCAGGCTGTGGTTTCGGCAGCGGCATCCCGTCGGCCGGCAAATACTGCGGCACATGATCGTGCAGATCGCGTTCGTCATAACGCGGTCCATGCGACGCCTCTTTGCGCACCTTTTCGGCGATCTCACCGAGATCGATGAAGTAGTCAGCGACGTCGATCAGCTTCGGCGCGGTGTTGGATCTAAAGCCGGCGATCTCCACGCGACAGCCTTTGTAAGCCACCGCATTCACCGCGTAAACAAAATCTTCGTCACCGGAAACGAGCACCGCCGTATCGTAACGACCGGCCAGCGACAACATGTCGACCGCAATCTCCACGTCGAGATTTGCTTTGCGCGTGCCGTCGTAAAAAGTTTTCAGTTCCTTCTGAATTACCCGAAAACCATTACGACGCATCCACAATAGAAATCCCTGTTGACGTTCGGCGCCGACGTCTACGCCGGTATAGAAAAAAGCTCGTAACAAGCGACCGTCTCCGAGCAGGACCCGGAGTAGTTTGTTGTAATCGACGTCGATGTTGTGAAAGCGCGCTGCGTGGAAAAGATTGTTGCCGTCAATAAATACCGCCACTCTGCCGCGGTGACCTAATTGCCATGAAACGTTGTTAGTAGGATCGAAATTATTATTCATAGACGTAGTTCCCCCTTGTCGGATTCTTAGCATGCTAATTCGTTCTCCTTTGGTCAAGTAACGAGGTCCACCGTGCGCGGTCAAGCCGTCGCGATCACCTGGTCGGCGATCGCGTCGTAGTAGACCGTCTTTACGGGGCCGTTCGTTACTTGTATTTCCCAGGCGAGACGTAGTTGCAGACCGTTGCCCTGGTCCGGCGCTGGCTGTGCGTAAACCACCAGATCGTGCACTGTGAAAGTCGCGTTCGCCGGCAGCGTGAACGTTTGTGATGGTCCATTCACGGCAGGCGTGGTCACGACTTGTTTTCTTACCCGATCGATGGCTTCAGCGGCGGTGATTTTCGGAGTCAGACCATTCAATGCCGGTTGCAGGCGGTCGGCGTTGGGAATGCAGTTGCTCGAAAGAGAGACCACCTGGCGGTCAGATTGAAAACGAATGACGAAATTGCCGTAGCCACCGCGCAGCGGATAACGAAACGGCTTCTGTTCGTAACGAGCGGTTTTCACTCCGGACGGATCGTCGGTTCGTTCGACTAAAGACAACTGCTCCGGATCGGCGCCGATGAGTTGGCGCCAATCGGCGATGAACCGCCGCAGCGACTCGCGTGTCTGCTCTTCAGTCTGCACCGGCTCAGTGCCGACTTTCGGCAGTACGATTGGACCAGCGTTCGCCGGTAAACTCTCCACTGTTCCTGTATAAGGATTCAGGTTCGCGTCGGTCTTGCCGGGCAGTCCGTAGTGTTGCGACATCTGATACCACGCGACTGAAGCTTGTTCGAGCCGCGCGGACGTGTCGGCCAGGCTGATCGGATACGCGGGCTCGTTGGCCCGCGGTCCGCTTGTATCGATCGGTTGTAGAGCAGCGCAAGCACCTGTGGCTAAGGCGATCGTAATGACGACCAAAGCAACCAGGTGTTTGATGAATGCGGTCTGCGGAAACATTAACTCGCCTCGAATTTTACAGTGTCGTCGTATAATCAAAATACTTGGAGGAGCTGTTGCCTAAAGATAACGAAAACATTCGTCTCTCCGTGCTTGGACCATTAACAGCATCCGAGCCGCAAGCTTTCGCACCGGAGCAAATGATTCGGTGCGAAGAATGTTTGCGGGCAAATCCTCCGACGCGCATCAACTGTATGTACTGTAGCGTACCCTTACCGCTGACGGAATCATCCGCGCGCTTGCGCACGCCCGTGCTGCGTCGACCTGAGAAACACGAGTTAGGTTACAACACGATCGTCTTGCCTGGTAACGAGGTTCTTAGTCGTAAAGCGATCGAGGATGCGGCTACGTTCTTGAGGTTGGAGCAAGACGGTCTTGAGCGCATTTTGGCTGAAGGCGTTGCGTTGCCGTTGGCGCGAACGGCAAGTCGTGGAGAGGCCGAGTTGATTGCGGATCGACTGCAAACGGCGGGCTTTCGCGTCATTACGTTGACCGATGAAGGCGCGGTCGTGCGAGTGCGGTCGTTGAGTTTTGACGAATCGATGTTGGTCATCAATCCGGGTCAGATAACGAACGAAGTAGATGTCACGTGGTCCAACATTGCCTTAATCGTTACGGGACGACTCGTGGAGAAGCGCGTTGAAGTGAAGGAGGTAAAGAGCCGAGGCGCGGAGAACGAGATTCTCGATACGAGTGAGTTGTTCAGCGACGAAGCGGTAATCGATCTTTACGTCTCAGGGCATTCGGAAACGTGGCGCGTACAGGCAAACGGTTTTGACTTCTCGTGTCTAGGCCGCGAGAAGACCCTACTCGCAACCGAGAACATCGCAACCCTGCAACGCGTGTTGAATGCTAACGCTACGAACGCCCGACTCGATGACTCCTACAACCGAATGCGTCCGTTGCTCGATCTTGTTTGGGGTCCCGAGCAGGAAATACAGTCGAGCGGCTGGCGTCGCGAACGCCCGGGGAAACTCAGTCTCGACACGGCTACGATCCACAGCAACGAGAGCCAATTCACACGCTACTCGCGCCTGCTCTTCCACCTGGCAACTCACCCACTCGACTGATGTCTCGACGCCGCCCACATCAACACGATCGCGAAACTACCGAACCGCGTGGTCCAGCGCAACAGAACGTCATCTACGGCGTCAACGCCGTGCTCGAAGCCTTGCGCGCCGGAAAGCGGCAAGTCGAGTCGATCGCGATTCTGCAAACCGCGCACGTCGATCGTTTGAAAGCGGTGTTGGAGCTCGCGCGCGAGAAGGGTGTGCCCGTGCAGCGTGTGCCGCGTTTCGATCTCGATCGCACGCTCGGCGACGCGCGGCATCAGGGCGTGATGGCGCGCATCGCAGCGGCGCATTATGCGGACGCCGATGAACTGCTGGATTCGCTCGCCTCAAGGGTCGGCACGGCGGATCCGCCGCTGGTTTTGGGCTTAGACGGCATCGAGGATCCGCGCAACATGGGATCGATGTTGCGCACTGCCGAGTGTGCAGGCGTGCATGGTGTCTTCATCGCCGAGCGTCGCGCGGTCGGGTTGACAGGAGTGGTCGCGAAGACGGCGGCCGGTGCTTTGGAATACGTGCCGGTAGCGCGCGTCACGAATCTCGTGAGATTGATAGAGCAGTTGAAAGAACGTAACATTTGGGTCGTTGGCACGGCCGCGGATGCGAAGCAATCGTATACCGAGTGGGACTGGACGCTCCCGGCGGCGATCTTTCTTGGGAATGAAGGGCACGGGCTGCACCGGCTCGTGCGAGAACATTGCGATACGCTTGTCCGTATACCCGTGGTCGGAAATTTGGATTCGTTGAATGTTTCGGTAGCGGCCGGCGTGCTGCTTTACGAAGCGAGACGCCAGCGAGATTCTCACCAAAAAAGGTCAGAGAGCGAGGCTAAATCAGATGTTCTGTCCTAAATGCGCAACGCAAAATCTCGAAGGCGCGAGTTTCTGCCGCGTCTGTGGAGCAAACATCAGTCTCGTTCCTCAGGCGTTGACGGGGCAGATGGTCCAACCGCAACCACACCCGCAGGAGCTGCTCGAAGAAGACTATAAACCGGGAAAGCGCGGTAAGCCGTTGACGCTTGAGTCGGCGATGAAAAGCATGTTCATGGGCGTGGCGTTTCTGATCATCGCGATTGCTTTGTCGCGATCGATCGGCGCGACGTGGTGGTTCTGGATGTTGATTCCGGCGTTTTCGCTGATGGCCAAGGGCGTCGCGCAGTTTATGCGTCTTAAAGAACGAGAGAAGCGCGAGGCGATGATGCCGCCGCGCCTGCCGTTGATGCAGTCCGCGCCGGTGATGCAATCGGCGCCCGTGACGCCGCCGCAGTTGCCGCGCAGAACCGGCGAACTTCATCCGCCGGTGCCGAGTGTGACTGAAGGAACGACCCGCCATCTCGGAGTTGAAGCACCCACGAGACACCTCGAAACTCAGGAACGAAAATAGAGCCACAAAGAAGCACAAGAACCCGCGTATGTGTGCCGGTCTGCGCGAAGAGTTTTGCGGACGTCAGGGCAGCGTGCACGCGCGCGCGCGAAGTGGCAGATATTATTGAGCTGCGGCTTGATTGTCTCGTTGAGGAAAGTGAACTCATCACCTGCCTTGAATCCATCAACCGTACACAAGCGGCTCCAATAATCCTGACGTTTCGGCCGTCCGAACAGGGCGGTCACCGTGTTCTGAGTCGCGCTGAACGGAAGACTTTTTGGAATGGGGATTGGAGATCCGATCTAAGAACCCTCTTCGATATTGAATCTGACCTCGCTGTTAATGATTGGGCAAGAGTAATCGTTTCGCATCACGACTTCAGTGGTGTTCCTGAGGATCTGGAACAACTCTACGAACGACTAGCGGCGACGCCTGCGCACGTCGTGAAGATCGCGGTGCAGGCAACGGAGATTACTGATTGCATCCGCATCTTTCGTTTGTTGGACCGGGCGCGAAACGAGGGTCGCAACCTCATTGCGATCGCGATGGGTGACGCGGGTGTGGCGACGCGGATTCTCGGCCCAGCACGTGGCTCGTTTCTGACGTACGGATCTTTAGAAGACGAGAGCGCCACGGCGCCGGGCCAGGTCAACGCGCGACAGCTTCGTTCGGTTTATCGCATCGACGACATCAACGACGACACGATGATCTGCGGATTGGTGGGACTGCCGGTCACGCACTCCGTCTCACCGCACATGCACAACGCTGCGTTCGCGGCGGAAGGCGTCAATGGAGTTTATCTGCCGCTGGAAGTACGCGATGTCGAGTCGTTCATTGCGCGCATGGTCCACCCGCGGACGCGCGAGCTTGATTGGAACTTGCGCGGGTTGAGTGTGACCGCGCCGCATAAATCCAGCGTGATGAAGTTGCTCGATTGGATCGAGCCGGAAGCGCAGGAGATTGGCGCGGTTAATACGATCGTAGTCGAAGGCGACGAGCTACGTGGATATAACACGGACGTTCACGGACTGATCGAGCCATTGCGCAAACGCGTCGGGTCTTTGAGTGGTTTGTCGGTGGCGGTGATTGGGGCAGGTGGCGCAGCGCGCGCGGCGGTGTGGGCGTTGAAAAAGGAACACGCGAAAGTGGCGCTGTTTGCGCGCACTCGACCCAACGTTGAAGCGTTGGCGACCGAGTTCAACGTGACGTTTGAGCCGGTCCAAGACGCCTCGTTCAGAGACTACGACGTGGTCATCAACACCACCCCGGTCGGTTCGGGAGAACTTGTCGGACGGACGATCGCTGTAGCGGATCAGCTAGGTGGGGCGAAGCTGGTCTACGATCTCGTCTACAACCCGATCGAAACGCAGTTCCTGAAAGAGGCGCGCGAAGCCGGCTCCGAAACGCTCGGGGGGCTAGAGATGCTCGCGACTCAAGCCGAGCTTCAGTTCCAACTATGGACGGGAAAGTCGCCCGCAGCGACACTCATGTACGACGCGGGCCTAGCCGCTCTCCGGCGTTGATCGTTCCTGTTATACTGAAACCGCAGTGAACGATCGCTATAGCCGACAAATCCTGTTCAATCCGATCGGTGAAGAAGGACAGCGCAAACTCCTCGCGACGCGTGTGCTGATCGTCGGTTGCGGCGCACTCGGTACCGCGCACGCCGAATCGCTCTGTCGCGCCGGTGTCGGTCGCATCCGCATCGTCGATCGCGACTTCGTCGAGCCTTCAAACCTGCAACGCCAGACGATGTTCACCGAAACCGACGCCGAGAAGCGTCTGCCGAAAGCCATCGCCGCCGCCAACCATCTGCGCCAGATCAACTCCAGCATTGAGATCGAACCACACGTCGCCGACGTCAATCACTCAAACATCGAACAGTTGATCGCGGACTGCGATCTCGTCCTCGACGGCACCGACAACTTCGCGACGCGTTATCTCATCAATGACGCTTGCGTGAAGCATGAAACGAACTGGATTTACGGCGCGGCCGTCGGCTCATACGGCGTCACGATGACGATTCGCCCGCAACAAACCGCCTGCTTGCGTTGCGTGTTCGAAGAAGCGCCACCCGCGGCGAGTGCCCCAACCTGCGACACCGCCGGCGTGATCATGCCGATCATCAACATCGTCTCCGCGGTCCAGGTCGCCGAAGCACTTAAACTCCTGACCGAAAACTTCGACGATCTTCACGGCTCGCTGATGCAATTCGACGTCTGGCAAAACGAGTGGCGCAAGATCAAACTCGCCGCGCCGCATCCGGACTGTCCGACCTGCGGCCTGGGCCAGTTCGAAACTCTTTCGCCCACGTCAGCCGAAACTGCCGCCGTGCTCTGCGGTCGCGACGCCATTCAGATCTCTCCTTCGCAACCAACTACCGTTAACTTCTCGTCGCTTGCCGAACGGCTGCGACCCTCGGGCGACGTGAAGTTCAATGAATATCTCTTGCGCTTTAAGACTGGACCATTCGAGCTGACCGTTTTTCAGGATGCGCGCTCAATCGTGCGCGGCACGGACCAAATCGCGACGGCCCGTTCGCTCTACGCCAAGTACATAGGAAACTGACCAAACGATGATCACCAAAACACGAAGAAGCATCCCCGTCGTAACTACCTGTCTGCTCGTGCTGCTCGCGTTCGCGGGCGCGCGCGCGGGACAACCGGTGCTCTGGGAAACCAGCGGCCGCACCGAACTGCTCAAAGGCGATGCGCGAGGCGTTTCGATCAGCGACACGGGCGTGTTGATGCTCGCGCCGAAGCTCAACGAAGTTTTCAACACGCAGCAGACATACGTTTGGTCCACCGCGATCGATAACCAGGGCAACGTCTATCTCGGCACCGGTCACGACGGCAAGACTTTCAAGATCACTGCGAACGGCGCCGGCTCGCTGTTGTACGATGCGCCGGAGCTCGACGTCACCGCACTCGCGATCGGACGCGATGGTTCGGTGTTCGCCGGCACGTCGCCCGACGGCAAGGTCTATCGCATCGGCGCGGACGGCAAAGCAGACGTCTACTTCGATCCCGGCGACAAGTACATCTGGTCGTTGGCAGTGATGAACGACGGTTCGCTCGCGGTCGGCACGGGCGACAGCGGCAAGCTCTATCGCGTGAAAACAGCGGGCGCGACGCCCGAGTCGTCGTTGCTCGTGAACACGACGCAAACGCACGTCATCTCGCTTGCGGTAACGCCCAACGGAGACCTGATCGCCGGCACAGATTCAGGTGGCCTCGTTTTGCGTGTGTCGCCCGAAGGCAAAACGTTCGCTTTGTTCGACACGCAACTCCGCGAGATTCACGCGCTCGCGCCCGCGGCCGATGGTTCGATCTACGCGCTCGCACTGAGCGACGCCGCTTCAACTGCGCGCGCTCCCTCGACGTCGCCTGCGCCGACACCGCAGCCAACCGATACCACAACGACGACCACGTCCGTCACGATCACCGCGATCGACGAGAGCGGACAACCGCTGCAAAACCAAACCGGAACGACGCGCAGCCGCAGCGATCTTTCCAACGCGCGCAGTGCGGTGTTTCGCATTCTTCCCGACGGCGCGACCGACGTTGTCTGGAGTTCGCCGACTGTAACCGCTTTCGCGATCGCTCCGTCGTTGCAACCGGGCAGCGTGTTGATTGGCACTGCCGACAAGGGACGCATCTATTCCGTCACGAACGACGGGCGCGACACGTTGCTGCTGCAATCTCCCGAAGGACAGATCTCGTCGCTGCTCGTGAGGAACAACCAGGTCTACGCGGCCTCGAGCAACCAGGGAAAACTGTTTCGCTTCGGCAATGAACTCGTCAACGAAGGAACGTACGAGTCGCCGGTGCGAGATGCAAAGCTGACGGCTTCGTGGGGCCGTATCTGGTGGCGCGGCACGGGCGCGGTTGAAGTGCAAACGCGCACCGGCAACGGTGAACGGCCCGATGCAACGTGGAGTGATTGGAGCGCGGGGTATCGCGATCCGGAAGGAAACCAGATCGCGAGTCCGCGCGCTCGTTTCATTCAGTGGCGCGCGACCGTGCGCTCCGGCGCTTCAGCATCAACTCCGGCCTGGCTCGAAGACGTGAGTGTCGCTTATCTGCCGCGCAACGTCGCGCCGGAAGTTTTGTCGATCACGGTGTTGCCGGTCGGTGTTGGTCTACAACAGATGACGCAGACGACAGTGGATCCCAACGTCGAATCATCGGGTCTCGATCCGTCGGTGTTTGGACCAGTGGCGCAAGTGCCGCCGCGTCGTTTCTATCAACGCGGCGCGCGCTCGTTTCAATGGCAGGCTGAAGATCGCAATTCCGATACGCTCGAATACGCGATCTATTATCGCGCTCTCAACGAACAGACGTTCCGCTTGTTGAAGGACAATCTGCGCGAAAACTTTTACACGATCGACGGCGCGGCGCTCGCCGACGGACGTTACATCATCAAGGTCGTCGCGTCAGACGCGCCGGACAATCCGCCGGGACAGAAGCTGACGGGCGAACGTTTGAGCGAACCGATAGACATCGATAATACGCCGCCGGTCGTCAAAGCCGTGGGCCAACCGCAGTTGAATCGCGACGCGGTACGGCTCGTGTTTTCAGTTGACGACGCGACCGGCAAGATCAAAAAGGCGGACGCGAGCCTCGACGGCGCGACGTGGATTCCGGTTTTTCCGGACGACGGGATCGCCGATAGCGGACACGAAACGTACACGGTGGAATTCAGCGGGCTCGGCCCCGGCGAGCACACGATCTCGTTGAGAAGCTACGATACGAGCGGGAATATTGGAACTCTCAGTGTCACAGTGAGGCGGTAAAGCCTTGCACGATAAGGTGCGACCTAACTCGAAACCGTGCGAATTTGGGCGTGAGTTGTTAGACTTTCCGCGTAAATACGCGCCCGCGGCGCTCGATCCTTTGTGGCATTTATATTGCAGCCTTTCGTGACGGCGCGTCTCTTTCTCCCTCCCATGCGCGCAAATAGCATGAGGAGGCAACGGCTAAAATGATGAGGTTGGTGCGACAAATTGTGGTGCTGGTGATACTGGTCGTCGCATCGGTTTGCGCGTTTGCGCAGCGAAAGGATCAGGACAAGCGGCCGCCCAAAGAACCTGTGGTTGTCATTGAGAATCGCAAAGACAACCGGCCCCCGCCGCAAAACAACAATCGTCCCAAGCCGGACAAACCCAAGAAACCATAACCGAAAGGCCCGCTAACCGGCGGGCCTTTTCATGTCTTTGACGCCACTTTCATCCGGCCTTTTTTCTTTCGCTTTTCGCGATACATCACTTCATCGGCGCGCGCCATCTGGTCCTCGATGTGCCACGCTTCTTCATGATCGATTTCCACCGCGCCGATGCTGAGCGCGACCGTGAACTCCTGGCCTGCTTCCTCGTTGTAACTGCGAAGGTTTCCTTCCAGTCGTTCGAGCAGTGTCGTGCTCGCCGCTTGTTTGATGTTGGGGACGAGCACCGCAAACTCATCGCCGCCGAGACGCGCGAGGATGTCGCAGTCGCGAAACGTGCGCCGCAGAATATCAGCGACTGCGCTGATCGCGGTCGAACCCGCGCGATGGCCCAACGTGTCGTTGATCTCTTTAAGGCCGTCCATGTCGGCGTAGATCAAAAGCGATCGCGTTTGCGTGCGGCGGCTGGTCTTCGCGTGATGTTCGGCGAGATTGAGAAAGCCGCGGTAGTTGTAAAGACCAGTGAGTTGGTCCGTGAGACTCAGGTTGCGCAACGCTTCTTCGGCGAGTTTGCGTTCCGCGATCGCCGCTTCGAGCTCGCGCACGCGCTGGCGCAGGTTCTCCTGTAATTCGAGGATGCGCGCGGCGGATTGTAAACGCGCGCGCAGCTCGTGAGTGTCGAGTGGTTTGGTGAGATAGTCGTCAGCGCCCGCTTCGAGACCTCCGAGCAGATCTTCTCTGCGGTTCAGTGAAGTTAACAGAATGACGTGCACGGGCGTGTCGGTTTTTTCGCGACGCAGTTGCCGGCAGATCTCGATACCGTCGACGTCGGGCATCAGTCGATCGAGAATCGCGAGCGGAGGCGCGCCTTGAGCGTGCAGTTCGCGCCACGCGTCGTTGCCGTTGTGCGTGACGACGACGTCGTGGCCCCACTTCTTCAGATTGGCGGAGAGGATGCGACAGGAAACCGGATCATCCTCGGCAATCAGGATCTTCATTGCGATCTATTCCGGCGCTCCGCAGTGAGAATTTCTTTGACGCGGCGAAACTCGTTTTCCAGGCTTTGCAATAACTGCGTAGCGGAAGTACCACACGGGTTTTCGAGGTGCTCGAGTTCGTCGGCGATCGCCGCGATTTGCAGTACGCCGAGATTCGCGCTGCTGCCGCGCAGACTGTGGGCCGCGCGTTTGGCGGTGGTGGAGTCGTTGTTCTGGATGGAGGTGTGGATAGTGTCGAAGAGCCGCGGGACTTCATCGAGATAGAGATCGATCAGTTCGACGACGAAATCGGGCTCGCCTTCGATCTGTGCTTCTTCGTAGCTCGCAAGCACCGCGAGATCGACTGCGGCTAATTCAGTGTGAGTTAGTGACATGGCTGCTCCGTTTGTTGGTTAAGTAACAGGCGGAAGGTGCTTTGAAACTGTTCGGTGGTGAAAGGTTTCGGCAGGAAGATCGTAACGCCGGCGGCGAAGCTGTTGGCGAGCAGCTTCAGGTCTTTTTCTGAAGTGATCATCATCACGGGAATGCGCATGAGTCGTTTTTCAGTGCGCATGAAACGCATCAGGTCGATGCCTTCGATATGCGGCATCACCATGTCGAAGATCGCGCCGCAGAAATTTGCATCGCTTTGCAGTAGTCGATATGCCGCGCCGCCGTCGTGGGCCACCACGGCTTGATAACCTTCCATTTCAACAAATCGGGTGACCATGTGACGGATGACGGGATCGTCATCGGCGATCAGGACGCGTCGCGCTTTCTGGCGCGAGTTGGTGAGCATGCTTCGTTCTCCTCGCTGCGAATTGATCGGGCAGGTTGGGGCAAATCAAACCGGTGGGGTTATGTTGGGTAGGCATAACTCCACAGAGGACGCACGGCGGCGGCATTTTGCGCGCCGTCCACGCGAGTTGAGCATCTGACGTGCCAACATCCGGGGTTGTGTGTAATCTGTGGGCTTCGACTATGACACAGACACAATCGGCATCGACGCCGCGTGCATCGCGCGCCAGGGTCATCATTGCGTTCGCCGCCGTTTACCTCATTTGGGGGTCGACGTATCTCGGCATTCGCTACGCGATCGAGACATTGCCGCCGTTTCTGATGGCCGGCGCGCGCTTCTCACTCGCGGGCGTACTGATGTTTGCGTGGGCTAAGTTCAAACGTGATAAGGGCGGCTGGTCGTGGGCGCAGTGGCGCCGCGCGTTTTTGATCGGTGCGCTGCTGTTGTTGTGCGGCAACGGCGGTGTTACGTGGGCTGAGAAATATATCGCTTCGGGGTTGGCGGCGTTGCTCGTCGCAACTGAGCCGGTGTGGGTCGTGATGTTGAACTGGGCCATAACTCGCAAACGTCCGAACGCTAAGGTGCTGTTCGGCGTGTTTATCGGACTCGTCGGCGTGGCGTTGTTGATGGGCGGCGGTTTGAGTGACGGTCGTGAAGTAGGAGGGTTAGGTTTGGCCGGCGCCGGCGTGGTGTTGTTTGCGTCGCTCGCGTGGGCGAGTGGATCGGTCTACGCGAACCGCCGTCCGATCCAAACGACGACTTCGCTGGGCGCGGGAATGGAGATGCTGGCTGGTGGCGGGCTTTTGATGTTGCTCGGTTTGCTGGCTGGAGATTTTGGCCGGTTGAACCTTGCGCGTGCGTCGTGGGTGTCCATCACGGCATTTTTTTATTTGGCGATCTTCGGCGCGCTGGGTTTTACAGCGTACGGATATTTGCTGCGCAACGTTTCGACCGCGCGTGCTGCGACTTATGCGTACGTGAATCCGGCGGTGGCGGTGTTTCTCGGCTGGTTGCTGGCGAGCGAGCCGTTGACGATGCGGATGTTGGTTGCGGCGGCAGTGATTGTGGCGTCGGTGGTGTTGATTACGACGTACGGCGGCGAGCACGCGACGAGTACGCCTGACGAGTTACACGATACTGATTGTCCAGTGCCTCCGTGCGCGTGAAGGAGTTCAGTCGATCATCGATCTTACTGTTCGCGCGAGCGCGAGACCTGAATGGTTGCGTTCGATCGTGTAGCCATCTTCAACACCCCAGATCGCTGACAACACCGCTTGCGCGAAGCACCAACGCAACACACGCGAACGGTCCAACGGCAACACGCTCGCGAGAATCTCCAGCCGGCGTTCGACGGTCGCGCGTTGCGTGAAAAGTTCCGGCAGTTCCATGGGGTTTCTCAGCAAAGCTCCGACTTCGTACTCCAACTCTCCCACGACGCCTTTCGGATCGATCGCGACCCAGCGGTCTTGGTTATCGTAGAGCACGTTGTAGTGTTGCAGATCGCCGTGCAGCAGCATCGTTGTGCGTTGCGAGGTCGCCAGATTGCGGTAAATGTTGTGAGCGTCCTGCACCAGCTCGGAAGGAACCTGTTGGTCGCCGCTTTGCACGTACCAGTCAAAACCACGGCTCCAGTCTGCAACAGTTACTGTTCCCGGCGGCGCGTTATGGCCGCTGAGTCGGACGATCACGTCAGCAAGAATTCGTGTCGCCTCATCATCGTCGCCTCGCCGAACTAAACCGACTAACTCCTCGCCCGGATCGAGTCGCTCGAGCAACACGGCTCCGAGTTCCGCTTCGTAAACTCGTACCACTCCAGCGGTACCAAACGCCCTCAGCACCTCACCTGAACGCGCCTCATCGTTTGCACCCTTCGCGATCTTCAGCACCACGCGCCGGCCGTCGCGCACACCAAACCCTAGCACTGACGATTCCGTGTAGCGCGTCTCCTCGATCGCGACATCCCACTGCGCGGCTTTACGTCTTAGCTGCTCAATCATTCCGGGACGAATGTAGGATCGCGGGTGACTGCGACGTTCAGACCATCCAAACTCCGCCCGTGCTTAACCTCTATAGTCGAAGCATCTTTGCGTTCGCTTACGCCGGGATAATAAAGCTTTGGAAACGGCATCTCGCGCGTCAGTTTGTTTTCATAATTGAAGATCAGCAAATAACTGCCTGCCTCGACCGAGTCGATTTGGAATCGGCCTTTCTTGTCGGTGAAATCGTTGCAGGCCAATAAGCTCTGATCCTTCAGGGGCACGAGTGACACGCACACCGAGGCCAAAGGCTGCGACTTCGAGTCTACAACCGTTCCGCTGACGTGATTGTTTAGCCGGAGTTCTATAACCGCACTGAAGTGTTTTCGTGGTTGGAGTCTGAACGCAAGGCGGTTCGACGGACGGCGATGCACGTAAGGGCGCGTAGGTTCCCTCGTCGCCAAAAACTCATCAACCTTCCACCCGAATGGCAACTCAGGCTCGATTACATATCTTCCGGCGGGGAGGTTGTAGATCTCGTATACCCCCTCTTTGTCCGTGGTCGTGACGTATGTCTTGCTTCGACTGCTGATGCGGATCCTGCGGCCTGAGACGTCGAGATCACCGTCGGCGAGAAGGACGCCTGAAACACGGGTGCTACCGCGATGCTGTTCCAGGTGATCGAGAAACAGCAGATCTTCCCGGGCGCCGTCGAGGCCCTTGGATCTGTTGCAGGTCGGGATATACAACGGGTCTGACGGCTTCTCCGGTGTGAAAAGATAAAGCAGAAATCGCTCGCCGACTTCCTCCCGGTAGAATGACCACGTGCAACCGAGTATTTCGTCGCCTTGCGCAAATCTCAACTGCTCACCGACCTGAACGTTCCCCTTATAAACTTTCTCAACAACCATCGTTGCGGCGCTTATGTCGCCACCCACACGAGGCTCGGGCTTAATTGCGTTTTCGACTGACAACATACGGGCAATAACGACCAAATCTGAATCCTGATAGGCCTGCAATCCAGTGCGCGCGTATGGATCGCAACCACACGCCAGCGCGATCTTTGGCAGTAACAAAGAAAAGGCAATGGTTGCCAATCGTCGTGTTTTCATCGTTGTGAGTTCCTGCTAGATTAGACGCTCGCTATGAACAGAATATTCTATCTCGCGTTTCTCGTCGCGGTCGTGACGCTTTTCGGGAGTAATAAATCCGTGGCCCAGAACACAAACACCGCGAAGTTTCAGATCTCGTTTCCCGCCACACTCAACAAAGGACCGCTCGACGGCCGTCTGTTGCTGCTGATCTCGACCGGCACCGAAGGCGAACCGCGCTTTCAGATCAACGAAGATCTGAACACGCAGCAAGTGTTCGGCATCGATGTCGATGGCTGGAAACCCGGCGAAACTAAGATCGTGGACCAGAGTGCGTTTGGTTATCCACGGCGCAGTCTCGCGGACATTCCGCCCGGCGAATACACCGTGCAAGCGCTACTGCACGTTTACGAGACTTTCAAACGGGCCGACGGACATACAGTGAAGCTGCCGATGGATCGCGGTGAAGGCCAGCAGTGGAACAGCGCGCCCGGCAATCTCTACAGCACGCCGAAGCGAATGCGTCTCGACGGTCAAACTCCGATCGCGCTCGTGTTGGACCAGGTGATTGCGCCCATCGAACCGCCGAAAGACACGAAGTACATCAAGCACATCAGGATTCAGAGCGAGCGGTTGACGAAGTTTTGGGGCCGCCCGATGTATCTCGGCGCGCACGTGCTGCTGCCTGAAGGCTTCGATTCACATCCGGAAGCGAAGTATCCGCTCGTGATCTATCACGGCCATTTTCCGGCCGACTTCGACGGCTTTCGCGAGCAGCCGCCCGATCCGAATCTCAAGCCCGACTACAGCGAGCGTTTCAAGATCCAGGGTTACAACCGCATCGTCCAGGAGCAAGCGTATCAGTTTTACAAAGACTGGACCGGACCAAACTTCCCGCGCTTTCTCATCGTCGAGATCCAGCACGCGAATCCGTATTACGATGACTCTTACGCCGTAAACTCCGCGAACCTTGGTCCATACGGCGACGCGATCACTTACGAGTTGATCCCCGAGATCGAGAAACGTTTCCGCGGCATCGGTCAGGGTTGGGCGCGCTTTCTTTACGGCGGCTCGACCGGCGGTTGGGAAGCGTTGGCGGTGCAGATGTTTTATCCCGACGAATACAACGGTAGTTGGGCTGCGTGCCCCGATCCGATCGACTTCCGCGCCTACACAGTCATCAACATCTACGAACACGACAACGCTTATTACGCCGACTCGCCGTGGAAGCACATGCTGCGTCCGGGCAAACGGAATTATCTCGGCGAGTTGTCCGCAACGGTGGAAGACATGAACCACATGGAGCTCGCGCTCGGCACGAACAGTCGCTCGGGCGGTCAGTGGGACATCTGGCAAGCCGTCTTCTCGCCGGTTGGCAGCGACGGTTATCCCAAACCGATCTGGGACAAGTTGACCGGCAAGATCGATCATACGGTCGCGGATTATTGGCGCGAGCATTACGATCTCGGCTACATCCTCAAACGCGATTGGGCGAAGCTTGGTCCAAAGCTCGCCGGCAAGATTCACATCTACGTTGGCGAGGCTGACAACTACTTTCTCAACAACGCAGTCTATCTGGTCGATGAGTTTCTGAAGACGACGAAAGACCCGGCGTATGGTGGCGAAGTCGATTACGAACCACGCGCGGAGCATTGCTGGAACGGCGATCACACACGGCCGAACGCGATCTCTCGTTTGCGTTATCACCAGTTCTTCGCGCCGAAGATCGTCGAGCGAATCACGAAGAGCGCGCCGCCGGGCGCCGACTTGAAGAGCTGGCGTTACTAAGCCGGCGCTGTGAGGCTCTTCATGATCGCGGTGTGCGCTTCGAGGATGTAGTTCGCTTGATCCGCATTCGGCTCGAGTGACCAGTCGCCATGGTCCCACGTGCCGCCGAGAATGGTTGAAACGCGCGATTCGAGATCCTGCAAGCGCGTTGGAATTGATCATTCCACTTGCCGGTGACGCGACCGGGTTCGTAAACGGACGTCGGCGACCGCGAAGCGCCCGCGATGTTTGAAGTCGTGTCGGGCGGAAGAGCTTTCGCATAAATCGTTACGGTGCCCGGACCGCTTTGATAACGGCGTTGCAGCAGACGCGCGGTGGACAGACCGCTGACGCCGCAACCGAGTACGGCGAAATGTTGCGGCCGCGTGCGACTGGTCGTCAGAAAATTGCGCGCGAGATCGACCGCGAGCGAGGCAGTGCCCCACGAGAGTGTGACGCCACCACCACCATGACCGTAGTTATGGACCACCAGCTTGTTGCCGAAGCGTTCTGCGTCGACGACGAAGCCGCTCGCGCGATACGGCCGCAAGCCTACGACTTCGCGAATGACGCGATCGCGCGCGACTTTCACGGGTGCGAAACGTCGTGGCTCGGCGAAGGCGCGTGATGGCCGCCTCGTCATCAAGAGCGCGCTCGTGGCCGCTACGCCGCGCAGGAATTCGCGTCGATTAAAGCGTGTATTCATCGGGAGTGAAGATAGCGTAATCTGTGTTTTGTGTCTCGCTTTCCCGAATGGTTCGTACCGATGGCGGCTACGCTCACGCAGGAGCGTTTCACCGGACCGGAGTGGCTCTTCGAACGGAAGTACGACGGCATTCGCTTGCTGGCGTTCAAGCGGGGCGGGGACGTGCGGTTGTTCTCACGCAATCACTTGCCGCAGCACCTGCCTGCTGTTACGGGCGCAATCGAAAAACTGCCGCACGATGAATTGATCCTGGATGGTGAAGTCACGTGGCCGGGCGGTGAAGTCAGTTATCACGTCTTCGACATCATGTGGCTCAACGGTCGCGACTTGAGACCGTTGCCGCTCGAAGAACGGCTTAACATGTTGCGGCAGTTGCCGCTGACTGGACCACTGTGCCGTGTTGAACCGGTGATCGATTCGTCGCCGTGGGAACGTGCCGAGCGTGAAGGCTGGGAAGGCGTGATCGCGAAGCGGCGCGATTCGCCGTACGAGCATCGCCGCTCGCGCAATTGGTTGAAGATGAAGTGCGAGCTGGCGCAGAACTTCATCGTTGGCGGGTTTACGGATCCGCAGGGCAAACGCGTCGGCCTCGGCGCGCTGCTCGTCGGTTATTACAAAGACGACGACTTCGTTTTCGCCGGAAGGATTGGCACTGGTTTCGACACGAAACTGCTGCTCGAACTGCGCGCACGATTGGATCAACTCGAAATACCAAGAGCGCCGTTTACGAAAGCAGTCGGGTTGCCGCGCGTGCGCGCACACTGGGTGCGGCCGGAGATTGAAGTGCGTGTCGGCTTCATCGAGTGGACCAACCACGGCAAGCTGCGCCATCCGCGTCTGCTAAGCGTGGTTGAGCTGGGCGTTTCTAAAGTTAATGGATCTGATCGAAACGGATGTTGAGAATTGGATACTGCTGCCAGTCTTTGTAGTCGAAGTGCCACCACTCGGCTTCGTAAACCGTGAAGCCTTCCGCTTTCATTGCGGCACGCAGCAGATCGCGATGCCAGCGTTGCAGGGAAGTGCCCCCGGGATAATTCGGATACGCGCGATCCGTGGTCTCGTCGTAGGTGCTCACCATCTCAATGGGCTTCTTCGTTTTCAGATCATAAAGCGTGATGTCGACGGCGCAGCCGCGATTGTGACGCGAGCCTTTGCTCGGATCGGCGACGAAGATCTTTTTGTCGTTCGGTGTGGCGTCCCAAAACACTTTGGTCACGTACCACGGGCGATAAGCGTCATGGACCAGCAAACCGTAACCGAGCGGTTTCAGTTTTTGACTGGCACGCACAACGGCTTCAGCCGCGGACCGCTGCATGAACGCGCGTGGCTCGGCGTAGAAGACTGAACCGAACAGGTTGTTTGTGGTTGCGTAGCGAACGTCGAGACGGATCGTTGGATCGAGTTTGATTAATTCGACGAGTTCGGGTTGACGAAAGTTTCCGCTTTCCGCGGGTGGTTGTGCGGTGAGCGCTTCCTTGAGCAGTTCAGCGACGGGACGAACGGGTGTAACGCGCAGTTGATTCGCGCCGGCTTCGGGTTCGATATTGCGGCGCGCGAGCGTGGCAGTGTCCAGTTTGACTGCGGTTGCGTGGCCGCGTCGATCGCGCGTGAAGACGAGACGCTGGTTCGCGTGTGGTCCACCTGCGGCAAACGTGAAAACATCGCGCGAGATCTCCTGCAGTGGTTCGGGCTCGGCGCGTTTGAACGAGGCCTGGAGTTTCGCGTCCTTTTCGAGAACGTAGAGGATGTTGTTGTCGGGGCCGTACTCGCCGATCAATCCGAGCCAGCGTGTTGGCGCAGGCGCGGGCTTCGTTGCGTTGATCTGCGCGGCCGAAGCGGCGAGCGCGACGAGAAGGACGACAGTGATTTGTCTGATTGCGCTTTTCATTTGCCTAAAATGTAGATCCCCTTTTCGCCTTCACGATAAAAATCCCGCACGATGTAGCCGGCATCAATCGCTGCGATGAATTCACGTCGCGTGCGCTCGCGCCATTCAAGCGCGCGCTCGGGATTCTGCTGTTGCAGCGCGTTGATGTCGCTCGGGATCTCGATCAGCAGTTTGTTAGACGGATTTTCCAACACCGGCTTGGTCGCCTTGAGACGTTGGACCACGCGGTCGCTCGTCAGCAGCCACTTCACCCAAAAGCGATCGGTCCCCGTCTGGTGCAGAAAGCTCGTCGCTTCTTCGCCGTAGAAATTGATCACGTAGCGATCAGAGATCACGCCCAGCTTCGTGAAGTTGAAATAGGCGTTCAGACTCTGCAACGGATCGAAAGTCCAGGTGATCAGGTTGATGCCCTGGGCCAGCACCGCTTCGCGTTGCGCGAGCTTTAGTTTGTAACCAAGATTGAAGTTGCGGTAAGCGGTCTTCACGGCAAGCATGTGCGAATGATGCGCAATCTCGCCGTCTTCCTGGGCCACGAAACCGTAAACAAACCCGACCAGCGTTTGGCGATCGAAAGCGCCGAGCAGCACGCCGCCGGCTGCTTGCACCGCGACGAGATGCGTGAGCGGAACGACGTCGAGATCGGGAACGCCCCAAACTTCTTTTTGCAGTTCCTCGACTGCGCGCAACTCCGCGAAAGTCTCGACCGGGCGAATGGAAATGTTTGACGTTTCTGTCGCGCTGGACACGGGCATTCAGATTACCACACGCTCGCACGATTTTGGGTTGGATTCGACATGGACCTCGACTATCTTACTCAACGTGAGCACCGCGAAACGAACAAAGTCGAAAGCTGCGATACGCCGCGTTAAGAAGCCTGCTAAACCGCGCCGAAAGCCGCTGCTTGCTGCGTTTGAAGGCGCGAACGGCAAGGAGGCGCCCACCGCGCTCGACGCGCGTTTTGCAAAGGCGCGTACGAAGTTGAACCCGCGACGCCAGCGACTCGTGCACGCGATCCTCGACTCTGCCGATGAGACCTGCTTCCTCTCGTCGCGCGAGATGGCGAAACGTTATCGCGTCGATGCCACGACGATTCTTCGCACGACACAAGTTCTTGGTTACAAAACATTCGCTGACTTTGCGTCCGATCTGCGGCAGCACTTCGTCGCGCGCATCACGCCTTACACGGTGCTGAAAGCGGCGACGCGCGAGAAGCGCAGCGTTGCCGATCATGTGGGCCAGGCGTTCGACAAAGCGCTGGAGAATCTCAACAACCTCAACGCCAATATCGAGAAGCAGAAAGTGATCGAGTTGGCGCGGACTATCAAACGTTCGCGTCACGTGTTGGTTGTGGGTCTCGATTTCGCCGCCTCGCTTTCGTACTACCTCGCTTATGGACTGCTCGCGCTCGGGTTCGACGCTGAGGCCCCGATTGGGAGCAGCGGTAATCTGCAATACAAGGTTGAGGTGTTGACGGCGAAAGACGTTTTGATCGCGATCAGTTTTGGTCAGTGCTTGCGAGACACGGTCGAGGCGGTCCAGCACGCGCGCAAACACGGCGTGCCGACGTTTGGGATCACGGATAGTAATACTTCACCGATTGCGCGTTTCTGTGATGGGTATCTGATGACGCCGGTGGCGAGTCCGTCGATTCTGAATTCGTATGTTGCGCCGATGGCGGCGATCAATGCGATTCATGTCGCGTGTGCGCATATCGATCCGAACCGTTCGTTGTCGCGTTTGCGTCCGACCGATCGCGAGTATGCTTCGGGCCATCGCTGGTATCGCGAGGCGCGCAAGGCAAACGGCAACGAGGCTTGAATCGTTTGGGCACGACCTCCAAAGATTAAAGTTTGACAACTCACGCTTTGGAGCATAGGTTTAGCGGGCTTGTCTACTCTCCTGAATGAGGTCCCGCTTGATGCTCAGATCGTATGTTCCCGTTCGTATCTCTCAACGCATTACTTTTCTTCTCATCGCTCTCGCGCTTTCGTTGTTGACCGCTTGTCAACAGCAAGCGGCAACGACCACGGCCGACACGCGTTCGGCAGATGAAGCCGCTTTGAAGAATCTCGACGCGGAGTGGTCCAAAGCCGCCGGCGCGAAGGACGTCGATAAGACTGCTTCTTATTACTCCGACGATGCCGTCGTTTTGCCGCCGAACATGGCTACGATAAACGGCAAGCAAGGCGCGCGCGGGATGTGGCAGGGCATGTTCGGCGTGCCTGGTTTTGGCGGTGGTTGGAAGGCGTCGAAAGTGGAAGTGGCGCGCTCCGGCGATCTCGCCTACGTGACCGGCACTTACGAGCTCAGCGAGACAGACGCGAGGGGCAAGCCGATGACGGACAAAGGGAAGTATCTCGAAGTTTGGAAGAAGCAGAACGACGGTACGTGGAAGTGCGTCGTTGATATGTTCAACTCGGATTTGCCGTCGGATGCAGGTGAAGAGAGTAAATCCACGCGTTAATGAATTTCTCGGTTTTACTTCGCGCGCGCCGTTGTGTATTTGTGTTCGTGATCGTTGTGCTCGGTGGTTCGTGTACGCAACGGCGCGCTGAAGAGTTTGTCACTGTCAGTGCTCCCGTAGTTGCCCTCACACATCTCCGCGTAATCGACGGTACCGGAACCAGCGGCCAGGATGATCAGACGATCGTTATCGAGTCGGGCCGCATCGTTGCGCTTGGTCCAACCTCCGCCACGCCCGTGCCGGCATCCGCCAAAGCAATCGATCTCAGCGGACACACGGCATTCCCGGGGTTGGTGGGGATGCACGACCATCTTTTCTACACGACTGGTCGTGGTGAAAACGACGTCGTAGCTACTCAGAGTTTTGCTCCTCTCTACCTCGCCTCTGGCGTGACCACGATCAGGACTACGGGCGCCGGCAGTTTGAGTGACGAGCAGAAACTCAAGAGCTCGATCGACGCGGGAGTTTCGCCTGGACCAAAGATTCATCTTACGAGTCCTTACATTGATCACGCGGCCGGCGAGACGCTGAGTCCGGAGCGGATAACCACTAAGATCAACGAGTGGGCCGACGAGGGCATCACGTCGTTCAAGGTTTATACGAATGTGAATCGCGCGGAGCTGGGCCAGGTGATTGAGGCGGCGCATAAACGAGGCCTCAAGGTCACCGGACATCTTTGCGCAGTCGGCTTTGTCGAGGCCGCGCAACTCGGCATCGACAATCTCGAGCACGGACTGATGGTCGACACGGAGTTCTTCTCAGGCAAGAAGCCCGATGAATGTCCGAGTAGAAACGACTGGTTGCCTGAGCTGGCGCGCATCGATGTGCTGAGTCCGGCCGTTCAGGCGATGATTCGACAACTCGTTGAACATCGCGTCGCCGTAACGTCGACACTCGCGATCCTCGAGGCTTTTGTCAAAGACAAGTTCGCACTCGATCCGCGAATGAAGACTGTGCTGAGTGACGACGCCTACGCCGCTTGTCTTGCTGAGTTGGAGGAGGGAAAGAAGCATCCCGGTGGGTGGCGGGTTTGGGAGATGATGTTGCAGAAGGAGATGCAGTTTGAGCGGGAGTTTGTGAAGGCGGGTGGGATTTTGATGTCGGGAGTTGATCCGACTGGTTGGGGCGGAGTGGTCGCCGGCTTTGGCGATCAACGCGGCGTTGAGTTGCTGGTCCAGGCCGGATTCAGTCCTGAGGAAGCGATTCGCATCGCAACGCTCAATGGCGCAACGTTTCTGGGTGAAGACAGTAGCATCGGATCTCTCGCGGTTGGAAAGCAGGCTGACATTGTGGTGGTGCGCGGTAATCCTTCCGCGAAGATCTCCGACATCCGCAACGTGGAATTGGTATTTAAAGATGGAGTTGGGTACGACTCGGCGAAATTGATCGAGTCCGTACGCGGCCTGGTTGGCGTGAAGTAGTTAGGGAGACTTTGGTTTTTGAAACTCTTCAACCAGCAACACGCAATCGATTTTATCTTTCGCGCGGAAAGCGCCGATTGAAATCAGGTAGAGGTCCATCTTGTCGCCGGGCTTGAGTTCTTTATCGAAGTACTTCGTGATCGGCGTGGACGTTGGCAGCCAGTACTCGTCGTTGCCGTCCTTATATAGATACTCGAGCTTGTAATGCTCGGCCAGGTTCTTTTGTGACGAGCGAAGCATGCCGAACCACATCGAGATAAACCGCGCGCGATCCTTGGGAATCGGACGTGACTCTCCTGTGTAGACGACTTGTACTTTCGATTCGAGTTGGTCCTGCGCCAGAAAGCCCGTGTCCTCCTGGCCGACGGTCTTCTTCGTTATTGCGATTACTTCGGGGAGAGTACGCGGTTTGAAGATCTCCCAGGGAAAGCCTTGTGTGAGCGTGGCAGCGGATGAAACTGCTGCGAGTGTTATTGCGAGAAGCGGGTGCATGGAGTTTACGAGGAGCAGGTGCATTTAGTTTGCGAGGAGCAGGTGCATTTAGTTTACGAGGACGGGTGCATTGAGTTTGCGAGAAGCGGGTGCATCGGGTTCGCTCACCTCCGTTTGGCTACTTTCGGTTTCTGCTCGCGCAACGTTCTGCCGCTGAGCACGTATTTCGTTGCGGCTTTCATGCTGGGGCAACACTGCGGATCTTTAGGACCATAAGTCAGAGTATCCAGCAGGATCGAATTTTTGTCGATGGACTTCAGTTCGACAGACCGCACAGACTTACCGCCGACCTCAACATGCGTGAGTGGCGACAGCTTACTATTGCGTTGTTCGAACACCGCGAGATACTGGACATAAAGATTGCCACCGCCCTGGCTTTCGATCGTGTAAAGCACAACAGTTTCCGGTACGCCGTCATGCGTGAGATCACCGTGGACCACCTTGCGCGCCTCACGATACTCCTCGCCGCTTTCATGCCGCGCCTGCCGCGAGATGTAGGCGTCGATGATAGCATCGTCGTCATCCTGCTGTGCGGACACCGCCCAGCAACCGAGACTCACCAGGGTTGTGAGTATGACGATCGATAGAGGCTTCATAGGGTAAGTGCGGCAGCACCGCACGAGTGAAGGTTCAAGGGGGGCGAAGTAAACAAAACGGGCGACAACGATGTCGCCCGCTCCATTGATCTGGTGCCCGCTAGTAGATTCGAACTACTGACCCCTCGCGTGTGAAGCGAGTGCTCTACCGCTGAGCCAAGCGGGCGTAGGTCCTTACGAATACCTCACGATCATTATTGAACCGGTAAAGCAGGACCTATGCTTGTAAGCCTCGCCATCTTAAATGATTTGTGCCTGCCGGCGCTAGTGAGAGCCCGGTTCAGAGGAATCGCGTGCGCCCATTCTCATTTCAACACCGCCCCCTAGACAGTCTGGGTAGCTCGTGGTATGCTGGACCTAGATCATCTAGGAGGTTGTCAATTGCCAAAAGCTAAAGCCAGCCTGCTTCAGGGGACGCTGGATATGTTGATCCTCAAAGCTCTTTCGCTTGGCGCTCTGCATGGTTACGGAGTCGGTCAACGCATCGCACAAATTTCGGGAGACGCTCTTAAGATCGAGGAAGGATCGCTATATCCCGGATTGTACCGACTCGAGCGGCGTGGGTGGATCCAGTCGGAGTGGGACGTTTCCGAAAACAACCAGCGCGCGAAGTTTTACAAGCTGACGCGCGCGGGCCGGAAACAGCTAATCATCGAAGAGCAGAATTGGGAGCGGCTTGCGAGCGCAACGATCAAGGCGCTGCGCACGGTCTAAGAGAGAATTCTGATTATGTTCTGGATCAAAGGCACGAGAAGGCTCATTTATACCTGGCGCCGTCCCGACGAGATGGTGCGGGAAGTCGAAACGGAATTGCGCTTCCATATTGAAATGCGAACCCGAGCTAACGTTGAGCAGGGAATGAGGCCGGATGATGCGCAACGTGCCGCGCTGCAAAGCTTCGGTGACTTCGAGCGGGTCAAAACCGACTGTTGTGAAATCCGACGGAGCCTTCCCTTCGATTCCACGCTTTTGAGAATGGGGTTGCACATTACCATCGCGGTTCTGGCGGGTCTGGCCGCGCTGTGGGCGGTGAACGTTCCACATCACAACTTCACCGGGGTCATGCGCCAGTTAATAGCAATTGCTGTGTTGACTTATTTATTCATCGTCGTTCGACGCGCCCGCTCAAAACAACGCTCCGAGAGCGAGCATGTGAACGGCGCGCCCGCGGCAAAAATCACGGCTCATGATGAACAGGGACGCACCCCGATTGAGCGAGTGTTCAAGTCTTGATTGATTCAAACCAAAAGAAAGACCGCCCCCTCCCTAACTAATTACTGAAAGGCGCCGACTATGCTAGTTAGCTTTGCATCTCGGATCGTTACACGTGTGTCTACGCTGCTTATTGTGACCGCGAGCATAAGCACGCCGGTCGCTCAGGAGCGAACGGAAACACTCAATGACCAGTTATCGAGCCCGCGTTTGCTGGCCCTACGGGATCGAATTACCTCAGGTGATCGGACCGCGCTGGAAAAGTTCTGGAAGGAAATTAAAAAACAGGGTGCGCCGATAATTGAGCCGGCAGCGGAGAACAATCACGAGCTGCTCGTCACTGTGCTTTGGCGAGCCAGCGAAGAAACGAGAAACGTTTTCGTCTTTCGCCTCGGAGACGTCAGTAAGCCGATGACGCGTTTGCTCGACACTGACTTGTGGTACAAAACATTTCGACTGCAGCAGGGCGCGCGCTTCATCTATCAATTCGCAACAAACCTGCCTGACCCGAAAGAGTGGGGCGGCGTGGCCCGTTTCGCGGGGGTCGTACGGAACGATCCGTTGAATCCATTCCAGTTCACCGAGCACTATAACGAGTTCAACCCGTATGAAGGGAATTCCTTTTCGGCAGTCGAGCTGCCCTCCGCCGAGCCCCAAAGTTGGATCGTCGCCCATCCGAATGTTCCTACCGGACGAGTGCAGCGCGACAAATTCCGGAGCAAACTCCTCGGCAACGAACGACCGATTTGGATCTACACTCCACCCGGCTACGCCGCCGATAAGAAGCCTTACGGTTTACTGGTACTGACAGACGGTGGTCAATACGTGAACACGGTGCGGGTAGCAATCACCCTCGATAACTTGATCGCAGCGGGATTGATACCTCCGCTCGTCGCGGTGATGGTAGAGAATCCCGATCGCTTCCGTGAGTTGGCCTGCAATTCAACGTATGCCGACTTTTTGGCCCAGGAGATTGTTCCCTGGGCGCGCGCTAACTACCGCGCAACCGATCGTCCTGAGCAGACAATTATCGGCGGCGCGAGCCTGGGGGGATTGCAGGCGGCTTGCGTCGGGCTCAGGCATTCAGAGGTCTTTGGCAACGTGCTTTCCCAGTCGGGTTCTTTTGCCTGGAAGCCGGAAGGTGAAAAGGAGTGGGAATGGCTCAACCGCCAGTTCACGGCCAGTCCGCGTTTGCCTCTGCGCTTCTCCTTCGAAGCCGGATTGTTGGAAGGGACCTGGTGGTGGCGTGATCTGATGGCAAAGCTACCCAACCCGCCGCCGGCTAATTTGATTGATCCCACACTGCTCGCCGCTAACCGTAATTTGAGAGATACGCTGCAGCGTAAAGGGTATGCGGTCCACTACACTGAGTTTAACGGAAACCACGGTATGTTGAATTGGCGCGGGACGTTCGCGAGTCACCTGATAGCGCTCGTCGGTATCAAACCCGCGCCGAAGATTTCTACCACGAACAAAGACGCTGTTGCGCCGTCATCAATTACTCGGAAAGCGATCGCGGCAGCGCAAGTCAAGGTAGCTCCCGCGCTGTTGCAACAGTACATCGGCAGATACGAAATGGATCCGCAGTTCGCGCATGATTTCGTTCTTTACGTCAGCGTCAAGGATGGTGCTTTGTGGGTTAAGCCTTCAGACCTGAAGCCGCGCCAGCTCGTGCCCGAATCCGAGTCGATGTTCTATGACAGCGAGCTCCCCGATCTGCGCCTCAACTTCATTAAAGATGATAAAGGCAATGTTACTGGCCTCACTCTGAACACTGGTCAGGCAGATGTGCTCGTGAGAAAGATGCCGCCACCTGTGCCCAGTACCGGCATCATCAAACCGCGCTGAGAATCACTTCGCGCTCGACCACGTGAAGGTACACGACGCAGGCGCCATGACAGCCTTTGGCGTGAACTTCAGTGGTGGGAGATTGTTCTTAATCAGCAGCGCATTGAAATCGGCAAGATCCGCGTCAAGCATCTTATTCAAGCCATTCGCCGTCATGGTGAGCTCATTGCACGCCGATTCCAAAGTGTTGACGGCAGCTTTTGTCGGCGCCATGTCTATGCCGTTCTGTGACAGTGGCCCGAGTACCGTGTTGAAAAGATTATTGACTGCAATGAACGACAACAAGCTTCCCGGAACTCGAACAGCGGCGTTAAAACCACCACCGCCACCTGGCCCACGTCCGCCGCGTTGCGCCCCGCCAAACGTCGCCAACTTCGCATCAAGTGCAGTCGCCGCCGCCACGACATCAGCCGGCATCGAGTTCTTTGGCATCGCGGCGAGTTGTGCGCGCACGGCAGCGACTTCACCATTAGCAGCATAGCTGTCCTTCATGCCCTGAACGGCCGCCATTGCGAGCTTGTCCTGTGCTCGCAGCGCAGACATCAGCAACTGACTCTCACCAACGCGCGGATCGTTTCGAACGACGAGCGGCTGCGAGTACGTCTGACCGTCGACAATCAATTTCACGGTGTACGTGCCCGGCAACGCCAGTGGTCCATGCGGCCCAGGCGTCACGGACCCCGGTGACGAATTCATCTGATTAACGATGTCAGGATTAAATCCAGGTGGATCGTCGTAGCGAAGATCCCAATTGATGCGATTCATGCCGACTTCAGTCGATAGGGCACGCTCAGACGCAGGCATAAGCCAGTAATCCGGAAAAGCAGGTCGAACAAACATCGGCGGTGGTGTGCTGGTGATGGTCCGGACGAGTTTGTTGGCCGAGTCGAAAATCTGCAGCTTGATTTCACCGGAAGGTCTCTTGCTCAACTCATAATAAAGCAGAGCGCCGAACGGAGGATTAGAGGCATGCGGCATCTCCAGGTTCATTGGCTGGTCCCAGTTGGCGTTGGCTCGGGCGCGGATGGCGTCACCCGGCTTGAACAGGTAAGCCGGCGCCGCTGCGATCTGTTGTCCCTTTGCCGCGATCTCGCGCAGCGGACTCATGTCGTCAAGTACCCAGAATCCGCGGCCGTACGTGGCGATAACAAGGTCGTTCATGTTATGAGCCGAGTGAACAACCATGTCGCGGATCGACGTGCTCGGTAGATTGAGTTGCAGCGATTGCCAGTGATCGCCGTCATCAAACGACACATATACAGTCGTCTCAGTACCGGCGAAGAGCAAACCCTTCTGTTTGGGATCTTCTCGAATGACGTGAACCTGAGTCCCGGTGCGTTCGTCAGTCGGCAGGCCGTTGACGATACGTGTCCACGTCTTGCCGCCGTCGTGCGTGCGATAGATGTAATGCTGTTGCGGGCCTGGCGGAGCCGGCTGACGACTAAAACCGATGTTGGCAAGGACGTAGGCGGTATTGACATCGTTGTGTCCGGCTTCAACAGTGGTGAAGCTCGTGCCCGCCGGAAGGTCGGGGAAGTTCGTCACGTTATTCCATGTCTTGCCGCCGTCCATCGTGTTGTAGATCTGTCCGTTGCTGCTCCCGGACCAGACGACGCCCTGCTTGACAGTCGAGATCGAAAAATCCGAGATCGACGCGCGGAACGCAAACCGGTTCGGAGTTGCTGCGGGAGTCGGCGTTGGACCAGGAGCGGGCGCCGCACCGCATGGGACCAGCGGCTGGCCTTTCGGTGTGGTGAGATCGGGGCTGAACGTTTTCCACGTCTGGGCGCCGTCACGGGTTACGAGAAGGCAGTTATAACCGACGTATAAGGCCTTTGGATCAAACGCGGTGTCGAACCGCTTCCAGAAATCAAAAGACTCAGCATAGAGGTTTCTGTCCGTGCCGAAATTTGGAGCGACGTTGCCCCACTGCCCGGTCGCAAGATCGATCTTGATTAGCCCGTTGCCCTGACCTATGCCATACCCCACACCGTAAATCGTCGTGGGCTTGAGCGGATCGGGCACGACCGTCCCAAACTCAGACGACGGCAGCGGATACCAATCGACCTCAGTTATCTGACCTTGATCGCTTCGACTGCGAGTCATAATCGCGCCGGTGTCTTGCTGTGAACCCATGACCCAGTACGGATACTGGTTGTCAGTGGCGAGG
>CAMLLD010000014.1 GCA_946480785.1 uncultured Blastocatellia bacterium | reverse complement strand
TCGTGCGGGGTGAACTGGTAGTGCCAGCGCCGCTTCCCGGTCTTCACGTCCAGCCGCCGGTAGGGCACGACGCGGGTGAGCTCCGGCCGGCCCGTCAGCTGGCTCACCGCGGTGGCGCTGCTCGCCTGCTACGTCCCGGCGCGCAGGGCGACGAAAGTCGATCCGTTAGTGGCGTTGCGATACGAGTGAGTGAGAAACTAGCGGCACTGTGAAGAAAAGCAATGTCGTGGATATCGGCAGCGCGAGCCGGTCGAAGCTCAACGATGAAGTCGACGAACTCTTCAGGCTGCCGCTGGCCGAGTTCACCGACGCACGCAACGCGCTCGCGAAGCGGCTGAAGCAGAATGGCCGCGCCAACGACGCGAACCTCGTCAAGACACTCACCAAGCCTTCGGTCTCGGCCTGGACCGTCAACCAACTCTACTGGGACCATCGCGATGAATTCGAGACGCTGCTTGCGGCGGGACGGCGCGTTCGCGAAGCGCAAGTTTCCGGCACCGCGAGCAGGCTGACCGAGATGCGAGCGGCGCTCGACGCGCGACACAAGTCGCTCGTCGAGCTCTCGGATCTGGCCGCGTCGTTGTTGCGTGATGGCGGAAGCAATCCGTCGCCTGACACCATTCGCCGCATCACGACCACGCTCGAAGCAATCTCCGCGCTTGCGGATGGTCCAAGTCTCGGGCGGCTGACGCAGGACGTCGATCCGCCGGGTTTCGAATCACTCGCTTCGTTCATGGCCGGCACGGGTACCGTCAAAGCGCCCGCGAAACCGGCGCGTGCGAAGGGCTCGGAAAGCGCCGGCAGCGATGGCCCAAGTTCACAACAGAAAGCCGCAGCCACGCGTGAAGCACAACGAGCAGAAGAGATGCGTCAGGCGAAGATCGCGGCCGCGAAGATCTCGTTGCAGCATGCGAAGAAGTCGCTGGTGGACGCACGCGCTCACGCTCAGGATCTGGAGTCGGCGCAGAAGAAAGCAAACGCCGAAGCGAAACAGGCAGAGAAGCAGTTGCGTGAAGCTGAAGAGAAGGCCAAGAAAGCGCGTGCTGCATCGGAGGCCGCGGCCGAACGCGCCGAAAACATCGCCGCAGAAGTAGACGACGCGACGAAGACAGTGGCAGACGCCAAACGCGCAGTCGAGGATGCGTCGAAGGAACTCGAGTCGTTGTTTGCGAGCTAAGCGTGAGTGTCGAGCTGGGCGGGCCGGCGAGCTGAGCGGGCTCGAACTAAGCGGGCGCGTCGAACTAAGCGGGCGCGTCGATTCTCACCAGCTTCGTCCGACTCGACGCGCCGCTCTTGATCGACACTTCAGACTTACGACAGCCAAACCGCTGCGCCACCAACACGATCAATTCTTCGTTCGCTTTGCCGTCAACCGGTGGAGACTTGATCTGGGCCAGCCACGTTCCGTCTTCCATTTCCTCGAGCGCACTCACGCGCGAGTTTGGTTTCACTTTGACTTGTATGACCCGCGCCGCCATCAACCCAACACTTCGCGCATCACGACCGCGAGATCCCGCAGCGCCTGCGCGCCATCGCCACCGAAAGCCGAACCATGCATCGGCGCGATCGTGCGCGGGTTGAGCGCCGCGAGCTTTTGCATGATGCCGTCGGTGTGCTTCGTGTACGGCATGTAGTTGGCCAACGGGCTCGCCTGATAATCGACGAGCGTCTTGCGCGCGCGCGCAATCACGTCCGCATCCGTCAACGGTTCGACGTCACCGCCCTGATGAAACAGGTCGGAGCAGAGCAGCGTGCCTTTCGTTTCCTCGTAAAGCAGCCCCGCCTCCCAACAGTGCGGCACGTGCGGCGTTTGCACGAAGCGATAGCGATGCCGCCCCGTCTCGAACGTCTCGCCGTCAACCATGCCTTTCGCGGGACGAAGCGCGAAGTCGTTGATGCTCACCATCGCGCCGACGAGGCTGCACACTGCTTGTGCGTTGGGCGCGATTTGCAGCCACTCATTGAGCGAGCCACACTCGTCGGCCTCGAAATGGCTGAAGCTGATCCAGCGCAGCTTCGCCGGATCGATTACGCTCGCGACTCCTTCGCGCACGGTCGGAAACAACGAACGCATGCCGGTATGAAACAGCAGCGGCTCTTCATCGTCGATCACGAACTGATTGAACTGTAAGTCGATCTCGGGAATGTAGGTGGAGATACGATAGCAGTCAGGGGCGATTTCTGTAACAGACACTTCCTTACTCCTTTATCTTTCTCGTTGCGGAATTTCGATCCACGTCATTGCGCTGCCGGTGCGTCCGCTGCGCCGATCGCGTACCGCGAGGCGTACCTGGTAAAGTCCTGCAGGCAACGACAGGAATTGTTTCCACTTGATCAGACGTTCGTTGGCCAACAGTTCCTGAGGAATTTCGAGCTTCTGCTTGAACGTCGAACACACGCCGCGATCGTCGATAGCCGCGCCCAACACGTCCACGATCGCCAACTCTTTTCCGTTGACACTCTCGACCGTAAGCATGCTCGCGTCGATCGTCATTGATACTGCCAGTCCCGTGTGTTGCGGCGTTGTGCCGACTGCCGCGGACACAGCGGTGGGCACATCGCGACGCGCATAAAGAGAACCGAGCGCTGACTTCAATTGATCGTCGGCGGTTGACGCTTCAGTCTTAATTGGCTGCGGCTGAGGAAAATCAAAATAGTTTCGCCGCGTGCGGACTCGCAAATCCGGACGGCCAATCACGCTCACTTGGATCGTCGATCGTCCGGGCTCTTGTTTCTCGCGATCGGGGCTCCACCCGAGCAGATAGTAAGCAGAACTCTCCGTTAGCGATTCGGAAACACCCTCGCGCAGCGCGTTCGCATTCAGATAAGAGCGGCCGCCCGTCAGTTCTGCGAGCGTCTCCAACGGCTCTTGCGGGCCTTTGTTTTCAGCGAGCGTTCGCCACGCGGTGCCGCCGCCGAAATCGGGATAGTTGTTTGTGGAGACGTCAGCGCCAGATCCGAAGTAGGGAGGGCGCGTATCGAGCGAGTGAATCACCACGCCGGTGGCGGCAGCGCGTTGCGCGATCCTTTTGATCAACTCGGCGCCGTTCGATCGTTTGATGTCGGCGATAAAACCATCCGACACGAAGAAAACGACTTTGCGTCCGCGCAGAGGTTCGGTCGAGCGAATGAGATTTTCGAGCCGCGAGAGTGTGGCTAACTCAGCCTGTTCGCCTTGTTCATTTATCTGCTGGACACGATTCTTAACCATCGCCATCGCAGTGATCGTGTCCTGCATTTGGTATTCGCGCATCGTAGCCGCAACCAGGTAATCAAAAAGCGCCTGATCGGAGTGGCTTGCCACCAGGTTTGCGTCGGACTCACTGATCGTGACCTTGCTGGCGGTCGCTTCGGGGTTGTACTTAGGATTGAGGCGTCCGATTGCTTCGCGCAATACCCATTTATTGTCGGTGAGTTGTTGCAGAAAACCGATCTGACCGCTCGTCGAGACGACCGCTACGCGATCGTTCGGCTTCATCTGATGGTCCAGGAAGTTCAGCAACAGTGAGCGCGCCCGCACCCAACTCTCCGGGGCAAGGTGAACGTCATCCACGAAAAAGAAAATAAGCGGACGACGCTCGGATGCGGCGGGCGGAGGCAGCGCAGGCGCGGCATTTACTCTTCCCTCGCGCACGTTCTTTAGTTGTGTTTCTTCCGCCGGACCGCCGGCAATGACCTCTTCAACGAAGCTCAGCGGTTGAGTTTTGGAATCAACGCGCAACTCAAACTGATTCGGCTTGAGACCCGTGACGACGCGCCCCTTCTTGTCGATAACAGTCACATCAGTCTGCACGAGGTTCGTCTCGACGCGAATGACGTCGTCAGATGGCTCGGCGGGTTTTGCCTGTGAGGGAGTCTGAGCAGATGCAGCGCGCACGGCTAACGCGATGAATATCACGACCGCGCTGATGAGCAACGATCTACTTCTCCTGCCTCGCATGCGCAGCAGTATACATCCTTGCGCTCGATTAACTCTTGACAGAATCGCGCAACCGCTCTACTATATCGCGCGTCGATATAGAGGATGGCTAGTGATCAAGAATCGTAATCCTGACGACTTCCTGCCGCTGACACCGGCGATGTTTCATATTCTCCTCGCGCTCGCGGATCGCGATCGGCACGGCTACGAGATCATGCGGGAAGTCGCGGAGCGAACAGAAGGCAAAGTTCGAGTCGGCCCGGGAACTCTGTACGGCTCGATCAAGCGAATGCTCAACGACGATTTGATCGAAGAGTTGGACGAGCGGCCCGACCCGGAGCTGGACGATGAACGCCGGCGTTATTATCGCTTGACGAAGTTTGGTCATCGCGTTGCCGTGGCCGAGGCTGAACGGTTGGCGCAGCTTGTAAAAGCGGCCCGGGCGAAGAAGTTGCTCTCGGCGCAGAAGGTGCAATCCTGAGTAGTTAATGAGAGAGACTACAAATTTATCGTGTCGCGTTTACCGGATGCTGCTGGCGGCTTATCCCGCTGATTTTCGCCGCGAATATGGCCCGTTGATGCTTCAGGTGTTTCGCGACAGCGCTCGCGACATAAAGAGACGAGACGGAAAGCTCGCGACCGGAAAATTCTGGTTGGCGATTTTGGGTGACCTGGTTGTTTCTGCTTCAAAGCAACACATCGAAAACGTCAGAGAGGTGAATGATCCCATGAACAATATGCGTAGAGACTTGATAGCTGTAGTGGGCTGCGCCGTGATTATTCTCGCTGCTTTCATGTTGTTGAGCTACGGCAGAGCACATGAGGTCAGCTCGCTGCTCGTTTTTGGACGCATACTCGATGCGGTCGTGTTTACGGGTGTCGTCGGTAATCTAATCGTGTTCCTGTTGGTGAAGCTTACGAGGTGGGACTCGTTTCGCATCGCCTGCTGGACCTTTCTCGTTGTAAGTGCTCTTCCGGCCCTGCTGCTGGCCGTTATCGGAAGCAGGATCGATCCGCAGTTTCGCCTCGGCGCGACTATGTTGGCCTACGTTGTGAGTTTTATCTTCTGGCTACTCCTCCACTATCTATGGCGCTCCACGGCCCGGAACGTGCTCGCCAGTTCTTAGCCACTAAGCACTGAAATTTTTACGGCTGAAACTACCGTTGCACTTTCACCACCAAGGTCATTTCCGATTGTATGAGCCTCGAACATGAAGTACGTGGACTTTGCTTTTTCGAATGGTGAATAGGACGCGATAGCGACCCACGATGAGCTGGCGAATCTCCTTCGCGAATTCGTCGTCTTCCGGCGCGAGTGGAAAGCCTTTAGGGACGATGCTGAGTTGTCTTACGATTGCTGATCGTAAATCGCGAACCCATCGTTGGGCCTCCTTCTTTCCCCACGCGCGGCAGCCCCAGTCGTAAGATTCGCGCACATTTTCCTGAGCTGATGTTTCGAAGATAACCGCGTACCGCTTCATTCGCGCTCAGGGATGCCTTTCTCAGCAAAAAACTCCCGAAAGAACTTTTCTGCCGGCTTTCCCTGATTGCGCTTCATGCTTTCCAAGCCACGTCTTATCCCCTCGATCGCTTCCATCCGCTCGTGTGCTTCCAGGAGTTTCTGGTAACTCTCAGCGTCTTGAATAACCAGTTCGGCTTTGCCGTTCACTGTCAGCACGACCGGCTGCCCGGTCTTCTTTAGTTGACGCACAAACTTCGCAGTATCGCGTTTGAATGTGCTGAGGCTCTGAATGTCCCGCGTAAGTTTCATCGTGCAGCTCCGTTTGCTAAATCCGCATTGAATTTAGCACACGATAGCCGACTACGAGGAACCGAACATGCCGCCGATCTTCGACGCGGCGTTCCCGAGGGTGTCGCTCATGCCGCCGCCCCCGGCCAGAACGTTATCGATTTGACCCGCGATGGGAGCCGGCAGTTTCTCTTTGAGAAACCCGCTGACAGTGTTGATTGCCGAACGCGCCTGGTCTTCAGAAATCCCCGTCTTCTCAGTGATGCGCTTGATGAGTTCGTCCATGATCTTTTCCCTCCCTGGTTAGTTCTTGATACTCTCTGCAAATTCTATCTAGAACTAAAGCGCGAGTATGTCAACAGAAACAGCACAGGAAGTGCGGACAGCGTCCAACGCGGCGGCAGTTACGCCCACAGCTTCACGCGTCGCGTTACGCTGCGCGGGCCTCGTGAAGCGATTCGCGGACGTCACCGCCGTCAACGGACTCGACCTCGAGATCTTTACGGGCGAGTGTTTTGGTCTGCTGGGACCAAACGGCGCGGGCAAGACGACGACGGTTGAAATACTCGAAGGCCTGACACCGTCTGATGAAGGCACCGTCGAATTGTTGGGCCAACGCTGGACCACGGGCGACAACCGCGCGTTGCGCGAACGTATCGGCGTCCAGCTACAGGAAACTCAACTCGCCGAAAAAGTCACGGTTGTCGAAACCCTGCGACTCTTTCGCAGCTTTTACAAACGCGGTCACAGCGTTGAGGAAGTCATTCGCACCGTCGCCCTCGAAGAGAAACGAAACGCACGAGTCGGTAAGCTCTCGGGCGGGCAAAAACAGCGGCTCGCGGTCGCGTGCGCGCTCGTGAGCGATCCCGAACTCCTGTTCCTCGACGAGCCGACGACGGGACTCGATCCACAGGCGCGTCTCTCGCTGTGGGACATCGTCGACAAGTTTCGCGCGGGCGGCGGCACCGTTCTGCTCACGACTCATTACATGGAAGAAGCGACACGTCTCTGCGACCGCGTCGCGATCATGGACCACGGCAAAGTGATCGCGCTCGGCACGCCGGCCGAGTTGATCGAATCACTCGGCGCCGATCAGATCATCGAATTCAGCGTCACGAAGTCGCTCGAACACGAGCCGCTGATGCACCTGCCGGCCGTCAACAACCTGCATACACGCGGCGACGAATACGCGCTCACTGTTTCGGAGATCGGCGTCGCTCTGCCTGCTTTGCTCGCCGAGATCAAACGCCAGGGCTCGGAACTCGTCACGCTCACCACGCACCAGGCCACGCTCGAAGATGTGTTCGTTAGTTTGACAGGGAGAATGCTGCGCGATGGCTGAAGCAAAAGAAACTTTGGTCGACGTTAGAGGTTCGCGCGGCAGCGAGAAGCCGGAATCTTTGCATCCGCTGTTCGAGCTGACCGCGATGCGCGTGCGCGAGTTTCTGCGCGAGAAAGAGGCTGTGTTTTGGGTCTTCGTCTTTCCGGTGCTGATGACGTTTGCGCTTGGAATCGCGTTTCGCAATACGGTCCCCGACAAAACTCCGGTGGCGATCGAGACGAGCGCCGAAAATTCGAGAGCTGCCGAAACTGCAAACGTGTTGTCTCATTCTGCAGACATCACGGCGACTGTCATGAGTCCCGATGAGGCGACGCAAGCGTTGCGCAGCGGGAAAGTCGCGATCGTAGTCAAACCCGGCACAGACTCGTTTGACTATCGCTTCGATCCCACGCGACCCGAGAGCCGCGCTGCTCGTCTGCTCGTCGATGATGCGCTGCAACGCGGTAAGGGACGCGCCGATGTGGCGAACGTGAGCGAAGAGAAAGTCACCGAGCCCGGCGCGCGTTATGTAGATTTTCTCGTGCCCGGTTTGATCGGCATGAACCTGATGGGCAGCGGTTTATGGGGCCTCGGATTTACTGTGGTGATCGCACGCTCGCGCAAACTCCTCAAACGCTTCGCAGCGACACCGATGCGTCGCTCGCATTACTTACTGTCGTTCATGCTGTCGCGTTTGCTGTTTCTCGTGCTGGAAGTAGCGGCCGTGATCATCTTCGCGACGATCGCGTTTGGCTTTACGGTACGCGGCTCGTGGTTGAGTGTGGCGCTGATGACTATCCTCGGCGGCTTCACCTTCTCCGGACTCGGGCTATTGGTCGCTGCTCGACCGACAACGATCGAAGGCGTGTCGGGTTTGATGAATTTCATCATGCTGCCGATGTGGTTGTTGTCGGGCACGTTCTTCTCGTCGGAGCGCTTTCCGCAGGTGCTGCAACCGTTCATTCAGGCGCTGCCGCTCACGGCGTTGAACAACGTGCTGCGCGCGTTGATGAACGAAGGCACGTCGCTCTCGTCAAACTGGCTTTCGATCGCCATCCTCGTCGCGTGGTGTTTCGTGAGCTTCGTCGTGGCGCTGAAAATCTTCAAGTGGCAATGAGGAACGGGAATCTCTGCGCGTTTTGGCCGCACGCGCGGAGTTGATATGCTCCTAGCGAAGCGGGCATGTTAGAAAACTCCAATACACTCGGCATCATGGCCATCCTCGGGCTCGGTCTGGTCTTCGGATTGAAACACGCGACCGAGGTCGATCACGTCGTCGCGATCTCAACGATCGTCAGCCGGCATAAAAACATTTTTCGCTCGGCGTTTGTCGGCGCGCTGTGGGGCGCGGGACATACGGCGTCGCTGATGGCGATCGCGATCGTGGTGTTGTGGTTTCGCATTGCGATTCCCGAGCGAGTCAGCGGCTGGCTCGAGTTCGGCGTCGCGCTGATGATCATCGGTCTGGGCGTGAGCGCGCTCTGGCGCGCGTTGCGACGCGACGGCCAGATGCACGTGCACCAGCATACTCACAACGGCCTCGCGCACACGCACGTTCACTTTCACGAACACGAAACGAGGCACGAGCGAAGTGCACCGTCGCCACATTCTCATCGCGTTTCGCGCATCGGCTGGAAGCCCGTGATGGTCGGCATGATGCACGGGCTCGCTGGCTCCGGCGCGTTGACGCTGCTCGTGCTCACGCAGATCCGTTCGGCGTGGGTGGGCCTGTTGTATGTGTTGACGTTTGGTTTTGGCTCGATCGCCGGCATGCTTTTGATGTCGGGACTGATCGGTCTGCCGTTCGCGCTGACCTCTCCCAAACTGACCCACGCGCATCAAGGACTGCAAACAGTCGCCGCGATCCTCAGCATCTGCTTCGGAATTTGGTACGCTTACAAGGTCGGCGCCGCCGTGCTGCCGTTCTGAAGCGGAGAAGTTGAACTGATGCGACGAACCAGTCTAAGCGTTAATCTGAACAAGGTCGCGTTGCTGCGAAATTCGCGCGACATCGGTGTGCCGAATCTGATCGACGCGGCGCGCGTCGTGATCGACAACGGCGCTGATGGTCTAACACTTCATCCGCGTGCGGATGCACGTCATGCGACGCTCGACGACGTGCTCGCGATCGCGGACATACCGGAGGTCAGGAGTGGCGCGATCGAGTTCAACATCGAAGGCGATCTGCGGCCCGAGTTATTGCGGCTCGCGAAGGCAGTCAAGGCAACGCAGTTTACAGTCGTGCCAGTGACGCCGGGAGAGTTGACGTCGCGACGCGGCTGGCGCGCTTACGACGATCAAAACAAATTAGTGAAAACTGTCGAAGCCTTTCGCGGCGTTAGCCGCGTCAGTGTGTTCTGCGACGCTGCGGAAGCGTCTGTTCGTCTCGCCGCGGATGCGGGAGTGGATGCGGTGGAGTTTTACACTGGCGATTATGCGCTCACGTTCGGCACTCCTGACGGCGACGAATTTCTCGCCGAACTCGAACAGGCCGCAAATCTCGCCCGCAGCCTGCGCCTGCGCGTTCATGCGGGCCACGATCTGACGCAGGAGAACCTTCCGCTTTTGCTGGCTCGCCTCCGTCCCGACGAGCTGTCCATCGGCCACGCAATCATCTCCGAAAGCCTATTTAAAGGACTGGCCCAGGTCGTGCGCGAGTACGTCGCCTGCGTGCAGAACAATTAACGCACTCAAGTGTTGAGCAGCCGGCGAACGTGGGTAGTGATCGGTGTTGTCGTTGTGATTTTGATAACACTGTGGCTGCTGCTGGCGTGGAATTGTCCGAGCGCGGGGTTCGCTCTCACCAGTCGCGCGCGCGAGCTTCACCGTTTGAAAAACAGGACTGCGCTGCCACAAGCCGCTGACTTTGACGCGCGAGTCACGCTCGATGCGTTGCTCGAGCGTGGCAACGATACGCATCGCTGGTCAATCGAGCACGCGGCAAGAATTCAGGGTGAGGTGATCGACGTTGCTTACGCGCGTCCGGAAGCGACGAACTGTTTCAGCCCTTGTCGGCGCGACATCCACATCACGATCGCGGATCGAAAAGGCGCGGCGAAGAACGAACAGGTAATCGTAGAGATCACGCCGCGTTTTCAGGACTGGGCCACGTCGCACGGAATCGATTGGTCTGTTGAGACTCTACAGCGTCAGTTAGTGGGCCACTGGTGTGAGTTTGAAGGTTGGTTGTATTTCGACGTGGGCCATGATGAGGAGTCGGAAAACATCGCGCCCGGTCACGCGGACAACTGGCGCGCAACGGCATGGGAGATTCATCCGGTGACGAAGATCACGGTGGCCCGGTAGTGAGAGTTCTTGTGTTTCGGAGGATAATGGGCCAGTGGCGCGCGCTCAAACACTTTCGACAGCACACGTGAAACGGCTCAAGGAACCGCTGTGGCCGCCGTTCATCGCCATGCTCGCGATTGGCGGTTTGTATGCGACGCTGCCGCCGAGTCTGGTGGGTGGCGCGCCGCGCTGGCTGATGACGTCGATCGTTGCCGTGCTGCTCGTCTTCATTCTTGTCTTTCACTATCGCGGCGATCATTACGTGCATCAGGTGTTGGGCTACATTCTGAACAGCGTGGTGACCGTTGCGCTGATCGGTTCGCTCGCGTTGCTGCTCATGGAAGTTGCGGAACACGGGATTGAGCCGCAACGGTTGTTGCTCTCGGCGGCTTCATTGTGGATCTCCAACATCCTCATCTTTGCTTCATGGTACTGGCGTTTGGACGGTGGTGGTCCACACGAGCGCGCGCGCACGCTGGGCCACACCGACGGCGCGTTTCTGTTTCCGCAGATGACGATGAGTCCTGAGAGCAAGCTTGCTGCCGGCGAACAAAACTGGGAGCCGCGGTTTGTTGATTACTTATTCCTCGCCTTCAACACCAGCACAGCTTTTTCGCCGACGGACGTGCCGGTGTTGTCGCGTTGGGCGAAGATGTTGATGATGATTCAGGCGTTGATCTCGCTGCTCGTGATTGCACTACTGGCGGGCCGGGCAGTTAACATACTGTAAATGGATTAGAGAAAGAGGAACTAAGATGCAAAGACGACGCTTGGGAAATTCGGGCTTGGAAGTCGCGCCGTTGGCTTTTGGCGGCAATGTGTTCGGTTGGACGGTTGATGAGGAGACGGGGTTTGAGTTGTTGGACGCGTTTGTCTCGAACGGATTCAATCTCGTTGATACTGCGGATGTGTATCCGAAGTGGGTGCCGGGTAATCAGGGCGGAGAGTCGGAGGCGATCATTGGAAACTGGTTGCGGCGCAGTGGGCGGCGGCAGGATCTTGTAATCGCGACAAAGGTTGGTGTGGAGATGGCGCCGGATCGAAAGGGACTTTCGAAGGAGCACATACTGCGTTCGGCGGACGAGTCGTTGCAGCGTTTGCAAACTGACTACATCGATCTTTATCAGTCGCATCGTGACGACGCGGAGACGCCGCTCGAAGAGACGCTCGGGGCGTATGACCAGTTGATCAAGGAAGGGAAGGTGAGGGCGATCGGCGCTTCGAATTACAGCACGGCGCGGCTCGAGGAAGCGTTGGATGTGAGTAAGCGTTTGGGGCTGCCGCGCTATGAGAGTCTTCAGCCGCTCTACAATCTTTATGACCGCGGTGTTTTCGAAGCGGAGTTGGAGCCGCTTTGTGAGCGCGAGAATATCGGCGTGATTCCGTATTACTCGCTGGCGGCGGGGTTCCTGTCGGGCAAGTATCGTTCGGAAGCGGATCTGGCGCAGCGTGCGCGCGGTGATTCGGTGAAGAAGTATTTGAACGAGCGCGGCCTCGGCATTCTGGAGGCGCTTGATGAAGTCGCTGCAAAATATTCATCGACGCCCGCGCGCGTTGCTTTGGCGTGGCTAATCGCGCGCCCGAGCATTACTGCACCGATAGCGAGCGCAACGAGCCTGGACCAACTGAACGACCTGATCGAAGCCACGCGCCTCGACCTGGACCAGGAGTCGATCGAAATGCTGAATCGCGCGAGTGCGGAGCAGTCGGTTGATGCGAAGCCTTACGCGAGAACGCAGAGTAGTTAAGTGACGTAAAGCGGGCTGTATCGTTCAGCCTTCAGGCAAAGAATTCCATGGCCCGTGCGGGTGCCATATTCCTTTATAGGTTTCCCCTCGTGCGACGGCCGCTGCTACGGGCATAAGAAACGAGCTTGTCATTTCGACGATTTCGGGAAGCATTTGTGCATTCAATCGAGCTTTATTCAAGAATGACATCCATTGTGCCCGTTTTTCTCTGTCGTCGAAAAATTCAGTAGTGAACGCTACCGGTGGCTGTCCAGGGAGGGGTGTGCCACGAGTCTGAAATGTGAGCCTAATGGCCTCAGCAAGAGTTGCCCCGTCCAAGCGAAATTCCTGAGTCGCACTCCAAACGTCGAAGAAATCCTTCATTCGTGTATTTATCATTCCGAGTTTCACCATGGCTTCGAACTTCTCCGCGATCATGCTCTCGCGTGTGTAACTCTTAAGATGCGGGGTAGGGAACTCGAGCAACGTGGGAAAATCGATCTCTTCTGGTCCTGGCACAATACGATCCCCAAATGCCACGTCAATCTGTAAACGAATCCGAGCATTTTCCAGCAAAGCGGTCAGATATATACGCACTCCCTCATATTCTTCATCATCTTTAATACGCTCCCCTTTCACGGAGTCGACTAGAAATACTAAGCCGTCCTGCTCGACTGAAAGCACGCACAAGTTACGAAAGATCTCTTCAACGTGTGGAATGTCGGAAGGACCATACGAGAGGAGATCGATATCCCGGGTGGGTCTATGCGGCGTTCCAAACCAATAGGCAAATAAGAGCGCCCCTTTCAATATAAAGTGTTCCTGGTATTCCGAAATGCCTAGTCGATAGAGGAGACGCTCACGACCGTAACGCGAAAGTAGCTCTTGAAAATCTTCCTTCTGATCGCGTGCGAGGTTTGCCAAGCGAGCCTTAACCGAAGCCGCTAAGTTCTTTGATTCGGATCTCGTCACACAACCGACTCCAGATACGGTCGCATGATGCGGGCGACGCGGCACACCTTCGCGTAATACCACAGCTCGTCTGCACTCGCTTTTCTCTTTCGCCAACAGTCACGCAGTGCTTCGATGGCCACATCGAGTCCGATCTTGTTTCGGTACTTAAAACAATCGGCGACGGTTTTCGCAGGTTTGTAGACTTTCACCTGCACGCCTTCAATCAAATTTCTCTCAACCCCTGACGTAAGTGCCTTCCCAGAGAAGCGAACAAGCCGCAGCGGAATAATTTCTTCCTTCGGCGCACGCGCTTTTACGTCAATAGCCATCCAGACTTCAAACGGCGACTGCGTGGTTAACTCGTGAAAGCGCAGGGCAGAAAGCAGACACACAACACCCTGCGGCACACGCAGCGCTGCCTGAACCACGGTCTGGTGTTCGCTGAGTGGCGCTTCCGGCGACGCATACATGCCTCGCCCAACTTTCTGAAGTTTCTGCTGCCGATGCATACGCCAGAGATAGTCTGAGGGCAGTTTCTTGGCTTGTAAGTCTCGAGGCCGCAGAATACGGCCGTTCCGCGCGAGGTGGAGTATCTTCCTTTCAGTAGAGGAGACTGTTTGTTTACTGGTCTTCTTCATCAATTTGGTGTCGGTAGATATTAACAAATACCGACGTTTGATTTACAGAAGTATACATGTTTCATGCCTGACTTCGTTGAAGTTCATCGCTGGTGTATTGCCCCCCGCCAGAAACGCAATGCGGTCTGCGCAGGGTGCGCTATTCGTTATCGAGGAGTCTGGTGGTGTTTTCGGTGACACTTGGTGGTTGGGCCAGTTCGTTTGTTCTTACCGGCTGGCGTCCCACGGTTGGGAGAGGCATGTTTGCTGCGGGTGGTAATGAGGCGCGCGTTGAACTCGCAGGGAGTGGCGAAGTTTGCGCAGCGGGGTTAAGTAGCGACGCATCGTCTGTGGGCGCGGTATTGTCGCCGAACAGACGCGCGTACAGCATCATTGCGAGCCCGACGAAAAACACGAGGAAGGGAAAGATCATCGGCGCGCCTTCGTCGAATATGAGACTGATCCCGAGAAATACAGGAAGCAGTACGGCGCTAAAGAACATCAACTTGCCAGCCCGACGCATTTCTTTGCGCCGCGGCGACAAAGCCACACTTTGCGGCTCGTCCGCACGTTTCGCCGGTAGCGTTCCGCCTGCGATCCACTCCGCCAGGCCGGTTAGCGCGAGCCCGCACCGCGAGCAGAATCTCATCTCATCCGAGACCTGTTGCTGACCACATTTAGGACAAAACATAACTTTCGCCGCCGAGGATCTTAGCTGCCGGAATCTTAGCCGAATCGAGGAGAGTACGGTAACGCCCGCATCGAAGTTCGTCCGTTTGAACAGGTGCTATATAAAACAGTCTAAGTTTTTGGGTTTGGTAAGTTTGATCCTAACACTCTGATAACATAATTTTTCCCACAATTGTCGATCTCAGGAGTCGCCGTTCGACGTACTGTTGAGGAAATCGCGATTTGCTAACAAACAAAAAAGGAAACCCGAAATATGAGCAGTGTACGAGTACTCGTTGGCACTCGTAAGGGTGCATTTATTCTGACTGCGGATGGTAAACGTGAAAAATGGGACGTGAGCGGCCCCCACTTCGCCGGCTGGGAGCTCTATCACGTCAAAGGCTCGCCCGCAGACCCGAACCGCATCTACGCGTCCCAGACCAGCGGCTGGTTCGGTCAAATCATTCAACGCTCCGACGACGGCGGCCAGACGTGGTTTCAACCGGGAACGCCGACCGGCCTGCCGACAGTGAACGAGGACGGCATGCCGATGGGCGAGAGCAATAAATTTGTTTACGACACTTCAGAGGAAACCGGCAAACCGCTCACGACGCATCAGTTCTACGACGGCACGCCGCATCCGTGGGAGTTCAAACGCGTGTGGCATCTCGAGCCTTCGCTCGACGATCCGGACACGGTCTACGCCGGTGTTGAAGATGCGGCGTTGTTTCGTTCGACTGACGGCGGGCAGAGTTGGCACGAACTCGCCGGCTTGCGTGGACACGGCACCGGATCGCAGTGGCAGCCGGGCGCGGGCGGTATGTGTCTGCACACGATCCTGCTGGATCCGCAAAACCGCGAACGGATCTTTGTAGCGATCTCCGCAGCGGGCGCGTTTCGCAGCGACGACGCGGGCGCGAACTGGAAACCGATCAATCAGGGACTACACTCGCTATACATTCCGAACCCGACCGCGGAGGTGGGCCACTGCGTTCATCGCATCGCGATGCACCCTGCGAATCCAAACCTGCTGTTCATGCAGAAGCACTGGGACGTGCTGCGCAGCGACAACGCGGGCGAGTCATGGACCGAGATCAGCGGCAACCTGCCGACCGATTTCGGTTTTGTGATCGACGTGCACGCACACGAGCCGGAGACCGTTTACGTCGTGCCGATCAAAAGCGACAGCGAGCACTATCCGCTCGACGGCAAGTTGACTGTCTATCGCAGTCGCACCGGCGGCAACGAATGGGAGGCGCTCACGAACGGTCTGCCGCAAAGCAACTGTTACGTGAACGTGCTGCGCGACGCGATGGCGATCGACAGACTTGATTCGTGCGGCGTGTATTTCGGCACCACCGGCGGGCAGGTATACATGTCGCCTAATGGTGGAGACACGTGGTCGCCAATCGTGCGCGATCTTCCGGCAGTGCTTTCAGTGGAGGTCCAGACGCTGACATGATTCGCGTTGCGCTGCCGCTACATTTGCGAACGCTGGCGGGCGTCAACGGCGACGTCGAACTCGAGGTCCACGGCGAAGTGACGCGCGGTTCGATCCTCGACGCGCTCGAGACGCGTTATCCGATGTTGCGCGGGACCATTCGCGATCACGTTGCGGGGCAGCGGCGGCCGTTTCTGAGGTTCTTTGCCTGCGGTGAAGACGTGACGCACGAACCGGCGGACACGCCGTTGCCGCAGGCGATCGCCTCGGGAGCGGAAACGTTTTACATCATCGGCGCGATCGCGGGCGGTTAGTTTAGGTCGGTTCTCGCCAGATGCCTGACGGTCCGCTTCCTCTGAACGACGCGTTCACGAGGTGTTCGCGTTTCGGCGCGTGGAGTAGTTGTCCGCAGGCGGCGATGATCAACATGACGTAGTAGTAACGATCGCCGGTCAGGTAGAAGTCGAGTATTCCCAGCAAGCCTCCGACTTCCGTGACGGCCCACGCGACGATGTATGCTTGTTGGACCATCGCCGGTTGTTGCTGGTCGATTGCTTTCTTGACCAGCGCGCTCTTGATCGGGAACGAGATCAGCGCGGCCACTACGGCGGCGCAGGCGAGCACGAGAAATATCGTGTTGTTTGGCGCGCCGTTTGGCGGTCGCGTGGCAAACAGCGTGAACACGTAGTACATGAAGAGGCTCAGCAACATGGCGAGCCACAACGTTCGCATGGTGCGCAAGCGCACCTCGACGCTATTTTGGGGGTCCGTTTGTTCGGGTGATGGGTTTTTCATAGTGTCCTGAGGTTTTACGTCACCACGCCGCATCCGCGCAAGACGAAAGCATGACACTTTTGCAAGACGCGGCGTACGGACGCTTGCTACCATTCACATATGCCAAAGGATGAAAAGGACAGCGAACCTCGCGAGGACTCGGGGCCGCGAGTGGGCGGAGACCAGATGAGCGAAGCCGAGATCGACTACAACATCATGGAAAGTTTCCCCGCGAGCGATCCGCCTTCGTGGACCCTCGGTGTCAGACCGCACAAAACTACTCGCGAAGAGTTTGAAGGCGAAGAGCCTTCAGCACACGACCCGTCGCACCAGAACGAACCGCCCGATTAAGCAGCGAAGCGTTGGCGCATTACAGGAGCAAGGGGGATGCAGTTGTTCGAGCAGATAGCAGGCGGGTTGTTGATGCTGCTCATCCTCGTCGATGTATTCCTCACGGTACTCTACGCGCGCGTTGACGCGGGCATCATCAGTCCTAAAGTTTCGCGCCTTACCTGGTTAATCTTCAAACACTTATCGAAACCGTTTACTAAGCAGCGCGAGCGAATCCTTTCCTTCTGTGGTCCAGCAATTCTCGTGATGTACGTTTTGGTTTGGGCGCTGTCACTCGCCATCGGCGCTGGTCTAATCATTCATCCGAAACTCGGAACGTCAGTGCGCGCGACCTCGGAAGCAAGTCGTGCGGATTTGATCACAGCTATTTATGCCGGCGGCAGCAGCATTGCGGTTGTTGGCGTAAGCGACTACAGTCCCGAAACCGCCGGCTTTCGCATGCTGTTTCTCTTCAACTCGCTCGTCGGGTTGTCGATGATCTCGCTTACGCTGACTTACCTGATGCAGGTCTACTCGGCGCTGAATCGCAGAAATGTGTTTGGCCTCGATATTCAGTTGGGCTGCGGTGAGAAGGGCGACGCAGCCGAGCTGATCGCGCGTCTTGGTCCACAGGGAAAGTTCGAAACTGGCTACGCTAACTTGTCTCAGTTAGCGCACGAGATGACGCAGGCGAAAGAGTCGCATCACTTCTACCCGGTGCTTTACTACTTTCGTTTTCGCGAGCCGGCTTATGCGATCCCGCGCTTCACGCTCGTGTCGCTCGATGCCGTTGCGCTCATCAGGACGGCGCTGGCTGACGAGGAGTATGCGTGGTTGAAACAATCGGGCGCGGTGGTGCAACTCGATAGCAGTGCCAATTTGCTTTTGGAAACTGTTTGGAACACGTTTTTGCGCGGGGTGGCCCATGAACCGACGCACACGCCTGACGATCGCACTCGCGATTTGTGGCACCGTCGTTACTTCGCAGCGTTGCGCAGACTGCGCGAGGCCGGTATTCGCACGGTCGCCGACGAGCAAGCGGGCGTCGAAAACTATGTAAATCTGCGCAGTCAATGGAACGGTTACATTACCCGCATGGGTCCGATGCTGGCGTATTCGTCGGAAGAGATCGATCCGGTGGGTTCGCATCCGGAGTCGTCTGATGAGCGAGAGGAGTTTCAGGCGCGCGTTCGTTCCGCTTATACTTCGAGTTAAGTCAACACAAATTGAGGAGCAATCATGCAAAAGCGCACGCTTGGCAGGAGCGGTTTGGAAGTGTCGGCACTCGGACTCGGCTGCATGGGTATGAGCTACGGCTACGGCCCGGCGCCGGACAAGCAGGAGATGATTTCGCTGTTACGCGCGGCGGTCGATCGCGGCGTGACGTTCTTCGACACGGCGGAAGTTTATGGTCCATACGCGAACGAAGAGCTTGTCGGCGAAGCACTCGCGCCGGTGCGCGACCGCGTGGTGATCGCGACGAAGTTTGGTTTCAAGATCAGTCCGGAAGGGAAGCAGATCGGAGTCGACAGCCGGCCCGAGCACATCAGGGAAGTCGCCGATGCGTCTTTGCAACGGCTCAGGACGGACCGCATCGATCTGCTTTATCAGCATCGTGTCGACACGGACGTGCCGATCGAAGATGTCGCGGGCGCGGTGAAAGAGTTGATCGATCAAGGCAAGGTGAAACACTGGGGACTCTCGGAAGCGGGCGTGCAAACGATTCGCCGCGCGCACGAGGTGCAGCCGGTCACTGCGCTGCAGAGTGAGTACTCGTTGTGGTGGCGCAGGCCGGAAGAGGAAACGTTTGGTGTGCTCGAAGAGCTTGGTATCGGTTTCGTTCCGTTCAGTCCGCTCGGCCGCGGATTTCTAACTGGAAAGATTGACGAGAGCACCACCTTCGATAGCTCTGACTTTCGTAATATTGTGCCGCGGTTCACGGCGGAGGCGCGCAAAGCGAACCAGACTGTGGTTGATCTGTTGAAGCGAATCGGCGAACAGAAGAACGCGACGCCCGCACAGATCGCACTCGCCTGGTTGCTGGCCCAAAAACCATGGATCGTTCCGATCCCCGGCACGACCAAACTGCATCGTCTCGAAGAGAACCTCGGCGCCGTTTCAGTCGAACTCACCGCGGACGACTTGCGCGAGATCGACGCTGCCGCCTCACAGATCACGGTCCACGGCGCTCGCTATCCCGAAGACCTCGAACGCCGCACGAATTTGTGATCGACAATGCCCGAACTCACCGAATGGAACGCCTTCTATGTCATCGTCGGCTCGTCTGCCGGCGCGTTGATCGGTTTGCAGTTCGTAGTGCTGACGCTCATTTCTGAAAGGACACAAATCCGGGAGCCGTCAGCGACGGATGCATTCGCCACACCGAGTGTGGTCCATTTCGCGATCGTGCTGGTGTTGTCAGCGGTGTTGAGCGCTCCGTGGCGCGGCGTCGCGGGCATTGCGGTTTGTGCCGCGTTGCTCGGCGTGGCGGGCATTATTTATACCCTCATCGTTGCTCGCCGCCTGCGCACGCAGAAGGTTTATAAGCCCGTGTTTGAGGACTGGGCGTTTCATGTTCTGCTGCCGCTGATCGCGTATGGGATGGTTGCCCTGTCAGCCTATATCGTGACGCAGAACACGCGGCGCGCATTGTTCTTTCTGGGCAGCGCGACGCTGTTGTTCCTGTTCGTTGGCATTCACAACGCATGGGACTCCGTCACTTACGCGGTCTTTGTCCGACGCAGCGATGAGGGACCGAACTGACGAACGCGCGAGATATGTGTCTTCAGTGCTGGCTGGCCGCCTGTTGTTTTTGCAACTCGCGTTGAAAGGCTTGTTCTCTTTCCGCGACGAAGTCTCTGTAGCCTGACGGATCGACGAATGCCGTGGTCGTGCCGCGCTTGTAGCGTTCGTATTTGGTTGTTAGATCGAAGTAACCGCCGTGCGCGCCGAGAAACAGGTCGCAATTCAAAGACTTCAGTAAACGAAAACCCTTCGCGTAATCCTCAGCGATCTGTGGATACAGTTCATTGCCGACGAGCTTGTATCCGGGATTCACGTTTGGACTGCCGACGATTACGGCGTTGTAAGTCTTCGATCCTTCCTGAACTGTCATGGACCACGTCGTGCAGCCTTTCGTGTGACCCGCGGTCAGGTGCGCGACCAGCACTGATCCGCCGAGCTTCACTTCGTCGCCGTCGTGCAATACACGATCGACTTTGGTCGCTTTGTAGAGTGTCTGTGGATCATTGCGATATTGGAAGTCAGTTTTGCCGCCGGACTCGACTGCCTCGACATCAGCGTCCATCACCATGTACTTCGCGCCCGTCAACTCCTTCACTAAAGCGCTGCCGGCGTCGTGGTCCCAATGCGCATGACTGATCAGCAGGATCTTTATATCCGTGAACTTGAAACCCAATGCTTCGACACTGCGGCGGATGAGGGGCACATTTTCTTCGAGCGTGCTGTTAATAAGAATGTGACCTGCGGGCGTGGTCACCAGATAGCTCGCGAGTTCTTTGGTGCCTACATAATAAAGATTGCCCGCGATGCGGAAGGCGGGAAACGGCTCGCTCCAGTCGTTTTGCGTAATCGCATTGTTGCCGGTCGAGGAAGCACAAGCGAAACAAACAATCAGAAGCAAACCCGATACTACGTGTCTGGCCAAGATCATGGTCGTTCTTTTTACGTGATTGTCTGCACCGCCGCAAGAATAAACTTAGATTGCGTGTATAATTCCTGTTATGAAGCCTTCCGCTTATGACTTTGAAGCACGTGTCATACCGGCATCCGTTAGCAGTGATGACCGGCGTAACATACGCTTAGCTGCGAGTTTCTTGCGGGAACAGGGCGCCAGAAGAGTCTGGTTGTTTGGGTCATTAGCGAAGGGGCGTCGACCGACCGTTCACTCAGACTTCGATTTTGCTGTAGAAGGTCTTCCTCCAGATCGTCTCTTCGGCAGCGTGGGCCATCTGTTACAGATCCTGCCTCGGCCAGTCGACCTCGTCGAACTCGAATCCTGCCCGCCACTTTTGCGGCAACAAATCCTGGAACACGGAATTATTCTTGATGAGAATTGAGGCTAACGCTGCTCTGGCTTTGGCCGCTCTGATTCGCAGCGATCTAGCAGCGATCGCTCGCATTGAACGACACATTGCTCAGTTTGACATCAATCATCTGAGTGACGCCGAGCTGGATTCTCTTGGATATTCGATGCACAACATTTACAACGCCTTGGAGAATTGCTTTACGCAGATTTCTTTGGGCTTTGAGAATCATGTGCGCGATAAGACTCGTTGGCATCGCGAGTTGCTTGACAAGATGTTTCTGGAAATCAAGTCTTTACGGCCCGCTGTACTGCCGGAAGGCGTGCGTTCAGTGCTTGGAGATCTCGTCGGCTTTCGTCATCTGTTTCGACACGCATATGATTTCAAACTCGACAAGGATAAGACCGTGGCGCTTTGGCGTCGGTGGTCAATGGAGAATACTTCTGTAAAGGAAGCGCTGGCTCTGTTCGCGGATGGGTTGGAACGGCACGGTACCGAATCGTAAAGCCGAGCCGTGGTCGCTTGTGATAAATCAAGCGCGTCAAGATTGACTGCTACTCACATCTTCGTCACCGCCACGTGGACCAAACTCATTCCTGCCAGGTAAAGAACCTTTCTGTACGGTCAATCGTAGTAAACGAACACTTAGCGCGATCCCACGTGTCCAGCCGATGGAGATGGTGAAGTGAAAAATACCCGGTTCTGCAAGTTGAGTTCAAATCGTTCGCATAAGGAGACTTGTGAAAAACAACCTTCTGTTAACCATCACGTCTCTGCTCTCGATCCTCTTGCTGATATTTCACCTGGCGGACGACATTGTCCGCGGTTTTGAGCCGGGAAAGGTTTCCAATCTCATTGCGGTGCCGATCTGTGTCCTCTGGCTCTACGCAACGCTCGTGCTCGCCGGACGGCGATCGAGCTATATCATCATCCTGCTCTTCTCGCTGCTCGGCATGTTTGTTCCCGTCATTCACATGATGGGGAGAGGCGTCGGAGCCGGCAGCCGCATCGCCGGTTCGCACGGAGCGTTCTTCTTCGTCTGGACGCTGCTCGCCATCGGCGTGACCTCGCTTTTCTCAGTCATCCTCTCGCTGCAAGGACTGTGGCGCTTACCCTGGCGCCGAAGGCGATCGGTGTAAGCAGCCGTATCAGTCGACGGTCATTTCCCAAACCGACGAAGATACTCTGTCGAAGTGATAAACGCCTTCACCATTTCAGCCTGAATAAAGTTTCCGTTGAATTGATTCAGTTTGTTGAGCCAGAAGGTCCAGCCGTCAAAATTTCCGTCCGGCGCATCATTCGGAGCGCGACGCAGGTAGCCAAAGTATTGCATCAAGACGAAGGCTTTATTTGATTGCGCCGTGCGGTAAGTGGCATTTTCCGCAATCGATTTCACAACCTCGCCGCGACTGACGGTACTTGCATTCAGACTGCTCACTAAAGCATCACGTTCGTTCGTCGCGAGCACATTGCCCGCGTTGTGGTTCAGCATGTCGACGAACTGCGTGTTAGACATCGAGGCCGGGTAAGCAGCAAGGAACTGTTCTGTCAATCCGAAGTTTTTCGCGAACGCTTGTTTGTTGGCCGCTAGTTGTTGCTCCCAACCGGGTTGTCCCACGATGACGTCGCGACCAATTTCGAGCGTGTCATGCAGGAAAGTTTTCAGCTTCAGTTTTTGGCCGGTCCCGAAAGCAACGTCATGCATCCGATAAACCAGAAAGCCCGTGTCCTGGAATTCGTCCGAAAGGAAGAAGGCCGCAGAAACGTTGATGCGTTTGACTTCCCGGCACTGCGCATCGGCGCCACACGATTCAATCTCGTTGGTCCAGAAATCGAATCCTGATTGATCGGGTTCACGGTTCAGGAAGTCTGCATACTGTTGCCGCACAAAGGCGCGTGAATTGTTAATTGGATTGAGCGGCTGTTCGGTGACATCGTTATCAACGATGATGATAGTCGCTCTTTTGTCGTTTGGTGAGACAGTGACGCCCGACCCATTCGTCAGTGTCACCGTAAAACTCCGATCTCCCTCAACCAAGACGTCATCAGTGATCAGTAGTTTGAACGTCTTCGACGTCTCGCCCGGCGCGAAATGCAACGTGCCGAATGAGGCGTCGTAATCTGTCCGTTCGGAAGCGGTATTATCAGCAGTCTCGTAGTCCACGGAACCCGCCTTCGAGGTGTCGCCCGTGCGGTTGACTGTTAGTTGCACCGCGTGGTCCGCCTCGCCAACAGTCTTCGCTAGAGACGAGAACCCGACGACCGGCTGAGCGGTTGTAGCTGTGAAGTTAACGAACTGATCGTTGGTGAGATTGTTGATGATTAACTGCGGCGTCGTAAAAGTGAAACCTTCCGCGGTCGATGGTGTAACGGTGTAAGCGAGGCCAGTCGGTAAGTTGTTGAACGCGAAACCTCCATCCGAGTCGGTTTTAACTAGTGCTTTCCTGCCGCCGTCCAACGTTACTATCAAACCTTTCAATGTCGCAGGCCCACCTTGTGCATCCGTTATTTTTCCCGAAATGCTTCGCGTCGAGCCTGAAGCATCGCATACCACATCGACTGTGTACTCATCAAAGAATGCAGGCAGTGCTGCCACCACGGGATCGCACGTTGACAAAACAGAATAATGGTCACCAGGGAAGACGTCCGTAGAGACATCCGTAAAGACATAGTTGCCCTGATGGTCACTCACTACATCCCTTCTAAATCCGAAACTGATAAGAGAAACGGTTGTGTTTGGCAAAGGGTTACCCGTGGTATCGGTCACAACGCCACGAACTGTGTGAAGCTGCTGTGTGAAGACGAAATCGAAACCGCTGACATCTTGTTGCAGGTTGTCAATCGTGCGACTCGTCGGACTAAACGATCCGAAGACACTAACCGGAGTAACCGTATACGTTCCGCCTTTCGGCAGGTTAACGAATTCAAAGTGTCCCCTCTCGTCCAATGTAGTGGTGGCGCCTCGAGTTCCGGATAATTTAATCGACCCAGCTAAATCGAAAAAATCAAAAGTTAGGGTGCCGGAAATCGTCAATCCTTGCGGCTCTGGCTCTGAACTCGACGGCACCAGGGGAATACTGGTCGGGATCGGCTGCCAGCTGGTTGATTGAAACCCCGGCTGGGTATTACCCGTACTCGTCCTTAAGGTAAGCTCATTAGTGCCATCAAAATTTATGACGTGAACTTCGGTGCCCTCTATGAAGCTTACCTTCGTCGCGTCAGGTGACCATGAATGTCCGAAGCTTTGCGAGTTGATTAGCTTGCGCAGATGCGTGCCATCGCTATTCATGACAAAAATCGCGAAGACATGACCAAACACGCTATTTTGCACCAGCATGATCTTCGTCATGTCCGGCGACCAAAGTGGACGGGAATAAGCGATCTCCGAACCGGCTGCTACGGATATGAGTTTCACCAGGTTGCTACCGTCGACGTCCATGGTGAATATTTCCCTGTTCTTCGCGAACACAAAGCGAGCACCATCCGGCGACCAATCCAAGTCCCGAATTCCCTCAGGTGCGTTTGGTAACTTCACTGAACCTGAGCCATCGGTTTGGGCGAGATAGATGAAGTTGTCATCTCCGACATAGGCGATGCGACTCCCGTCGGGCGACCACGAAAAGGTACTGTGGTCGTGTAATGCCACCGTGAGTGCGTGGTCCGATACTGTCACCAGTCCCGAACCATCAGCATTAACCATCTCGATGGTCGCTCTACCAGACTGCCTAATAATCTCGTATGCGATGCGTGAGCCATCGGGAGACCAGCGCGGGAACCACGCAGCGTTGCCTGAGACTGTGACCGGAACTTCACTCGCATCTGCTTTCACGGTGAAGAGCGTGCTAAAGTCAAAGGCGATCTTTCCATTGCTCTTTTTGCGCAAGGGGGTAGCGGTTGCGGTTACGGCTATCGAGGCGGAGTTGTTCGACGGATCCGCATCGGGCGTAGCTGAGTCAATGGTGACCGTATTGGTCACCACACTGCCTTCCGCAACTGCCAGGTTAAGCGAGGTTACGATAGTTACCGAAGCTGATTGGCCCACGGCGAGCGAGGGAATCGTGACGGTCCTCGCGTTAGCAGAGCCGCCGCACGTTCCAATCGTTGCCGCACACGAAACAAACGTCGTTTCAGCAGGAAGGTTGTCGGTTAACGTCACCGGCGCGGCACTGCCGTTGAGGTTCGTTACTTTGAGCAGGTAATTAACTTTCGCTCCGGGAACGACGTTTCCGAAACCCGTGCTCGCACTGATCGAAAGATCGGTGAAAGCAACCTGCGTATCCTGAGTTGCCGTGTTGTTCGCGGGCGTAGGATCAGTTTCGGTTGCCGTCACAGAAGCGCTGTTGCTGATGTTCGTCGCTGCCGTCGGCTTGATAACGATCGTAACTGCGGTTTGTGCGCCGCCATTTAATGTGCCGAGATTACAGGTGACTGTTTGCGTTCCCGAGCAGGATCCCTGAGCGGAATTTGCGGAAACGAATGTGGCTCCTGCCGGAAGTGGATCGGTAAGCGTGATGTTCGTTGCCGGAAGAGTGCCGATGTTGGAGACGGTTATGTTGTACGTCAGATTACTTCCGAGCGCGACCGGATCCGGCGTGTCAGTCATCGACAGCGACAAGTCCATCGACTCTCCGATTTTGGTAACGAAGGCATCGGTGATCTCCAACGTGCCCTGGAAAGCATGTGCTGTCGGAAAGTCGGTTGACGATGTATTACCGACCACGAACGCATTGCCGGCGCTGTCGACTGCGATCCCATTGCCGACATCGTTGTTAAGGCCGCCCATATTCGTCTGCAGGGCATTCGCGATCGGGAAATCGCTTTTGGCTGCTTCGGCGGGCGAGTCGTGGGCTGCGGACGCAAAGGAAATAAAAAACATGCCGGCGCTCAGTAGCGCGAGGCTGAGGACAACCAGCGCCAGTGGCTTTCGCACCCGCACGAGTGAGAGTTGAGGGATAGTTTTGAAATTCATTTTGAAACCTAACCTTGGTGGACTGGTCAGACTGAGCGTTGGAGACGATGTACCTGGCTGCAATTTACACCATGAACCCCACTTCGTCATGCGCAGAATGCGAACTTGTTCGATGGTTGTTGTTAGTACGCGAAAAAGATCTTGACACGATTGGTGGTCCTGTCTTATACAAGACCCCCTGCGTGTGAGCGCAGTGTGAGGAAAAATTTTTGATGACGATTAAACCCACAGTCGAACACATCGCCAAATGGCAGCCGAACGGCACGACGCCGAGCGCCGCCATACACCGGCAGATGTGTGCGTCACGCCTGACCGCGTCCGCCAGTTATGTCGGTAGACTCGGACAACAGACGTTCTTAGATCGTCGGCCTAATAGGTTTTAGTCAGCGGGAGCGGACTCCCGCTCCCAATTCCAACGAACAAATTCGCGAGGATTGTAAGGAGCGGGCAGCTTCCCTGGGAGGCTAAATGCCCGCTCCTTTTGTTTTTTGACAATCGAAGTACCTTTTTTGCGAGAGATGAAGGCAGGAGCCTTCAGCCGGATGACGATCTCGGTGCTTTGCGAGAGTCCGAGAGATCGCCATCCTCGGGAGAAGTGTGTCTCGAAGTGTGTTCGCGACATTGTTCTCGCTGCCTTCATCTGTTTTTTAGCATAACGAGTTTTCATTTGCATATTGGACCAGCAAAATTTTCGGACCTGTAGCTCAGTGGAATCAGAGCGCGACTCTGCGAAGGTCGAGGTCACACGTTCAAATCGTGTCAGGTCCACCAAATATGAAATTTCTGCCGGCGTAGCCCAATTGGGAGAGGCACTAGTTTTAGAAACTAGTCAGTGGGGGTTCGAATCCCTCGGCCGGTACCAACTCTCGTTTATGTGGGTCGTAGCTTAATCGCAGAGCAGCGCACTGTGACTGCGCCAGGTGAGGGTTCAACTCCCTTCGACCCACCCAACTCACGCGGCGCGTTAGGCAAGTGGATAAAGCCGCCTGACCTTCAATCAGGAGAACGCCGGTTCAAATCCGGCACGCGCTACCAATACCAACGGAACTGTGGCCGAGAGGTGAGGCACTTGGTTGTCAACCAAGTCGATGACGGTTCGAGTCCGTTCAGTTCCGCCAATCTCCGTTTGAAACGTTTTTCAACTCAAACTCATATTCAGGTGAAGACATATTGTGGTCGGCTTGAACTTATGAAGAGAATTTCTACGACTTTATTAGCTATTTGCGGAGTAACTATTAGCACTGTGTGCCTGCTCGTTCTGCTCCACGCTGCGCATCCACTTGAGCGGAAAGTCTATGCAACCAGTGTCGTTCAAACCCCTACGTTTACCTGGAGTATGCAGAAACGTTTTGGCGCCAGACGCGCCGACGGAATCGTGGATTATCATTGGGATGGAACCGTTTATGAAAAGGACTACGTTAACCCAAAAGGGTGGACGGTTGAGTTCAACGCTTGTTCGTTACCCAGTTCGGCGACCAGCCCCTTTCTTTGGGAGATTGATGGGGTCGCCATTCAAAATCCTAATCCCACTTCATGCAACTTTTCACATGAATTTGCCGCTCAAGGAACGTACCTCGTCAGGCTCACATATACGACGTCCGACGGCACGCAAGCCATCCTCGAGTCTCCGGTAACAATCAAGGATTTGTTGATAGTTTCACTCGGTGATTCGTTTGCGTCGGGCCAGGGAAATCCTGATATACCGAAGCACGGCTCAATTCGGGCGAAATGGGTTGATGAGATCTGTGCCCGTTCTGCGGCGGCTGGTCCAGCTCAGGCCGCCCGCCAAATTGAGGACGACGATCCACATACCTCGGTCACGTTCATTTCATTCGCCTGCACGGGAGCCCAAGTTCTCTGGGGCATTCTTGGTGAGCAACAAATCGGGCAAACCGTACTACCAGCACAAATAGATCGACTTAAAGATGCCCTAAAAGGGCGCCCTATTGATGCCCTGATAATCTCTGGAGGAGGCAATGACATTGGGTTTGCAGATCTCGTTACGAGCTGCATTCTTCATCATGATTGCAGCCGTGATCTGAATACTCTCAACAAGTTCTCTTCAGGCATGGACGGACTTGACGCGCGTTATCTCGCGTTGAGTAACAGGATCGCAGCCCTGCCGGCTGTAAAGAAGGTTTTCATTACCGAATATCCCGACGTTGTTCATGATGAACGTGGAAAGCTATGTGATCGCAAGCCTGTTAATGATCCCCTGGGTTTGATATCGCACGACGAAGCAACATGGGCATCTACAGTTGTGATTTCAGGACTCAATCAGAAGATCGAAAAGGCGGCAAATCAATTCGGCTGGGTTTTTGTTACCGGCATCTCTGACAAGTTCAAAACCCACGGATATTGCGCCCGCGACACTGACGGGCAAATTAACCATTGGGTTCGAACCTACCGGGAGTCCAGGGAAATACAAGGAGCCGCGGGAAAATGTAATTTCTCTGCCTTTATGTCACACAATTCACTGAAAGACTGCATTATCTCTTTAGGTACGTTTCATCCCACTGAGGAGGGGCATCGGGCGTACTCCTTATCGCTGATCGATGCTTTACGGCAAGCAGGACTCATAGCTCCATCAGGCTCTTAAATGAGCTGGGCGCGATCTCCCGTCCTTCGTCTCGCCAGTTCGGCTGCGCGGCCCTATACATCGCCCATTCGCCATTCGGCTGGGAATTCGACTAAGGCTTTCACTCTATCCACTTGCAGCAGATCATTCCGATAGGTTTTTAAATCCTCTAGTAAGGCCTCGTTGTCGCCGTTTAGCATTCGCGCGTAGGTTAATAGCAAGGTTTCTGTTGGACGTGAGTCTCTGATGTCCTCATAAATCATGAAGACATGATCTAAGAAGTATGCTGGGCCAACCGGTGGTACATCACGCCGCGGATGATCCGGCAAATCTTGCAACGTTAGTGTTGCCAGGTATTTCTTAACTGCGTCTTGTCTTTTTGGCTCGTATTCGCTGTGCCAATTGAAGACTTCGGACATAAACTGGCGATACGCATCTTCAATTTCCTCTGTGGTCGGTCTGTTCTTCAGCAGATCCATCAAAGTGCAATCTTCCCAGAGCCGATCAAGCATGAATGGGCGGTAGACCAGGTTATGCCGTGCGTCAACAATGGTTTGAAGAAATCTAAGTGCTTTGACGCTCCCGGAGTGCAACGGATGGCTTGAAGGAAGACCGTGCCATTTACCATGCTTCTCAAAAATTGAATGGTTTATCACAGCGGCCGGATCGATTTCACGACGAGTTGGACGCTTCGGATCGGCACACAGCTTCGTCAGTCGTCTTAACCGAATATCGTCGGACCTTATGGAAAATGTTGAATCCAAGAGAAGGTAAGTTAGGCATAATTGAAACAAACACTGATAACTGCGAATTACAGATGTGAAGAGATCTTCCGCCCCATGGAATCTCTGAACGTATAGGTGATAGATGCCCTTCTGAAAAGCTGCGCTGGCAGAGCGGATTCGGTGAGGTACATCATTGAAATCATATATGTCACTCATTATGTCCCTTGGCACAGATAAGTCTGTTGCACTGCGGCAAGCGCTGTTAGGTTCTTACTTGCAGATGCCGCGACTGAATGGTCAGTCATCGGCAACTGCTTCGGATGACAAAGCGTTTTCCTTAACGAATAGAAGCCATTGCTGAAGTTCCACAAACTTTTCTCAATGCTACCAAATTCGGCTAGCTATGATTTACGCCGAGAACACAAAGATATCAAGGATTGAGTCCGTTCAGTTCCGCCATGCGTCAGTAGCCAAATCGGATCAAGGCACCTGCCTCTTAAGCAGGGGACTGTGAGTTAGAGTCTCACCTGGCGCACCAATTCAACTACACTTAGAAAGGAGGTCGATAATGCCTTACGAAAAGCTACCCATCGGTAGCGAACAATACGAAATACTCTCGTGGGCCAATCACGAGTTCTCGCTGGAAGAGCAAGCGATGCTGCGCAACGTTGCGCGCTTGCCGTGCCTGTTCAAGCACGTCGCGCTGATGCCGGACGCACACCTCGGCAAAGGCAGCATGGTCGGTTCGGTGGTCGCGACAAAGGAAGCGGTGATCCCGGCGACGGTCGGCGTCGATATCGGTTGCGGCATGATGGCGGTGAAGACGCCTTTCAAAAGCCACATTCTCGACGGCAAGTTGAAAGACCTGCGACTTGCGATCGAAGAAGCGATTCCCACCGGGTTTAGCGAGAACAAAGAGACGGTCGACGAAGCTTCAGACTGGGAAGGTTGGCGAGACTTCGACGATCTGCATAAAGGCGTTCGCGATCGCAAAGCGAAAGCGATGAAGCAGCTCGGCTCGCTCGGTGGCGGTAACCACTTCATCGAAGTTTGTCTCGACACGGAAAACTTCGTTTGGTTGATGCTTCACTCGGGTTCGCGCAACATCGGTAAGGAACTCGCCGATCGTCACATCTCGACAGCGAAGTCGTTGTGGACGCTAACAGAGCTGCCGGCGCCGGACCTCGCATACTTCATTCAGGGCACACCTGAATTTGCGGCTTACTGGAAAGACTTGAAGTGGGCGCAAGGGTATGCGATGAAGAACCGCGAGATCATGATGGCGCGTCTGTTGAAGGTCTTCAACAAGATGTTCAATCATCGCCAGCCGTTCAAGCCTGAAATTCAGGTCAACTGTCATCACAACTACGTTGCGCTCGAAGAGCACTATGGCGAGAAAGTTTTCGTCACGCGCAAGGGCGCAATCAACGCTGAGCAGGGCGCGTTTGGCATCATTCCCGGATCGATGGGCGCGAAGTCGTTCATCGTTCGCGGACGCGGATTGGCGGAGAGTTTCAATTCGTGCTCGCACGGCGCGGGTCGCAAGATGTCGCGCGGCGCGGCCAAGCGCGCGTTTACGAAGGATGATCTGGCGCGCCAAACGTCGGGTGTTGAATGTCGCAAAGACGTGGGCGTACTGGATGAAATTCCCGGCGCTTACAAATCGATCGAAGCGGTGATGAAGAACCAGGAAGATCTGGTTGAAGTCGTCGCCGAGATCAAGCAAGTAGTTTGCGTGAAGGGCTGAAGCTTCGGTCCTTCGCGCACGCTCCCGCGCTTTTCAATTCCAGAAACAATTCGGGGTGTGGTGTAACGCAAGCATCCGAGTCTTGGGAACTCGTGGTGACAGTTCGACTCTGTCCTCCCCGACCAAAGCATCTCCCTGTTACAAACGATCTCACCCCACAACCAACGGCGCAGGTGATCCCTTTGACCTGCGCCCCTTCCGCGGAAGTGATGTAGCTGGAAACATGCGAGTCTTCCAAACTCGACTCGAGAGTTCGAATCTCTCCTTCCGTTCCACTTAGCGCGCGTCGCCAAGCGGCCAAGGCGCCGGATTGCAAATCCGGTATTCGTGAGTTCGAGTCTCACCGCGCGCTCCAAACTACCGCGGCCACCAACGCGTGGTCCAAACACGAAGAAAGGAGGTGCCGGGTAATGGCACTCACTGACCGAGTTCTACTACTCAACCAAACGTACGAACCGCTCGGCACCGTCAGTGTCGCGCGCGCAATCGTCATGACGTTCAAGAACACGGTGTTCGTCGAAGAGTATGACGGCGTTCGCGTGCTGCGCTCGGCGCACGATGCGTTTCCCGTGCCTTCGGTGATTCGCCGTCGCATTTACATCAACGTGCGCCGCCGCCGCGAGCAGTCGGGCATGAAGCGTCTGCGCATTTACATGCGCGACAAGTTTCGTTGCCAGTACTGCGGCGACAAGAAGACTGCGGCCGAGTTGACGCTCGATCACATTCTGCCGCGTTCGCGCGGTGGTGATAACTCGCCCGTGAACATCGTCACGGCTTGTCTGCAGTGCAACAACCGCAAGCGCGATCGCACGCCGGCGGAAGCACGAATGCCGCTGCTTACTTCGCAGACGGCGCTGCGCGTGAAGCTCGAACGCGTTGTGCTTTGTCACTATGCAGAGGCGCGCGCCGAGTGGCGCAAGTACCTCTTCATGGACGTGCACGACGATCGTGACGTGATGGACCGCGTCCGCCGCGAGCAGCGAGGCGCTTAGCACCACAGATGAACACAGATAAAACACGGATCCAGACAACCGAGGTCTCTGATCCGTGTCCATCCGTGTCATCTGTGGCCCAACTTTCCTCCGCGGGCTCCCAAAAGACAATGGCTGTGTAGCTCAAAGGGACAGAGCAAGCGTCTCATAAGCGCGAGGTTGGTGGTTCGAATCCACCCACAGCTACCAGGTTTCGGGCTGGTGATGTAACTGACAGCATAGAAGTCCTGCAAACTTCTTGTGAGGGTTTGACTCCCTTCCGGTCCACCAAAATTTTGCGGCGTAGCTCAATTGGAAACCAGAGCGCTCGACTTGTAATCGAGTTGATGCGAGTTCGACTCTCGCCGCCGCAGCCAGTCATCGCAAACGCGTCGCGGTTGATGGTCCAAGTTTCTTGTGGCGTAGCCAAGTTGGTAAGGCACCGCACCGTTAATGCGGCTATCGAAGGTTCGAGTCCTTCCGCCACAGCCAATCTTTTGACCCGGAGCTCGAGTGACAGAGCAGCGACCTTTTAAGTCGCGACGTGCGGGTTTGAGCCCCGCCGGGTCAACCACTCTCTTTTCGGGATGGTGCAACTGGCAGCACGTCGGGCTTTGAACTCGAAGATGAAGGTTCGACTCCTTCTCCCGGAGCCACACTCCAATCGCAAACGAAAAGGTACTTCGATGAAACAAGTGGAGGTGAATTTACGATGAAACTAGCAGAAGCACTAATTCGACGCGCTGATTGCCAAAAGCGATTTGAGCAACTGAAGGCGAGACTGGTCGTCAACGCCAAGGTTCAGGAAGGCGATGTGCCGGCAGAAACTCCGGCGGACCTGCTCGCTGAACTTGGTCGTGTAGCGAACGAGCTGCTCGAATTTATCAAGCGTATCAACAAGACAAACTCGGTGACTGTGTTCAGCGCCGGCGGGGAAACACTCTCGGATGTGCTGGCCGAACGTGATGTGCTGGCATTGCAGCGTGCGGCTTACGTGGAAATGGCGCAAGCTGCTTCCATCACACAAGGTCGCTACACACGTTCCGAAGTGAAGTACGTGGCCACAGTCAGCGTTGCCGACCTGCAAAAGCGTGCGGACGAACTCGCAAAGAACTATCGCGAGCTGGACGCGCGCATTCAGGAACTGAACTGGCAAACTGAGTTGGTTGAATAACGGAGCTGGTTGAATAGTCGATGAAGCTGGTAGTCGGAGAGGAACAGAGGCGAGCACAGAACCCGCCAACTGGGTTAAGTTGGACAGGCGGAAACGCCTTCTGGGTAACGCGAGGGGCCGCGTTCGGGTTCGACTCCCGTATTACAAGTAACGCCCAGCAAAGTCACAAGCGTACGTGGCAATGTAACCGTAACTACCGACGTGCTGATCTGTTTCTACCGGCGAGGGTGGGTTAGGGGCCTTCATCGGCTATTCAACAAACGTATCGTCTAACGTCGTCTCAACAAAAATCCTGTTTGCGACCAGACGAAATTATAGAGAGGTGCGCCGTGTTTGTTGAAAACCTGTATGGTGTTTCCGTACCGCGGCAACTCGTAAACTAAGTTTTCATTGATCTCGACCGGACTCAAGCTTACCTGGACCAGGCCGCCGTCTTTGTACTCAAAGAAATCGAGATAGGTGTAGTCCTGCGAATCGCTGGCGTAGTACTTAACCGCCATCACCGGCAGTTGACCCGGCCTGTCAAACAGACGCACGTAAATATCCGTTTGTGCCCCATCGCCCACCGCGTGAAGATAACCGTGCTCCACATCAACCACTGCGGCCCGTCGCTCATTCAGCATGAACTTCACTCGTTCCTCTTCATTAGCTTCAAAATACTTGTCGGGTAGCAGCCGGTAATAATCCAGAACGCTCTTTGGTTCGGCGACTTCTTTCAACACTGCAGTCTGAGCAGGCGGCTGTTTGCTGGGCAGAACAGACGGTTGCTTGCTGGTCAGAACCGTCGAGCTCAGAACCCCGATCAAAAACGCCGCCGATAAAACCGTAAGCTTGATTGCGAGATGTTTCAGGAGCTTGCTCCTCATACGCTCCAACTTATCGCCCGCCGAGAAAAGAGGAAACGGGAACGGCCTCACGAGTCGCTGTGGCAAGCCACAAAACAAAAGGGCCGCTCGCAATGAGCGGCCCCCGCAGGGCTACCTTGAAATCCGAATCTCAGGCTGCGCGCGCTGTGCCCTGGACCACGCCCTGTTTGTTCGGCACCGCCGTCGGTCGGACGCGCACCGCACCACTCGAACGCAGTTCCCGCCAATGAATCGCGACGTCGGCCAAAGGAACTGATAGCGCCAGGCACGACCAGATAATCGCCTGCACGATCTCGACTCCCATCGTTTCCCAACCCGTAGTTCCCATCACAAACCGCGCCGCAATGAATACCAACGCTACCGCATAACTCCGCGTGGCCCACTGCCGGTGTACAGCGATTTTGCGCCTGATGGCAAAGACAAGCGCGAGAATCGTCGTGCCCATCAACATTGCCGCATCAACAATCGCAAGGACCGTAAACGAACGCGGCGCGCCCATGCGTTCCTGGTAATACTGAATGTACGCACCGAGTGGCGCGAGCCCGATCGCGCCCACGACGTAGAGCCGGCCCATCACGCGATGCGCTTTGGTGTAGCGCTGTCGCAGCCGTTCCGAAAACTGCAGCGGCGCAAACAAAAGCACGATCGCGCCGAAGATGCCGTGCGGCAACAACCACCATTTGAACGGACCGTAGTGCTGCCAGGCCGGATGGTTTGAGTCAACCAGGAAGCGCTCGTTGTGATAGAGCACGTAGAGGCTCGCCAGCGAAATCATCGAAAAGACGACGTATTTGGCTCTGAGTTTCATAAGGGGTTCCTTCTGGAGTTCTCGTTTCTCCAACCTGATAACGCGAACTTCCGGCGAGTTTTGGTTCACACGGCGAGCGGCGAAGCGGAGTTAATTAGAGACGAGTGTTTCCTGGACGCGGCGGCGGATGTAGTTCTGTTCGACCTGGTTCGTCGTGAGGGCATGCGCGCGCAGATAAGCGTCGCGCGCGGCGTCGCGACGATTGAGGCGGCGCAGGAGATCGGCGCGAGCGGCGTGATAGAGGTAGTAGTTGTCGAGCTTGTTGGCCGCGCCGAGCTCGTCGATCAGTTTCAGGCCCGTTGCGGCTCCGTCAGCCATCGCCACTGCCGCCGCATGGTTCAAAGCGATGACGGGCGAAGCAGACAAGCGCATCAGTTCTTCATACAGCGCGACGATCTGGCGCCAATCCGTTTGCGCGCCGCTGTCAGCTTCGCAATGCACGGCGGCGATCGCAGCTTGAATCTGATACTTCCCGGCGGCGCCGAGCGCGAGCGCACGTTCAACCAGCCGAACGCCTTCCTCAATCTCTTTACGATCCCACAGCGAACGATCCTGCTCTTCGAGCGTGACCAGTTCACCACGATCGTTGACGCGCGCTTTGCGTCGCGAGTCCTGCAACAACATCAACGCGAGCAGTCCGAGGTTTTCGGGTTCGTCCGGCAATAACTCACACAACACGCGCCCGAGTCGAATCGCTTCCGCGCAGAGATCGTTGCGCACGAGACTCTCGCCCGCACTCGCCGCATAACCTTCGTTGAAGATGAGATAAATGACAGCCTGGACCGCGGCCAGACGCTCACTCAGACGTTCAAGCGAGGGAACCTCGTAAGGAATGCGCGCGAGACGAATCTTCTGCTTCGCGCGTACGAGACGTTGGGCGAGCGTCGCTTCCGGCAGGAGAAACGCATGCGCGATCTCTGTCGTCGTGAGACCACCCAACGTGCGCAGCGTCAGCGCCACCTGCGCATCGCGACTGAGCGACGGATGGCAACAGGTAAAGATCAGACGCAATCTGTCATCAGGATATTCCACCGTATCCTCATCGAGCGCCGGCTCGACAAACGGCTGCAAGCGTGTGGCTTCATATTCGATCTCTGCTTGCTTGTCGGTGCGCGTCCGGTCGCGGCGTATTGCGTCGAGCAGTCTGCGATGCGCCACTGTCGTCAACCACGCGCCGGGATTACGTGGTGGACCATCGCGTTCCCAGGTCTCAGCGGCCGCGACAAACGCCTCGTGCAACGCTTCCTCCGCGAGATCGAACGATCCCGACTGGCGAATCAGCGTCGCGATGATGCGTCCGTACTCTTCGCGAAAAACTTGTTCGAGCGTGTCGCGCGACGGGGTCATGAAGGCGAGCGTTGCACAATCGCCCCCGCGCGTGCAACGCCGCCTGCATGAAGCGAACGCGGTTTAGGCAGTGACGGGCGCAGCCATCTCCACGAGTGGCCGCACTTCAATCGTGCCCATTCGTGCGGAGGGAATGCGCGCCGCGATACTCGTGGCTTCGTCGAGGTCTTTGGCTTCGATCAGAAAGTAACCGCCGAGCTGTTCGTGCGTTTCCGCAAACGGCCCGTCGGTAATCAACTCCTTGCCGTCGCGCACGCGCACGCTCGTGGCCGTCGCGATCGGTTGCAACTGCGAGCCGGTGACAAACTTTCCGCTCGCCTCGAGTTCGCCTCGCAGTTTCCGAAATTCAAGAAAAATCTGCTGGCGCTCGGCTTCGGGGATCGCGTTCCAACTCGGTTCGTCCTGGTAAATCAGCAACATGTATTTCATCGCGGTGCTCCTTTATTAAGTTCGTTAACCTTCCAACCTAACGACGGACGAACTTCGCGAAATCGACACCCGCCGGCGAAATTTTTTTAACCGATGGTTTGACCATAACCGAGCCACTTGCGCACGTAGCTCACCTGTCCCGTGTGATACGCGTCGTGAAAAGCGAAGAAAGCGACCGTGCCGCTGATTTTTCCGTCGAACGAAGGAACACCGGCAGGCGCGTCTTGTGCCAACTCCTCCGCCGACTTACTCCGCAGCACCTCAGCCAGATCCGTGCTCACCTGCGACCACGCATTACGCATCTCCTCGACTGACGGGTATTCCGCGTCGTCGATGCGCTCCGCGCCGCGTGCGAAAAGCGGCCGCCACGCAACGTCCCAATCCTGGCCGAGAAAACTCAGCGTGCGTCCGCGATGCACGATCACATGTCCCATGAGCCACAGCAGGTGGTTCGAGTCATCGCCAGGCTGACGAAACCAATCGTCCGGCGCCACATCAGCGATCGCTTTGTTGATGATGTCGGTGTTGGCCTTGAATATACTCGCAACATTACGCAAACCGTTTTCCATTAGTACCTCCAGTTTTCAGGTAAGAGATGAGGAATAGTACGCCTAAAACGCCGTCGATGGTTCCTGCCGCGAGCATGAACGGCGACAAGCGGTGTTGCGCGTAAAGCAAAACCGCGGGAATGAAGAAGCTCGCTTTCTCAACCACCGCGACCGGCATCAACTGGCGATACCGCACTGGGTCGCGCGACATCACGATAAAAGCGAGTTGCCATGCAACAGCGACGCCGATGAAACCGTAGTAGTACTCCGGATGAGTGATGGGTGGCGGGTAATCGCGCCCGGTCTGCTGCTCCATAAAATAAAGCGGCACGAGCGCAAGCAATCCGTAGATACCGGCGATCAGGAAAGTGAGCTTAGCGAATTTCACGTCGTAACACTCCTCTCGCGCAATCTCAATCACGAACGCGCGTCATTCTAAACTGGACCAGTTGTTGTTATAAACTTGCGGTACGTTTCGCGTGGAGGCAATCATGAACCTGGCAGACATCAAACGTTTATTCGATTACACCGAGTGGGCCAACGGACTGGCGTTGCAGGCAGCAGCGCAGTTGCCCGACGAACAACTTCGTCGCGACGTCGCCATCAGTCACGGATCGATTTTCGGCACGCTCGTGCACATGGCAGGCGCGGAATGGATTTGGGTCGAACGCTGGCACGGACACTCGCCGCGAAAAGAAGAAGCATGGTCCTTGTGGTCCCCGGAAGTATGTGCGGACTTGCCCGGGCTGCAGGATCGTTGGGGCGCAGTCGTGGACAAACGCGCGCGCTTTCTTTCCGATCTTGACGAGGAGCGCTTTGCCGGTGACATGGGTTTCAAACTACTCAGCGGCGATCCGAGCGCGATGAAGCTCGTCGATCAGATGCAACACGTCGTGAATCACGCAACGATGCACCGCGGACAGATCGTCGGCATGATCAGGCAGTTCGGCATCGATCCGCCGGCGACCGATCTGTTGTTCTACTTGCGCCGCGAAATCTCGCCGAAGTAGAAGTGGACTATGGACGCTAAGTTTCAACCGGCAATGGCGGCGATCAATGCCGACGACTTCGAAAAGTTCAAAGAACTCGTCGCGGCAGATCCTTCGCTCGCCACGTCGCGCTCTTCGGTCGGTCATCCGACGTTGCTCCAGTGCCTCGTGCTGGACGGGAAAGACAAACCGCATGCGCGCGAGATGGCGTTGGTCTTGATCGATGCGGGCGCTGAGATTGATGGACCACTCGTCGCCGCGGCCAGCATCAACAATCGCGAGCTTACCGAGTTCCTGATCGATCGCGGCGCGGCGATTGACGGCACAGGCGGCTGGTCGCCGCTCGAAGAAGCGTTGTACTGGAACAGTCGCGACACGATCGCGCTGCTGCTCGAACGCGGCGCGAAGATCCAAAACCTGCGCACTGCCGCTGCTCTCGGCCGCGTTGATCTAATTAAGACTTACTTCACGGGCCATGAGAACTTAAAACCTGAGGCGGGTAAGATTAGCTGGCCGTTCGGCAAAGATAGAAGCTCGTGGTCGCAGGATCGTCAGTCGATCGTCAACAACGCTTTCGTCTACGCGTGCATGCACGGCCACATCGATGCGGCGAATCTCTTAATGGAAAAAGGCGCGGAGATCAATGCCATTCCAGACGGCTTCGACTACGCAGGCACCGGCTTGCACTACGCCGCATTAAACGGGCATCGCGCGATGGTTGAGTTTCTCCTCGCGCACGGCGCCGATCGAAATCTCAAGGACACGAAAGTCGGAACGACCGCCGCCGGCTGGGCCGAACACGGCGGTCATCCCGAACTCCTCGAACTCTTACGCTAACTGGCGCTGATCGCAGTCGCTGTTTGCGCGATCGGCGGTTGCGTAAACTGCGCCTGCTCTGTCGACCCGTTCAAAGCCGTCGTCGACGAAGTGCCGCCCGCGATCACCTGCGCCACGCGATCGAAATAGCCCGTGCCGACGAACGCCTGATGCTTCACCGCGCGATAATTGCTGTCAGCTTCGCGCTCAAACTCCGTCGCCTGAAGCTTCGCGTAGGCGCTCATGCCCGTTTCGCGATACTCGCTCGCGAGTTCAAACATCGCGAGGTTGAGCGCGTGGAAACCCGCGAGCGTGATGAACTGAAACTTGTAACCCATCAGCCCGAGTTCTTTTTGAAACTTCGCAATCGTGCGCTCGTCGAGCTTCTTCTTCCAGTTGAACGAAGGCGAGCAATTGTAAGCCAGCAACTTGCCGGGAAACTGCTCGTGAATCGCGTGCGCAAAACGGCTCGCGTCTTCGAGGTTCGGTTCCGACGTCTCACACCAAACGATGTCGGCGTAAGGCGCGTAAGCGAGTGCGCGCGCGATTGCCTGGTCCAACCCGGCTTTGACGCCGAAGAAACCTTCAGTCGTGCGTTCGCCAGTTAAGAACGCATGATCGCGTTCGTCGATATCGCTCGTGAGCAGACCCGCGCCGTCCGCGTCAGTGCGCGCGACGAGAATCGTGTCGACGCCGAGCACGTCGGCGGCGAGCCGCGCTGCGATCAGTTTTTGAATGAACTCCTGCGTCGGCACGAGCACCTTGCCGCCCATGTGGCCGCACTTCTTGCACGAAGCGAGCTGATCTTCGAAGTGCACGCCCGCCGCGCCTGCTTCAATCATCCCTTTCATCAACTCAAACGCATTCAGGTTGCCGCCGAACCCGGCTTCCGCATCCGCGACGATCGGCACGAACCAATCGATCCCGTTGCGTCCTTCCGCATGATCGATCTGATCGGCGCGCTGCAAAGCCTGGTTGATCTTGCGCACTACGTCGGGAACGCTGTTCGCCGGATACAAACTCTGATCGGGATACATGTGTCCCGCGAGGTTTGCATCCGCCGCCACCTGCCAACCGCTGAGATAAATCGCTTTCAGTCCGGCCTGCACCTGCTGCACTGCCTGACAACCCGTCATCGCGCCGAGCGCCGCTATATACGGCTCGTGATGTAGCAGTTCCCAAAGACGTTTCGCGCCCCGCTCGGCGAGCGTGTATTTGATCTCGACCGAGCCGCGCAGTTTCAAAACGTCTTCCGCCGTGTAGCCGCGTGTGATTCCCTGCCAGCGTTTGTTGGTGGCCCATTCGTTTTCCAGTGCAACGTGATCGTAAGTGTTCATCGCTCTTCCCCCTGCTTTGTTTGAGTGTCAGACCGGATCAAATTCCTGATCGCGGATCAGCGATTCGCTGATGTTTCGTGCGGTGCGGTAGGTTTCGCTGAGGGATTGATCGGTGTCGAGGGGAAGGTCGTGCAAAATACGGCTGAGCTCTTCATCAAACATCTGGTTGATCTCGGCCGCGTCGTGCAGTCGATGACGAAGGCGTTGCGCGATCATCAGGCGATAGATGCGATCGGTGGCCAGATCTTCCATGTAGCCGTCGAGGAGACTCGCGCCTTTGCCGTTGAGCACGCCGTTGCGATAACGAATGACGGTGCGCACCGCGGTGCGTGTGCCGTCTTCCGTGATCTTGCCGACGCCCTGCGGTACGGGACGCAAATCGGGATACGGGGGCTCGTCGGCCTTACGCTTTGTGACTTGATTGGGAAACGGAAACTGCTGCACGGCGATCTCGTTTTGATCGGGATGTCCGGTCCATGCGCCGTCCATCAAGCAGTTTGCTTCGTTCTTCTTGTCTTCGGCGAGCACGCGCAGCGCGCGTTCGTTGAGTTCGCGATCGGTGCGGCTCGGATACAACGCCGTCATGCCGCCGATCGCGAGAATGCCGTGCTTGTGACACGTCTCCGCCAACAGCTCGCGCAGGTTCTGAAAGAACGGAACGTTGTGCGGAATCGTGTTTCGGTCCGGCAGGATCCACGCTGGATCGTTGAGATTGAAATGGATGAGGCTCGCCATGTAGTCCCAGCGGCCGAGATTCAAACCGACGAGATGGTCGCGCAGGTTGTAGATGAACTCCTCCATCTGATACGCGATCGGATGCGACTCCACGAGCGCCATGCACTTGATGTAACCGCGCGGCCAGCCCTTCGCATTCTCGATCGCGCGGAAGAGATCGCGCCACCACAACGCCTCTTCGGCTGACTCCGATTTCGGAATATAGAAACTAAGCGGATGCTTCAGACGATCGGCGTCTGCCTGGTACGCGACCAGCGCCACATCGAACAGCGACGCCGACATCAGTTCGTCGCGCAGCACTCCGGCCTGGCTGATGTGCAGGCCGCGCGGTCTGATCCAGATTACGGTCTTGCTCTCGTTGATGCTGACGTTGCGATCTCGTTTCGCGTCGTGGTAGGTGAGCTCGCCCCTCAGTGCTTTGTCGATGTTTGTAATGCCGATCGTCAAGTTGGACCACGTGTTCGCCATCGAGTCTTCAAGGTCCAACATCACGCCGGGCGCGCCGGAGTTGAGCATCTTCACGACGAGTTCGGCGTCGTCGGCCGGTCCCGTCATCTGGTTGCGCTGGTCGGCGCACCAGTCGGGAAGTGGAATCGTCCACTCTGTCGTCGTGGCCGCTGAAGGTGCGAGATAGTTTGGTTTGCGACCGTTGTGAGCGGCCGCGAGAACTTCAGTGCGCTGGCGTGCCAGCGATTGTTGGCGTGGGGTGAGTTCGTTATGCAGGCTCCGCAAAAACTCGCTGAATCCCTTCGGCAGATCGCTCTCGGCATTGAATCCCGGCGGCGCCGTATTGAAACGTGTTCCGTATTGTGAACGAGTGCTCGACATAAAGTGCCGGGAGGTTTAGCATGCCCTTCTCAACCCCCGCAATACGGCGATCGCAATCGTGAACGGAAATTTCTTCACGATTCTGTGGAGTCAGCCAGTGTTTACGGTCTTTCGCTGGAAAAGCCCCCGTGTTTGAGTTGTGCCTTGATTGAGTGCGTTCGGAATTGTGAACACGGTTTTGCTGTTGGAGGGGTAGTGATGATGAGTCGAGCAGGGGTGGCGAAGAGTCAGGAGTTCGTAAAACGAAACGGCAGCCGGGAGCAGGTAACTTCGGTTGAGCGCGCGCTATCGATCCTTGAATTGCTCGCGAGCCGGAATCAGGGACTGAGCACTTCGGAGATCAGCCGCGCGGCGAAAGTGCCGAAGAGTTCGACCAGTTATTTGTTGAGAACGCTCGTGGGTCGCGGCTACGTGCATCGCGACGGCGAGACCGGACAGCACACACTCGGGATTCGCGTGTTGAGTCTTGGCGGTCAGGCGATGCAGGGCATGGCGCTGCGCGAGCTCGCGATGCCTCACTTGCGACAGATCGTCGAGACGACGCGTTTGGGTTCGCACCTTGCCATACTCGATCACGGCGAGGCGGTCTATATCGAACGGATCGAGTCGCCGGGTTTTATCAAGATGGATATTTGGAACGGTCGCCGTGTCGCGCCGCAAGTGACGGCAGTTGGCAAGGCGTTGATTTGTCAGTTGAGTCGTGAAGAGGTGCAGGAGATTGCGGGGCTGCATCCGGTGCGTCCGGTATCGGCGCGAACGATCGTTACGCTGCCGCATCTGCTCGAAGATCTCGCGGCGATTCGCCGGCGTGGTTATGCGATCGACGACGAGGAACACGCTGTCGGTGTGCGTTGTGTCGCCGCGCCGGTGTTTGCTGCGACGGGTGAAGTGGTTGCTGCTATCGGCGTGAGCGGCACGGTGAGTCAAATGAACGACGACCATCTGCACTCGTTCGGCAAGATCGTCCAAACCACCGCCCTAAAACTCTCAGCCCAACTCGGCGGCCGCCGCAGCCGTTGAGGCTTTGCTACAACTCGCCTCGATCCTTTTCGGTCGCCGTGATGCTAATGAAACTCGGCGGCGGCTTCTTGCCTCGTAGTTTCAACCTGACGAACGTCAAAGCAGCAGCGATCAGAATTGCTGCCACCAAACCGCCGAGCATCAGTTTTCCGAGGTCACTAAAATCGGTTGCTGTTTCCTGGAGCAGAGTTACTAACAGAGTCACTAGCAAGAGCATCGCTCACAACCTTTCTCCATCTGTTCACTTGGGGCGACTCTGCTTAGACACCTTGAGGCGATGTTTGTTCCGAAGCTCAACGATTGCCAATTCGGCGGCCCCGCAGCCGCTGAAGGCTTTGCTATAATCTGCGACCATGGCAATGGAGTTAACCAAACAAGCCAAGAACCTCAGCATCCCTGAACGAATTCGCCTGGTCGAAGAGATCTGGGACACGATTGCGGAAGAGAATGAGGCTTTCGCGTTAACTGAGACTCAAAAGCTGGAACTCGACCGGCGATTGCAGCTTGCCAGAAACAATCCCGGTCGAGGACGCACTTGGGACGAGATCAGATCTGAATTCATGAAGTCGCGCCAGCAGTAATGCTCATCCGCATCAGTCCCGAAGCGGAGGCCGAACTCACCGAGGCCCGCGAGTGGTACTCTCACCAGCGCGCCGATCTGGACCTCGAGTTCATGCAGTGTATTCACGACGCATTATCGCGAATCCTCGAAAACCCGTATGCATTTCCGATCGTCTACCGAACCTTGCGGCGCGCTGTGGTCCGCCGGTTCCCGTTTGCGATCTTCTATGAAGTGTTAACGAGTGAGATTGAGGTAACTGCGGTTTTCCACTCGCGTCGCGATCCTGAACTCTGGAAGTCGCGCGCATAACGCAAACAAAAAAAGGGTTGGAGATGATCTCTCATCTCCAACCCGTAAGTTGTTGAACTACGAACCTACCTCGCCTTCACGTTGACGTTGCCGCCGCCGAGGGGGATGAGGGAGGTGTTCGTGCCGACGCGGCGCCAGATGACGCCGTTGCTGTCCAGGATGGTGATCGCGTAGGCATCGCCTTGCGGTGGCGTCAACAGATCGCCGTCCCGGGCGTCGACGGTGAACGAGTAGTTGCCGAAGGAAGCGACTACCGCGCCTGTCGCCCGATCGACCTTCTGCACCGTGCACTTGCCCGCAAACGAAGCCCGATTCAACGTACTCGTGCTCGGTTCGGTCGAGAAGTTCAGGAATCCACCCTGCCAACTCGTGCCCTTCACGATGTAGTTGAAGCCATCAGTGCCGCGGAAGATGTAGATCGAGTTACCCTTCGGATTGCCCTTGTCAATACGAACGGTGAAACCAAAGTTGCCTTTGCCGTTCGCGCTGCCGGCATCCGCGATCCAGCCGCCACCTGCCGCACGCTGATCGTTGGTACCCACCGCCACGTTGATCGTGCCGAGGCCGACCGGGTCCGCCGTCCAGTATCCGTTTGTCGCGTCGATCTTCACTTTCACGACGTACGTGTCGGCGGCGACGCCCGGCAGCAGTACGAGCGCATCGCCGTTGCTGTCGACCGGAACGTTCGTCACCGTCATGTCCGGCGTGTTCGTCATGTTGGTGGCCTTGAAGATCTCAAACGTCACTCGAGCGAGTGTGATGTCGCCGGGAGCGCCGTCGGGATCCTGCGTCAGGTGCGCCGCAAGCCGAACCGTTGCGGTCGTGATGGTTGGACCAGCAGTGATGACGCCCATATCACCGGTATAGGCCGTCTCCGCCGTTTCCTTGTTCACGGTGATCGTCACGGTTGCATTGGTCGTCGCGCCGTGCGGATCACTGACTTGCAGGTTGATGTTGTAAACCCCGGCAACGACGAGCGGATTGCCGGAGATCGTCAACGAGCCAACACCCGTCGGAGTGACCGTGATTCCCGCGGGCAACGACGAGAGCACCGACAACGTCAGTGACGACGTCGGATCGTCAACGTCAGAAACCGAAACGGTCACCGGCGTGATCGGATCGCTGTACTGAACCGTTTGCGACAGCACATTGATCGCGAACACGGGGGCGTCGTTCACTGCGTTGACGGTGACGTTGACGGTCGCCGTCGACGTCGCGCCGTGTCCGTCGTCAATCGTGTAAGTGAAAGAATCGTTGCCGAAGAAGTTCAGCGCGGGTGCGTAATGGATCGTCTTGTTGGCATTGACCGAGACGGTCCCATTCGCGCCTTGCGTGGTAGCAGTGATGTTGAGCGTGTCGCCGTCCGGCTCGACGTCATTGGCAAGCACGTTGATGTCGACTGGCGTGTCTTCATCCGTAGTCGCCGTGTCGTTGTTGGCGGTCGGCGCTGCATCCTGCGTGATGGTGACGTTGCGCCCGGCAACAGTTAACGTGCCGACGCGCGCAGCGCCAGTCGTATTCGGCGCAACCGTGAAGTTGACCGTGCCGTTGTTGCTGCCACTCGCGCCGGAATCGATCGTGATGAACGAGCTGTTGCTCACCGCGTTCCAATCGCAGGGCGCGGTCGCTGACAGGTTCTTCGTCACCGTGACGTTGCCGGTATTTCCGGGCGAGAAGAAGGCTTGCGTCGTCGGCGAAACAGTCGCGCACGAAGTGGGAATCGTGACCTTGAAAGTACCGCGACCGTGCGTGAAAGCAAACAGCGTCGTGACGCCGTTATTGTTCACAGCCGACATCGATTCGACCACGGTGTTCGAGAAGCCCGTCGTCTCACGCGCCCAGTTCGCGCCGCCGTCGAGCGAAACAAACACACCGAGATCGGTGCCGACGTAGATGCGTTGATTGTCGTTCGGATCGATAACCACCGAGTGCGCCGGAATGTCGGGAATCGCGTTGACGTTACCCGGCGTCTGCGTGCCGTCGGCGAGAGTCCAGGTCGCGCCGCCGTTGGTGCTCTTGAACACGTGACCAGCGCCCGTACCCTGTGCGTTTGGAGCAACGTTGAAGGTTGAAATAGTGGCCCAGACGTTATTGCTGTTCGACGGGTCATATTCAACCCACGAGATCGTGCCGTTGCCGTTGCCGCGCGGCGTGAACGATTGCAGCCATACGGTATTCAACACACTCGCAGCGTTCGCCGTGGTGCCGATCGTGGTCCGGCGGAGCTGACCGGAAGCCGCGCCGTCAATGACGACGTTGGAATTACCGGGCGCGATCGCCATCGCTGTAATCGAACCGCCCGTTTGCGCCGCATTGCTCGTCCTGGTCCAGTTCGTCGCGTTGTTATCGCTGCGCCACATGAACTGGCCGCCGATCCACAAACGCGTCGGAACGTTCGGATCCATTCTGAAGACGGTGATGAACGGGAACGCGTCTCCGGCAATGCCCGTGATCACCGACGCGGAACTCGCGCCGCCATTCGTCGAACGACGCAATGAAAGACCCGTCGTCTCGAAAAAGATGGTGTTCGTGTTCTGCGGATTGACAGCCACGTAACCACCGTCACCGCCGTTGATGCGCGCCCACGCATTTGGACCAGCCGCGTCCGTGCCGCGATTGGTGCCGTTGTCCTGCGCGCCGCCGAAATAGGTTTGTCCGTTCGGATAAGGCAGGCCGTGATAGAACTGCGTCACCGCGTAGCCATTATTTAAAGGAGCCCAAATCACCGGCGAGGGAACTGTAAAGAAGCCGCCTGGCGTGAACTCGTTGCCGCAGATCGGACTCGCGTTAGTGATCGTTCCGCCGCTCGGATTGATGCCGTTCACATAACCAACGTTTCCGGTCTTCGCGTTGTCGGTTTTGTAGATACCGCCGTCGTCGCCGACGATGAGCGTTTGATTTGTAGTGCCGTTGTACTGCGGGTGAAAAACGAGAACGTGATTGTCGGCGTGGACCAGTTGCGGATCGCCGTTGTTAGGCGGTGTGCCGTTTCCCTGGAACCACCAATACGATGCAACGGCCCAGTTGACACCGCCGTTATCGGAACGGAACACGTCGATGCCGCCGGCCCAAACCTTGTTTTCATCCGTCGGATCGACCGCCAGCACGTTGTCGTACCAGCCTTGATTAATAAACTGACTCGATCCGAAACCGCACTGCAAAAATGCGCCGTTGACCGGGTTTGTGAGCAACAGCGTGTCTTGCAGGTTCGCACTGTTGTTGCGCACCTGCGTGGTCCATGAACCGGCATCACCGGCTGACTGCGAACGGAAAACTCCGAGCAGACCATCGGTGTAGTTGGCAGTCGGGAAGTTCGGATTCGTACCCGCGCCGCAGGAGATGCAAGCGACCATCGCATAGATCGTGTTCTGATTCGAGGGCGCGATCGCTAAAGAAGTGCGGCCGCCGACCGGATCGGAGAAAACGTCGACCCACGTGCCGGAACCGCCCGCGTCTGTGTTACGGAAGATGTGTGAACGCGCGAACGTGCCGACTGCGGCGTAGATGTAATCAGTCGCCTGATCGGTGCGCATCACGAGGTCCATCGCGCCGTTCGCGCCGTTAGCGGCATTCGAAACGATCACCTGCGTCCAGTTTGCGCCGCCGTCGAGACTGCGCCACACACCAGTGCGCGTCGCCGCGTAGACGTGTTGACTGTTCGCCGGACTGACGACGATGTCGGCGATGAAGAAGAAGTTTGTATTCGACGCGGTCGAAGCGAGACGCGTCCAGTGTGCGCCAGCGTCGTTAGTCTTGAAGATACCCGCGCCGCGAACGCCGTCAGCGTTGAAGAAACCCTCACCGGTGCCGGCGTAGAGCGTGTTGTGATCGTTGGGATCCATCGCCAAAACCGTGACTGCGATGTTGGCGAGAAAGTCGTTCAAAGGCGCCCACGAACTACCGGCATTCGTAGTTTTCCACACGCCACCGGCAACTCCGGCCGAATACATAGTGTTGGGATCGACGGGATCGATCACCAACGCGCGCGTGCGGCCGCCGACGTTGCCTGGTCCAATCGATTGCCACGTGCCGAGTGCGCCGCTGGTGGAGGCGCTACCGTCACCCGCGCCACCGCCGCCCGTTCCGTTTGGAAACTCAGGATCTTCACCGCCATCGCCGAGAAGCTCTTCCGTGTCCTGTGCCGGCGGGAGGTTCTTGTTGCCGCGAGTCGAGAAGCGCTTCATCTTTTTGATCTTCTCTTTCGCTTCGAAGTAGCGCTCCACGGGCAACACCTTCTCGCCTTTAGGCAGACGCTTTTTCAAATACCACTCCATTGCTTCCTGTGGTTGGTCGGTGCGATCGTTATCGGCATCGACCTCGGGCTTGAAAAGTGATTTGAGACGGGGATTGCGTTTGATGAGTTCACGTCGCGTCGCCTTGTCTTTGGCTGATTCACGCTCGCGACGGGCGACCTGCTTTTGGGGGGCCGAAGATTTTGGGGTTTTTGCTTCGGTGCGTGATTTCGTTTGTTTCAGGGGGTTTTTGCGTGCCTGCGAAGTCACGCCGTTCGCGAGCAGCATGCAGATCAGGGTCAGAGATGTAATAAGGCGACGCATTGCTTGCAATTTTCCTTTCAGTGAAGGGCGATGGTTAATGCCAGGGAGTTGGGTTACTGCGACTAGACCGACTTGAGGCGCGGCATTATAGTTGAAGTCAAGCTGGTCAACAAGACGCAAAGCATGAAAACGATCGCTTTATTTCTGATACTGAGCGCAGCGGGATGGCAGACGATCGACTTCCACGGGCTGTTTACTTTCCGACTGCCCGACGGGTTCACGCAACGCGCTGGGAGCGGACCAGACGACGTGCGCGCCGAATATGACAAAGACCAAACGAAACTCATCATCGTCTGGGGCCAATCGGAATCCGTCGCTTACAACGATCGACAGCAAGACTGGATGCACGATTATCACGAGACCACGACGAGACTTCGTGGTCTGCGTGCAAACATTCGCACCTATTCACACGAGCGCCTCTACACAGCAGAGTTGAATGTCGGCAACTGGGAGAAGGGCGAGGTCCAGCTTTACATGCGGCTGGAGAGCGACGATGCGGCGATGCTTCCCGTAGCAGAAGAGATCTTCAAGTCCGTCACGTTTCCGCGGCCGTCACCCGAACGTTCTTCAAGACCTTGAGGCAGCGATCCACGTCATGCCTTCATGCGCGACGGCAGCGGGAATCTCGTGGTCGCCGTCAAACTCCCGAAACGTCACGTCATAACCATTCGCAATCAGACCCGCGGCTATGCGGCGTCCGCAGCGATCGATCGGCAGAATATGATCGTGCGTGCCGTGTGAGATGAAGATCTGCGGCTTGCCGTGCGGAGTGCCACCGATCAGGAAGCCCGGCGAGAACGCCGCGACGCGGCTGAAGAGATCGCCGTTGATTAGTCCGAGCGAAAGACCATATGAAGCGCCGTCGGAGAACCCGCCGATCGCGATGCGTGCTGGATCGATCGCGACCGTCTCGAAGACGCGTTCGAGCGCGTTGTTTAGATAAAGAACGTCCTCACCGAAACTGCCGCCGATGGCATCCCACGTCGTGTCGCGCGCGTTTGGGGCCAATACGACAACGCCCGCTTCATCCGGCGTTGCGCCGAGATACCAGAACATATCGTCAGCGCTTTGCGTCGCGCCGTGCAGCATCAATAAGAAGGGAAGAGGAGTCGAACTGGCGCTCGCCGGGATTTGCAGAATCGCTTTACGGTTCTGGTCCAGGTTGAGTGTGATTTGGCCGGTCGCGGTCGTCTTTATATTGCTGCGCGGACGCGCGGTAATTCTGCCGTCACTCGCGAGGCTCACGCCGCCGATGCGACTGCAAGCGCTGCCGATCGCAACTGACGCGAGCGAAGTACCGGCAAGACAACAGAACTCACGCCGGTTGATGTTCGGGTGACGATCCATTCGTGTTAAGCGGGCGAAATCTTACTGAGTGCCTGGAGCGATGATCAATACCTGAATCCTCGTTTTCCTTCCTCACTTTTCTCGGCGATACTGTAAACAATCATGGACGATCTACTAGCGGCGCGTTCCCAGATGGCGATGTCGCTCGCTTTCCACATCATCTTCGCGGCGATCGGTATTGCGATGCCCGCGTTGATGGTGATCGCCGAGTGGAAATGGCTGCGCACGGAAGAGGACGTTTATCTGACGTTGGCCCAACGTTGGGCCAAGGGCACGGCGATACTCTTCGCCGTCGGCGCGGTTTCGGGAACGGTGCTTTCGTTTGAGCTCGGCTTGTTGTGGCCGGCGTTCATGGGCTACGCGGGCGCGATCATCGGCATGCCGTTCTCGCTCGAAGGCTTCGCGTTCTTCACGGAAGGCATTTTTCTCGGCATCTATCTTTACGGCTGGAAGCGCGTGCCGCCGCGCGCGCATCTGTTTGCCGGCGTGATGGTAGCGGTGAGCGGCACACTCTCCGGCATCTTCGTCGTGATCGCGAACGCATGGATGAACGCGCCGACTGGTTTTCGACTCGTCGACGGCAAGCTCGTCGACATCGATCCTATCGCGGGAATGCTGAACCCGGCGGCGTTCGGACAAACGCTGCACATGACGCTCGCGGCGTATGCGGCGACGGGTTTTGTCGTCGCGGGCATTCACGCGTTCATGCTGCGACGCGATCCGCACAATCACTTTCACAAAGCCGCGCTAGGTATCGCACTCGTCGTCGGTGGCGTGGCGGCGATCCTGCAACCATTCAGTGGCGATCTGATCGCGAAGTCTGTCGCGAAAACTCAACCCGTTAAACTCGCTGCCTTTGAAGGGCAATTCCAAACAGAGAAAGGCGCGCCGTTGCGTATCGGTGGTTTACCTGATGAAGCGGCACGCGAGACACGCCACGCTATCGAGATTCCGTACGGGTTGAGCCTGCTTGCGTACGGTGATCCGCAATCAGTCGTAAAAGGCTTGAATGATTTCCCGGCCGACGTACACCCGCCGGTCGCGATCGTGCACGTTAGTTTTCAGATCATGGTCGCGTGCGGCGTGGCGATGATGCTGGTTGCGCTTTGGGCCGCGTGGCGTTTTCTGCGCGGCCGGCGCGATCGGAAGTGGGCTGATTCGAAGTGGTTCCTGCGCGCGATCGTGGTTGCCGCGCCGCTCGGTTTTGTCGCCATCGAAACTGGTTGGACCGTCACCGAAGTCGGACGGCAACCGTGGATCATCTACGGCGTGATGCGCACCGCCGAAGCGGTAACGCCGATGCCCGGCCTCGTCGTGCCGTTCGTAACGTTCACCGTGCTCTACATCTTTCTCGCGATCATCACCGTGTTCCTGCTGCTGCGACAGGTGGCGGCGAGTCCGAAAGTTCCCGAACCGAAAGTCAGGGAGGCGCGCGTTGTCGCTTGAAGTGATCGTCGCGGGCGTGATGGTCGCGTCGCTCGTGCTCTACGCGCTTTTGGGTGGCGCGGATTATGGCGGCGGCGTTTGGGACCTCTTCGCGTTTGGACCACGCGCGCGGCGGCAGCGTGCGCTCATCGCGGAAGCGATCAGTCCGGTGTGGGAAGCGAACCACGTTTGGTTGATCCTGGTCGTCGTGATGCTCTTCACGGCGTTTCCACCGGCGTTTGCGACGATCGCGACGGCGTTGCACATCCCGCTCACCCTTATGCTGATCGGCATCGTGCTGCGCGGCACCGCGTTCACGTTTCGTACTTACGACGTGCAGCGTGATGACGTGCAACGTCGTTGGAGTCTCGTCTTTTCGATCGCGAGCATCATCACGCCGATTCTTTTGGGAACGATTCTCGGTGCGATCGCTTCGGGCACGATCCGCGTCTCCGACGGCGTTGTTACGAGTGGTTTCTTGCGTTCGTGGCTCGCGCCTTTTCCGCTCTCCGTCGGCTTTTTTGCGCTCGCGTTGTTTGCGTTCCTCGCGGCAGTTTATTTAACGGTGGAAGCGCCCGAGCGCGAATTGCAGGAAGACTTTCGCTGGCGCGCCCTCTTGTCGGGTGTCGTTGTCGGACTTTTGGCGCTCACGGTTTTCATGCTGGCGAAGACAGGCGCGCCGACCGTTCGCGCGGGTATCAGCCGGACGTGGTGGGCCCTCGGTCTGCACATTCTTACCGCGATCTTTGCGACGAGCGCATTCGTTGCGCTTTGGACCCGGCGCTACCGCATCGCGCGATTTTGCGCCGCCGCGCAGGTCACGATGATCCTGCTGGGCTGGGCCTTCGCACAGTTTCCCAACGTCGTCGAACCCGATCTCACGATCAGCTCAGCCGCTGCGCCGCCGCTCACCCTTGAGTTGCTCCTGGGCGCGCTCGTGCTCGGCGCGATCGTGCTGTTTCCGTCCTATTACTACCTGTTTCGCATCTTCAAATTGAATCGCACAGGCGGTTAAAATTTTCACGAAACTCTCGCAACCACATGGTCGTTTGGGGTGTCTAACTCTGCGAGGAGGAACTTACTGTTTGGTTTTTGATCACATTGCACGCCGTTTTTCAAAAGCCGTGCTCTTGCTCGGCTTTGTTATGTTCGGGTTTGTTGCAGTTGCCTCGGCCCAGACGCCGCAGGCTGCTCTTTCCACGCAAGCCGCCGTTCCCCCGCAGTCATCGGCTGCCACCCCGTCTCCTGCGGATCCCAAAGCCGCACTGAAGTCGAGCCTGACCGAGCTCTCCACGCTTTATGAGAACGAAGTGCAGAGGCTCGAAAAACAGCAGCAACAGTCACAGCAACTTTATAACGACGGGATTATCTCGCGGGTCGAGTTTGAGCGGGGCCAGAAGGCTCTCGAAGAGGCGCGCGCCAAGGTTGAGTCGGTGGCGAAAGAAATCGCGGTTGCGAATCAGCCCGTGCCGTTGATGATCGCGGGCGCCGAGTCGACGTTGATGGGTAGTTCCTCGAGTCTCGCCTGGTCGACCGGCAACAGCCGCGTGGATGGTCTGATCAAGCTTTACGGCGGGCAGTACGGCGTCGATCCTTATCTTATTTATTGTCTGATGTCGCAGGAGTCGAGCTTCATGTCTGGCGCGGTCAGCCCGAAAGGCGCGCAGGGGCTGATGCAACTCATGCCTGACACTGCCGCTCGCTATGGCGTGACGAATCCTTACGACGTCGCGCAGAACATCAAGGGCGGCACGCGTTATCTGAAGGACCTGCTGCTGATGTTCAATGGCCGCGTCGATCTTGCGCTGGCCGGTTACAATGCCGGTGAGGGCGCGGTGATGAAGTATGGCAATTCGATTCCGCCGTACGACGAGACGCGCAACTACGTGAAGCTAATCCTGAAGCGCTACACCAAAAAGCCCGCTTCCTAAATCTCCAGCAAATCTTTGCCGACGATCACGCGTCCTTTGAAGTGCTTGCGCACGCCTTCGGACCACTGATCGTCGGTGATCGAAGCATCGTCACCGGGCACGAAGTGTGACAGCACGAGTGTTTTGACTTCTGCTTGCGCCGCGACTTTGCCGACGTCTTCCGGCAGCGTGTGCGCGGCCATCAAGTGTTCGCGCAGTCGCTTTGCATTTGGTAGACGGCTGATGAGTGCCTCAATGCCGGGCAGGTACATGATTTCATGGACCAGCACGTCCGCGCCTTTGGCAAATTCAGCGAGCTCCGGTGAGTAAGCGGTGTCGCCTGAAATCACGATAGAACGATCGGCGGCGTCGAAGCGATAAGCGTAAGCTTGCGTGATCGGCGGGTGACGCACGCGACACGAACCCACTTTCACTTCATCATTCATCAGTACCACGCCTTGTTTATCAAACTCATGGACCGTTACCAGCTTGCGCGGATCGGGACGGCCTTCGTCAACCATGCGCGTGTCGATATCAAATTTTTCATAGTTGAAGAAATCGGCTGACATCTTTGCTAAGCCTGGTGGGCCATAAGCGTCGATGTGCGCGGGAATGCCGGTGATCCACGCGTTGTAAACGAGTGGTCCAAACTCGAGATTGTGATCCGAGTGATGATGTGTGATGAAGATGTAGCGCAGGCGGTTCAACGGCACGTTGGCGCTCAGCAGTTGCCGCGACGTGCCGTAGCCGCAGTCGACAAGATACGGAACGTCGTTGATCAGGATCAGCGTCGAGGGATTGCTGCGGCCTGCTTCGCCGACTCGTGGTCCACCTTTCGTGCCGAGCAGAATCAGGCGCGTCTTTGTCTTCTGCTGGCCGAAGCCGATTTGCGGCAGCAGCGAGCACGAAAGCGCAAAACTGCCGGCGGTGCGTAAGAATTGTCGACGCGTCTGTTGCATACGTGTAATCTGTGTTCCCGGAAAAGGAGCAAGAAGATGAAGCGAATGTATATCTTGATAGCTGCACTACTCGCAACTGGATTCACACCATTGCTCGCAACTGGACTCATGCGAAGCGCCACTGCGCGCTCGCAAGACCCGCTCGTCGTAAACTCGAAGACCATCGCCTTGAAACTCGAGAACGACCGTGTGCGCGTGCTCGAAGCTACGCTCAAACCGGGTGCCAAAGAACAGCTTCACTCACATCCCGCTTATGTGATTTACGTGATTGAAGGCGGGAAGGTCCGCACGCATGGTCTCGACGGCACCGCAGTCGAAGCCGAGTTCAAAACCGGCGACGTAATCTATCGCGACCCCGTCACGCACTGGGCCGAGAACATCGGGAAGACTACGATTCGGTTGGAGCTCGTGGAGTTGAAGAATTAACAAAGAAACACATATCATCACTCTAGTGCGAAGTAGCTCCCACGAGACATGACAGTGTCCGAATTGAGTCAGAGAGCTTTCAATGAAGCTAAAGCTCGCTTGTGACCTTGTTTGGCTGCCCTCGTTAACCAGAGCTGTGCAAATCTGCGATTCCTACCAGCACCTTCACCAGCACGATATAGTAAGCCCAATTGATATTGAGCCTCTGCATCACCTTTGTGTGCGGCCTTACGGAGCCACCCTAGCCCTATCTTTGAATTCGGCTTTAGGGTTGACCCTTCAAGGTAGCTGATTGCGAGTTTTCGCTGAGCAACTGGATCACCGAGTTTGGCTGCCCGCTTATACAAAGCAAACGCTTTCTTCGCGTTCCTCGGCACTCCCGCTCCTGTTTCATACAGAAGGGCAAGATTCGATAACGCTTCGCGATGTCCGGCACTAGCAGCTTGCTTGTACCAAAAAGCGGCCGCACGTTTGTTTTTTCTCACTCCCAAGCCCCGGCTGTAGCAATAGCCAACGAGGTTTTGAGCGTGAACATAACCGTTCGCGGCAGCATCCAGCAGATAGGGAAATGCCTTTCGATAATTCTTTTGACGAGAAATGCCATAGAAGAATTCCTGCCCTACTGTAGACGAATTCTTATGTCCGACCGTCACGCGGTTCCTCGATATAGTCCTCACAACCCAGACGGTGGTTTGGGCACTGAGGGTTGTTGTGTCTTTGGCAAAGGCTTCGGGCCACGGTTCGTACTTTGGCCAATCCTTGGTGCTGGAATTCTTTGTTCTTGGCCAACTGGGTGTACGCTGCCGTGACCTTTAATTTGAGTTTTGTCCAACTGATCGTCAAGCCAGAAGAAACAACGCCAACTCGAAGACAACTTGCGGTGATTGCTTCGCTCCCGCGCAAAGAACAACAGGAACTCGCTGTCGTCCAGGGCTGTCGTCATTCAACGTGCTGAGCGGTAAGTCAATTTCTCACCGTTTTCAGTAACTCAAATTTTTCACAAACCACGTCAATGCAAATATCGCCTTCGAGATGAAAATGCCACAGCACCCTATTGGGAAACGAAACGGTGTACCCGCTCTCATTCCTGAAGTCATATCCCAACGAATCCAGAATATCTCTGCCACCGTCATGGAAAGGAGTAAGTGAAACCTCGCCAACAACAAATAGACCTTCATCATCAAGCGTTCTTGAAAGCCTGAAAAGAGTCGGATTGAAAAGCTTGAGGAGAACGTTCACATCACCAACGCTAGAAGTGAAGTCAATACTCAACCACTGACCAGAAGGCTCAATAAAAATTGCACTCACGGAAGAAGCTTCAACTTGCTTTAGAAGCGCCTGTTGTGTTGGTGATAGATCAATGGCCACTTAACTTCTCTCCTGTGTTATGTGATGTCGTCCGCTTCCCATCCGGGCCAATCCTGGGACGGTATTTGGGTCCTCCACCTGCTGGACTTGTATTAGGAGCTGAGCGAACAATTTCTCCATCAGGTCTGATTTGAACTCTGCTTCCGTCCGGGTGGTACCACTTTTCATAGCCGCCGGGGGTTGTTCCTTTGTTTTCGAAGCCAACATTTTCCAATGCTTGCCTCGCTTCCGCTCGAGTTTTGCCTGTTAAATTAGGAAGTCGTTCTGCCGCTGATCTTAGTGCGTCCTCTGCCACCTTCGCCGCCCGCCAGGCAACAAAGGAGCTCACCGCTCCACGAATTATGGCGTAAGCATCTTGAAGGATGCCAACAGCCATTATTATATGTTCCGGCCGGTTCTCGACCATTCCCGTCCATAGAACTACAAGCCGCGGACTACCGTCCTCCCTTTCCGAGAAACTGTAGCTATGACCGTTTGCATGAATTACCAAGCAACAGTCTCCTTTTTTCGGAACGAACTCTTTGTAACCTGCCCCTGGTGAGGTGTACGTGCCATCCTTGTTCGCATTTACCCACTGAACATCACACCCCTGATCCCCACACTTGTAAAACCATCGCTGTCCATCTTCGTCTATTCGATTTAGCGGACTGTTGGATGTGTAAGAATAGAGATTCCAAGTCTGCGGATCGCTCGCATCTTGACCAGCTAAAGGTTCATCTGGAGAGGTAAACCGTCCCTGAATGGAGGAGTAATATCGAGCCAAGAAGTAATCCAACGCTGTTTCAACATCTCGTTCCTTTTGGGTGAAATGCTGCCTTACGCCAGCGCCGCTGGAATAACCCTGCAGTGCGGTGCGGTTGCCGGTGGGGGTGAAGAGTTCCTCGCCGAAGGGAAGGTAGTCGTGACGCTTTACGTTAGCGAGGCTACCCGTCTGGTCCAGGACCATGCGCGGCGTGCCGAGCTGATCGGTGCCGAGACAGTGCGGCGCATCGGAACCGAACTACTCTACTCAAAATTCACGAGCTTGTCGTTCGCGGTATTAAACACGCGTCCGGTCAGGTTGTTTAGCTGCACTTTGGGATCCCAACCCTTCGGAGCTGGTCGTCCCTTACTCGACCAGGGCATTCCGCGGTCAATCCAAGCCTCACGCCACTCGTGAAATGCAATGCCCTCATTGTCATCAGTTACTCCGAATTCGAAGTCACAGCTCGGGCAGATTTCATACGACCCTGCACCACAACGTGAGTACGCCGGCTCGTACAACCCATCAAAACCACAAACGGGACAAAAGTAGCTCATGCAATCAAGGAATCGGTTCGATGGGGAGTTCGATCTCTGGTTCGATCTCTGGTTCGACTTCACCTTCAGGCGTCAACCGTCCTCGGACGCCCGGCTGCTCCAGGAAGTAGTTTCCTCGGGTAAACCTCGTCCAGAATGGTTTAAAGATGGTTCGCGTTGTTCCATTCATATTGTACGCCGCGAACGTGTTCGTCTGTGGATCCCAAATTCTAATTACACCGTTTTCGTCAATTTTCGTTGGCAGATGCTCCAATTGGGCCCTCAGGTAAAAATCCTGTGCTTCTTGAGCGTACTCTTCTGGAGTTTGGGAATCAAAATCAGCCCCATGTTTTTCAAAATGCTCCTGCAATGTGTTCGGGTTCCCCCACATCGAGACCCCTGTGGCAGCAGCCGCAGAGCCAAATCCAAAGAAGCTTTTAATTTTCTGCCAAAAACTGCGATGCGGGGGGATGGGCTGCCAGTCAACGACCGTAGCAGTACCAACTGTTCCCTCCGGAACATCCGGTATGCCGGCTGGCGCCACAGCGGAAGGCAAAACCGGTTTATTGGGATCTTGTTGACCAGGGTTTTGATTGCCGCCGCAGCCACTTCCACAGAGGCCTCTGGGTCGTGATGTCGTAAAGCGCTTATCACCTGAAGCCTCTCGCTTGAAGCGTTTGAACCAGTCGTCTAGTTCCTCAGCGTGGTGGCCAGTAGGATCCGTGAAGCGAAGCGGATTTCCCACCACGTAGGAATAACGATTTAGACTTTGTGGATTGGTTCTTGATCCGAAAGATGAATCAGGCCGCGTAAATCTGGCTTGCGCGGAGAAGTAATAGCGGGCCTTAAAATAATCCAGCCCCGTCTCAACATCCCGTTCCTTTTGCGTGAAGTGTTGTCTTATACCGTCGCCGCTGGTATATCCCTGCACCGCGGTGCGGCCGCCGGTGGGGGTGAAGAGTTCCTCGCCGAAGGGGAGGTAGTCGTGACGCTTCATGTACTCAAGAGCACCGCTCTGGTCCAGGACCATGCGCGGGGTGCCGAGTTGATCCGTCACGAGCCAATGAATTTGGGGAGGTGACTGCGTGCTGACTGTGACCGACACGCTGGTCGAAGCATCGCCGAACCACTCGACAGTGTCCTGCACCATCCGCCATTGAAAGACGTAAGTGCCGGGTGTCGTAGGCGCGGTCACCGCGAACGTAAACGTTGCTTCCTGATTCGGTGCGATGGACGCAGCCAAAGGCACGCGGTACAAGCCCCACCCGCCGTAGTCGTTGACCGAACCCAGATTGTACATATTGGCCGTGGTCCAGGTATTCGTGCCCGTGTTCAGCATCTTCACGGTCACCGTATAACTCTGTCCCGCCACCATCTTTGAAGGTACGTTCTCCCAGGTGCACTGAGCGGCGTTCGCGCCATTACCGCTCGCGCCGGAGACGGCGACTGACACATTAGACGAGTAATCACCAAACCACTCGACCGTGTCCTGGACCATGCGCCACTGGAAATTGTAGTTCGCCGGTGTGGTGGGCGCAGTCACACTGAAGTTGAAAGTGACTTCCTGATTGGGCGCGACCGAAAACGGTAGCGGGACGCGATACAAGCCCCAGGTGCCGCTGTCAAACGCGACGCCGAGGTTGTACATACTGGCAGTCGTCCAGGTATTGCTGCCGGAATTGCGGAAAGTAACGGAGACGGCGTAGCGGTGCCCGGCGACCATCGTCTGTGGTACTTGCTGCGAAACAAAAGTGGCGGAGTTTGGCGTGCTCCCGATTGCTTGAGTGGGAGCGCCATCGGCGGTGATCAACAACTGGCCGTTGCGGTAGCCGTACTCTTTCTGCGGACTGGCAGCTACGCCGTTAACCGGATACTCGCCGAGGAGTTCACCGCCGAGGCCGTAGACCTGCCACGTTTGCACACCATCAACGGTGCGCTTGATGCGCTGGCCCGACGCGTCGTATGCGTAGACCTCCGTCTGACCACTGCCTCCGGTTGCTGACGTGATCTTGTTCTCACCGTCGTAGGTGCGATTGCCAGCGCCGGTGTAGCTGTCGTAGGTGAGATTGCCGGCCGCATCGTAAGTCATCGTGCCTGACTGACCGGCGGGAACCAGAAGGCGATTGCTGCACGGATCGGATGGAGTGGCACACGGCGCAACCGCAAACGGTTTGTTGTTGATGGCGACGCCGTAGGTGGCACCGGTGTTGATGGTGCGATTGCCCCAGCGGTCGTAAGTGAACTGCTGCTTCCACTGTTCCGTGTTGTCTTTGACCTCGCGCGCCCAATTCAGCCGGTTCAGACTGTCATAGTCAAACTGCTGCCACCGCTGCGTGTAGCCGGAAATCAGATCATCGTTGGGAATGTAGACGTCCTGCTTCTGCAGATTGCCATTATTGTCCGTCATGCTCGAGCCGGCGCACATACCCCAGCACTGGTTGCTGTAATGATTGATGATTGCGCCGCGGTTCCAGGAAGTGTCGGTGATATTGGCGGGATCCGCCGGAGGTTGAGGCGCCGTGTAGGTGTTGCTCTCGCGAATCTCTGCGAGCTGACCACGGCTGTTGTAGAAGAGCTTGTTGTAAACGGGCGTGTTGGTGCCGAACTTCTCTTTGACCAAACCGCCAAGGGGTGAATAGAGAATGTCGCTGGTGTAAGTGCGGGTGGCGCCGTCGCCGAGATTGCCGCTGAGAGCAGTCAGCCGGCCGGCGTTGTCGAAGGTTTGCGTGACGGTGTGACCCGACGGATAAGTCAGCGTAGCGATCGCGCCCGACAAGTTGTAGCTGGCGCTCACCTGATAGTTGATCGCGCCGGTTTGTTGATACTTTAGCGTCTCGCGGCCGAGCACGTCGTAAGCGTAGTAATCACCGTTACTGCCGGAACCGTAGACCTGGGCCACTAGACGTCCGACAGCCGAGCCGCGCGTGTAGGCAGGTGCGCCTGCAGGCAGCGACTGCGTGTCGTAGTAGAACCGGACTTCATCCGTCGCACCCACGCCCGCGGGTAAAGCCGGACTGTTGTGGGTAGTTGAAGTGGTGGAACTCGAGCCGTTGTACCAGCGGCGTGTTACGCGATTTATCGCATCGTATTCAAAGTGGGTTGAGACGCCGCGCGCGTCCGTCTTCACCACCAGATTGTTATTGTCATCGTACTGGTAACCGACCGTGCCGCTCTCGGGATTGATCGCGGTGCGCAAGCGTGAGAGTGAGTCGTAATTGAAGCTGCGCGTCTGTAAACCCTGCGATACCGAGGTCAGGTTGCCGAAGACGTCATAACCATAGCTGGTGGGCTGGACGGGAGCAGTAGTTGAGCCGAGACTGCCATTCGCATCCGGCTCGTCAACGCGAACCAGACGGCCAATACCATCGACCATACTACGGCGCACTTTGCCCGCTTGATCCGTTACAGTCGTGAACTGCGCGTCGTAAGTAGTAGTGACAGCGCCGGTGGGGACGCCGGTCGGGTCGGTCCACGCCGGCTGCGTCGGGCCGCCAAAGGTGGCGACTTCCGTAACGCGTCCGGCCGTATCTTTGGTGACACGAGTCCAGCTATCGGTATGAGCCTCGGTGCTGCGCTTCGCACTCGAGGTAAGCGTGACGCTACCCATGGCGTTGCGATAAGCATTCTGCACGGAGATCGTGTAGTTCGTGCCGTCTTCTGTTTGTTCGGTTAGGGTCGGACGGCCCAACTGGTCCGTAGTGGTGCGGGTCTTTAGTAGCTGGTCATTCTGGGCGTTCAGATCACTGGCGACGATCACTTGGCGTGCCGAGTCCATGTAGGTCGTGGTCACGCGTCGCTGCTGGCCATTAATTACCGGCGCTCTTGTAATGCCCGGCCGTCCAAACGGATCAACAGATCCGAGCCGTTGATTCGTGTAGTCGATAGTTGAGACTTGCCCGTTCGCATCCGTTTGACTCGTCACTAAGCCGGTGGACGTATCGTAGGAAGTGAGCGTTGTTTGGGCGCCAGTGCCGTTTTGGGGATCCACGATGACTTTGGTCGGCAACGCATGAGTGGAGTCTTCATAGAATATCTGCGTCACCTTGCCGCGACCGTCAGTGGTCGTATTGACGTTCCCATAAATATCGTAACCAATGCTCGTAGTGATCCACTTCGCATCGAGATCGTCCCACACCTTCTTCGTCGTTAAATTCCCCACGGTCGGCGCCACGCCATAGCTTTGATAGTCGTAACTCAACTGCGCGATTGCGGGACCAGCGGTGCTTTGCTGCAGCGCATTGAGAATCAACGGCGCGCCGGTCGCGATAGGTCGCTTCGCGTAGACGTTCGCCGACGAGGCACTACTCGCCCCGTTGTAATAACTATTGTTTGTCACCCGCAAGACAGTCGTGCCGAGCGGAACAGCCGTCGGCACACCATTGCTGTCGCGCGACACCGAATTCGGATCGAACCAGTCGTAATCCGTCGTTTGCGTGACGTTGCCGTTGTAGTCGTACTGGAACGTCTTCGCCGACATCTTCAACCCATTACCATTGACATCGGTGAGCGTCGTGTATTCGGCATCGACCACCGGATTGAACACAACCGTACCGCCGGGTGAATTCAACTGTGCGCCGCTGAAGACCAGGTTGGTCCAATGGCGCTCCACTTTCTGAAAAGGCTTTGTTGTTCGGTAAACCAACCCGCTGACTGCGTAGTAGCCGCCGCCGTAACCACTGCCCAGCGTCGCCATCTGCGGGTAACTGTTTTCACTGACCACGCTGCCGTCATTCTTGTAGGTCTGGGACGCCGATCCCATGTCTGGCCAGATCTGATAATCCCACTCATCAGACGCGCCGCCATCATGAATGAGGATCTTTTTGGTGATGGTTTCGCCCGGAATCTCATCCGGTGAGAAAACGAAGTTAGAGTCAGCGGCGCCGGAATCCAGCGCATACGCATAATGGATTTCCGCGCCTGCCGGAGTGACGACTTTGTTGATCGAGCCCCACCCCTTTGAAGCCTGCCTCGTATACGCCTGCCCGCTGCCGCTACAACTGAAGCGCACGTTATTCGTGGCCGACTCGGTCTCATCGGAGTTGTAGTTGAAACTGAAGTGGCGAGTTTGCCCTGGTTCGCTCTGGGGTAGAACGATTTCGTCTACGACTTGAATACTTTGTGATAGCAGTCTTTGATAAGTGCAGGGCCGCGGATTGAGTTGGCCCGAGGTCCAGCCGTTCACGGTGTAGAGTTTCCCCTGGACGGAGTGGAGACTGAAGTTGATGTCGACATGCATCCAGGCGCCGCCCGCCGTCTGATACCAGACCTGGCCCTGCCCGTGATTGTTGTTGCCGGCGGGATCGTAGAAGTAACGAATCTCTCGTCCCGTTAACTCGTCCTGGTAATGAGTGCCCAGGCTGTCGCTGAAGATTTTGATCTTGTTACCGTTGGTGTCCTGGATGCGCTGAATACCGGACGTTTGCATGACGCGCGTTCCGTCAGGCAGGTATGCGGTCCAATCACCCGACGCGGCGACGGTGGCGTAAATAAAGCTGCCGTCGTACGAGTAGTAGCGCATGGTGCCGGTGTTGTAAGGCGTCTGGTAGTAATAGCCGAACAGGAATTCCATGCTCCCGGGAAACGGCGTGTAATCAACCGGCCGCAACTCATGCTCGGAGCCGTCGGGCATAATGAGCACGACCTTGTACCAGTTATGATTCACCATCAACGAGTAATCAGGCTCCTGGCCTACCGGCGGCAGTTGATAATCGAAATCATTGTGCGCATCGCGAATGTCGAGGCCGTACTGGCCCGTGATGCGCCAGCCGCCGCGATCACTCTGTTGCACGTTATCAACGACGTAGTACTGTGGTGATCCGTCAAAACCCTGGCCGATCTGCTGCGTGCGCGACACGTCCCAGACCTTGCTGTTGTAGTAAGCGTTCAAGCTCCATGACAGTTTGCCGCCGGCCATCGGCGGCAACGCTGCGAGGGGAATGTTCAGGCTTACATTGCCGTTCTGGAGACTGATGTTCTCGATGTCGGAGATGGAGTAGGAACCGTTCGGTCGGGTGCCGCGGTCTGGGCGGGCAGCAGTTGTTTGGCCAAACACGGAAGCCGCGGTCAACAGCAGTAGAGCCAATAGAAAACTGAGGTTTGCGCAAAGGCGAGAGCGGGAGGTCATGATGAGTTCCTTTTTACTGGGCGACGAAAGTTACTGTGGTCAGGTTGAAGGTCAGCAGCGTTTGTCCGTGGCTGGTCCAGGTGATAGTTGAGGGAAACTTCTCACCATGTTGATCGGTCCAGTCGGCAAAGTTCACCTCAATGCGATCGCCTTGAGAGTCGTAGGCGATCTTGTCGATCAAGCCGGTTGCGGTATTGAGGTAGAAAAGCCGCCATCTGCTCAACGGCTGCTGTTGTTCGTCTTTTTCGAGATCGTCGATGCGAACTACATCCCAAATAGGACCGGAGTAATTGTCCGGCGCGCCGTCGGGCCGCACGTTGTGAGCCACGGTGTAGTAGCTCGCGCCTCTGAGCTGAGCGAAGATAAATTCGTCGGCGCCGTCAAAGGTGAAGCGTTCGAGGAGTGTGCGGTCATTCAGATCAAGCGGTCCGGAGGAGCTGTGCGCGCCAGCAGCCGCATCCCACAACAGCGAAGCCTGTGAGCCGGCCAACGACACTTCCACCTGTTCGCCGCTGCCGCTTTGGTTGCGCCTGATCTGAACGTTACGTTTGTCGTTTGCGGTGGTAAGCACACCATGCATTACCACGCTGCGCGGCTTCTTCGGATCGAAGTGTTCGCCACGAACGCGCCGGCTCAGCTTGACGGCTTCGGGCTGAAGCGACAGGTTTCCTGCTTCCACGTCAGCAACGTTCTGTGTCGTGCTTTGCGGCGGCAACTGCTGCGTCGTCAGAATGTGTGAGGTTGGACGCGCGTGGGCGATGAAGACGGCGACGCTCACCGCCACGCACACTACTACTACTGACAGGAGGATCTTCGGCGACATTTATTTGTGGTCCTTTCGGCTAAATGAGTTTACCCAGACCTGGCCCTTACGATATTCACCCTGCTTGATGTTGTATTGACTGCGACTGTCGGGGAGCCAGTACTGATTGAGTGTCGGGGGAGTGGGGCGCAATGTACTCTCGCGCTAGTCCCTTGTCAACAGGTATTTTGATTGAAATGAAACTCGATTTGCGACAACTACCTCCCGCGCGACTCGACTTCGTAAAGCCCATGCTCGCGCGACTGGTGAATACTTTGCCGGCGGGCGCGAATTGGGTTTACGAATTGAAGCTCGATGGTTATCGCACGCTCGTGTTGAAGGAACGAGGTGTGGTGACGTTGTTCTCGCGCCGCGGCAACATCATGAACGCGCCGTTTCCGAGCATCGTACGGGCGTTCAAGTTTCTGCCTGATAAGACGATGGTCGACGGCGAGCTGGTCGTGCTCGACGAGCGCGGCAATCCGTCGTTCACCGCGTTGCAGCACTCACGCTTCACGCCTGACACGCTCTACTTCTACGCGTTCGATCTGTTGGCCTATCAAGGACGCGATCTGCGTAAGCTGACGCTCGTTGAGAGACGCAGTTTGTTGGAGACGCGCGTGTTGAAAGGCATGCGCGATCCGGTGCGTTTGTCTGCTGTGTTCGAGGCGTCTCCGCATGAGCTGATCGCGGCGGCGAAGAAAGCCGGTCTCGAGGGCGTTGTCGGAAAGCGCGCGGACAGTCGTTACGAAAGCGGCGAGCGCAGCGGCGCGTGGGTGAAGTACAAGACCAACCAGGGCCAGGAGCTCGTCATCGGCGGCTATAAACCCGGCACACACGGTTTCGAGTATCTGCTGGTCGGTTACTACGAGGAACGAGATCTGATCTTCATCGCCAAGATTCGCAACGGCTTCACGCCTGCGTTGCGTCGCGAGATCGCGGCCAAGTTCGCGAGACTCAAAACCTCACGTTGTCCTTTCGCGAACCTTCCCGAACTCGCAAGCGCGCGCCGCGGCGAAGCAGTCACGGCGGAAGTGATGAAACAGCTTCAATGGCTGCGCCCAAAGCTCGTGGCCCAAATCGAATACACCGAATGGACGAGCGGCAATCACCTGCGCCACGCGCGCTTCGTTGGCCTGCGCGATGACAAGAAGGCTGAAGAAGTCACAAAAGAAGCCTGACCCTGCGCGCCTTCAATTGAAGACGAATTCTGCCATTACGTTCCGCCTGCTGATCCTTCCGCGGATCTTTTGCGCGTTATACAGCTAACGGACACCGATGAGTTGCGCCTGTCAGCAACTTGCAGTGGTCGTGTCTACAACGTTTGAAGGAGAAACTATGTACCGCACACAAATCAAGTTCGCCGTTCAACTTCTGCTGCTAATCACGGCGACGAGCCTCACGACCAGCTCGGCGCTGGCGTTCGATCGAAGTGGTCCGGAGTTGCCGGCGCAATGCGGCAGCATTCGCGTGCCCGAAGGAAACAAGCTCGCGTTTCATGCTTACGCGCGTGGCGTTCAGGTCTACCGCTGGAACGCGATCACGTTCAAGTGGGATTTCGTTGCGCCGGTCGCGACGCTGTTTGCAGAGGAGAATTATTTCGGTGAGGTTGGAATGCATTACGTTGGGCCAACATGGGAGAGCAAGAGCGGCAGCAAGGTCCAGGGTAGTCGCGTGCCGGGCACGGGCTGCACGGTCGATACAACGGCGATTGACTGGATATTACTGGCGCAGAATCGCGTGGAAGGCCCCGGAGTTTTCAATTCCGTCACCTACATTCAGCGCGTGAACACGAGCGGCGGCCTGGCGCCGTCGACACCGGGCGCCACTCACGGCGAACAGCAGGAAATTCCCTACACGGCTGAGTATTACTTCTACCGCGCCGACCGACCAACGAAAGAATAATCTTGTCGAAGCCTAGAAGTGTTTTAGGCGATCCCTGTCTGATCGTTTTGAACAGACCGGGATCGCCGTTGCACGCGGACTCAGGCGGATACTGTCTGTCAGTTACTATAGCCGTCAGGTGGAGAAGAAGGAAATGGTATAGTCAACGCGACAGTGAGTCCGCCGATCAATGAGACCTGCTCAATACCTAAGCACTCTACTCCTACTATTAATCTGCACGACCATGGCCGATGCCAAACCTAAACCAACGTGGCGGGCGTTGCATTTGCTGAACTATGACACCGATGCGGATCTGGATGCTCTAGCGAATAATCTCGAGCCGCTCGCGAAGCAGGGAATCAACGTCATCATCCTCGAGGTTGATTACAACTTCGCCTTCAAATCACATCCCGAACTGCGACGCGGTACGAACCCGATCACACGCGACGGCGCACGACGATTCGCTGCTGCGTGCCGCAAACAGAACATCCGCTTGATTCCGGAGTTTCAGTCGCTGGGCCATCAATCGTGGAAGGCGGAAACGTTCCCGCTACTCACCGTCTATCCGAAGTTTGATCTCACACCAGGAGCGTTTCCCAACAACGACGGTATCTACTGTCGCGAGTGGGATCCAACAAACCCCGAAGTGTGGCGCGTCGTGTTCGAGCTGATGGACGAGATCATCGACGCGTTTCACGCCGACGCGCTGCACGTCGGCATGGACGAAGTGTTTCTACTCGGCTCCGAACAATCGCCAACAACCAAAGGCCAGGATCCGGGAGCGCTATTTGCCAAGGCCGTCAACGAGCTGCACAAACACCTCGTCGACAAACGAAAAGTGGAAATGCTGATGTGGGGTGACCGACTGATCGATGGTAAGAAGTTTGAACTCGGCGAGTGGGAAGCGTCCGTAAACGGCACCGCCGCGGCCGTCGACATGATTCCGAAAGACATCATCATCTGCCCATGGCATTACGAGCAGCGCGAGAGTTATCTCTCGATTCCGATGTTCCTCGAAAAAGGTTTTCGCGTGTTACCGGCTGGTTGGAAAGACGTCGACGCGACGAGGGCGTTGATTCAATTCAACCGCGCCCACGCCGATCCAAAACTGCTCGGCCACATGTTCACGACGTGGGGCGTGAAGAAAGAGGAACTGTTGCAGTTTCCACCGCTCGTCGAGGGCTTACCGCTTATCCAAGCTGCACAGTAAGCATCGAGACCGATCCGCCATCGACGCCTGCAACCGGAAAGCTGACGGCCTCGTCGTCGCGCTTTGTGCCCAGCACGTAAAGCAACGGCAGATAATGATCGGGCGTGGGAATCGACAGCACCGCATCGCGTCCGAGACTCTCGTAATCGATCAAAGGCGCAAACTCACCATCCGTCATCAACTGCTTCGCGGCTGCTTCAAAGCGCACGGCCCAGTCGTACGGTTCGGGTATCTGCCGGCCCCACGCATACGTGTGCAAGTTGTGCACGAGATTCCCGCTGCCCATGATCAAGACTCCTTCGTCGCGCAAAGGCGCCAAACGTTTACCGAGCTCGAAATGAAAAGCAGCCGGCTGCGTCTCGTCGATGCTGAGTTGAATCACCGGCACGTCAGCTTCCGGAAAGACGTGCACGAGCACGGACCACGTTCCGTGATCGAGTCCCCACGACTGGTCCAACTCCACATTCAACGGCGCGAGCAATTCGCTAACGCGCCGCGCCAGTTCGGGCGCGCCCGGCGCACCGTACTGCACCTGATACAACTCACGCGGAAAGCCACCGAAGTCGTGAATCGTGCGCGGCTGTGCCATCGCGCTCACGAGAGTTGCCGGCAGATACCAATGCGCCGACACACAAACAATCGCGCGCGGACGCGGAATCGATTTGCCGATCGTGGCCCAACCGCTGGTCCAGTCGTTCTGCTGTAACGCGTTCATCGGATTGCCGTGTCCGAAGAAGATTGCCGGCATCGGTTGGGCCATGTTCGTACTCACTTATCAATGCTCCCAGGCCACGGTCTTCATCGCCCAGATGCTGTCAGGATATCGCTGCCGAAACATTCCCGGCAGTTCACTCAGCACCGTGTGATCGTTGGTGGACTTGTAGTGACTGACGCCTTTCCAGTAGAGCGCTTCGGGCGCTGCTTTCGTGTTGCCGTAACGATCGAGCACCGCCGCATAACGCCGTTCCGCGTCAGCAAAGTTTTTACTCATGAACGCGACACGCGCGAGACCCATCTCCAGTTGTGCGCGAAACTCATCGACCGGAAGATAGCCCTCGATGCGATAACGTTCTTCTCCGTTTGAGCCGAGTATCAGCACGGATGGTGTCCAGAGCGCGTCGAAGCGGTGGAAGTAAGCGGGATGTTCTTTGATGTGTGCTGCAAGCGGCACAAAGTTTTCGTTGATGAATGCCGCGGTGGCGTCGTTGTCGTACGATTCGGCCTCCAGCCGAGCGCAGGCGCCTCAAGCAGGAGCAGCGCTGAAATCGATCAGCAGCGGTTTCTTGTTCGTCTTCGCCTCCGCGAGCGCCGCGTCGGCGTCTTTCAGCCAGTTAACTTTCATTTTCGTTCCTCCAGTTTGTGATACTCCCCCAAAGGTCTACCACCCGAGATTAAGGTCGTCGGACGATATGTTATAGTGATGCCCTGCGATTATGAAGCGGCGGTTTGTAGCAGTGAGCATCGTGGTCTGGGCAGTGTTGTTCTGCCAGAGCGGTGGAGTTGTGCTGGCTGCGATCTGCCCGCATTTACGCGCGCCGCACGAGAGCTGTCACGGCATGGTTGCGGCGGATGAATCGCCCGAGATGCAACACGCGAACGCTGATGCTTTTCAGACAAGCGACAGCGGCGCGGCTTGCAATCACTGCGTCATTTACGCCTCTTACAAACGCGACGATACCGCGCTACAGGAGGCGAACAGCGCTCAACGCGCGAGCGATCTGACAGTTTCAGTTGCTTCTGTGACGGCTGATCCAACAGCGGTACTGAAGACAGTTGCGTGGGTTGCGAAAGCGCATGGACCACCACGCGACGCCGGCGCCTTGTACGTCCTCATCAACGTCTTCCGTATTTAGTCCCTCCTGAATATCCACGCGTCATAAGTGCGCGCAGGCTCTGGTCTGCGTGAGTCTTACCGTCATTCACCTTGGGGGAAATAATGAGTTTGAAACTGTTCATCTGCGCGCCGGTGCTGCTGTGCATGTTGAGCGCCGCTGTGTTGGCCCAACAACAGGCGCGGCGCGATGTCTTGCCGAGTGGGCCGTCGCTGAAGCTGGAAGATCTCGAGGCGATGGCGCTCCAGCGCAATCCGACACTCGCGCAAGCCGAGGCTGCTGTTCGGGCTGCTGAAGGCCGGCAACGCCAGGCCGGTCTATTTCCGAATCCTGTTGCGGGTTATTTCGTCGACGAATTTGCGTTTCGTTCGCCGGGTGAGACGGCCGAACACGGCGCGTTCATCGAGCAGACGATCCCCCTCGGTGGAAAGCTGAGCAAGGCGCGCAACGTGTTCGCACGCGAAAGAGATCAAGCCGTCATCAACGCCGAAGCACAGCGTCTGCGGATCACGAATTCGATTCGCGTGCTGTACTACGAGACTCTCGGCGCGCAGCGTCTGGTCCAGTTGCGTGCCGATTTGTCGCAACTGGCGAGCGAGACGGTTGCCACTACGAAAGAGCTTTACAACGTGGGCCAGGCCGATCGTTCCGATCAGTTGCAGAGCGAGATCGAAGCACAGCGTGCGGAGATCGATTTTCTCAACGCGCAGAACGATTGGTTGCGCGCGTGGCAAATACTCGCGGCGACGGTCGGCAATCCATCGCTGCCGCCGGCGACTCTCGCCGGCAATCCCGACGACGATCTCACGCCGTTGAATGAAGCGCAGTTGCTGGATGCGCTGCTGCAACAGAGTCCCGACGTGCGCGTTGCGCGAGCGAGTGTCGAACGTGCGCGCGCGGTGCTCGCGCGGGCGCGTGCCGAACGCGTTCCCGATCTGTTTGTGCGTGGTGGACTCGGCTACAGCTATGACCGCTTCGAAGCGCCGCCGTTTTCGCTCGTGGGCCAACGCAAAGGTCTCGAAGGACAACTGCAAGTTGGCGTCAACGTGCCGCTGTTCAATCGCAACCAGGGCGGCATCGCGGCTGCGGACGCGGAGGTCGCGATTGCCGAACGCGATCTCGAGCGCGTGCAGTTGTTGTTGCGCACTCGCTTCGCCGCCGTTTTTCGCGAGTATCGCAATGCGCAGCAAGTAGTCGAGCGTTATCGCACGCAGATCATTCCGCGGGCACGTGAAGCATACGAGCTGCAGCTGCAGAACTTCCGCGCGATGGCCGCGCCCTATCCGCAGGTGCTGACGGCGCAGCGAACGCTTTTCCAGGTGGAAGTCGAGTATGCGAAGGCGCTGGTCCAACTGCGCGAGCAGGCAGTCGGGTTGCGTGGGTTTTTGCTGCAGGACGGTTTGGAGCCGATCATGAGGAGTAATGAGAGATGAGTGACAGTCGACGAGAGTTTTTGAAGAAGTCGGGGTTGCTGGGCGCGAGTGTGTTGGCGGGCGGTGGAATCGCTGCGGCGCAGCATCAGGGCCACATGCATCCGCAGCCGTCCGAGCCGCCGAAACCAGAACCTGAGAAGAAAGAGGCGCCTGCGAAGAAGGAAACATCCGCGCCGAGAGTGTCAACGCCGAGTCAGAGCTCGGCGAACGTTCCCGTCGAAACGCCGGACGTGGCGAAGCTGCCGTTCACACTCGACAACGGCGTGAAGGTGTTTCATCTCTCGGCGGAAGTCGTGAAGACGACTCTCCTTCTAGGTATGCGCGAGATGATCGGCTGGGGCTACAACGGCAGCGTGCCTGGTCCAACGATCGAAGTGAACGAAGGCGATCGCGTCCGAATCACATTGCACAACCAACTACCGGAGCCGACGAGCATTCATTGGCACGGCATCGAAACGCCGCCCGCGATGGATGGGGTTCCGTTCATCAGTCAGCCGCTGATCGAGCCCGGCGCGAGTTTCACTTACGAATTCACGCTGCATCAACACGGCACGTTCTTTTATCACTCGCATGGCGCGATGCAGCAGATGATGGGCACGATCGGGCTGTTCATCATTCACCCGCAGACGGCACACACGCCGCACTGCGACAAAGACTTCGGTCTCATCCTGCAGGAGTTTGCGCTGCTGCCGAACAATCCGGTACCGAACACGCTCAAGATGGAGTTCAACTGGCTCACGATCAACGGCAAAGCCGGGCCGGCCACAACGCCGATGATCGTGCGGCAAGGCGAACGCGTGCGCCTGCGCATGGTGAACCTCGGCATGGACCATCACCCGATGCACATGCACGGTCATCAGTTCTACGTCACCGGAACCGAGGGCGGGCGCGTTCCCGAAACCGCGTGGTACCCGGGCAACACTGTGCTCGTCGGCGTAGCGCAGGCGCGCGACGTGGAGTTTGAGGCGGTGCGCGCCGGCAACTGGATGGTCCATTGTCACCTGCCGCATCACATGATGAACAATATGATCTCGATGGTTGGGCAAAACATGGGCGGCGCCGATGAAGCGCAGAGGAAGCAGGTACCCGGTTATCCGCAGGAGATGATCATGATCGTGGACAAGGAAGTGGCGAAGCCGCAGACGTACGGATTGCCGCCGGGCTGGACCGCGTCGATGATGGGCATGATGACGCTCGTGCGCGTGTTGCCACCCGAGGAATATGATGAAGTGCAGCGGCGCATCCGCGAGGGAATTGTATGACGCGTATTGATCCTGTTTGTGCTATGACCGTCAACCCGCAGCACGCGGCGGGAGAGTATGAGTACAAAGGCGAGACTTACTACTTTTGCGGCACGCACTGCTTGCACAAGTTTCGGGAAGATCCTGAACGGTTTCTGATTAAGGCTTCGGCTCCGGCAACGATTCAACTCACGCGCAAGAAAGAGTCGGAACTTGTTGCGGCGCGAACGGGAGAGAAGATCGAGTACACGTGTCCGATGCATCCCGAGATCGTTCGTGATGCGCCGGGCTTTTGTCCGATCTGTGGTATGGCGCTCGAGCCGCGCACCGCGACGCTCGAAGAAGACAACTCCGAGCTCGTCGATATGAAGCGGCGTTTCTGGGTGAGTCTCGCGTTGTCGCTGCCGTTGTTGTTGCTGAGCATGAGCGAAATGCTGCCGGGCGATCCGGTGCGCACCGCGATTGGACCACAGTTCAGCAACTGGATCTCGCTCGTGCTTGCGACGCCGGTCGTGCTGTGGGGCGGGTGGCCGTTCTTCGTTCGCGCGTGGTTCTCGATCGTCAATCGCAGTCTCAACATGTTCACGTTGATCGGGCTCGGCGTTGCGGTGGCGTACGTCTATAGCCTGATCGCCACCGTAGTGCCGCAGATCTTTCCCGCGTCGTTTCGCGATCACATGGGCAACGTGCCCGTTTACTTCGAAGCGGCCGCCGTGATCACGACGCTCGTATTGCTGGGCCAGGTGTTGGAACTGAAAGCACGCAGCTCGACGAGCGCCGCGTTGCGCGCGTTGCTCGGACTCGCGCCGAAGACTGCACGACGCATCGCGCCCGATGGCAGCGAAGCAGACGTGCCGCTAGAGCACGTGATGAAAGGCGATGTGTTGCGCGTGCGGCCCGGTGAGAAGATTCCGGTTGACGGTGTCGTGTTGGAAGGGAGTAGCGCCGTCGATGAGTCGATGGTCACGGGCGAGTCGATCCCGGTTGAGAAACATGCGGGAGATCGCGTGATCGGCGCGACCGTGAACGGCACCGGATCGCTCGTGATGCGTGCGGAGCGCGTGGGATCGGAAACGCTGTTGTCGCAGATCGTGCAGATGGTGGCTGACGCACAACGCAGCCGCGCGCCGATTCAGCGACTGGCTGATGTCGTCGCGGGTTACTTCGTGCCGACGGTGATTCTGATAGCGATCGTCACGTTCTTTGTTTGGGCGTTGGTTGGGCCGGAGCCGCGCATGGCTTACGCGATCATCAACGCAGTTGCGGTGCTGATCATCGCGTGTCCGTGCGCGCTCGGACTCGCGACACCGATGTCGATCATGGTCGCAACCGGCAAAGGCGCGCACGCGGGAATCTTGTTTAGAAATGCTGAGGCGATCGAGGTGTTGCGTGAGATCGACACGCTGGTGGTCGATAAGACGGGCACGTTGACGGAAGGCAAACCGAAGCTTGTCACGGTCGCGTCTGCGGCAGGTTTTGACGAAAGGGAATTGCTGCAACTCGCGGCGAGTCTCGAACGCGGCAGTGAGCATCCGCTCGCGGCGGCGATTGTTGCGGGTGCGGAGGAACGCGGTGTCGCGTTGCTGAAAGCGGAGTCGTTTGAGTCGTTGACGGGCAAAGGCGTGAAGGGAAGTGTCAACGGTCGCGCGGTCGCGCTCGGCAACCGCGCACTGCTCGAAGAACTCGGCGCCGGCGCTGATGCGCTTAGCACTCGCGCCGAAGAGCAGCGCCGTGAAGGTCAGACAGTGATGTTCGTCGTCGTCGATGGCAAGGCGGCGGGAATTCTCGGTGTCGCGGATCCGATCAAGGACACAACGCCGGAAGCGATCCGGCAACTGCACGATCAACGCATCCGGGTAGTTATGCTCACCGGTGACAGCCGCACCACAGCGGAAGCGGTTGCGCGCCGGCTCGGTATCGACGAAGTCGTACCCGAAGTTTTGCCCACTCAGAAAGCTGACGTAGTGAAGCGTTTTCAGAACGAAGGACGAAAGGTCGCGATGGCTGGCGACGGGATCAACGACGCGCCTGCACTCGCGCAGGCAGACGTCGGCATTGCGATGGGAACGGGCACTGACGTCGCGATGGAAAGCGCGGGCGTGACGCTCGTCAAAGGCGACTTACGCGGGATCGTACGCGCGCTGCGTCTGAGCCGCGCGACGATGCAGAACATCAAACAAAACCTGTTCTTTGCGTTCGTCTACAACACGCTCGGCGTGCCGATCGCCGCGGGTGTGTTGTATCCGTTCTTTGGTCTGCTGCTAAGCCCGATGATCGCTGCGGCGGCGATGAGCTTCAGCTCAGTGTCGGTAATCGCAAACGCGCTCCGGCTAAGAACAGCCACGGATTGACACGGACGAACACGGACAAGCGTTGAGCATGGTCAGGCGCTCGAGCCCAGACGGACGTTCTCGATGAGGGCATCGGTCTGTGTCTGTCCGTGTCAGTCTGTGGCTAATTTGAACGCGGCCATCTGTTCGCCGTTACGAACCAGCAGCGTGTCGCCGACAAGCACCGGATGGTTCCACGTCTTGCCTTCGATCGCCGGCAGCTTCGCGATCTCAGTGAACTGGTCCGGTGTCGCTTGCACGAGCGCGAGCTCGCCTTCTTCCGAAAGCACCAGCAACAGATCCTGATCCGGCAGCAGCACGAGTTGACCGTTGCCGTAACGACCGCCTTTCCACTTGCGCTGCCCGTCCTTTAAATCAATGCACGAAAGAATGCGACCGTCGAAGCCAAACGCGTAGCCTTTGTGAATCACGAAGTCGTTGAAGTAAGGCTTCAGCCCGTTTGAGGTCCAACGCTCGGAGACGCTCCAGTTTGCGCCGTTGTGCGCTACCGCAAGCCGGCGCGCGCCGTTTTCCTGACTCGTGATCAGCACATCGCCGTCGGGCGTCACCGCAGGCTGCACAATCACGTTCACGGACCACGGGTACGACCAGAGTTGTTTACCGTCAGCCGGCGAAACGCTCGTCGCATTGTTCGAGCTCATCAGTAAAACCTGCGCGACGCCGCCGAGCGTGACAAGCTGTGGCGAGCTATAACTGTCGCTGCCCGCTGGTCCAACCCAGCGTTTGTTTCCTTTTGCAGCGTCGTATGCGACGAGCTGTCCGGCGGCCGCCACGATCACTTCATCACCGATCACGAGCGGCGAACTCGCAAACCCCCAGAATGGAATCTGCGTGCCCGTGTCGGTCGAAACGTTGTGCGTCCAGACAACTGCGCCAGTTCCGGCGTCGAGTGCGTTCAGGATTCCGGTCGCGCCGAAGGTGTAGACACGATCGCCGCTCAGCGTCGGTGTCGCACGCGGGCCGGCGCCCCCGTTCGACTCGAAGAAGCGCACGTTGTCGCGATGCGACCACACCGGTTGGCCCGTGCTCAACTTGTAACAGACCACTTCTTCGTTTTCGCCGCGTTGTTCCTGCGTGTAGAAAACGTCGCCGCTCACGGCGAACGACGACCAGCCCGGACCGATCGAGCGTTTCCACAGTTGCACCGGCGGCGCAGCGGTCCAGTCGGTTTTGATCTTCACGCCGCGCACGACGCCGTCGCGTCTTGGACCACGAAAGCCGGGCCACTCAGCGCGTTTCTCAGTTGCGGGCGCAGTCGTTGTCGCGGTTTGTTTCCCGGGAGTTGCGGAAGGAGAAGGTGATGCTGCGGTTGCGGGTGTGATGGGAGTTGCGGTTGCAGACGCTGGCGTGCTCGTTTGCTCTTCACCGGTTTGAGCGAGAAGACGTTCTTCCGAACTCGCACGCCAGCGCCAACCGAAGGTCGCTACGTGATCTCCGTTGATGCCATCTTGTCTGACTAACAACCAACCAAAGCACGCGATCAGGATCGTCGCGATCATCGTCGCGTGTCGCACTCTGTTCGACAGTCGACTCGTCGCTACTGCCCACGCGACGAACGCGAGCGACAGGATCGGAATCGCGTAAGCAAAGAGCCACGGCAGCCACATCGAGTCGTGCTTGAGCAGCCACGTGACACCCATTGCAGCGACGATCAGCGCGAGTGCGCCGAGGCGTTCGCGCCAACGCGCGCGGCTGAAGAACAGCCACCAGATGACCAGCACGAGCGCGAACGCGAGTGAGCCCATCACCGCATAACCGAAACCCGTGATGCCGGGCACGAACGCTTTGACTGCGATGCGAAAGAACCATTGCAACGCGACCGCGACGATTGCGGGCCACAGCCTGAGTGGCTTGGGGGGAGTCTCAGTGATAGTCATGCGGGACTATACTCCCCGCATCTCTACTTTGTTCCGTTGTTACAGCCTAAATTTTCGGACGTCAACCTCACAAATCACTTGCGTTGAAGGTGTCGCCCTGGCGGATGTCGCCGGTGTCGTACCCTTTCTTGAACCACTTCAACCGCTGCGCGGACGTACCGTGCGTGAATGAATCGGGCACGACGTATCCCGTCTCGCGCCGTTGAATCTGATCGTCACCAACCGCACTCGCCGCGCGCAACGCCTCTTCAATATCACCCTCTTCCAATACACCCTGGTTCTGCACGTACCGCGCAAACACGCCCGCAAAGAAATCGGCCTGCAACTCCAAACGCACCGACAACTGGTTCGCCTCGACCTCACTCGCACGACTCTGCAACCGCTCCACGCGCTCCGAAATGCCCAACAGCTTCTGCACGTGATGACCAACTTCATGCGCCACCACATACGCCTGCGCGAAATCGCCGGGCGCGTTGAAACGTTGCCGCAACTCGTCGTAGAACGACAAATCGATATACACCTTCTCATCGCCGGGACAATAAAACGGTCCAACCGCCGAACCCGTAATGCCACACGCCGAACGCACCTGGTCCGTAAACAGAACGAGGTGCGGTTCGCGATACTCGCGCCCGTTCTGACGAAAGATGTCGTGCCAAACGTCTTCCGTTTTCCCAAGCACGACGCCCACGAATTGTTTCTCTTCTTCCTCTTGCGGGTTTTGCGGCCGTGAGGTTTGGACCTGACTCGGTTGATTGTCGGGAACCTGCTGCAGCAGTTGCCGCGGGTCCGCGCCGAAGAGCAGCGCGATGATCATGATCACCACAGTGCCCAGTCCGCCGCCGACCGCGATCTTCCCTCCGGATAGACCACGACGGTCCTCGATATTTGAGCTTTCTCGTTCGCCTCGCCAACGCATAGTCCTGTTTACCTCCGCGGGATTTGTCGCGGAGAGTCGCAGGACTATGTGTCAGCGGAACGATCCTTTAGTGAAATTTTAGTTACTCGCGCGACTTCGATTCCTCGGGCGTCACTGCGAGTTCCAGCTTCTGTGTGCCGCGAATCACTACGAGCGCTGATTTGTGCCCAATACGTTCTTCGGTCAGCAGCTTGTGCAGATCGTCGATGCCGGTGATGGGCCGATCATCGAAGCCAACGATGATGTCGCCTTCGCGCAGTCCCGCTTTCTGGCCCGGGCTCTGCTCTTCAAACGACACCACGAGGATGCCACTCTCAACCGCGAGATTGTAGTAGCGCACGATGCGTCGCGGCAGCGGCACGTTCTGTCCGGCTAGTCCGATATAACTGCGACTAACTTTGCCGTCGCGTATCAAGCGGCTCGCTACAAACTTCGCCGTATCGATCGACGTCGCGAAGCAGATGCCCTGCGCCGGCAGGATCATCGCCGTGTTGACGCCGATCACTTCACCGCGCGAGTTGACGAGTGGTCCACCGGAGTTACCGGGATTGAGCGCGGCGTCTGTTTGAATCACCGCGTCCATCAAGCGTCCCGAGCGCGCGCGTAACGAACGTCCGAGCGCGCTCACGACACCCGCCGTGACGCTGTACTGAAAGCCGTAAGGATTACCGATCGCCAGGACCAATTGTCCGACGCGCACGTGGCCCGATTCACCGAGATGCGCGGGCACGAGGTTCGGCGCGTTGATCCTGATCACGGCGAGATCCGTGTCCGGGTCGTCGCCGATCAACTCCGCGCCATACTTAGTGCCGTCGGTAATAGTGACTTCAATTTTCGTCGCGCCGTGGACGACGTGACTGTTCGTGAGAATGAAGCCGTCCGGCGTGAAGATGAAACCCGAGCCGCTGCCGCGCGCTTCGCGTGGGACACGCGGATCGTTTCCCCGGCGGTTATTTGTCGCTTGTTGTACTTCGATGTAGACGACGGAAGGGCTCACTTTTTCCGCTGCCGAAATCACGGCTTTTGAATACGCGTCCAGCAGCTCGTCGTCGTTTGCCGGCTGCGTCGATTCGTGTTTTCCAGTTGTTAATGGGTCGGTTGTGAATTGTTCGTCTGTTAAAAATTCGATTGCTTCCCGCATGTTCTAAACCTCTTTCTACGGGATCAATTTTAGCAAAGTGCGTCAACTGTGCCGGGCGCTGAAGGTTTGTAGCAGGCCAAGCGTGATCGCGAGCACGACCGGGCCGAGCACGATGCCGAGCAGCCCGAAAACACTGATGCCGCCGAGCACGGAGAAGAAGACGAACAGCTCGTGCAAACGGGTGTGGTTTCTGATCAGCCGCGGGCGCAGGAAGTTGTCGATCGTGCTGATCGCGAGTGCGCCCCAGACGAGCAGCACCACCGCTTTCGTCCAGTGGCCGGTCACCATCAGGTAGATCGACAGCGGCAACCAAACGAGAAACGAACCGAGCACCGGGATCATGCAGACAAACGCCATCAGCACCGCCCAGAGCAGTGCCGAAGGTATGCCGAGGATCCAGAACATCACGCCGCCGAGGAAGCCTTGCAGTCCCGCGATGACCACCACGCCGTAAACGCTCGCGCTGACGACCTCCTTCGTGCGCGCAATGATCGTTTCGCTTTGATCGCGGTTGAGCGGCAGCGCCGACGGAAGCCGCGCCACGATCTTGTCGCCGTCGCGAAACAGGTAATACATCGTGAAGATCACAAAGAACGCTTTGATGATCGCGCTCACGATGTTGCTCGCGAGGCTCAAGGAGAAACCCACGACGAATTCGCTCGTGCGTTTTAGTTGGTCGACCATGAACTCCTGCGTGCGAAACGTGTCGATGCCGAAGCGCTGCTGGACCCATTCCGACGCTTTGCCGAGCAGCGACGTTTCGGGGTTCATCAGTTGTGAGATCTGCGCCGGAATGTTGGGAATCACGCCCGCCAACTCCTGTGCGAGCGTAAACGTGAGCACCGTCAGCGGCACAAGGACGATAAGCACGACCAGCAGACACGACACGAGCGCGCTCAAGCTGCGGCCTTTGATTCGGCGCGTCAGCCGTTGGTGAACCGGATAAAACACGATCACGAGCACCACCGCCCACGCGAGCACGCCGATGAACGGCCGCAGCATCAGCCAGCACAGGTAGAGCGCGATCGCGGTCACCGCCAGCACGCCGAGCCAACGAACCTGGTCGATCTGTTCCTTCATTTAGTCTTCGCCTCTCGGTTGCCTATAATCACCCAAATTCGAAAGGGGACTTACATGGAATACAAGACGTTAGGGAACACTGGCCTGATCGTTTCACAACTCTGTCTCGGGACGATGACATTCGGCGGCAACGGCGGAATGTGGGAAGCGATCGGCAACGTCGATCAAGCCGGCGTGGACGAGCTGGTCAAGGGTTCGATAGATGCGGGCATAAATTTCATAGACACCGCCGACATTTATTCCGAAGGCAGAAGCGAAACGCTGCTCGGACAATCGCTCAAGAACCTCGGGTTGCAACGTGCGGACGTGGTGATCGCCACGAAGGTCGCCGGCCGTGTTGGACCAGGACGCAATTCGGTCGGCGCGTCGCGCGCTCACATACTCGATTCGGTGGAGGGAAGTCTGCGGCGTCTGCAGACGGACTACATCGACCTTTATCAGATTCACGCCAACGATCCATTGACGCCGGTGGAAGAGACGGTGCAGGCGCTCGATATTCTCGTGCGTCACGGCAAAGTGCGCTACGTCGGTTGTTCGAACTGGCACGCGTGGAAGATCGCGAAGGCGCTCGGCATCTCGGAACTGAAGAACTACGCGCGCTTCGATTCGCTGCAAGCGTACTACTCGATTGCCGGCCGCGATCTCGAGCGCGACATCGTGCCGCTGTTGACGGAGGAAGGGACCGCACTGCTGGTTTGGAGTCCGCTCGCGGGCGGTCTGCTTTCCGGAAAGTTCAGCCGTGAGAACCAGCGTCCGGAGAACTCGCGGCGTTCGGAGTTTGATTTTCCGCTCGTCGACAAGGAACGCACCTGGAACATCCTCGACGCGATCGCGCCGATCGCGAAGGTGCACAACTGCAGCGCCGCGCGTATCTCGCTGGCGTGGTTGTTGACGCGGCCATTTGTGACCTCCGTGATCATCGGCGCGAAGCGCATGGACCAACTACAGGACAATCTCGCGGCTGTCGACCTGAAGTTGTCAGCGGAGGAGATCAAAGTGCTCGACGAAGTGAGCGCGCTGCCGCCGGAGTATCCGGGTTGGATGGTTGACTTCCAGGGTATCGACCGTCTTGGACCAACGGAGCCGCGCTTTGAGAAGTACTCGACGGCGGGCGCACAAAAGTAGTTTCCAGTAATCACGGGGCTTCGGTAAACTGGACGGCGCAAGTTCACCTCGCCTTCCTGTTCAAGGAGCCCCATGAAGATCGATCGCCACCAGCCTGAAGTGATGCAAAGCCGGCGTCGCATCGACTCGCTAGATCTGTTGCGTGGGATCGTGATGGTCGTAATGATGCTCGACCATACGCGGGACTTTGTTCATAACGCGGCGCTGCAATTCGACGCCACCGACCTTTCCCGAACCAACGTCGCCCTTTTCCTGACGCGCTGGATCACGCACTACTGCGCGCCGGTGTTTGTGTTTCTCGCCGGCACCGGCGCGTATCTGCAACTCGCGCGCGGCAAGAGCAAGTCGGAGCTGTCGCGGTTTCTCGTCACGCGCGGAATCTGGTTGATCGTGCTGGAACTGACGCTGGTGCGACTCGGGATGTGGTTCAGTCTCGACATCAGGATGTTTGGGTTTTTGCAAGTGATCTGGGTGATCGGTGTGTCGATGATCGTGCTGGGCGCGCTCATCTATTTGCCGGTGAAAGTGGTTGGTGGTTTTGGTCTCGCGATGATCGCCTTGCACAACCTGTTCGACAAGTATCGTGTCGCCGGCTGGCGTGGACCAGGAACCGCTGTGCCGAGTTACTTAGGCAAGCTGTGGATCGTGTTGCATCAGGCGTTCGAGCCGTTTCCGATCGTGAGCTTTCCGAGTCCGGTGGTGATCGTGATTTATCCGCTCGTGCCGTGGATCGGAGTGATGGCTGCGGGCTACGCGTTCGGCACGCTCTATCAGATGGACGCGTACCGCCGGCGGCGCATGTTATTAGCGATCGGCGGCACGGCAACCGCACTTTTTATAGCTTTGCGCGCGCTCAACATCTACGGCGATCCGGCGCCGTGGTCCACGCAGAAGAGCCTCGTGTTCACAGTGCTTTCGTTTGTGAACACGACGAAGTATCCGCCGTCGTTACTGTTTCTGTTGATGACGCTTGGCCCGGCGATTCTCGCGCTGGCGGCTTTTGAATCGCGAGCCGGCGTGCACGGGTTCCTCGGCCGCGTGCGCGAGTTCTTCGTTACGTTCGGGCGCGTGCCGCTCTTCTTTTATTTACTTCAGTGGTTCACCGCGCACCTGATCGCCGTCCTGCTCAACTTCGCATTCGGCAAGTCAGTCCGCTGGCTGTTTCAAACGCCGATCGACTGGGTCGGCACGCGACCGAATTCGGGCTTCAATCTCGGCGTGGTGTATCTCAGTTGGATCGCCGGCGTCTTATTGCTTTACCCACTCTGCAAGTGGTTCGCCGGCGTGAAGCAGCGACGAAAAGATTGGTGGTTATCTTATTTGTGATTCCGAAAACTCCTTCAGCTCACGAAAGAGTCGCGCGAGGTCGCGGGGTTGGTAATTGGCGTTGAGGCCGCTCGGGTTGGGTAAGACCCACAACACAGTGTCGCCGATTGTTTCTTGCTGGCGGCCAATCGTCGCCTTCGATCGATTGAACGCGGTGCGATACGCGCCCACTCCGAGCACCGCGAGTACGCGCGGCCGGTAACGCAGCACCTTCGCACGCAACTGCTCACCACCGGCGATGATCTCTTCACGGGACAGTTGATCCGCTGAATTCGTTGTGCGCATGACAACGTTCGTGATGCCGTAGCCGCTCTGCAACAACTCACGTTCATCAAACGGCGATAACAGTCTTTCAGTAAAACCACCGGCATAAAGCGCGGGCCAGAAACGATTCCCGGGCCGCGCGAAGTGATGGCCCACGGCCGCCGTGTAGAGCCCCGGATTGATACCGCAAAAGAGAACGCGCAGGTTCGGCGCAATCACGTCTTCGACTGTCTTTTCAGTCGCGGCGAGAAGCTGTTCGCGAGTGGGTTTCCACGGTTTGGTCACACGTGAGGTCAGTAAACGTCGAAGTGAGTTTGTTGCCTGGTGCTTTGCTTGGCGACGCGATCGATAACTGAAATCTGGAGCAGATAACGTCCGGGCTGCAAGTCGCTCATCGGGATCTCCGCGGCGTAAGGAATGCGCGTGATATCCGCCACGCCTTCGGTCGTGATCTTGCGCAAAGCAGTCGTGAGCACCGGCTGATCGTCGCGAATCACTTGCACCTGCACGGCGATGTCCGGCTTGTGATCGGCGGGCGCGAGCGTCGTGTTGTAAGCAAAGATCAGAAACCGCAGCGTCGACGCGCGTTTGAAACGATGACTCGCGCTCAACGACACCGGATTGACCTGCCCCGAATCGGACACGTTTGCCACTTGCGCCTGCGTGCGCTCACCCAAAAGAATGCTGCTCATCGACAACTGCTTCTTCGCGAGATCGGGTATCTCGATCCACGAGTGCGCGCTGCCAACGCGGCCGCTTTTGTCATCGCGCGCGGCCGCTCTCACCTGGTAAAGCCCCGGCGGCAGTGTCGCCGGATAGGTGTAGGTGATGTCGGTGTGGTAGCCCTGCGCCGCCTCGGCTGAAGGCGCGGTGGTTACGATGCGTTCGAGGAAACTCGCTTTCGGATTTCCTTTTTCGTCGAAGTAGACGCCCGTGAGATCGACGGTGGCCTGGATCTTTCCGTTGGGTTGTTCGGCGAAGGTAAGAAACTCACCCGGAAGTTGGACCGCCGTTGAAACAGTCGGTCCTTTCTCCGGCACGTCGTAATAATCGACACTCATCAGAATCGGCAACTCGCGTTGCGGATACGCGGCGCCGATTGTCTGGCGCAACTTCGCGGGTACGGTCTTGTTTGGACCAGCCTGTTCCGCGGCCTTTTTATCCTTCTCAGCGGACGCGTTTGGCGTCGGCGGATCGATGTCGAAGAAACCCTTGCGAACTCGAACCGTCAGATCGGGCCGGCCGACGAGTTTCACTTCGAGCTGGCGAAAACGTTTTTGCTTTTGCGCCTCGGCGTCCGGCTTCCACGCCAGCAGATAATAAGTCGAGGTCTCCTTGATGGCGGGCGCGAGTCCCTGGACCAGGTCGTTGGTGTTGAATAACGCTTTGCCGCCGGTGTCGACGGCGAGCGCGTTCATACCGTCCTGCGAAGCGCTGATCTCGCCATGGGTCGCGCGCGCGAGTTGACCATTCACATCGAAAGCGCCTTCGTAGCTCGCGTCTTGCAGCGTCGCGATGAGACCGCGCGTGTCCATCGAGTAGATCACAACGCCGCTCTTCGCCGCGGCATTGGTGATGCTGCGCAAACGCGTGCGCGTGTCGCCGCGATTGTTCTCGATAAAAAATCCACCGGAAAGAAGAAACACAACCTTACGCCCGGGAAGCGGCTGCGCCGACTTAACGAGCGATTCGAGGCCCGCCAGTGTGTTAGTGTTGAAGTACCCGGCTTGCGACTCAATCGCGCTCGCCCGACCACGCACGATCGAGGCGGCCGTGTCGCGCGACATGCCCGGATTTTGGCGCAGTGTTTCGGTCAGAAAAAAATCGAAGGTGCTGCGGTCGCCTTCATTGATCAGGATGGCGTCGTACTCGCCCATCGGCGGATGGTCGGAATCTTTCGCGGAGTAGTTCCGTGGGGAAAGACGTTCCAGCGCTTTGTGCAACACCATGCGATCGTTCGTGAGTTGTTGCAGAAAACCGATCTGGCCGGTAGCGGAAGCAATCGCCACCTGATCGTTTTGGCCCATCTGTTTCTCGATGAACGCCGAGATCACTTTCCGCGCCGCCTGCATGCCGGGCAGGTCCATGTGGAAGTCGTCGATGTAGAAGAAGATGATGCGGCCGCGATCGAGTGGCGCCGGACGTTTCAAGTTGATCGTAGACGCGCCGCGCGCGGCGGCGAGCTGGCTCTCTTCATTACTGCCGGCCGTGATCATCTCGAAGCCCTCGATCGGTCGTGGCTTGCCGTCGATGCGCAGCTCGAAGTTTTCTCGCGTCAGGTTGTTGACGAAATGGCCCTGCTTGTCGAAAACCATCACGTCGGTCTGGACGAGCTCGGTGTAAACGCGTACAACGTCGTCCGACGGTTTAGCCGGTGGCGGCGTGGGCTGGCTCGTCTGGGCGGCGACCGCGGCACACGCAAACAAAGCGGCACACAGCGCGAGTGTCAGTCTGGTGATTACGGACTGTTTGAGGTGGGCGAACATAAACAGGTTCCGAGCTACAAACGACCGGGGTGACGTAGGAGTAACTATGTCTCAAGTGTGCGGTTTGTGGCAATCGAAAACTCAAGTTTGATAGGCTGCGCAGCAAGGAACCCAATACATGGCCACGGACATAACCGTACAACTCGATCGTATCAGCAAGAGTTTCGGCGACTTTACTGCTGTGAAGGAACTCAGCCTGACCGTGCGCGCGGGGCGCGTCTTCGGACTGCTCGGCCCGAACGGCGCGGGCAAGACGACGACGATTCGCATGATCGTCAACATCACCGCGCCCGACACCGGCACGATCAAACTCTTCGGCGGCACGATCAATCCCGAGCTCCAGAACCGCATCGGCTACCTGCCCGAAGAACGCGGGCTGTATCGACGCATGAAAGTCGTCGATCAACTGCGCTTCTTCGCGGAGTTGAAGAACGTGCGCGGCAAAGACGTCGACCGCAAGATCGACGAGTGGCTCGCGCGCGTGAAGCTGCCGGAGTGGAAGTACAAACGATCGATGGAGCTGTCGAAGGGCATGCAGCAGAAGATTCAGTTCATCACCACCGTGTTGCACGACCCGGATCTGTTGATACTCGACGAACCGTTTTCCGGACTCGATCCGATCAACACCGAAGTGTTGAAAGAGATCGTGCTCGATCTGAAGCGCGCGGGAAAGACGATCATCTTCTCGACGCACCAGATGGAAGTTGCGGAAAAGATCTGCGACGACATCTGTTTGCTCAATCGTTCGCAGAAAGTTCTCGACGGTAGTTTGCGCGAGATCAAAAGCAGCTTCGGTCGCAACGCGGTCGCGGTGCGCGCGATCGGTGGCGACGGCGCGCTGGACGATCCAGCGCTGGTAAGTAAAGTCGTGCAGCACGCCGATGAAACACAGGCCCTACTCGCGCCCGGCGCGGACGCACAAGTTTTATTGAAACGATTGATTAACTCGGGCGCGACGATTGAAAAGTTCGAGATGGTCGAGCCGAGTTTGAACGACATCTTCATCACGAAGGTCACGGAACACGCATGAGAAAGTTTCTTGCCGTACTCAAACGCGAATACATTCAACGCGTGCGCGCGAAGATGTTCATCGTCTCCACGATTCTGTTGCCGGTGGTGATGTCGCTGTTCGGCATCGTGCCGGCGCTGATCTTGAGCATCAATGCGGGTGGTCCAATGCGCATCGCCGTGGTCGATCAAACGGGCAAGCTGTATGACCGTTTGGAAGAGGCGCTGGCCAGCGACGAAGAAAGCGCGAAAGAAACCGAGCGAAGCCGGCCCGGTCCGGACATAACAGCGCGCACGTTTAAGTTGGAACAGGTGCCGTCGATTGGACCAGACGCGAATGCCGCGCGAGCCAATCTCGAGGCGCGTGTGCGTGCGAAGGAGATCGACGGCTATCTGATTTTGCCGGCGGATTTTCTGCAAACGGGCAAGGCTGAGTTTTTCAACAACAGTCCCGGCGATTTTCTCAGCGACCGGCCGTTGGACTCGGCGTTGAATCGGGCCGTTCGCGAGCAGCGACTGATTGAAGCAAAGGTCGATACGGGAACGAGGCAAGCTGTCTTTCAACCTGTTGACGTCGAATCGGTGCAGGTAGGTGCGCCGGGTGAGAAGCACGGTTCCGACAGCAGCCGGTTTGTGCTCGTGTTTGCGGTGGGGTTTGTTATGTACATCGCAATACTGATGTACGGTCAGGTGATTCTCGGCGCGGTGATTGAGGAGAAAGAGACGCGCATCGCGGAGATCCTGTTTTCCTCGGTGAAGCCGTTTACGTTGATGATGGGCAAGCTGGTTGGTGTCTCGCTGGTTGCGTTGACGCAGCTTGCGATCTGGGGCACTGCGTTCGCCGCGTTTGCGTTGTATGGGGTCAACTTGCTGGCGTCGCGCGGTGTACACACGACTATTCCGTCGGTTCCGTTTTCGCATTACATCTACTTCGCGCTGTTCTTTCTGCTCGGTTATTTCATCTACGCGACGTTCTACGCGCTGGTGGGATCGATGGTGACGACGCCGCAGGAAGGCGGACAGCTTGCGATGCCGATCATTCTGCTGCTCGTCGTGAGTTTTTATCTGTTTCTGCCGGTGAGCCGCAGTCCTGATTCGTCGTTTTCGTTTTGGGTGTCGATGATTCCGTTCTCGGCGCCGGTAGCGATGCTGGTGCGCATCGTGACGCAGACGCCGCCGTTCTGGCAGATCGCGTTGTCGTTGGTCATTGGATTCGGGACGGTGGTTTTGATTATGTGGCTCGCTTCGCGGATCTACCGCGTGGGCATGTTGATGTACGGGAAGCGCGCGTCGCTGCCCGAGGCGTTCCGTTGGGCGAAGCAGACTTGATTACGCGAGTCGTTCGTTATCGAGTTTTAGTAACCAAGCTGCGCCATGTGCTGGGCGTCGTGACCGGCGCCGGAGGGCATTAACTTTGTCGAGAGACCGAGCTCGCGGGCGGCGTCGTTGATGAGGGAACCTGTTTTTGCGTTGCGAAGCGGCGGAATGACAAGAAGCCGAGGCTCAGCGCCAGGCCGTGGTTGAAGTCGCGGCGGTTAATCTGCATGGGTTTCCTTGAGACACTCCTGCGCGGAAGGTAGAATCACGGCGTTTCAGTATCCCCGATCAAATCTTCACTGAACAAGGAGATCTCCATGAGACGTGCCATCTGTTCCTTTATCGTAATCCTCGGGCTGGTGTTTGGTTCGCTGTTTCTGTCGCCGCGCGCGGCGGCGATCACTTACGGCTTTATCGATTCCAGCAACACCTTCGCTAACACGGGTGCGTTTATCGTGAAGGATACTTCGACCGGCCAAATCTTTCCCATTTGCTCGGGCACGATGATCACGTCCAACGTGTTTCTGACGGCGAGTCATTGCACCGCTTATTTCCAGCAGGAGCTCGTGCCGCAGGGTTATGTCGCGTACGTTAGTCTGGACGGGTCGATACCCTTCGGCGCGGCGACCAGCAGCAAGACCAACTTGCTTCCGGTAGCGCACGTCGTAACGAATCCGAATTACAACCAGAGCCAGAGTGACTCCGGGGATATCGCCGTGTTGATTCTCGCCAAGAGTGTGAAAGGCGTAACGCCGGCGACGCTGCCGGCTTGTGGCTTGTTGGACCAACTGGCAGCGCAAAACGGATTGAAGGATGCTACGTTTACGAACGCCGGTTATGGTTTGCAGAATCGCGTTGTTGGTGGCGGTGGCGTGCCGTTCTTTCAGGACCTGAATCCGGTGCCGCGCATGTTTTCGTTTTCGAGTTTCAACTCGCTCAACGGTGGTTATCTGCGTCTTTCGCAAAATCCCTCGACGGGCAATGGCGGGACGTGTTTCGGCGACTCAGGTGGACCGAACTTCATGATGCTGGACGGCCGGCAATTGATCGTGTCGATCACGATTAC
>CAMLLD010000013.1 GCA_946480785.1 uncultured Blastocatellia bacterium | reverse complement strand
CAAACGGGCGGCAGAGCCTTCGGCGCTCGTTCGACCAAACGGGCGGCAGAGCCTTCGGCGCTCGTTCGACCAAACGGGCGGCAGAGCCTTTGGCGCTCGTTCGACCAAACGCGCGGCAGAGCCTTTGGCGCTCGTTCGACCAAAGGGCGCCGCAGGTGTATTGAGCACCGAAGGTGCGTTGAGAAGGTAGCCAGGGGTGAGCGCGAAGCGCGTAACCCCTGGGACCAATAGAATCAGAATTGGAGGCCCGGAGGGCCGGTAGACACTAGTTCAACCAAGCTTGGAACAAGCTCCGTTGGGCAGTATTGGAACGCTTCAACTTCGTGGTTGAATAGCGCGGGCAAGTGGCGCATACTCGCTTCAAGTTTGAGTTGCCAGCGAGGTGGGCCATGAAGCTACTCTTCGTCTTTCCGGTTCTCTTCAGTCTGCTGTTTCCTTGCCAGACGCCAACCTCGAACACTGATTCACCATTAGTTGTGACGAGTTTCAAGTGGTCCCACGAGCGCCGCAATGTCGAGACGGCGCAACCCGACCAAGGCACCGTTCCGCAACGAGCAATGATCCCGCAGAACAAGGTCTTTGCCCGCAACGCCCGCATCAACGATCCCGCCGGCGCCAGAGATCCCAACGCCGACACACTCGACGGGCGCAGCGAAGCGCTCGAAAAGAGCGTGCAGGAATCGCGGAACACGAAACCGAAATCGACCGACGGTTACGCTTACAAGATCAAGGTCCAAAACCCCGGCCCCAAAGCGATCGAGATCGTCTTTTGGGAATACCAGTTCCAGGATCCGACTGACCCGACGCTCGTTGCGCGGCGGCAGTTTCTCTGCGGCGTGAATATCGCCGCGAGCAAAAACAAAGATCTCGAAGGCTTCAGCTTGTCTGGACCAAGCGAAGTGGTGAACGTCAAGACACTCGCGAACAAGTCGGAGAATGCGTTCAAGGAACGAGTCGTGATCAATCGCGTGGAATACGCCGACGGTTCGATCTGGCAAAGAAAAGACTGGAGCTTGAACGAAGTGAAGGCGAGTTACGAGCGCGTGCTGCGCGAGCAATGGACGCCGGGAACGTGCAAGGGGCTTTAACAGAAAACGAATGGAAACCCGCGAAACTCACCCAGCAAAACTCCTCATCATCGACGACGAAGCGCAGATTCGGCGGCTGCTGTGCGATCTCTTCTGCGGCGTTTACGACTGCTCCGAAGCGAGCTCCGCCGAAGAAGCACTCACCGCTCTCTCCGAACAGACTTTCGATCTCGTCCTGAGCGACATCGACATGGGCCGGATGAGCGGTCTCGAGCTCGTGCCGCGTATTCACGCGCTCTCGCCGGACACGGTGGTCGTGATGATCAGCGGCAATCAGGACATCGACTTTGCGATTCGCGCGATGCGCGCCGGCGCCTTCGACTACATCACCAAGCCGATCGATCTGCGACACGTCGAAGCCGCTGTGGAGCGGGCGCTCAAGCACGGCGAGGTGTTGCAGGAGCGGCGTCGTTACAAGGAAGAGCTCGAAGATCTGTTGCAGCAGAGAGAAGCGCAGGTCGATCGGCTGGAGAAGTTTGACCAGGTCACACTGCTCCCGAATCGCGCGCAGTTTGAAGATCGACTCACGAGCGCGGTCGCGACGGCAAAAGCGATGGGCCAGTCGTTGAGCGTGCTCTTCATCTCGCTCGATCAGTTCAAGAAGGTAAACGATTCGTTCGGCCACGGGCGCGGCGACAGTCTGTTGCGCGAGTTCGCCGATCGCCTGCAACTGGTCGCGAAGACCGATATGGTGGCGCGCTTCGGTAACGACGAGTTTGCCTTGTTGAAAACGCAGACGAACGGCAAGAGCGACGTGGTTGAGACCATTGACTCGCTTTACCAGATTCTGAAGTTTGCGTTCGACCTGCCGGGACACGAGCTTTACGCGACCGCGAGCGTCGGGGTGAGTTTGTTTCCTGCCGACGGCCAGGACTCGCACACGCTTTTGAAGAACGCGGGCGCGGCGCTTTACAAAGCCAAGCGCTCGGGCGGCGCGAACTATCAGTTCTACACCGCCGACATGCACGATCTCGCGACTCGGCGACTTGCGCTCGAGACGAACCTGCATCGTGCGATTCAGAACCAGGAGTTTCTGATTCACTACCAGCCGCGCGTGTCGGTTGATTCGCTGTCGATCACGGGCGTCGAAGCGCTCGTGCGCTGGCAGCATCCGCAACTCGGGCTCGTTTCGCCGTCGGAGTTTATTCCGCTCGCGGAAGATACGGGGTTGATCGTGCCGATCGGTGAGTGGGTATTGCGGCAGGCGTGCGAGCAGAGCCGCCGCTGGCAGGAACAGGGCTTCGCGCCGATTCAAATGGCGGTGAACATTTCCGCGCGGCAGTTTCACGATCAGAACCTGTCGCAAACGGTGATCGCGATTTTGAAAGAGTGTGGCCTGCCGCCGGGTCATCTCGAACTGGAACTGACCGAGAGCTCGATCATGCAGAACCCGGAATTTGCGGCGAGCGTGTTGCGGCGTTGGAAGAACCTCGGCGTCAACATCTCGATCGACGATTTCGGCACCGGGTTTTCGTCGCTCGCTGCGCTGAAGCGTCTCCCGATCGACGCGTTGAAGATCGATAAGTCGTTTGTGCGCGACGCGCAGAGCGACGCGGACGATGGCGCGATCGTCGTCGCCATCATCACGCTCGCTCACAACTTGCGGTTGAAGGTGATTGCGGAAGGCGTGGAAACGCAGGACCAGTTACGGTTCCTGCAGTCACTCCGCTGCGATGAAATACAGGGTTACCTGATCAGCGAACCCCGTCCCTCGAACGCGCTCGTTTCCTTATTCGACTCCGCCGGCAAACCCACGAAAGTCAAATAAACAAACTCACCCGTGGAATTCGAAGCGAGCGACGTCCGACTCGCCGAGGATCACTGTGTCGCCGGTGTTCAGCGGTCGTTCGGTGACGCGCGCGGACTTCGGATCGTTTACAAACGTGCCGTTGCGCGAGTTCTGGTCCTCGATCATGACGCGCCCGTTCTTAACACCAATCCACAAGTGACGTTTCGAGATGCGCGGATCGCCGATGACGATCTGTGACGAGCCACCATCACGCCCGATGTATTCGCCGTCCACTCGGACCTGAAACTTCTGACCCGAGAGCGGACCGGAGACAAACTGGATCGAGCCGTAGTTCTTCGGAAACATGTCGCCGTCGGCAGTGATCGCCACCGTGCGCGAGAGATCGATCGTCGCACCCTGATCGCCGCCCATCGGCATCGGCATTGGCGCAGGGGCGGGAGGCGGTGGTGGCGGCGTAGGCCTGTGCGCGGACGGAGTTGGGGAAACAGCCACGGCCGGTGAAGGCGAATGCGCCGGTGTTGGCGACGGCGCGTAATGTGGCTTGCCATCACCTGCCGGTCCTGCTGCGCCCGCTTTCTTCTTGCGGCGACGCATCATCATGATCACGACCGCGATGATGATGATGACCAGTAGCAGTATGAACAGCACGCCGAGAATCACGCCGACGATCCACAACGGAAAACTCGACTTCTCCTTGCCTTCGGCTTTCGCCTGCTGGCTGCTCTGAATCAGACGATCGACTTCCGAATGCTGCGGGAAGAGTCGTTTGACTTCCTCAAACTTCGGAATCGCCGACGAGTAATACTGGTTCCAGTAGAAGTCGAGACCTTCGCGATATGAGCGATCGGTCGCACTCTCCTCGTTAGTCGCGCCCGCGCTCTTCACATACTCCATCACCGTGTTCGAAGGAACGATGAAAGAGAAGCCGGAGACTTCCTGACCATTGACGGTGTCGCCGCGGAACGTCAGCAGGCCGATCACTTCGTTGGTATCGGCAATGACTGGACCACCGGAGTTGCCGTGCGTCGCCGCCGTATTCGTCTGCAAGATCGGCGCTCCACTCGTCGCCGTTTTCTTCGCGGAGATCTTGCCGTCATTGATAGTCGCTTCGAGCGCCGAACGACTGCTGAGCAAGCCGGAGTTGAACGTATCCGCCGCGCCCGGATAACCGATGACCGTGACGTGGTCCTGAAGTTGGACCTTCTCGGAATCGGCGAGCTTCAGCACCGGAGCGTTCTTCACTTCGATTTTGACGATGGCCACGTCCTTGCCCTGGTCGTTGCCTTCGCCGGTCGGCGCGCCGTACGCTTTGATCTCGAACGGAAACGCGCTGCCATCGGGAATGATCACGTGATGGTACGACTGGAAGCTCTGTAGCTGGCTGTGCTCGTTCAAGTAGCCGGCGATGCTGCGCGGGTCGCGGTTGATCTGTTGCGCCACCTGCTGCACGAAGTTCCAGAAGAGCGCCTGCTTGGCCTTTTCTTCACCGTCGTGTGTGGTCGAGACGACGTGAGCGTTGGTCGCGATGTAGCCGTTGGAGCTGATAAAGAAACCAGAGCCCAGCGCGATTGAGGAAACGTTGAAGGTTCGCGAACCGCTGTCGGTCTCGAATACAAACTGGCCGGCAGCGCCGTCAATGATGCGAACTACTGCGGGCTTGCTGTACATTGCGAGGCGTTCGCCGTCGGAGACGGCGCGCACGACGAAAGTGTTTTGCGTGGGGAGTACAGCAGCGGCTACGAATAGAGCGCCTATAGCAACTAAAAGCAGTCTGCGCATACAAAAAGCTCCTCGGGGATGTTTGTGGTCAATTGGCGTCGGTCTCAATAGAAAGTCCTGAACGGAGATTCACCGGCGGCTTGCAGTAGTGTGCTTCTAAAGTAATTCGCAGGGAAAGTCAATCCCGAAGTCGCGTATTGTAACTGAACGCCACCAGCCGCCGCGCGTCTCGGTTTCCATTTTCTAACGCGTATTTCGAGTCGCTAAGTATCTGGCACATTGGTTGCTAACTTCAAACACAGCTTTACCCAATTAGGAGGAGAGAAAGCGTGAGTAAAACGATTTGCTTATTGATGATTGTGATGCTGGCGGCACTTACCGGCGCCTGCACCAGGAATGAAGCCGCGAATGCGAACGCCAACGACAACGCAAACGCGAACGCGACGACGACTGCGAACGCCACCGCCACGAATGACACCAGGCCGGCCCCGGACAATTCCGAAGTGACGACCAGCGTCGACGCCAACGGCACCCGCACTGAAACAAGAACCTTTAAAAACAATCCGCGGATCTCAAAGGTCGTTGTGACCACTCGCAACGGCGAGCGCACCGTCCGTGCTTATTCGCCGAGCGGTCAAGAGAAGGAAGTGAAGACCGATGAGAACGTGCTCGAAGCGACCGGCGATAAGGTCGCCGCGGCGGCTGGCTGGGTAGGTGACAAGGCTGAAGACGTTCCGGGCGAAGCCAAGAGCGCCGCGAAGACAGTCGGAGAGAAAACGGGAGACGTCGCGGACAAGACGGTCAGCACCACGAAGAAGGCCGGTGAAAAGACAGTCGAGGGCGCGAAGACGGTGGGCAATGAAGTCGGCGACAAGGCTGAGGACGCCAAGGATAAGAGTGTCAGCACCACGAAGAAAGTAGGTGAGAAGACAGTCGAAGGCGCCAAGAAGGTCGGCAGCGAAACCAAGAAGGCCGTGAAGAAAGTGATCCCATAGCGCGTTTGGAGTGCGCCGACTCGTCGGCGCTTTGGCCAGAGCGGTGACAAGTCACCGCGCTCCAAAGAGACGCACTGACCTGTTCAAAGCAGCCACGGATCGGTCCGAGAGACGGATCGATCCGTGGCTGTTATACTATTCGCCTTGCGAGGAGGAGTTACCAATGGCGGATAGTTCAAGATTTACGATCATTTGTCCCTGTTGCGAAGCGACTCTGACGATCGACGCCCAGACCGGCGCGATGATCTCTCACGAGGAGAAAGCAAAACCACTCGCCTCGTTTGACGAGATGGTGAAGGGACTCGACAAGCAAAAACAGATGCGCGAACAGATCTTTGCCCAGGAGCTCAGCTCGATGAAAGATCGCGACCGCATCCTGCAGGAGAAATTCCAGGAAGCAATGAAGCGGGCTGACAAAGATAAAGACAAGCCCTATCGCAACCCGCTCGACATCGACTAAACCCAATCCGGAGAAAGCTTGATGGTTCGTTCCGTTACCCGCTTAGTCCTCAGCGTTCTTCTGTTAACAACTCTTCAGTTCGCCGCAGCCGCGCAAACGCGGATGCCGCAACTGAAGTTTACCGATCGCACGCTGCCGAATGGTTTGCGCGTGCTTAGCGCGCCCGATCATTCGAGCCCGACCGTGGCGATTCAGGTCTGGTATCACGTCGGCTCAAAAGACGATCCGCCGCAGCGCAGCGGCTTCGCGCATCTCTTCGAACACATCATGTTCAAGAGCACGAAGAACATGAAATCGGAGATGATGGATCGGCTCACGGAAGACGTCGGCGGTTTCAACAACGCATTCACGGCTGACGACGTGACGGTTTATTTCGAGGTCGTGCCGTCAAACTATCTCGAGACTTTGATCTGGGCGGAAGCCGATCGTCTTTCCGGTTTGAACGTCGACGATGCGAACTTCAAGTCGGAGCGCGACGTCGTTAAAGAAGAATACCGGCAAAGCGTGCTCGCGCCGCCGTACGGGCGTTTCTTTTACCTGCTGCAGGAGAAATCGTTCGTCGAACATCCTTACAAGCGGCCGACGATCGGGAGCATTCAAGATCTCGACGCGGCGTCGTTGCACGACGTGCAGGAGTTTCACGCGACTTACTACCGGCCGGACAATGCGACATTGGTCGTTGTCGGCGATTTCGATCCGAAACAACTCGATGCGTGGATCGATAAATACTTTGGTCCGATCGCGAAGCCAGATCGGCCGCTACCGCGCGTGAAGGTCAAAGAGCCCGCGCGCGAGAAAGAGACGCGCTTCACGGAATACGGCAGCAACGATCTGCCGGCCGTTGGTTTGACTTACCTGACGCCGCGACAAGCGGATCCCGATTCGGATGCGTTGCGTGTTGTTGATGCGATTCTTTCGAGTGGCGAGTCTTCGCGGCTGTATCACTCGCTCGTTTACACGCAGCAGCTCGCGGCGGAAGCGGACGCGAATGCCGAGTCGCGCGAAGATGCGAGTCTGTTTGTTGTGCTGGCGGTGCTGTCGGAAGGGAAGAAAGCGGAAGACGCAGAGAAGTCGTTGCTCGCGGAGATCAAGAAGCTTCAGGATGCGCCCGTTTCGGCGGCGGAGTTGGACAAGGCGAAGAACCAGATCATCACGGATCAGCTACGGCAGCGAGAGACGAGCAACGGCAAGGCGCTCGCGCTGGGTGAGGCGGCAGTGTTGTTGGGCGATCCGGCGCGTGTGAACACGGATCTGGCGCGTTTGCAGGCGGTGACGGCCGCGGACGTGCAGCGAGTGATGAAGAAGTATTTCGGCGATCAGAATCGGCTCGTGCTCTACTACTTGCCGCAAGCGGCGAAGAAGGAGGGCCAGTAAGATGAGGACTCCGGTTCGCGCTTTGCTCGCTTCCTTTTCCACTGTCCTGTTGGTGCTGCTGTCGGTTTCGTTTGCGGTTAACGCGCAGACGCCGCAAGCGACACCGCCGCCACCGGCGCCGCCGCGTTCGGCGACGTTTCCCAAACCAGTCGAACAGACACTGCCGAACGGACTGCGCGTGATCGTGATCGAGCGTCACGAGTCGCCGCTCGTTTCGGCGCAGGTTGTCATCAAGAACGGAGGCGAAGTCGATCCGCCTGAGTTAGCGGGTCTCGCGGACATGACCGCGAGTTTGTTGACGAAGGGAACACAGAGTCGCGATGCGACGCAGATCGCTCAGCAGATCGAGAGTCTCGGTGGCTCGCTCGAATCGGGCGCGCGTTGGGATTCGTCGTTCGCGACCGTTGGGGTGATGTCGTCGAACATCTCGCCGGCGATGGAGATCCTCGCCGACGTCGTGCGCCGCCCGACGTTCAAGAGCGAAGAGGTCGAACGGCTGCGGCAACAGCAGCTCGACAGTCTAACGCTCGCGCTCGGCGAGCCGGGTTCGATTGCGCGCTTCGTCGCGGCGCGTGTGGTGTTTGGTGATAGCCCGTATGGCCATCCGCTTTCGGGCACGACCGAATCGTTGACGCGCATCAGCGCGGCGGACATCACGAAGATGCACGGCCGTTTCTACCGGCCCGACAACGCGATGCTCGTGATCGGCGGCGACATCACGGCGAAAGATGCCCTCGCGCTCGCGACGAAGTATTTCGGCGATTGGCAGAAACCCTCGACGCCGATGCCTGATCTCGATGCCGCGATAAAAGGCGAAGCGCCGAAGACCGGACGCATCGTCGTGATCGACAAACCCGACGCGGGACAAGCGGCGGTATATCTGGCGCGCACCGGAATCAATCGTCGCGATCCGGATTACTTTCGCGGCATCGTCGCAAACTCCGTTTTGAGTGGCTACTCGGGCCGTTTGAATCAGGAGATTCGCATCAAGCGCGGTTTGAGTTACGGCGCGGGCAGTACTTTGGACACGCGCCGTGATGTTGGACCATTCGTAGCGCAGGCGCAGACGAAGAACGAGTCGGGCGCGGCGGTCGCGGATTTGTTGTTGACCGAGATCGGGCGCTTGTCGAGCGCGCCGCCGAATGACGCGGAGTTAACGCCGCGCAAGGCGGTTTTGATCGGCAACTTCTCGCGCAACTTGGAAACAGTGGAAGGGCTCGTGAATCAGGTGGCTTCTCTGGCGCTGTACGGTCTGAGCCTGGACGAGATCAATAGTTACATCAATAATGTGGAAGCGATCGGGACGGCGGACGTGCAGAAGTTTGCGGGCACGCGGCTGGATGCGAAGGCGGCGAACATCATCATCGTCGGCAACGCGAAACTGTTTCTCCCCGAGTTGGAAAAGAAGTATCCGAACGTGGAAGTGATTCCCGTTTCGGAGTTGGATCTCAACACTGCTCTCCTGCGGAAGAAGAAACAGCAATGACTTTAAAAATTAGATCTTCTTTTCTTTTGGGTTTAATCCCCGTCCTGCTTACGCTCGCTAGCGCCGTCAACGCTCAAACCGCATCAATCGACGGCGTCGACGCACGCTCAAACCCGGCTGACTTTTCCAAGGGACTCTCCAGTGCAGACGCCAACGTGCGCCGTCGCAGCGCCGAAGCACTCGCACGTCTCGCCGCGACCGATCAACGCAAACTCGTCGAAGGCTACCAGCTCCAGGAGAAAAACAAAGAGGTCCGTCTCGCCCTCGACTGGGCGCTCTATCGCATGGGCCGCGCGGAAGCCCTCTACCGCATCGTTCACGATCTCGATTCAAACAGACAGGACCAGGCCATCGGCTACCTCGCCGAGCTCGAGAGTCCCGACCTGCTCTACCCGTTTCTCAAAAAAGAAAACAACCCGCCGCGCGTAAACGCCGGCCTGCTCAAAGCTCTCGGCCGTATCGGCGACGCCCAAACACTCGATTTGATCAAACCGTATCGCGAGTCGCACCAACCGTACGTCGCGGAAGCAGCCGAGCTCGCCCACGACGAGATCGAAAAACGTTTGGGCGAACCCGCGAGCGGCGAAACGCGCGTGCGGCCGCGCACGGTCGAGAAGCCCACGGATAAGCCCTGAGCTGACGAATGCATCCGAGCCTGCGCACATTCCTCGATCGACTCACCAGGGAAAACGAGATCATCACCATCAAAGCCGAGGTCGATCCTTACCTCGAGCTCGCTGAGATTCATCGCCGCGTGATCGACGAAGGCGGTCCCGCGTTGTTGTTCGAACGCGTCAAAGGGGCACGCTATCCGGTCGTGACGAATATGTTCGGCACGGAGCGCCGCATCGATCTTGCGTTCGGACCAGAGCCGGAAGCACTCGTGCGTGACGCAGTACACATTGCCGAGTCGCTGTTGCCACCCAAGACCGCCGAGCTCTGGAAGCACCGCTCCATCGCACTCGACTTTCTAAAACTCGGCACGACGAACACGAACCGCGCGCCCGTGAAACAAGTCATCGACAAACCCGCGCGGCTCGATCAGTTGCCGGTACTGACGACGTGGCAGGAAGACGGTGGTCCATTCATCACGCTCCCGCTCGTCTACACGGAAAATCCGCTCACCGGCAAACACAACCTCGGCATCTATCGCATGCAGGTCTACGACGCGCGCGCCGCAGGATTGCACTGGCAGATTCAAAAGGGCGGCGGCTTTCATTATCACGAAGCAGAGAAACTGAACCAGCCGTTGCCGGTGACGGTTTTTCTCGGTGGTCCACCGGCGCTAATCCTCGCGGCGATCGCGCCGCTGCCGGAAGACGTGCCGGAACTAGTTTTGGCGTCGCTGCTCGCCGGAGAGAAGTTGAAGATGACGGCGAACCCGATCGCAGGCGGGCACAGACTCCCGGCAGAAGCGGAGTTTGCACTTGTCGGTCACGCGCCGCCGCACGAGCGCCGGCCGGAAGGACCGTTCGGCGATCACTACGGTTACTACTCTTTGCGTCACGACTATCCGGTCTTCCATTGCGACGCGGTGGCCCATCGGCGCGACGCGATCTATCCGGCGACTGTCGTCGGCAAGCCGCGGCAGGAAGATTTTTTCATCGGCGATTACTTGCAGAAGTTGTTGTCGCCGTTGTTTCCGCTCGTGATGCCTTCGGTGCGCGATCTCTGGACGTATGGCGAGACGGGATTTCATTCGTTGTGCGCGGCCGTGGTGCGCGAGCGTTACGGGCGCGAGGCGCTCGTTTCGGGTTTTCGCATCCTTGGGGAAGGTCAACTCTCGCTGACGAAGTTTCTGATTTTGACGGACACGCCGCAGGACCTGAAAGATTTTCCGCGCTTGCTCGAACACGTGCTTGCACGGTTCCGGCCCGAAACGGATCTCTTCATCTTCTCGAACGTCTCGATGGACACGCTCGATTACACGAGCGGGAAGGTGAACGAAGGCAGCAAAGCGATCATGCTCGGTTTGGGTGACGCGGTTCGCACGCTGCCGTGCGAGTTTAAAGGTGAGTTGCCGAGTTATCTCAAACGCGCGGAGGTTTTTTGTGGCGGGTGTTTGGTCGTTGAAGGAGCGGCCTTCAAAGATGATGAAGAGCTAGCCGCGCGAGTCGCAAGCGAGGAGATTTTCGCGGATTGGCCTTTGATCGTTGTACACGACGAAGCATCCGTCGCCCGCTCATCCCCTTCTTTTTTGTGGTCCACCTGGACGCGTTTCGAGCCCGCGGCGGACATCTACGCGGCGCAAACGAGCGTGCAGCGTCATCACCTGGTTTACAAAGCGCCGATCGTGATCGATGCGCGTGTGAAGCCGGGGTTTCCGGACGAGCTCGTCGTGCGCGACGACATCAAGCAGCTTGTGGATCGTCGCTGGCGTGAGTATTTCCCACGGGGATTTTGATCGTAAACACCGCGCCGCCTTCGGGCGCGTTAGCGGCTGTGAGTGTGCCGCCGTGCTCGGTGATCACGCGATGACTTAGCGCCAGCCCGACGCCGTGACCTTTGGGTTTGGTAGTGAAGAAGGGAATGAAGATCTTTTGTAGCCGGTCCGCAGGAATGCCGGTCCCGGTGTCGCGCACTTCGATCGAAGCGAATCGAGTATCACACGAAGTCCGGATAATGACCGAGCGTTCGGCCTTTTCCGGTGGGATTGCCTCGCAAGCGTTGCGCGCCAGATTCAATAAAGCCGATCGAAGCATCCGTTCGTCGGCGCGCACGATCGACTTCCCGTTTGACTCTACTTCGAAGTCGACGTTGAGTTCCTTGAAGAGCGGTTCGAGTTCGTTCTTGCACTCGCTGACCAGCTCTTGAAGGTCCACCTGCTCCAACTGCAACGGCTGCGGGCGCGCGAAGTTTAAAAACGCTGTGACCATCGCCGCGAGGTTTCGCACTTCATTCAACAACGACCCCGCCGCAACCTGCGCTTTGTCGTTCAGTTCGAGGTTCTGCAGAAGCTGCGCGTAACCTTGCAACGTCGCGATCGCGTTCTTGAATTCGTGCGCCAGGCCGGCAGACATCTCGCCCAGGCTCTCCAGGTTATTCTTCAACGCAACTTGTTCGCGCAACTCCGTCACTTCCGTGATGTCCGTCAACAAACACAACGCGCCGCGTGGTCCCCGGTCCGGCGTCAACTCGATCGGCGCGATCGTTGCGCCCAAGCGCAGCAACTGACCGTTCGGCGTTCGCGCCTCGACTTCCGAACGGCGATAAAGGGTTCCTTGCTTCAGACAGTCGCTAACCATCGCCGCGAGCTCGCCATGATTTGCCAGCAACATTTCATACGACTCACCGAGCGCGCGCCCGTCAACCCCGAGCAGCGTGCGTCCCGGCGTGTTGACGACCATCGACAAACCGTTCGCATCGAACGCGATCAACCCCGAAGGCAAACTCGCGACGATGCGTTCGCTGAACTTCTCCGCCGACGTGGCGCGCTCGCGCGCCTCCGCACTCAACTGCTCGAGAGCGTTGCGTTGTTCCTGCAACTGCGCGACGACCGACTGAAACGTCTCCAGCACAAACTCCGCTTCGTCCTGCGACTTCATCAACTCTCGCGCGGTCGACGCACGCTCGGCCTCGCCGATGAGCTGGTTGTACGGGCGCAACAGCCAGCGCAACAGAAACATCATGCAGAGCAGGCTGCCGAGGAGAATCGCGATGAATGAAGCGAGCAGGATTGGACCACGCAGCACCGGAGTTTCCGGCGCGAGGGCGTAAAGCAGGATCGCAAACAGCGCCGCTAACAGGAAAAAGCCCGTCAGCATGACTAGTCCGTATTGGAAACGACTGCGAGACATCTATCTTTATCTGAACTGCCCCGCGTACCACTCGACGAGGTGCACGCCAAACAGCAACGAAAAGATCGCGCCTAGCCCGAGAAAGATCCCGAACGGCAACAGCATCTGCATGTTTCGATCGCGCCGCCAAGCCATCAACACGATGCCGATGATCGAACCCGTCAGCACCCCCGCGAAGATCGTCAGGATCGTGAGCCGCCAACCCAGATACGCGCCGACCATAAACATCATCTTCACGTCGCCGAGTCCCATCGCTTCGACGCCGCGCAGCTTCTCCCACGTCCAACCCATCAACCACAGCGAGCCACCGCCGATTAACGCGCCGATCGCCGCGCCGGCAAGCGACGTAACCCAGATCGGCACGCCGGCGAACGCGCCGTTCGCAAGCGATGGCAGATCGTCGAAGTGCAAACTTCCCGACAACAGCGGAATCGCGACGCGCGCCACAACCACAAACACGATCCCCGGATACGTGATCGCGTTCGGCAGGATCATGTGCTCGGCGTCGATGAAGATCAGCGCGACCAGCGCTGATACGAAGACGAGATCGAAAGGCAGCGCGACACTCAAACCGTCGTGCATCGCGACCGCGACAAACAACAGCGCCGTCAGCAACTCAACCGCCGGATAACGAAACGAGATGCGTTCCTTGCAGCCGCGACACTTCGCGCCGAGCAACACCCAACTGAGCACGGGAATGTTGTCGTAGAACGCGATCACCGCGCCGCATGAAGGACAGCGCGAGTTGGGAAACACGATCGACTCTTCCAGCGGGACGCGATGAATGACGACGTTGAGAAAACTGCCGATGATGGCGCCGAAGACTCCAGCCACAACATAACCAAACGCAGGGGGAAATAAACTGAGATCCGGCATTGTCTGTTAGTGTTTATCTGTTCCTTGTTTTTCCCAGAGCATTAAATGTTTTAAGAACGCGTGATGCGCGGCGAAGCTCGCGATCGTGAAACCCGCAAAGCCGTCGCGAAAACCGCCTTTCAAAATAAAGCTGCGGATGAAAGCCGATGGTCCAGCGGATGCAACGCCCGCGATCGACGTGCGCCGTCCTTCTTCAAACATCTGCTGCGCGGCGAGCGGCGCGTAACGCTCGCCGATCATACGGTGATGATGCGCTGCATTCGGCGAGGTGTAATGGAGCAAATCGCCACTGAGATTTTCCAAACGCGCGCCGGGATTCATCGTGACTGACTCGTGAATGTGACGTTGTTTCCAGTGGCCCTTGGTGCGGTCAAACAACCGCAACTGTCGATCAGGATACCAGCCGCCGCCGCGAATCCAACGGTTTTGATAGAAGGTGCGCCGCGAGACGAGATAACCGTCAGCCTGCGTGTGATGTTGCGCAGCCGCAATCGAGTTTCGCAGCTCATCAGACACGCGCTCATCCGCGTCGAGACTGAAGATCCAATCGTGTCGTGCCCGTTCGACCGCAAACTGTTTCTGCGCCGCGAAGCCCGGCCACGCATTTACGAGCACTCGGGCGCCACAGTCAGCGGCAATGTTCCGCGTCGCGTCGGTTGAGTCGGAATCGACGACTAAGATCTCGTCGGCCCAGGCGACAGATTCGCAAGCGGCCCTGATATTCGATTCTTCATTGAACGTGATGATGGTGGCGCTGATCTTCATCCGCTACTCACCAAAGAAACACAAAAAGCACGAAAAGCGCAATGACGATCTTGCGCTTCTCGTGCCTCTTTTAACCTGGCCCGAAGTTACGGCCGGACGGGCGATTCTACGACGACGTTGTTGGCCCGCAGCGTGGTGGAAGTCGCGCGCTGCAAGTCGGCGATCGCCTTGTTGTAGTCAGTCTCCGCTCGCACTTCCGACGCGCGCGCGTTCGCGAGGGCGTTTTCACGTTGGAACAGAAGGAACGTGGTTGAACGTCCGACAGAATACAAACGCTGTTCGCCTTCGAGCTGCGTCTCCGCGTTGACACGCGCTTCACGAGCCGAAAGCACTCGCTGGCGCGCCGACTCGACCGCCTGCGCCGAATTACGCACGTCCATTTCGATGAGCTGTTCCTGCGATCTTGTGGAAGCGGCGAGTTGTTCCTTCTGAATTCTCGCGCCTGCGAGGTTCGCTTCCGCAGTCTTGTTCTTGAACGGGAACGAAATCGTGACGCCGACCGTGACGTTGCGCGTCTCGCCGCTGAACAGGTTGGTGATGTCCTTACCGTAGCCGCCGATCAACCGCGGGTTTGGTCCACCGCCTGGCGACGCAACGAGTGGCGAGGTGGCAACCGGCAAGCCCTGCGCGATCTGGATCGCCTGGATCTGTTCGAACAGAAACGCAGCCGAGTTGAGCGCCGGGTCACCGGCGATTAGCGGGACCAGCGTTCCTGCCGGCGCCGCAGTCGAAACGTTCGCGCCCGCGAGACCCGTCAGCGCGAACGTGCCGACGAGATCGACTTGCGGTTTCGTTTGGTTCTTGAAGAACGTGATGTCGATGTCGTTGATGTCGCCTTGCAGACGCAGTCGCCGCAACTCGGGACGGTTCTCACGCGCTGCTTTCAAAGCATCGTTGAGATTCACCGGCGTCGTGTCAAACTTCGGCGCGTCAGTCGGAGTTACGTTCGCGGACCAGTCCGGACTATTCGGGTCCTTGAAGATCAAAACCTTGAGATTGTTTTCGGCTATCGCGACGTTTTGAATTGCCGAAAGCAAACTCGTTTCGCGATTCGCTAACTCCGTCTGGACTTCAGCGCGCTCGAGCGGAGCTTTCGCGCCGGCCGCGATCTGCGCTTCAACGTTGCGCAAACTCTCGCGTGACAGGTTCAAGTTCGCGAGCTGGTTCTCCTGATCGCGCCGGGCGAAGACGAGGTCCCAGTAAGCCTGTTGCACGCGCGTGATGACGTCGATCGTGCGCTGGCGGAAGTCAGCGTCAGTCTGGTCCACGCGCTTGCGTTGAATGCGAATCTGCCGGCGATTGTTGTCGATGGAGCGGTTGCGCCACAGCGGCTGCGTTACCGCCAACGAAAGGTTCGATGAGTAGAAGGGGTTCAGCAAGCTGAAGCTGTTGCTCGTGTCCGTGTGCTGGTTTTGAAACTGGAGGAAGTAGTTTCCACCGCCGCGGCCGAACTGTTTCTGCACCGATGGGCTCCACGACCAGGTAGTCGTGCTCGTCGTGCCTGATGTTCCCTGCGCGCCGCCGAGTGAGCTCTGCTGCGGTGAAATTCGCTTGTCGTAAGTTGGTGTGATCGCGAAGACCGGATCGAAAACTCCTTCGAGCGCCCGCAACTGAGTCTCGGCAAAGCGCACGTCATCGCGCGCGACTTCGATGTCGTTGTTGTTTTCGAGCGCACGCTTGATCGCGTCGTTGAGTGTCAAGTCCAGGTTTTCGCCGCTAATGCCGAGGCGATCCAGGCTTGGCGGCGGCGGTATCGGTTTCGCCTGGAACTGCGGAATTACCGGCTCGCGAATTGGTCCATTAACATTGACGTCGGGTTGCGTCGAACCTCCGGGCACTGTGGGTACGCCGGGGACCGGAGTCGCGGTCGGTGTTTGCGGAGCTCCCGGCGGAGTCGTCGGGTTCTGTTGCACGGGACCTGGAGGCGCAGTCGGATTCGTTGGCGTGGTCGATCCGGGGATAACCGGCTGACCCGGCGGCGCGGTCGGAGAAGTCGGCGGCGGTGGCGTCGCAGTCGGTCTTGCCGGCGATTGCGCCGAGACCGCACTCGTTCCCAACAACAAAGCGCTGGCGAGAACCACGGTTCCAACTAACGTACGAGACATACTATTGAACATCAGACGAAGAGCTCCTCTTAAAGTAAATGACTTCAGTTCCCACTGCTTGTGAAGGGGAAAGACCAGACATTCTGGCAAACCAGAGACCGCGCAGCAAGACTTTACTACGTTACCAGTAGAAGGCCTGTTTCATAAAATCCCGCGCACTTTCCGCGTATTTTGCGCGAAGTCTCGCGTTGAGTAAACGCTCGCTTGACACTTCGATTAACGAAAGGCGAGACTCTGTCCCACAATCGCAACATTTCTAATCCCAAAAACGGCACAGGTGTGCCTGAAGGGCAGGAGGATTTCGGCATGGGAGTTAAGGTTGGTATCAACGGCTTCGGACGCATCGGACGAAACATCTACCGCACTGCGATCGGCGATCCGGACATTGATTTCGTGGCCGTCAACGATCTCACAGACACGCGGACCCTCGCGCATTTGCTGAAGTACGATTCGGTGCTCGGCAACCTGGACCACGAGATCACGGCGACTGAAAACGGCATCAAGGTCGAGAACGATGAGTTTCGCGTCTTCTCGCAAAGAGATCCTGCCGCTATCGATTGGGAGTCCGTCGGCGCTGAAGTCGTGATCGAGTCGACGGGCATATTCACGAAAGCCGAAGACGCGCGCAAACACCTGCGCGGCACGGTGAAGAAGGTGATCATCTCGGCGCCGGCGAAGAATGAAGACATCACGATCGTTTTGGGCGTGAACGAGGAGAAGTACGATCCGGCGGCGCACAACATCATCTCGAACGCGTCGTGCACGACGAATTGTCTCGCGCCGCTGGCGAAAGTGGTGCACGAGAAGTTTGGCATCAAGTCGGCGCAGATGACGACGATTCACTCGTACACGAACGACCAGCAACTGCTCGATCTGCCGCACAAGGATTTGCGGCGCGCGCGTGCGGCGGCGTTGTCGATGATTCCGACTTCCACCGGCGCGGCGAAGGCAGTGGCGCTCGTGTTGCCGGAGTTGAAAGGGAAGTTTGACGGGATTTCGGTGCGCGTGCCGACGCCGAACGTTTCGCTCGTTGACGTGGTGATGGACCTCGAGACGGAAACGACCGCGGAAGATGTGAACCGGGCTTTCAAAGACGCGGCGAATGAAGAGCTGCGTGGGATTCTCCAGTTTTGCGAAGAACCGCTCGTGTCGGTCGACTTCCGCAAGAATTCAAACTCGTCGATCGTCGATGCGGAGTACACGAAGGTGATCGGCGGGCGGATGTTGAAGGTGCTGTCGTGGTACGACAACGAGTGGGGCTACTCGTGCCGCGTGCGCGATCTGATCAAGTACATCGCGGGGAAAGGCTTGTGAAGTTAACGATCACGGATCTGCCGCTGGTGAGACGCCGCGTTTTCATCCGCGTGGATTTCAACGTTCCGATCAAAGACGGCAAGGTTGATGACGACACCCGCATCCGCGCGTCGCTGCCGACGATCAATTACGCAACCGAGCAGGGCGCGCGTGTGATTCTCGCTTCGCATCTCGGCCGGCCGAAAGGCGAACGCGTTGATAAGTACAGCTTGAAACCCGTTCGCGATCGCCTGGCCGAGTTGTTGGAGCAGCCGGTCGCGTTTGCTGATGATTGTGTGGGCGAGCCCGCGCAGAAAGCAGTGGCCGCGTTGAATGACGGTGACGTGTTGTTGCTCGAAAATCTTCGCTTTCATCCCGAAGAGGAAAAGAACGACGACGGCTTCGCGCGGCAGTTGGCGTCGTTGTGTGAGATTTATGTGAACGATGCGTTTGGTACTGCGCATCGTGCGCACGCCTCGACTGTCGGGATCACGCATCATGTTCCTGACGCAGTCGCCGGGTTGTTGATGCAGAAAGAGCTCGATTATCTCGGACGTGTTGTGAACGAACCGGAGCATCCCCTCGTGGCGATACTCGGCGGTGCGAAAGTCTCCGACAAGATCCCGGTTATCAATGCGCTGATCGATCGCGGCGTCGACAAGCTTTTGATCGGCGGCGCGATGGCTTACACGTTTTTGAAAGCCGAAGGTTTTACGGTGGGGAAGTCTTTGGTTGAAGACTCGATGCTGCAGACGGCGCTCGAGATCAAGAAGCGTGCGGAAGAGAAGGGAATCGAGTTGTTGTTGCCGACCGATCACCAGGTGGTTGACAGTTATGAGCCGATCAAGGGCGACAAAATAGTTGCGAAGACGATTCCGATCGAGTTTACGAATCTTGGTTTGGCGGGCATGGACATCGGCGTCGAGACGGTCGCTCATTTCTCGGCCGCGCTTCAGGACGCGCGCATGATCGTTTGGAATGGTCCGATGGGCGTGTTTGAAGAACCGCCGTTCGATCAGGGCACGATTGGGATCGCTCATGCGGTTGCTGAAGCTGCGGATCGTGGCGCAGTGGTGATTGTTGGCGGTGGCGATTCTGTTTCCGCGGTCACGCGTGCGGGCGTCGCGGACCGCATCACCCACATCTCGACGGGCGGCGGCGCGACGCTTGAGTTTTTGGCGGGTGAGAAGCTGCCGGGTGTTGAAGCGTTGACTGATAAAGTTTAGGAGCACATGCGCAAACCTGTTATCGCCGGAAACTGGAAGATGTACAAAACGGTCCGCGAGTCGGTAGAGACTGCGCTGGCCTTGAAGCCGTTGGTCGCGAACGCGAACCACTGCGAAGTTGTTATCGCGCCGGTTTTCACGGCGTTGAAGACGGTGTGCGACCGGCTCGAAGGTTCCAACATCAAGGTCGGCGCGCAGGACTGCTCGACTGAATCTAAAGAATGCGCGCACACCGGCGAGATCGGCGCGTTTATGTTACGCGACGTCGGCGTCGAGTATGTGATTATCGGTCACTCGGAGCGGCGGCAGTACTACGGCGAAACGGATGCGGTCGTTAATAAGAAGGTGCAGGCCGCGTTGGAGTCGGGGCTGATCGCGATCATGTGCGTGGGCGAAACGCTCGCACAACGCGAAGCGGAACTCGCGCAGGAGATCGTTTCCGGCCAGTTAATCGGCGGACTTGCTGGGTTGACACCCGTAGATCTCGACCGTATCATCGTCGCCTACGAGCCCGTTTGGGCCATCGGCACGGGACGCACAGCGACGCCGGAGCAAGCGCAGGAAATGCATGCGTTTATCCGGCGCGTTTTCGCGGATAGGCATTCTCAAGCAGCGGCGAACGCGTTGCGGATCCTCTACGGCGGTTCAGTGAAGCCCGACAATATAGTAGGACTGATGGCGCAGGGTGATATTGACGGGGCGCTCGTGGGCGGCGCGAGTTTGCAGGCCGAGAGCTTCGCGCAGATTGTGAATTATCGGTAGTGGACTCTGGGCTTGTTGTCCAGTGGTTGGTTGCGGAGTTCGCTTGCGGATTTCGACGGGTTCGATCGATTCGAAAGGTTTGTTTGCGGACTGTCAGGGTTTGAGATTGGTTTAAGATTTGGTTTGAGATCCCCTTTGCTTTGATCTCACGCCTTCAGGAGTTTTCATTTGCTGACTTACATCCTTTACGGACTGTTCATTTTGTCGTGCGTGATCCTGATCGTGGTTGTGTTGCTGCAACCCGGCAAGGCTGACGCGGGCGCGCTGTTCTCGAACACGCTGTCGAGCACGGCCTTTGGCCCACGCGGCACAGCGAGTCTGCTCGCGAAGATCACGATCGGCGCAGCAGCCGCGTTCATGCTGATCGCACTCGCACTCGGCCTACCGACTTTGACCGGCACGCGCTCGGTATTGCAATCCGCTCCAGCCGCACCCGTATCGAGCCCAAGTCCGACTCCAGCGCCCGCGCAACAAGCACCGGTGAGCCTGCCGGTGACTTCACCCGCGAACGCGCCAGCGGCATCACCCGCGGCGGCATCACCGTCGAAAGCGCCTGCGTCGCCGCGTAAGTAGTAACCGTTGTTCTTTTGTTCGTTCTTGAAATAACGCGGTTATAATGGTCGCAGCCTTCCAAGGCGCTTCACTTCATGCCGAAGTGGCGGAACTGGCAGACGCGCACGTTTGAGGGGCGTGTGAGGTAACTCGTGGGGGTTCGAGTCCCCCCTTCGGCACCATACCCAAAATTTAAGCCTTGCGAATAAAGAACTTAGGGGAAGCACAGAAAGATCGTGTCTCAACTAAGGCTCAAAAAATCCCGACGAACCCGCTCACGAACGTCGCTTGGCTGATCGGATTACACACACCTGGCGAAGATTGCCGGTCGTTCCGCACTCCTTGCAAATCCAGTGCTTAACCTAAAGCGCTCTTGTTTGATGCGAAGCTAGTGCTGCCATTATCATCATGCTTATATGAGACAATTATTCGTTGTTACGGGAACGTCGGACAGAGGCAAAAGCGATACGCTTATCTTAGTGCGCGACTTGCTCCTAGCGGAACACACACACGCTAGCGTTCAAGTATTGGTGGAATCGCGGGGCAGAGACATTAAAGTCCTAATCACGATTAACGGAGTAAAGATCGGAATCGAAAGCCAAGGCGATCCGATCAAGAAGACCAGGTTGCCGGAAAGTCTCGCCGAGTTCGTCGAGATTGGTTGCGAGATCATTGTGTGTGCGGCTCGAACGTACGGCCGGACACGCGACGTGGTGGACGACATTGCGAAAGGCTACGAAATCGTCGATCTGCGTCATGAAGATGTCGGAAAATCTACTGACGAGCAAAACGCCCGTAATCGGAAGTCAGCCGCCAAAATCGTTGCTGCAATCGAAAAATCTCTGCATCGCCAAAAAGCTGTCAGTCCATGAACTTGGAATCGAAAATAACTGTTGGGGGCAGTTCTGTTTTTGGATAATCTTTTGGGAGAGTTTTTGGAGCGGATCGCCAAATGCGCGAAAGCGGGCCGCTTCAAAGTGAGCGACGCGTCAAAACCTTTCTCTTCCCGGACGTGCGGCACCCAGGAATGGCGGATTCAAACGCATCTCTCATCTAAGTAAAAAATCCGAAAATCGAGTGAATTCCACTACCTTGGTTCGGATCAAACTTAGTACGGGACCGTCTTAAATTCTGAGGGAACCAGACTGCCTAAACTCGTGGCTTTTCTCAGCGTTCAAGAATGTGTTGGTAACGTTCGACGTCCTCATCAGGAAGAAATGAATATACCTTCTGAAGTAGCAACGGCACTCTTCCGCATTCTTCAGGAGGCGTTGACGAACGTAGCAGTTCACTCGAAGGCGACGGCAGTGCAGGTCGACCTTGCTTCGCTACTCGAATCGTCCCGCCGAAAAACTTCTTCTCAGTCTGATTAATCATTGCTCCAACTCCTTTCGTTTTTGTGGTTGCGCCTGATGGACGCCTTACTGCTCTTCGAGTAACTCTCGGATAGCGAGGAGGTTCTCTTTCAGCACGTACCCAAACGCTCCGGCTGCCCGCGCTGCCTCACGAATCTCTTCGTCATCATGTTTGCTCACGATCACGATCTTCGCGGCCGGGAACGCCTTGAGAATTTCTCGCGTGGCCGTGATTCCATCCATCGGGCTCATTTCAATGTCCATCACAACCCAGTCAGGCCCGTGCTGGTAGTAAGCAGCGAGCGCTGCTGAGCCATCGCCGCATTCCTCGACGTCGCTGACCAGATCGCTTAACACTCTTCTGATCACACGACGCATGAGTGCGTGGTCGTCTACGATTAACAACTTCATGGTCCACTGGGCGCTCGGGAGGTGAGCCGCGAATGAACGCAATAAACGCGGATTTAGATCTGCGGAATCCGCGTTCATCTGCGGGAGTAGCTGTGAGTTGGTCTTAGTTCGTGTTCGGCTTAGAGATCGTTCCCGTGTAGGTTCCGGTTGCGGTACCTGTGCACACGTTGGTCTCTGTGTCGATGGTCCCGCTCCCGGTTGCGTTGGCGAACGCGCCAGCGCCGCCCGTCACGGTGTAAACGCCCGAGGAAGTGAGCACGCACTTGTCCTTCGTCTTCTCAAAACGCCCGCTGACGGAAAAGAAGATGCTGTCTTTCCCGTTGGCGCCGACGATGACTGCGGTGCTGCCAAAGTTCTCTTTATCCTGGATGCGCGTCAACGGTCCTGTGAAGTTCCCCAGATGTGTTGCGGAGCCTGAAGTGTTGACGTTCAACTGGGTCAGTCCGCCGGGCAAGTGCGTCACCCCCGTGATCGTTCCCGTGCCGGTGGCGGTGAACGACACCTGCTCGTCGGTGGTGGATACGTTTTTAGCTTTCTTGTTTTGAGCGAACGCAGCGCCGGCACCGAAGACAACCAGAACCAGCACGAGCGTTAATGCGCGAGTCAAATTAGTCATGATTACTCTCCTCTCCTCAAGTGGTTACGAACAACCAAGGTTGTTCCTGATGGCGTTCGCCGCATCGATCAACGCTTGCCCCTGAGCTGGAGTGAGCGAGTGATTGTTGACGTAGCCCTGGACCTGGTTGATGAAAGCAGCCAACTGATTGCAGGCTGCGGCTGTCTGATCGGAAGTGAGCTTGGCGGCAACCTGGTTGAGTTTGTCGATCAATCCGGCGCCCTGGTTTTGCGTAAGAGTGCCTGTCGTGACTAGCTGCTGGACCTGGGCAATCAGCGCTGCGATCGGATCTGTCTTCCGAAATGCAATGAGTGAAGGGCCGATTCCGACCGGAATCGTCGCAGTCACCGTATTCGTGGCGGTGCTGATCACTGAGACATTGCTGTTGAAAAGATTCACTACGTAGGCCGAGGCGCCATCCGGCGTGACGGCGAGTCCGAGTGGACGTCCTCCGACGGGGATGGTAGCGACGACGGAGTTGTTTGCCGTAGACAGCACCGAGACGGTGCCAAAATTAGCATTCGCCACGTAGCCAAAGGCACCGTCCGGCGTGAAGTCGATTCCGAACGGAAAATCCCCAACCGTTATGGGGCCGCCACTCACCGTGTTGGTCGCAATGTCGATCACCGTGATAGCGGAAATCGTGCCGAAATTCGTCACATAGGCCGAGGCTCCATTTGGTGTGATAGCTATCAAACCCGGAGACGGAGGGTCATCTATAGTCGCAACCACCGTGTTGGTCGCAGTGTCGATCACGGAGATTGATAGCTCGAAACCGTTATTCGCCACGTAGGCCTTGGTTCCATCCGGAGTGATGGCGATTCCCACTGGAATAGTTCCGACGGGTATGGTGGCTGTTACCGTGTTCGTCGCCGTGTCGATCACCGAAACTGTGCCGCCACCCGTCACGTAGGCGAAGGCCCCGTTCGGCGTAATGGCGATGATGAATGCACCTGCTTGAACGGGGATGGTGGCTGTCACTGTGTTGGTTGCAGTGTCGATCACCGAGACTGTGAAGTCGGCGGAGTTCGCCACGTAGACGCGCGCGCCGTTCGGGGTTACGGCGACTCCTTGTGGAAACGCTCCGACCGGGATGGTGGCAGTCACCGTGTTCGTGCCCGTGTCGATCACTGAGACTGTGTTTTCGAAGGTATTCGTCACGTAACCCACCGTTTGTGCGAACGCGGCGCTGGCTCCGAGAGTTACGAGAAACAACGTCAGCGTCACTACGCGAACCGCTGCGCCGAAAAATGTTTTGTGTGTGAGACTAATCATAGTTTATTCCTTTCTACTCTGAGGTTGCATTTGAGGCCGGCGGAAGTTGCGGCTTAGGTTACGAACAGCCGAGGCTGGTCATGATGGCGTTCGCTGAATCAATCAACGCCTGCCCTTGAGATTGACTGAGTGAGCCATTGTTAATGAACGCCTGGACCTGATTGATGAAGGCGGCAAACTGGTTGCAGGCAGCACCTGTCTGGTTGCCGCCGAGTTTGGCAGCGACCTGCGTGAGCTTGTTGATTAGAACGTCGCCCTGATTGGATGTGAGAGTACCGTTCGCGACCAGCGCTGTGATCTGAGCGATTAGCGGTGCGATTGGGTCCGGCGCCGGCTTTGCAAAAGCTATACAGGTGGGACGGTGCCCAACCGGTATAGTAGCGATTAAGGTATTAGAGGTGGTTTCGATCACCGAGACAGTATTGACAAAAATATTCGTCACGTAAGCGAAGGCGCCGTTCGGAGTGAGGGTTATGAAAGTTGGAGAGTTTCCAGCGGGAGCAGTGGTGGTGGGGGTGTTGGTTGCCGTGTCCACTACTGTAACCGTTCCTTCGGTAGGGTTCGTAAAGTAAGCGAGAGCCCCATTCGGAGATATGTCTACGATAGCCGCACTGGAAGCTAGAGGCGCAAGTGTATGGTGGGTGGTTGTATTGGTTGCTGTGTCTAGCCTGAAATAGTCGAGGCTGAAGTTATCCGTCAAGTACCCGAAGGCTCCATTCGGCGAAAGCGCTATAAAAGCGGGACGAAACGGCGCCGGTATCGAGGTAACCACCGTGTTAGTTGCAGTGTCGATTACTGCAACGAAATCTACAGGAGTGGGGCCACCACCCCCAGTAACCACATAAGCCAAGGCTCCGTTCGATGTAATGGCTATGTGCCGCGGACCCCCTTGCAACGGAATATTGGCAATCACTGTATTAGTCGCCGTGGCTATCACTGAGACAGTCTGGCTACCTCCAACGGTTACGTAAACGAAAGCACCGTCCGGAGTGATGGCTACACTAGTCGGAAATAAGCCCACGGGAATAGTGGCTATCACCGCATTGGTTGACCCACTTATCACCGAAACAGAGCCATTGCCAATAAAAGGGCTATTCACCACATAAGCAAAGCCACCGTCTGGAGTAACGGCTACACTGACCGGATGTGATCCGACGGGTATGGTGGCAGTCACTGTATTAGTGGCGGTGTCGATCACTGAGACAGTGTTGTCAGTTTCATTTGTCACATATCCTTTCACTTGAGCGAGCGCGGCGCCGGCTCCGAGAACGAGAGACAGGGCCAGCGTCACTACTCGGATCGCTGCGCCCGAAAAAATCTTCTGTGTTGGGCTAATCATCGTTTATTCCTTTCTGTTCTGAGGTTGCGTTTGAGACGGGGCGAATTATGTGACGAGTGTCGCGAGCGGGTCGTGGGTGCTACTACCTAATTTGATATAGGTGGTACTACCTATTTTTAAAGCTCGCATTTGTGAGTGAGGGCGAAACTGAGAAGAGCGTTTTTGCCGTTGAGGCCGAGTTTGGCGCAGATGTTCGCGCGGTGATGCTCGACGGTGCGGACGCTGACAAACATCTTTTCGGCAATCTGTTTATTGGTCAGCGATTCGGCGACCAGCAACAGGACGCGGCGTTCCGAAGCAGTGAGATCATTAAGCGAAGGCAGCTCGGCGGCGAACGCTTCCGCGCGGTTTCGCCGGTTTAGCAGGTGGCCCGATAGCGTCGGGCTGATGAAACTCTTTCCGGCAATGACTGCCTTAATACAACTGATTATCTCGTTCGCTGCCTCGTCTTTCACTACAAAACCTTTGACGCCTGAGTCGAGCGCAGCATTCAGTGTAGCTTCGTCCTTGTGCATCGTCAGGAAGATAATTGCGATCGGATGATTCCGAAGTTCATGTAAAACTGCCAATCCGTCAGGCGGCGGCATGTCGACGTCGAGCACTGCGACATCAGGTTTCAGCTCGCGTATTCGAGCGAGCGCTGATTCACCGTCGCCCGCTTCGGCTACGACTTTCAATAGTGGATTGGCCTCGATCACCATCCGCAGTCCTTGCCTGAAGATTGGATGATCGTCGGCGATTAGGATGCGAATCTCTTGCTGCATGAACTTGCCTCAAAAACGTTTTGCCACAAAAAGGCACAAAAAGCACAAATGATTCAATTAATGATTTGTGCTTTGCGGCTATCTATCGTGATGTGAATCGTGGCGCCTTTGCCTGCTGCGGTATCAATCGTGTACCTGCCGCCGAGCATCCGCACGCGTTCGGCGATGTCTGTCAACCCCATGCCGCCCTTGCGCCAGGCTACATTCGTGTCAAAGCCATTTCCATCGTCCCGGCAAGTGATCTCGGCGCCGCCGCTGCTGCGTTTGATCGAAAGCCACGCATTCGTGGCCGCGCTGTGCTTGATGATATTGTTGGCGCATTCCTGGACCATGCGATAGAGATTGATCTCAGCCTCTTTCGATAACAGCCCGTCAATGTTGTCTATCTCGGTATTGAATTCGATGTCCGAAGAGTTCTTGATCTGTTGGACCATGTACTCAATCGTTTTAGTCAGTCCGAGCCTTTCGAGCTGGTAAGGCCGCAGGTTGTGTGCAATCAAACGCACTTCGTCAAGCGCCAGCGAGGTTGTTTCTGAGATCTCGGTTAAATGCTCACGCGCGGGATTGTCTTCCGCGAGCGAGTTCAAACCGACGAGGGCCCAGTTCTTTACGATCAGAAGATTCTGGCCCAGGCTGTCGTGCAATTCCGTGGCGATCCGTTTGCGCTCGTTCTCCTGTGATTCGATGAGGCGTCGCGAGAAGGCTTCACGTTCAGCGTGCCGCCGCTCCAAACGTTTGAACCGAATTCTGAATGCCAAAGCAACGAGTCCTAAAAATACAATCGTACATAACAGCCGGAACCATAATTGTTGCCAGAATGGAGTTCGTACGATCACAACCAGCGACGCCCCTTCGTTGTTCCAAAGGCCGTCGCTATTGGCTGCGATCACGCGAAATGTGTAACTGCCCGGCGGCAGGTATGGGAAATAGGCCACGCGCCGCGTGCCGACATCAACCCAATCAACATCAAGGCCTTCCAGCTTGTGCTTGAATTTGATCTGATCAGACTTGATGTAACTCAATCCGCTATAGCTAATCTCCAATCCTCGCTGGCCCGGTTCGAGACTCACGCCGCGCTGAAAGTCCACCGGGTCGCGCTCGAGTGTGACTGATTCAATTCGCACCGGCGGCGTTTGTCGGTTAATGCTCACGGCTTCAGGATCAACTACCACCACGCCACCCATAGTAGGGAACCAGAATTTACCATCATGCGCGATGATGCCGGCAGGGGCACGCCCTCCGTTACATTCAACATTGAGCATGCCATCCTCTTTGCCGAAAGCGACACTACTAATACTTGCGGTCGCGCCATTTGCGAAATCGTTCAGCTCACGGCGGCTGACCCGATAGATGCCCCGGTTGCAACTGATCCAGAAATAGCCGTGTGCGTCTTCGAGTATCTGAAACACGCCGTTGCTGAACAGTCCGTCATTTATTGTGTAGTGGGAGAACTGTCCGTCGCGAAATCGACTGAGACCATTATCATAAGTGCCAATCCAGAACGTGCCATCAACATCTTCATAGATCGCCCGGATATTATCGAGGGCGCCATCTTTGGTGATCGGATAGCTGACGAATTTGCCGTTTTTGAACTGCGTCAACACCCCGGGGGTGCCGACCCAGAGATCGCCATTACGGTCTTCATAAATCGCGGTTACATCGTCGGCGGGTAATCCGTCTTTAGAGGTGTAATGCGCAGTTAGTTGGTCGCCATTGAATTTGAACAGGCCACGGCCCGAGCCGGCCCAGGTGTTGCCGCTACGGTCTGTCAGGATGGAAAGAACGGTGACTCCGTTGACGAGGCTCGAGAGGTTTTTCAGTTTTCCTTTTTCCTCGACCACCAGCCCATTGATAACGCCGATCCATAAACGACCGGCACTGTCTTCAGCCAGTGCTTGAACTATGTGGTAAGGTTCAGGCAATCGAGTATTTTGGAACTGTCCATCCCGAAAGCGGCTGAGTCCTGCGACTGAGCCGATCAAGACGTCGCCGTTCCGAGCTTGCAGGATCGGATAGACTTCGTTGTTAAGCAGACCGTTGGCGGTGGAGTATGCGGTCACGACTTGTTTGATTAGGCGATGCAGTCCGGCTGAAGTGCCGAGCCAAATCACCCCTTCGCGATCCTTGAAGACGGTGTTGACGTTGAGGTCATTTAAACCAACGCTTCTTCCATAAACAGTGAAGCGACCGTCTTTGAAGTAAGCCACTCCGTTACCGGCCAACGAAATGAGAGTAAACCAGACGCCGCCTTCGTCATCCTCCGCGCATGCTCGTCCGGAAGTATGCGCCGGCAATCCGTGTTTCTCGAAGTAGTGTGTGATCTGACCGTCGCGAAGCAGGTAGATTCCTGTTTCGTCACCCAACCATAAGTTCTGTTGCCGATCTTCATAGAGTCCCACATCAGTAGCTGGAGTGCGCAGTTTCACTGGATACTCAGTCACTCGACCGTTTCTAACCTCTCGCGCCCGGCTGGCAGTGATGATCCATTGCGCTCCGGAGGGTGCAAGGTAGTGCTTTCTTTTGTAATCCTGGTATTCAGCCGGCGCGCGAATAACCTTGCCATCGCGCCAGTAGAATTGCCCGGTGTCGGAGCCGATAAGCAACTCGCCGTTAAGGTCGTGTGTGAAGTCGAAGACCTGACCTTCTATCGGGTACGAGGTGAACACGCCATCGTGATAGCGTGTCACGCCACCGCCGGCACCGGTTCCGATCCAGAGTGTTCCGTCCTTGTCTTCATAAAGGCAGGTGAACCGGTTAGTAGTGAGTCCTTTTGTATTGCTCTTATCGAAGACTCGGAAGTTGATTCCGTCGAAGCGCACCAGGCCGTCGTAGGTGGTGAACCAGAGGTAACCGTCGCGGGTCTGCACGATCGAGCGCACGGTGTTCTGCGGCAGCCCATTGTCAATGGTCCAACTCTCGATCCGGTATTGGGCTACGGCAGTGATGTGAGGCAATAGTAGCAAAAGCAATAACAACAACGAGGCAGGCCAAATAACACTCGCGCGGGAAATCCACATGAGGGACGGGAGGTAAGTGAAGGTTTAGTCTGTAGAACTCAAGGCGACAACAGAGAACGATCGTTGGGGAAGTCCGTGTGCTACCCAGCTTGTTCTGCGAGGACACTATGTCAATTGTAATTACGTGTCAACGTCTCTACCTACAGATTAAGGTTGGTCCTACTTTGCACCGAACAACATAGACTGCACACCTGCCACTCCTTAAATCTCCAGTGGCTTTGAATCCGGTCGCCGATTTGCCTCGTGGTCTATAAAGTCAGACGTTGATCCGACGGCCAGCAAAGGTGAGCAAGAATCGTTTGCTGTGGCGGCCGTATTGTGGTGACGGAATTATGAGGAAGGTGATAGGGCAAATAGAAATCGTGTCTCAACTAAGTCTCAATTGGGTGTTGATAGTGTAAGTAGTGGAAAATGTGTAAAAAGCAAAATGCTTCATTTTCTTAGCAAAAAAGGCATACCTCGTGAAAAACGCCGTAAACCCCAATAAAACGGTACCCAAAAAATAGACGGTTCGAGTTACCCCTTCGGCACCAATTAAATTAAAAAAGCGTTGCGGTTGCTTATTTCTTTGTGACCTCAGATTCTCGCAACCGCCTTCCGATCTCAGTGGACGCGCTGGCAAACGCATCGCTCATCGATCGGTCATTGCGCGCAATACTCTTCTCACTCCCGTGCGTTTGCGGGTAACGCAGAGGCAATCAATATCGCTCCCGCCGCGGCAATCCCGCTTTCCAAAAACTGTCTTCGTGTGACCGGCCCTTTCTATTGGTCAATCTACTACGAACGCGAAATCACTTTGCGCACCTTGAGGATTGGTTTGAGCATGATCGATTTTAGACATCGGACGCAGGGATGTACGCGAAGCGTAACGATCATGAGTGAGATTACGAACGGCTCCTCACGTCGCGGGTGTGAAATCGATGGTCGGGCAACGCCCACGCATCGACCAAACGCCGATAGAGATTGTCGCCTAGTTAATTGCAGCAGTTTAGAAACAGCGATGTCTGAGTCTCATTCGCGCCCTTAGCTCAAAAGAAATGATGGAGAGTAGCCGGGCTGCTGATCTTCCATGACTTGAATCTCTCTACAGACAGCGTTGAGTCTATGACCGATAAAGCACGCTCCGCTAAGAGGCCCAAAATAAAAGAGCAGCAGTTTTTCCGCATGCCATTTCTTCACAAAGTCACGAGTTAAAATCTTTACTCCATCAGCTAGTGCCACTACATCGCGGTCGTTACGCAGACATTCTCTTCCTAGTTCACGTTCTGGCCGAAGTAGCAGTAACGCCGCAACTCTTTCGGTTGTGCCTGACAAATACCGGCGAACATCTTCGTTGAGTTGCCCTGTTACGCTGACGCCAACAGCCACCGTTTTGCCATCATTATGAATGAGCTCTCCGTCGATCGGACCGTTATTGTCGATCAGTACACGAAAGTCATCGCTCGTTGGTGCGTCAGTTCTCCACAGTCTGCCATTCTGATCTACCTCGATGGTATAACGAGCAACGTCGGAAAACGTGAAACCAAATGCGAACCACGCAGAAAGTCGTGCCAGCCCGCGCGCGCGCACCAATCTACTGTCCGTGTCTTCATTAATCTTTGCTTCTAGCTGACGTATTTCGGGAAGCAGTAAACCGTTCCAATCTCCGGGATTTATTAATTCATGCGCTTTGGTGTTCTGGTCTCCTAGAAAGTAATTGCGCCAGTCGAGAACGTAATCGGGGGCAATGTCAAACTTCTGAGCCTTAATCGTGGTTAGATACACCGTCACCCCTTGCTCGTTTTCATCGGGCAATATCAAATCATGATCCCTCAACGTTCGCTCAAGATCGCTCTTTGATAGTTCCTGTTTACCGCTTTTCACCCAACCTCTGACTATGCCAACTGCGCCTAACAAGGCCATGTTGTCAGATCTCAGACCGAGAAATTCCATCCTCTCTGCGACTCGCTTCTCCAGTTCGTCGCTGCAATCGAAGCCAAGCCTGAACCGCAAGCACCGAATGAATTCCCGAAACTCTGCGTCATTGGCTTTCAAAGCCGCCTGCCACATTTGTCTGATTTTGCCGAGTGCGCTACCTGGACTCGCTTCAAAAAAGAGTTCGCTAATGCTGTTATTACTGCCGTCGATGCACGATTTGAATTTGTCTTTACCATCCCAGGTCCAATTGCTCACTAAGTGGAGCTCGATCACGCGCTGAGGATCTCTCTCGCGCAATAGCTGCCACGTCCGCCAGAATTTTTCAAGCAAGCTTGACTCGTCAGTCCTATGAGCAATTAACCCTTCAGATGAGTATTCGCCGCGCTGGTCAACGTGGTACTTATACTGGTAAAACTTATCCGGGAGTGACGCGCCAACCTCATGCTGGACCGTCACATCATCTACAGATCCCGCTAGTGCATCCTCGACCGTAACAAGCCACACGCGGCGCTTTGGCATTAAAAGCTCGAGCGCGTCGTACCATCCAAAGAGATGTTGATAATCGTCGCCTCTCAGCCTCGCGGCCACTTGGTTTGCCATTGCACATCAAGCTTTCAAGAAGGTGGCAACACTTATCTTCACGGCGCTGATAGAATTACACCAGCTAATCACGCACGCTTTACCCTAACATTAGTGCTAGGAAGCATCCGTCGAATATCGTCTGAGATCAATTCAAACCGACGGGGGTCCAACCTATAAGCTGAAAGCCAAGCTTCAAAAAACGCACGAGCATTGCCATAAAGTTCGTTTCGGTTAGCACCGCGATGACAGTCTGCGTAGTTTTTGCCCGCACCGCAATAGCATGGCTCGGTGGGCTTGATGGTTTTAAGCAGAAACTCGGTATCATGAGGCGTCTCAGATCCAAGCCAATGTTTGCACTCTGAATAGACGGTTTGCTTGAATAACCAAATTAGTGAATGGTCAACAAAATCGACGATCTGGGAAACATTTGGATCCCAGGGGTGTTCCCAAGGGGCGAAGCCACAGATGCCATCGGCTCCAATATTGTGACGACGCTCATCGATCGGAATACGCGGTTCAAGAACGCGAGCTCGCGGAACACGCTTATCGCCAAAGTCCTCCACGCGGACCCTGAACAAGCGGATCGGTTCTTTGATCTTGCTTTTCAATCTGTGTTCGTCATGAGTGATTCGACACTCCTGATCATGCCTCAGCTCGTACAGCTCTCCGCGAACAATGTCGACGGGGCGATCATTGTCGAGGTCGTCCAAGAGAGCATCAAGTTGATCAGCCGACCTTATCGGCTGAAGCCACCCCTCCCAAGTAATGGATCCAGTATCTTCTGAACTTATAACGCCAAGCGACGGATAGCACCGTCGCATCGAGTCGATTTTCTCTTGTCGAAGCTCAGCTAGCATTAATCCGTTCCGAACGGTGAGCGCGGCGTCACACGAGACCGTTCCGTAATTATCGCCGGCGCAGCCGTCACCGATGACACTGTCGGTCGAGCGACCGCCAGTCGATTGGGTTCAAAAAGAACTTTCGCATCCTGGCTCCCATCAAACGACCGCAACCTTGTCAGGAATTCGTCGCGAGCAGCTAGAATTGCCGCACGCTCTGATGCTGTCAGATCGTCAACGTATGCGTCGATATTTCGTGTTGTGTCAGCCCGGTCAGGTATCTGAGAATGACTAATCCATTGCGGCAGTTCGATGAAGAATTGAGTGAGGGCTTCATGGATATTGAGCTTGATTTTGGCACGGAAGTATAAGGTGATGATCTGTTCGATGTGAAAGGACTTAAGCTTAAACTTATCGTTCGCTGCCTTAGCCTCCTGCTTCCATTTCTTAGGTAGCTTCACCGATTTACGGAAGTCCGCATTTGCCTCGTTCAAGCCGGCCGCGACGCTGATGTAGCCCTTCGGATCCGTCAGGATGTAGTCAATGTGGCCGCCCTGCTCAGCTAGTCGCTTATAGGTCTTAGCACGCCGACGATGACCTTCTAGGATGATTTCGGGCACTCGGTAAATATCTTCGCCGAACTCATTCTTAGAGCCCGTAGTCCAAGCCGGAACAATGTCAACCGCAAACACTTCTTCGCCGTTGCGTGTAAATGAGACAGTGACGGAGTGCGTCTGCAATGCTACCGTGAAAGAAAGGCCGGGCGGGGAAACAAGTTCTTTCTCAAGTCGTCCTTTGATGTCAGCGACGACGTGAGAGGCATCGGGCTCACCGCCTGTCCATTTGTCTGCCCGGTACAAAACGTCGAGATCATGGGGCGGCCGAATGGCCGTATACCGTGGGTATGAGCCGATTTGATTGCATCGGTCTCGGCCCAAGACCAAGCAAACCGCAGCATAAACTGCGGTAACCATGGTTCGTTCGTCTGGTGTAGGCGTCAAACTGTTTCTCACGTATTCGCGCAATGCATTAATTGTTTGTTCATTTTCCATTAGCTGTTGCTCCGGTAGTTGCCAACAACGAGAATCCTATTGAGAAATAGAAGAGCGATTGCTAAAATGCAATCGGGAGAGGGGGAGTATTGCACATTCGGCTCATAATTGCAAATTCGCAATTGAGAGAAACCCACTGAGAAATGAAAAAAGGACACTTTGATGCAGAGGCATTCTTCGCTGGGCTTGATGCCGTGCGAATGTCCCATGGCTTGACGTGGAAACAGGTTTCACACGAGACCGGCGTTAGCGCATCAACCCTTACCCGCATGGCACAAGGTCGTCGGCCGGATGTCGATGGGTTGGCCGCTTTATGTTTATGGTCGGGTTTGAAAGCCGACGATTTTATTCTTGAGGAAAAAGGACAGCGAGGTGAGGCTATGCCCCTCGCAATGATATCGACCTATCTTCGGGCTGACCCGAATTTAACAAAAGAAGGTGCGATAGCTTTGGAGCATGTAATAAAGGCAACATATGAGCGAATGACTAAAGGACAGGTTCGTCGTGACTCTAAAAAGGGGATTCAAAAAAGAGGCAAATGAAATAGCCTGCGAAACGCGTAAGGAATTGCACCTACCAAAGACGGCAGCTCTGAATCCGTGGAAATTGGCTGAACACCTTGAAATTCCCGTGATTGCCCTTTCCTCCATGACTGACGTAATCCCAGATGCGGTTCGTTATTTCATGCGCACTACCAATCGTTTCGAGTTCTCAGCCGTGACGGTGTTCCGTGGTTTTGAGCGAACGATCTTACACAATGACTCTCATTCACCTGGAAGGCAGTCGAGTAATTTAGCCCACGAGCTATCTCACGCATTGCTCTTGCATCCATCTACGCCACCCATTGATGATTGCGGGTGCCGAAATTGGGATCCTGTTTTAGAAGAAGAGGCTGAGTGGCTCTCAGGCGCTCTATTGATTTCCGACGAGGCGGCTCTTTACATTGTGCGCAGCAATATGTCAGCAGAAGATGCGCAAACGGAATACGGTGTCAGTAGTAAGATGCTGACTTTTCGTCTAAACGTCACGGGAGCTCATGTGCGAGTCGCGCGGTCGCGAAACTTTATGATGAGGAATTTTCCGGCCGGACGTTGGTCGCGTCGGTGAAATCAATCGCTAACGTCGTGCTACTCACGCGCGCTGGATCGCGTTAGTGTGGGCCTTCGCGAAACAGTAAAACTCCCAATGTACGCTGAAGAACACTGATGTCGTTACTCGCCCATCTTATCCACAACAAAAGAAAAGCAAAAAGTTCGTTTCGAGATATTTCGATCGTTCACTGAACCTGCAACAGTAACGAGCGCGGTAGCGCTGGTCGACTCTGGCAATACGTTCGCTAAGGCGTTGACCTGACGTTACGCGCTCGGTCTTTTAGTACGAACAAAGGGAGGGGCTTCAATGGACACGACAGATAAAGAGCCGAAAGGCGGCACCGCGACTGCTTCAAAGATGGCGGCGAACAAGAAGCAGAGCGGCGGCGAATCACCTTCGCCCGGTCAGGGTGCGAACACCTCGCAAAATCAGGGCGGCATGCAAAGCCAGGGCGGCATGCAAAGCCAGGGCGGCATGCAAAGCCAGGGCGGTATGCAGAATCGGAGCGCGGGAGGTTCTTCACAGCAGAACCCGAGCGGTGCAGGCGCTTCACAACAGAACCGCGGCGCTGCCGGTGCTTCGCAACAGAAACAAGGCGGCGGGCAACAACAAAACCAAGCCACACAGACCCAAGCCACACAGAACAGCGGCGGCGGTCAGGATCTGCTGCAACAAGCAAAACAAACTACCAACGAAGTTGTGAATCAGGTGCAACAACAAGCAACCTCGCAACTCAATCGTCAGAAGGAAACCGCAGCCTCCGAGCTGAGCACAGTCGTGAATGCAGTACGGCGCTTCGGCGAGAGTCTGAACAACGAAGGCGAGGGACCGATCACGCGTATGGCCGCGCAGTATGGCGACAAAGCTGCCGACGGTCTCGATCGTGTTGCGCGCTATTTGCGCGAGCAGGATCCGAAACGGTTACTCAAAGACGTGCAGAATTTTGGCCGACGTCGACCCGCGTTGTTGATCGGCGGCGCGTTTTTACTGGGATTCGCCGGCGCACGCATCATCAAATCGTCGATGGACGCAGCAGACGACGGGTCGATAGACACCGGTACTCAAGGTGGCATGACCAGCGGAATGCGAACCTCAGGAAATCGCGGATCGCAACAACAGCAACAACCGCAGCAGCAACAACCGCACAATACAAACGTCATGGGAGCGCAGCCGTCGACCGCGCCTCCTCCTAACTCGGCAATTTAGTGCAGGAGGTGTGTTATGCAACGGATGAATGAAAATCGACCCCTGGAGAACCGGCCGCTTGGGGATCTGTTCGGCGATCTCGCCAGCGACATGAGCAGCCTGGTCCGTCAGGAAGTTGCGCTGGCAAAGGTGGAGATCACACAGAAAGCGAAGCATGTCGGCCGCAATGTTGGTTATCTGGTTATCGGCGGAGCAGTCGCATACGCCGCGTTGCTGGCGATCATCGCGGCCATCATCATGTTGTTGGCGAAGGTCGTGCCCGACTGGGGTTCGGCATTGATCGTCGGCGTCGTGGTCGGGGCCATCGGGTGGTTGTTGATTGGTAAAGCAATGAGCGCACTGCAAGACGCAGATCTTACTCCGCGTGAAACTGTAGAAACTCTGAAGGAGGACGCAACATGGATGAAAGAACAGATCAAATAAGTATGGCTGCGGACTCAGTTGAAGCGCGGACGACTGCTACAGCCGCCGGCGATTACGATGAGAATACCGAACAACTGCGGGCTGAGATTGAAGACACGCGCGCGGACATGACGCAGACGATCAATGAGATTCAAGAGCGGCTCAGTCCGGAAAACCTGGTGGGCCAGGTTAAGGAAACCGTTCGCGACGCCACGCTCGGAAAAGTTGAACGAGCTATGGGCCGTGTTGGTGAAACACTGAGCGAAGTAACTGAGCCGGCACGTGAAATGGCGGGCCAGGTGGGAAATGTTATCAAGGAGGTGGGGACAACAGTGGGTGATCAAGTTTGGAAAAATCCGATTCCGTTGGCGTTGATCGGTCTCGGCGTAGGTATGCTGGTAATGAAAAACTATCGTGGGCAGAGCTATGGCAGTAGTTCTTCGCCGCGAAAACTCTCGCAGGGACGACGCAACGATTACGAGATGGAGATGGGCGACGTCGGTCAACGGCGGCAGACGCAACAGAGCATGGGCGCCGGCACTTTGAATCAAGTCAAAGATACTGCGAGCGATCTCGCTAATCGCTCGACGCAGACTTTGAACGACCTGAAGAATCGCTCGACGCAGACGCTGAGCGATCTCGGCACGAAAGCGAAGAACAGTGCGACACGTGTTGGCAGCATGATGCGTGACAACCCGCTCGCGGCCGGCGCAGTTGCTGTCGCAGCGGGTACGGCGGTCGGGCTCATGATTCCCACGTCGCGTCTTGAGACAGAATACATCGGCGAAACGGGTGAGCGTTTGGTCGACAGAGTCGAAGACGTTGCGCGCGGCGCGCTCGATCGCGTGCAGGATGCAGCTAAGCAGATGGCGCCCGGGCAGGACGGGCAACAACAACAGCAACAGCCGCCGGCTTAAACAGCGAAGCTGAGGACGACAGCATAAGGCTTGGGCTTGCGCCCCAGCTTTATGCTTACGCCCGCTCGATGGGGATGGCATCGATTTGAAATTAAGATTTGCAATTGCAGCGGTGCTGCTACTCGCGTCCACTGGTTGTATCGTGGTTGGAGGTTATAGCAGTGATCGCGGGTGGTTCATCTGGCCGGGATCGATCGTGCTCATCCTTGTCGGTCTGCTGTTGTTTGTGCTGATGCTTCTTCGTCGACGCGGATGACCACCGTGCGTTAAAACGAAGGCCTAAGAAACCTCGCTCGTGAGCTGCCCATCCTGCACATCAATCACCACGCGCGCATTCTTCTTCTGCCCAAACGTCTCAAACGCTGCTCGCTCGACCGCCGCGACCAACTCAGTCTGCAAGCCGCGCGCGCCGGTGTTTCGTTTTTCACTGCGCCCCACCAGATGATCGAGCGCGGCTTCTGACACGACCAGCTCGAGATCTTCGCCTTTGAATTCATTGCTGAATTGCGGCAGCACGTTTTCCTGCAGAATCTGCTTCAGTGTTTCAGTCGACAACTTCGGGAAACTAATGATGCGCGAAAACCTGCCAATCAATTCCGGCAGGAAGCCGAACTTCTGAAACGAGCCAACCTCATCCAGGGTTAACTGGCTCAAGTCTTCCCCAGCCGCATTGCGAAATCCGATGTTGCTGCGGTTTTCGCGCAGCAGTTCATCCATACCCGAAAACGCTCCACACGCTATGAACGGAATATTGTGAGTAGAGATCTGAATGCGGCGGCCATACTCCGAAAACCCATAGTCCATCGCCACCACGACATCCGCTCCGTGCATCATTCCCAACAACTCACGTTGCACGCCGTAGCCCGAAACATCTTTTGTCGTACCCTGACCGGCAAAGCGCGCATTGCTACTCGACGACGCGATCTTGTCAAACTCATCGAGACAAACAACTCCACATTCGGCCAGATGCTGGTTTCCGTTTGCATTCAGCATCAACCGCGTGAGGATCGTGCGCACGTCGTCGCCGATGTAACCACTCTCCGTAAAGCTGGTGATATCCACGATCACGGTGGGAAGTTTCAGGATGTTCTGAAACAAGAGCTCAACCATGAAGGTCTTGCCGCATCCCGTTGGACCAAGCATCAGAACATTCTGCTTCGGCGGCAGATTATTGGGCGACTCGCCTTCGAGATAAATCCTTTTTAGCCGGCGCACGTGGCGATAGGCCATCAGCGAAAGCGCGCGACGCTGATCGTTCTGGCCCTTGTAACCGAGCTGTTCCAACTCGCTGGAAATCTCGACAGGCGACAAGAGCGGCACCTGATCGATGAACTCGCGCACTATTTCTTCCGGGGCACGAGAGGTCGAGTCATCCATCTCGCTGTTCTCAAACTCCAATTCTTCAGGCGTTAGGTTTGACATGAGTCTTAGCTAATTCGCAGCTTCCAATTAATGGCATATAGCGACCCATCAGTACTGCCAAAATATACCATCACTTTATTAACGAGTGGTGCTGGCCAGTGACGCAGCCTCCATGAACGCGTTATCCTTCCGATATGGACCGAGATGAAGTCATCCGTGTGCTCCGAGCATTCGAGTCGGCCGGACTCGAGTACGTGCTCATTGGCGCCGCAGCTATGGGATTTCACGGTCTCGTTAGAACGACTGAAGCTCTTGATCTTTTCATCCGCGCGACGCCGGAAAACGTCGAGAAGTTGCGCGCGGCGTTACGTGCAGTGTACGAAGGTGACCCAAACATCAACGAGATATCATCAAGCGATCTGCTTACGCGAACGCTTCGGTTTGGAAGAGGAGGGTTGAGATGTCCGTCCAGAAGTTCCGTTCGATCGAGGAGATGAACAAAGCTCCTGCTCCGGAGTTGCGAGGGTCAAACTTCGAGCGGTTCCTGCGACACTGTGCTCGTTGGTGGGCCATCGCGCCCAAGCATTATCCGCGCGGCGTGTTCAAGTTTCGCAGTATTGAAGAAGCTCAAGCCGCCCGCGAGAAATACAGGTGAAACGCTCGCGGTGCGGAAACTCCACACACGCGAACGAATTCCAGCCGCTCAATTAACCGCATACAGCAACCCGTCAGTACTACCGAAGTAGACCACTCCTTTATCAACGACTGGTGAAGACCAGATTGCGCCGACCGAGAACACGCGATAAAACGCCAGCACCATGTCCTGGTAATCACCGAAGTAACGCGCGTAGATCGCGTCGTTGTTCAAACTGCCGTCCGGCTTCAGCATCTTCAACGGATCCTGTTTCGATCCCTCAGTCTGAAAGTCCCAGGACAGTTTGCCCGACTTGATATCAACTGCGAGCAAGCGCCCGTTCGATACGCCGACGTAAGCCACGTCGCCGGCAAGCGCAGGCGATGAGAATACCGCGCCTTTTGCATCGACAGTGAATTTCAATCGGCCCGTTTTCGCGTCGAGCGCGAAGAAGCGGTAGCCATCCGATGTGCCCGCGTAGACCACGCCGCTGCGGATCGCGGGTGTGCTGTTGACCCAGCCTTTGTTTGTCGGATAGTCCCAACGTTTGCGACCGGTCGCGGCATCGACTGCGTAGAGGTGTCCGTCACGACAACCGACATAGATAGTTCCGTCGGCGATCGCGGGTGAAGATTGAAAGCCCTGTTGATTGTGGATGTAGGCGTCTTCGCCGGTTTTGAAGCGCCATTTTTCCTGGCCCGTGTCGGCGTCGAGCGCGTAAAGATAACTGTCCCAGCTACCGATGTAGACGGTGTTGTTTGCGACTGCCGGCGAGGCATGAACGATGTCGCCGGTAGCAAACTTCCATTGCAGAATGCCAGTTAAGGCGTCGACGCAGTAAACATTTCCGTCGCCGCTGCCGATATAAACGCGTCCGTTCGCGACCGCGGGCGAAGACGTGTAGATGTCCCATGAATCGGGAATGGTTTGGAAGCCGGAGGGATAGCCGTGCAGCCGTTTGCCTTCGAAGCGTCGCTCATACTCGGATACGAAGGTCCATTTCAACGTGCCTGATTGGGCGTCGACGGCGTAAAGAATCCCGTCGAAGCCGCCGAAGTAGACGAGGCCATTCGCGATCGTTGGTGATGAAGTGACCTGGCGCGCGGCGAACGTTTTGAACTTCCACTTTTGCTTTCCGGATTCCTGATCGACTGCGTAGAGATTTCCGTCAGTGCTGCCGATGTAGACCACGCCGTCGGCGATCGCGGGCGAACCGATGATTGGTCCGTCAGTTTTGAACGTCCACTTTGTTCCGGTTACTTGTTGCGGGCCGGCAGTTGGGTAAACTCCGGTGCGAGCGGCGTCGCCGTGAAACGTCGATTGGGCCAGCGTAGTGGGAACGGTTAGTAGTAAGAGTACTAATGATCGGATCATCTGTGATTTTCCTTTGAAATTTCGGACGAGCTTGCGGAGATCGGCTTAGTCGAGATTAGTACGGCGGCGTTTTTGTGTTGGTTTCATCGAAGAAGTCGCGTGCGAAATGCGAGTGTTCGGATGCGGTTTGTGAGGCTTTGCGAAACTCTTTGTTGACGCTCGCGTATGCACGTTCTATGACGGTGCTTGAAGAAACTACTTGTGCTGGTTGCGGCTTGCGGATGCCCGCGCGCGAGACGAAGACTACTTCGCGCGGTTATTACAACGTGAGTGACGAGTGCTGGGACTTGTACACTGAAGTGCTCGCGACCGAGTACAGCAACGCGTTTCTGTTTGGCCAGGTCCATCAAATGACAGTCGATTCATACGCGGTGCAACACGCTGGTGGACCACATCCTGACAAGTCTCTCGACGTTCACCTCTTTGGACTCTACCTCGCACTCGAGAAGGGAATTCGCTCACCGTACATCCCGCCGTTACTTCAACGTCTCGTCGCGGCTGTGGAAGTGTGGCCGCACTACGAACCACCTGCGGAACGCGCGACGACAACCGTCTTCGACGTCGCTCTCTGCGATTCCACCGAAGATCACATCCGCGTTGTAAAAGAGTGGTCTCAAGCCGTGTGGCACTCCTGGTCCGCATACCACACCCAAGTGGCGCGCCTCGTCTCGCAATCTCTACAGATGGAATGATGTAAACGCTAAGGTGAAAGCGCCGTGCACACTTGCTGCGCGCCGAGTACGGCGGGCTGGAAACGCAGTTTCTTGAGAGCTTCGATGACTTGTTCAGTCAACCCAAAGGGCACTGAAGTTCGGACGTTCGCGCCGAGCTACCGCACATCACGAGCAAGCCGGAAACCGATTGTGGGGAATTTGAAATTTTCGTCACCAAACCAATAACGATCGGTAGCGTTGAAAAACTCACTATTGATCTTCTCGTAATATGAACCGCCCCTTACCACGCGAGCATTTTTGAGATAGGGCTCGACGAGTCTATTGTCGTAAAAATGTGGTTTCGACGACGTCCATTCCCAGACGTTGCCAATCATGTCTTGTACTCTGAGTTGAGTCCCACCTTGCGGAAAAGAGCCCACGTTTACCGGACTCTTCCTCTCATTTATATTCGCCCGTCCTTCTTCCCACGAGTTCCCCCATGGGAACAAAGAATCTTTGGAGCCATTACGAGCCGCAAACTCCCACTCTTCTTCCGTTGGCAAGCGGTAAACGACATTGTCGCGCTGCGAAAGCCACGTTGCATAGGCCTCCACATCTTTGGGTGAAACATTAACCACGGGCCAATGTTCACGACCTGGTGGTGGATTGTTGCCGCTCCACGCTTCCCAGAAATAAGTTCCCCTTACCGTGGGATCGATCGCCGGCGCTTGTCTGCCGGTATCCTTAATGAACTCGGCATACTCAGCGTTAGTGACTTCATACTTGTCTAAATAAAAGGACGGTACTGTAACCGTGTGCTCTCCCTTTTGGTCCTTCCCCTGGTTCCAGCCTATTGTGAAAGTGCCGCCTTCGATCAAAACCATCTCGCGCTTTGTGTTAGTTGCCGCGGAGGCTTCCGATCGCAGCACAGGTGGTTCGAGTCCTTTTCGCGAATAAACAAAGGCGGCAAGAACGATCAAGCCGAGAACTGTGACTCCCGCGACGACCGGAACGGCAAATCGCTTTCTAAAGAAGTTTCCTACAAGGCTCTGCTGACTGATCGCTACGCGACCGAGTAACCGCTGCTCGGTTGGAGCACGAACAAGAAGTGTGCTTCCACGACCGTGTGCGTCAGCCTTTTCAGTGCCTTTGGTAGGCACGCTCTCTTCTACCTTGTGATTTGCTGGTTCACTTGGGTTGGGCAATGACTCCGGCTCATTGGTCGATAACGGAGTTAAAATGTGGGGCAGCTTCTCCGCGTCATTTTCACTTTCGATATGCGGAACTGATGAACGGAGAGTGCTCACACCCTGAGCAAAGACTGGATGTGCGGCTCCTTCGCTTACTTTTACATGAGCCTTTACCGGAGCGTCAGAAGAATCTGATTTATCGGGTGTTATTTGATTCGTTCTACGACGTCGAGTGTCTGTGGTGGCTTTGGCAGTGCTGCGTCTCTTTCCCTTAGCGTTCTCCATCGGGGTTGGGTTGAGAACTGCCTGTTCGAACTCTGCGATGAATTGTTCCACCGACGATGTACGTGTCTCCGGTTGCTTCTCAAGCGCGCGATGGACCACCTTTTCAACCTCCGGTGATATACCTGATTCAGGAGTTGCCAACGCCGGAGGGGGAGCCATCAAGTGCTTCTTCATAATCGACGGAATGTTGGGGCCTTTGAAAGGTACGTCTCCCGTCAGCATCTCATGCAGAATTATGCCCAGGCTGTAAACGTCACATCGTCGATCGGTCTCTTCGCCGGACCATTGCTCCGGCGCCATGTAGGCAGGCGAACCGACGATGCCCACTGTCTTGGCGGCAACGAACGAACCAAACAGATCGGAAGACTTGATCTTGGCGAGACCAAAATCGAGAATGCGAATCTGCTCGCGCACCGACCCGCCGGATTCGATCATGATATTGAGTGGTTTGAGATCGCGGTGAACGATGCCGTGTTTGTGGGCCGCGGCGAGTGCTGAAGTTATCACTTGCATGTATTCAAGTGCTTCCTCCGGAGTGAATCGCACCTTGTTTATTATCAACGTCTCGAGCGACATGCCCTCAACAAATTCCATTACGATGTAAGGTATTTTGTCTCCCAGTAATCCATAATCTAGGACAGCGATTATGTTGGGGTGACCAATTGCAGCTGCGGCCATCGCTTCCAGATGGAACCGCTTCACGAACGATGCGTCGTTACCTATGAGCTCAGGTTTGATTGTTTTGACGGCGCGAGTAATTTTGAGGAATTTGTGATGCGCCTTGTAGACAATTCCCATCCCGCCTTCGCCGAGCCGGCGTTCAAGTACATACTTGCCATCTAGCGCATTGCTGCCGGGCAACGAATGGAATGTCGAATACTGGTCACTGGGGCACTGAACCACCGTGTCGTCGTAACAGTAAAAACAGGAGGGACATTCTCTCATTTCGAGGAAAGCCGTTTTGCTGGCCCAATAGCGAAGTACCGAAATAGTTTACCCGCCCGGAAATGCGGCAATGGTGCGTTTGCCTTCGAGTGTGGCGGGCCTAGTCAGAACGGATGGCCCGGGATTCTAACAACTTTGATGTAGGCGAGCAATGCTGAAACACGCTCCGGCAATGTTCAAAACACGCCCGGGCCATGCGGTACACGGTCCGGAGACCCGCTCCTGAAGCACCCTCTAAGACACCCTCCGTAACACATCGCCTGGACCGATCTTGTTAGGTGTTGCTGTTTCGTTTATTCTGCGTGCCACGATGTTCCCTGGTTCAGGTTCGGCGTTCTAACGCTGCTTTTTCCTCGTGACGTTTGCGGGCTGGTCGGAACAACCGAGACTCGCGCTCAATGTTTGCTAACCGCTAGAGAACCCGAAAACAAACCGGCTTCACCACGCCGGCCGATTTTTCATAAACGTCCAGTCGTGCCGGCCGCCTCAAAGAACCCGGCCGCGATCGAAGCCGATAATTTCTTTAAGCACTGCGGTTGTTTTGGGAAAAGCCTCAAAATAGCGATGCGGAGCAGTCGCTCAAAAGTTGGTTTAGAGAAGCGTCGAACGCGGATTGGGCAACTCCTGCGGAGATCAAAGCTGCATTTCGTACAGCGAGTATCGTCGGGAACAATCGTGTGGTTTTCAATATTTGTGGAAACAAGTATCGGTTGGTGGTCAGAGTAAATTATGCATACAGGGTTATATATATTCGATTTATTGGTACCCCGGACAATATGATCGAATTAACGTCGAAGAGGTATGAGCATGGAGATTAAGCCGATTAAAACCGAGCGGGACTATCGTAAAGCGCTAAAAGAAATCGACAGTCTGATGGATGCTCGGCCGAACGCCCCAGAGGGCGATCGGCTCGATGTGCTAGTCACTCTGGTGGAGGCTTGGGAAGAGAAGCATTGGCCCATTGACTTGCCGGATCCAGTCGAAGCTATTCTATTTGCCATGGAGCAGCGTGGTCTCTCACGACGCGATCTTGAATCATTTATCGGAAGCAGAGCCCGAGTAGCAGAAGTTCTCAACCATAAGCGGCAACTTACGCTGCCAATGATTCGCCGCCTACATGAAGGGTTAGGTATTCCCGCGGACGTGTTGATTGGTGAAACCGTCACCGCTTAGTCGGTTTAGAGAACAAAGTTAGGAACAACCACTGGGTGTTAAGGTTCGTCGCCAGTTATCGGAGGCTCGCTAGGCGAGGAATCCAGAAAGTGGACAAAATCTTCACAGTTTGCGCGCGGGGCGCGCTCGCGCAAATGCCCAACAGTCATCAGGGCGCTTAACTTCTCTGCCGCTGCGGAAGATAGGAACTGATCGATACTCACGCCTTCGCGAACCGCGTATTCGCGAATTTTCTGAGCAAGGCTTTCAGGGATTTGAATCGTCAGAGTCGTCATGTTTTGCAGGATCGGCGAGATCATAAACGAGATCGGCGAGATCGTTAACAGGATCGACTGGCGAATGTCTAGCGGGGCCAGATGATAATTGAGATCCGGGAAGGCTTGTGTGATCCGCCGGAAGCTTAACTTGCAGTGGAGCGGGACGGATCAGTGGTTGGTGGACTCAGAGTTGAGTCCGCCGGATTCTATATAGTGGTCGCGGGGGAACAGTTGTCATCTGTGAGGATCTAGATAGCGCCTGACGTGGGATACTCATCGGACCGCGTCCGCTAGTCATCGGCTGGCGTTCGCTGGTTATCGGGCCGCGAAAGCTAGTCATCGGACCGCGAAAGATAGTTAGCGGACGGCAAAAGATAGTTAGGGCGCGGCGCGAAACAGTTATCGCGCCGCGAATCTTGATTGTGGTTTCGGAAATCCTAACCTAGCGGCCAGCAACTCACGTTGCCAGCAGCTCGCGTTCGAGCATCACGACGTAGGCGTCGACCATGCCGAGAACGTTGAATTCGCCGCAGCGAGTGAACGCAAGGTGCTTCACGGCGTGCGCAGCGGCGACAGGATCGGGTGAATATTGAAGCGTGCCCATAAGCACGAACAAAGCCGCCGTGGCTTCTTCACCGGCGGCAAAGATCTTTTCCGCCAGTGCTGCGATCTTTTCCTGACTCGCGTTGTCCTGGCTCGAGTTGGCTTTGCACGCATTGTCTTTGCTCGAGTTGTCTTCGTTGTCAGGTGCGTGAGGTGTTGCTGCAAGCGCGATTGCGCTACTATGAGTGGCCATGATCTTCATCCTTTCGTTGGAAGGTTGAGGTCAAGGGTCGGCTTTGTGTGCTACCACAAGTCGGCCCGCTTCTTGTTGAAGGGGTGTCAGCACCATAGCACATTTATTTTCATTTGGGAGAAGAAATATGGAGCGCAAGGTCGCGAGTGATTATCCGCAGGAGCTGTTGGACCTCTTTCACGAATACCAGCACGGCGACATTAGCCGGCGCAACTTTCTCGATGGCGCCGCGAAGTTCGCGGTTGGTGGTCTGACGGTGACTGCAATTTTCGAAAGCCTCAGGCCCAACTACGCCTGGGCGCAACAGGTTCCACCCGACGACAAACGCATCAAGACTAGCAACGAGACCGTGCAGTCTCCACAAGGCAACGGCTCGATCAAGGGCTATCTCGCGCGGCCCGCGAAGAACGGGAAGCTGCCCGCGGTGCTCGTCATTCATGAGAATCGTGGTCTCAACCCTTACATCGAAGACGTTGCGCGCCGTCTCGCGCTCGCGAACTTTATCGCGTTCGCTCCCGACGGTCTGACGTCAGTCGGCGGTTATCCCGGCAACGACGAAAAAGGCGCCGAGGCTTTTCGCAAAGTCGACGCAACGAAGATGACGGAAGATTTTGTCGCTGCCGCCAAGTGGCTAAAAGCGCGCGCTGACTCGACGCACAAACTCGGCGCGGTCGGTTTTTGTTTCGGCGGTGGAATGGTGAATCAACTCGCCGTGCGTCTCGGCGCGGATCTCAACGCGGGTGTCGCGTTCTACGGACGGCAAGTGCCGGCGGAAGACGTGCCGAAGATCTCGGCACCGCTGATGCTCCATTATGCGGGGAACGATCAGCGCGTCAACGAAGGCATTCCTGCATACGAAGCCGCGCTCAAGGCCAACAACAAGGTCTATCAGCTCTTCATGTACGACGGCAAACAACACGGCTTTCACAACGACACGACGCCGCGTTACGACGAAGAAGCCGCGAAACTCGCGTGGTCGCGCACGCTCGAGTTTTTCAACAAGCATCTGCGTTAACCAAGACACCACGATGAGAGCGCTTAAATATTTTCTGCCTATCATTTTGATCGCGCTTCAGGGCTTTGCGGTGGTGCAGACGAGCCAACGAGACACCGGGCGAGACGGCCAGCACGATTTCGATTTTGAGATCGGCACGTGGAAGACGCACCTGCGGCGTTTGCAAAAGCCGCTGAGCAAATCGACTACGTGGGTGGAGTATGACGGCACGACTGTGGTGACTAAGGTCCTCGACGGCCGTGCCAATCTCGTTGAGTTGAAAGTTAATGGCCCAGCCGGACCACTGGAGGGACTGAGTCTGCGTCTGTACAATCCGCAAACGCACCAATGGACCCTCAACTACGCGAACATCAAAGACGGCCAGATGACAACGCCCGCGATCGGTGAGTTCAAAGACGGCCGCGGCGAGTTTTATAACGACGACACGTACAATGGGCGACCGATTGTCGTGCGCTTCATCATCACGAAGATCGCCGACGACCAGTATCGCTTCGAGCAATCGTTCTCGGACGACGGCCGCAAGACGTGGGAAGTGAACTGGATCGCCATCGACACCCGTGTGAAGTGATAACAGTTTGCCGGATCACAGCGACTGTTGTTCTGCCACCACACAAGTCACTTCCGGATAAACGTGCGTTTGACCTGCTGCTTGCCGTTCGGGCCTTCCACGGTTAACTCGATCTTCAGCGTCTTGCCGTCAGAGGCCAGAGTCCAAACGCGCGTCGTGTGTATATCGACCTGCCCGTCAGGACCAAAAAAGGTTGCGGTCTCATTGACCTCGATGCCGTTCCCGTCAGCCGACCATTTCGCCGTGCGCTTGCCCTTGCCTGTCTGCCCGTTGGGCGCTTTGGGCGCGAACTCCACCTCTTTGCCGTCAAGCACGTAGCTGTCGGGAACGACGCGCTCGCCCTCGTCGGTAACCAACTTCGTTTCCAGCGAGAGTTTGTCGCCGGTCTGCATGACGGTCATCGTCTGGTCCATACCCGGCGGCAGTCCTTCGCTGTTGTTCTTGTCGAGTATCCACGTGCCGCTGAAATCGACTTTGGCCGAAGTTGAACTTGACGTAGCGGGGCTAATAGATGAGACCGTCGAGGTCGTGCGATTGAGTGCCGCGATGTGCTCGAGCATCTTGCTCAGCTCGCTTGCCGGCAACCAACGCCCGCGCACCATCACGCCTGCGCGCTTCGAAAGATTAGCGACAGACTCCAGCGGGTTCGCATCTAGCAGCAGCAGGTCGGCGCGCATGCCCACTTCCACCGTGCCGAAGTCGCGCGGCGTTTTCATGACTTCCGCAAAGTATTCGGCCGGATTGCGCGTGGCCGCTTCGATTGCTTCGTAAGGCGTCAAGCCGGCGTCGACGAAGCTTTGTATTTCTCTGTGCGTGGCGAAGCCGGGGACGAGAAAGAACTGCGGCGAATCTGGACCAACGAGCAACTTCGCGCCCGCCGCATGCAGCGCGGCGAACATCTTGTTGCGCAGCGCGATGTAACGTTGACGCTCGCTGAGCGACGCCTCGATGTTCGCAGTGGACAGCTTCTGCTTCGTGAACGATTCACGCATCCCCGCAGGGACGTATTGCAACTCAGGCCACTGCGAAAGCTCTTCGGGTTTCGCGTCGGAGACGATCAGTTTGAAAAGCGTGAGTGTCGGATCGTTCCACACGCCGGCTTTGCGTGTGGCAGCAGCGAGCGCGGGGATCTTGCTTTCGTCGATGTGTTCGAGCACTGGTCCAACCACGATCTGTGATGGTCCGGGCGCGACGGGCGAATTGTCCGCGACCATTGCTTGCAGGTAGCCGTCCAGGTGCTCGATGGATGTTTGTCGCGCTTCCAGAGCGCGTTTGAGTCCGACTGTCGCCGTGACGTGTCCGGCGAACGGAATCCCGACGCGTTTCGCCGTCGTCACGATCGCGGCGTAAGTCTCCGGTGATAAGCCTTCGTGAACCTTAATGAAGTCGTAACCAGCCTTTTTCTGTTCGGTCACCGCGCGCTCGGCGTCTTCCGGCGTCGGCACAGTGTTGCCGAGCATCGGCGGCCCCGCGGTGTAAATGGTTGGACCAAGCAGTTCGCCCTTCGCTACGCGGTCGCGCAACACGAGATGTTCGGGTTTGCCGATCATGTTTCGAACGGTCGTCACGCCGTTTGCGAGAAACAGTTGCAACTGCTGACTCGCCAGATCGTCCTGACGTCCTGCGCCGGGATAGAGATGCACGTGCATGTCCGCGAGGCCCGGCATCAGGTACTTGCCACGACCGTCAATCTTCAGCGCGCCATCCGGCACTTTGACCGTGTTGGCAGGACCAATCGTCGCAATGCGACCGTCACGTACGATGACCGTCTGTTCGGGAAAGATTCGTTCGCGATCAAACGGAATGACGTTGACGTTGACGAAAGCGACGGGCTGTGACCCGGCGTTTTGCTGCGCGTTCTGGATCTTGGGCGTGCCGGACGCGATATGGAAGATGGTTGTGCCGAGGGTGATAAGCGCGAAGAGCAGGGCCAGGTAGTCGGCGACGGAAGCAGAAGGTTTATTTGGCAGTAGCGTTAATTTCATGGGGCGTGAGTTTACAGAGGTTATGACGCGCAGCCAGTCAATTGTGATGAGAAGTGCTTGAGGTGTGCTGTGCCGTTGTTTCTTCCAGACGAGGAAAGCGGGTCGTTTACAGATCTCCGAGAGCGGCGAAGAACCGGTCGCGGTATTTGCGACTCAGCATGAGCTGCTGTCCGTCGTGAAGCACGAGATCCTGATCGCCGTTGGAGCGCGGATAGATCTGTTTGATCTTTTCGAGGTTGACGATTATCGAGCGATGCACGCGGACGAACTTCTCCGGATCGAGTTTCGTCTCGAGCGACTGCATCGTGCCGCGCAGCAAATGTGACTCGCGCCCGGCGTGCACCTTCAGGTAGTTTCCGTAACTCTCAATCCAATCGATCTCATCGACGGGCAGCAAGATGGTGTGGCCGGTCAGTTTGATCGTTAATCGTTTTAGGAACTTCGAGCCCCCTTTGATGTCTTCGAGCATCGCGCGGAAACGATTGTCGAGATCGTCACCGGGCGCCGGTTTCGCGAGCTGAACTTTCGCGCGCTCGACGGCTTTGCTGAGACGAGCGCAGTCCACAGGCTTGAGCAGGTAATCGAGCGCATTCACTTCGAAAGCCTGGATCGCGTATTCGTTGTAGGCGGTGACGAAGATCACCGCCGGCGTGCGCTCCCCTTTCAACGCCTCCAACACACCGAAACCGTCAAGCGCGGGCATCTGCACGTCGAGAAAGATCAGATCGGGTGACACGTCACGGATGGACACAACGGCAGAGGTTCCGTTGTCGCACTCGCCGACAATCTCGATCTCTGGCTCGGCGCTGAGGCAGCGTTTGAGCCGTTCGCGTGCGAGCTGCACGTCGTCAATAATCAGGGTTCGTATCATTCGTTTTGTTCGCCGCTTCGCGGAAGGGAAGAGTAATGCGGATCGTCACGCCGCGACCCGGAAAGCTGCTCAAATTGAAATCCTGCGCGTGGCCGTACAAATGTTTCAAACGTTCTCGCGTGTTGACCAAGCCAACGCCGTTGCCGTTCTGTTGTTCGTGCATTCCCAATCCGTCGTCGGTGATCTCGACGTAAAGCTTGCCGTCGAGACGCCGCGCGTAAACTTCGATATTTCCTCCTTCCGGTCGCGGCGCGATGCCGTGCTTGATCGCGTTCTCCACGAGCGGCTGCAGGAGCATATTCGGAACTGACGCGTCGAGAGTTTCAGGCTCGACGTTCAGCCGCACGCGCAAACGATCGCGCATCAGAATCTTCTGGATCGTCAGATACTTTTCGAGAAAGTCGATCTCTTCCTTCAACGCGACTTCCTGCGTGCGGTGACTCTCGAGCGAGAAGCGCAGCAACTCGCTCATCGACAGGATGCAACGATCGGCGGCTTGCGGATCGCTGTAGACGAGCTCGGCAATCGCGTTGAGCGTGTTGAAAAGAAAGTGTGGCTGCAATTGCATCCTAAGCGCCTGGAGTTGGGCCTGGGCCAAACGGAACTCGCGCTCCTGGTATTTGCGAAAGTAGTTGACGGCGTGGCTGACGGCAACGATGCCCCAATAAACCATGATGTCCGTCGCGCCTAAGCCCACGAGCAGCGCCGCGATCGGCACGGGCGGCTGGTACGAATGAGACCACGTTAGCAAGAGGCCGGTGACGAGTTGGAGCAGCACGATGTGCGCGAGCGCTACGGGTGCGCTCAGCAATAAATGGATCGCGAGGTTGCGCAATAGCCTTCTGCGTTCTAAAGGGAATCGTCTGCCGAGCCACAGCACGAGCGGCGTGAGCACAGCCCAGACTTCAAACAGCAGCAACGTCGCAAGGAACGCGCCGATCCACGTGAGCGGAGTGGGCGAGCGCAGGTTCGTGAGATACGTTTGCGGCGTGAAGAGTAGCGCCAGAAAGAACCAGCAGCCTACAATCGCACAAGTTACTTTCCAATACTTCTTCATCAGGCTGTTGGGGCTCATTGTGCTGCTGGTATTTTTCAGCAACTAACGGCGAGGCGCAACCCGCTTATGACGAGTGGGTGGATTTCCGTGACGATTGGGGATGGATACTCGTGGCGAATGTTCATTTACGGGTCGCTAAGATTCGGAGTACATTCTGCTCCAGAAGACGTTGCTGCTAATGAGCACCAGTCGCGCTGAGTTGATTTCACCCTTGCTTCTTCGTCGCGCTGCGGTTGTGGCGCTGATTCTGATCGCGGCCGCTGGTACCTGGCGCGTTTTCTTCTATCGATCCGACGTAGATAAAGGTCTGCTGGCACTGAACAATGCCTACCGACAGCAACGCCCGCTGGAAGCGCGGTTGGTAGGCCAGGGTTACGCACCGTTTTCAAGCGTGCGCGGCAGAGAAAGCGACCACGTTGATACTCACGAATTGGACCAGGCTGAGCGTTATTTGCGTGACGCAATCCTCGATAACCCAAATTCGCGTTCGTACCATGCGCTGGGCAAGTTCTATCTGCTACAGGAAAGATTCGACCAAGCCATCCAACAGCTTGAAAACGCACTGAAAACTGATCCGAATAACGCATCGGTGTACGCCGATCTGGGCGCGGCCTTTCTTGAAGACGGAAAGCGCAGTCTCGATCAAGGACGTACGGACCCTGCCCCGGATTTTGGTAAAGGCGTGGAAGAGCTGAGTCGAAGCGTCGTAAATTTCAACAAGGCTTCAGAACTCGACAACACCCTGCCCGAACCTCTCTTCAACCGTGCGCTGGCCCAGCAACACCTGACGCTTTACCGCGATGCTGAAACAGCGTGGCAGGAGTATCTAAAACGAGATTCGACTTCGTCGTGGGCCGAGGAGGCTCGTAAAAGTCTCAAGCTACTAGACGAGCGAAAAGCCAAAACCTCCGGTACACAAGAACAACTGTTCAACGATTTCCTCACCGCTTATAAAAATCAGAACGATGATGCCGCCTGGACAGCACTCAGTTTGAGTCGGGCCCGGACGGGGAACGCGATTGTCCAAAGATTGATCGATGATCTTTTGAACTCGATGTTCAGCGGTAGTGAGGCTGAAGCGAACGAAAAGCAACAGATGCTTTCATACGCCGGGAAGATCGAGGATGAAAGGATCCAGGATCGATTTACTCAGGATCTGGCGCAGGTCTACAAATCAGCCACCCCGACGCGGCGAGAAACCCTGAGGCAGTCACGCGCATTAATGAAATCAGCCGTGACGCTCTACAACCGCACTGAATACAAACAAGCTATTGAGCTCTTTTCAAAGGCGAGGGAGCTGTTTGAAAAAGCGTCTGATGACGGCGAGAAACTCTTCGCTGACGCATGGATCGGCTACTGCCATCTCCGCCTGCAAGAGCCCGATATCAGCATTGAAACTTTCGAACGTTTGGCAGCGGTTTTCGAGGCAAAGAATTACCGATCACTTCAAGCTCAGTCTTTATTGGCGACTGCCGATGGGCTAAGCGCGAGGAACGAGTACTCGAAAGTTATTGAGCGGGCGAAGCAGTCGCTGGCTGTGTCCGAGCAGATTCAGGACCGCGCAAATGCCGTTCGTTGCCTCCAGTCGCAGGCAAGTGTTCATCTTATTCTGGGTAACTATCGTGAATCACTGGCCGCTATTTTTCGTGCGCTGAGTGTAGCGGACGAGCTTCCTCCTGATGCGAAGCTGACGTGGCCTGTCTACCACGAAGCCTCGATCGGTTTCTATTTTCTCGGCATAGCAAACGTCGCGCTGCAGTTTGAAGAGGAAGCCTTGCGATTGGCTCAGACGGCCGGCCTGCCGTTGCAAATCTCACGCTCGTATGACCGGCTGGCGCTGATCTACGAACGGTTGGGCAATTACGACGAGGCGATTAAAAAGTCTGACGAGGCTTTGGCGGCTGGACTACAGATCTCTGACGAGCGGATGAAGACAAACATCATGGCCCACTCGGCTTTAGTGTCAGGCCAGCTCGACCGTGAGATAGGACGACAGCAGCAGGCAATCGACTCCTACAACAAGGCGATCGATCTCTATAACAAACTCAATCTCGACGTCTATCAGTATCGTGCTCGCAAGGGAAAACTACTTGCGCTGCTCGCCTTGAACGACGATGCGGCGGCTGAAGCACAGCTTAGTGACGTTCTCTACTGGTTCGAGCAGAACCGGGAGAAGATTGCGGAAGAGAGTTATCGCGACAAGTTTTTCGATACAGACCAAAACACCTACGACATCGCGGTTGATTTTCAGTATGTCAGGAAGAAAGACATAGCAAAAGCATTCGACTATGCGGAGGCTTATCGCGCCCGATCACTGTGGGATCTGATGAACATTGGTGTTCATATCGTACAAAATAGTCACGACCTGGAAATCAAGCTATCTCCTTCGAGTGCTCCGCTCACGCACAGCCAAATCCAACCGCAGCTACCGGTGAAAACGCAGCTTCTCGAATACGCAGTGCTGGACGACAAAGTCGTCATGTGGGTCATGACGAGAAATGGTTTACAGAGTGAGTACATTAGTATCGGACATGGTGAACTGGATAAAAAGATTGGCGAGTACTTGCAGGCCTTAACGCGACCTTCAAATAACCGAGACGATCTGATTGCAAAAGCAAAAGCGCTTTATGACGTCTTGATTGGTCCTATTGAAAAGTATTTAGACAAACAACGGCTTCTTTGTATCGTTCCGGACAAAACTCTGAACTTTCTCCCTTTCGCTGCCCTCGTGTCGCCGGCTTCCGGCAGGCATTTGATCGAAGACTACACCCTTCAAGTTTCGCCCAGTGCGACCATCTTTATCAAAACTTCGCAACAAGCAGAACAACTAGGCGCAAACAAGTCGGAGCAGGCGCTGATCGTCGGTAATCCGTCTTTCGATCGCGAGCAGTTCCGAGACCTCGGAGATCTTCCAGATGCGCGTCGCGAGGCGGAAAAAATTTCAGAGCTCTATGCGACCAGGCCGCTGCTGGGTAATGAAGCAACCTTGCCCGCCGTAGAGCGCTTGCTGAATAAGGTTGACGTGGTTCATCTCGCGACGCACGCGGTACCTGATGAGAGATCGCCTTTGCTGTCGAAACTGCTGTTGTCAAAGGATGGAGTCGATAAGGACCAGCCAGATCACGGGCGGGAGGGATTTCTGCAGGCGAGCGAAATCTACGAGATGAAATTTAGCCGTACTCGTCTTGTTATTTTGTCTGCCTGTCAGACTGGCATTGAGCGAGCGTACCGGGGAGAAGGAGCAATCGGGTTGGCAAGGCCTTTCATGACGGGTGTGCCCTTAGTGGTTGCCAGCCTGTGGCCCGTCGAGTCGGCAGCTACGGCGGACTTGATGATTAGTTTTCACAAACATCGCAAGCAGGATCACCTTCCTACTGTCGAGGCGCTCCGGCGTGCACAGTTGGACATGCTTTATAACCAACAGCCAAACTTGCCACAAAACTACGGCTGGGCCGCATTCATCACCATCGGCGGCTATGCAGAGTTTTGAAAGGGAAAATGAGATGAACAGGCGCGAATATCTAAAACGCATGACTGCTGCTGGTATGTTAGTAGGGACTACAGGGCTCCGAGGCTTCGCGCAGCAATGCGCGCAAACTCCGAAAGTTTGTTCTCCGGACCCGCCCTGTATTAATCCTGATCCGGGAGCGCCGCGAGTATGGGAGCCAAGATGGTGTGACGATTTTCCGCCGTGCCCGCGGAGCGACTATGTCAAGTTAATCTTTGAAGGGCTGTTTGGTTTTGCCCCGCGTAAGGACGGCAACAATTTCGTTTGTGATGTCGGTTTTCATCGTAAGGGGGATTCCCCTATTCACCATCAACTGTCCATTGCTGCCTACAACAACGCAGTCAACGAAAATCACTGCGATACGGTTTACACATCCCCTGCCAACGCGAATTTCAAAACAATCCGGCTTGAAGTTCCGCAGCCGAAGGTGGCTACACAAGCGTATTTTTATCAACGTGGGCCAGCGTGCAGCAGACAAGATCTCACCACTTACGAAGACTGGCGTTGGATTGTCGATTTCGAGAGCGACTACCTTTATGGCAAGGAACTCCCAAAGAACAAGAACGTCTACGGGCCCAGGCTTACGGTACCAGCGGGAATCTTCTATACGCTGCGGAAAACAGCCAGTACGTTTCGGGCTCAAACAACAGACGGACTGCATGTCTGCCAGTTGGGGAACGTAGCAGACCTTCTCGGAGTGAACATTTACATCGAATCTGGTTCTTACGTTAAGTTAACGATAGACGGCGGCACGCCTTACCAAATCTCCGCGCCGGGAGAAATCTATTTCAAAAATCATTGCCGGCAAAAAGGTACGCCGGATGAACATTGTGATTTCAAGCCGTATAACCTTCAGGACAAAAAGAAACGCAGCGATTTCTTTTTGAACTACAAGGCATTTGATCGTGGCTCCTCACCTGAGTATCAACTCTACCTGGCTGAAAGCCATGACCAAACCCATATCCCTGATGTGATCTGTGAGAGGAGCGCATACACGCCGAGCAAGCAAAACGATGAAGCTCCCTGCTCAGGCGTTGGGTTTGGGCGGACGGGAGGCGGGCTGCCGGCATATCCGTAGACAGCTCTCATCAATTTCGCCAAATGGAGGATTGAAGTCTCATGAGAATTCCCGGCAAATCTCTGATCGCCTTTGTTCTTGCCTTGGCGTGTCTAATTACCTCAACGGCCAATGTGGATTCGAATACACGCGCCACTTTTCAGCAAACCGCCGAGTGGACCGTCATGGTCTTTATGAACGGCGATAACAATCTTGAGTCATATGCCCTCAAGGATTTCCTGGAGATGGCCAGCGTCGATTACAACCCCCTCGTGAATGTTGTGGTCCAAATGGACCGTATTCCCGGGGGTAGCCATGCATTCGGCGACTGGACGCATACGCTTCGATTTAAGCTGAACAAGGGAATGCAACCTACTGAAGACGAAGCGCTGCCTCCTGCTCAGTCAGAACTTCCTAACAAAAAAGAGATCAACATGGGTGATCCTCAGGCGCTGGCGTCGTTTGTAAAATGGGCAAAGAAGAAATATCCCGCGCAGCGTTACATGCTCGTGATCTGGGACCATGGTGATGGCTGGTTACGGTTTCACAGCCGCCTTGCCCGGCACAATTCGAAGGCGGCAAGAGCCGAACGGATCAATGATTTCAAAGCGGCCAACGCTCTCAGATCAGCACGCGGAGTGGCACCCAAGCGACGCGACTTCTCCCTGGATCAGACGCTTGATGCTCCTCATCGCTCCATTTCCCTGGACGTCACGAATAATGACCGACTCTACATGCGTGAGGTTCAAAATGGGCTTGAGGGAGCGTTGGGCGGATCGCGGCTTAACGTGCTCGGCTTTGACGCGTGCCTGATGGAAATGGTTGAGAACGCCTTCGCGATGCGGCACGTTGCCGACCTGATGGTAGGCAGCGAGGAGTTGGTGCCTGCCGATGGCTGGCAGTATAACGACTGGTTACCGCTGCTTATGGCTAATCCGACAATGGATCCCGTGACACTGAGCAGGGAACTGGTCCACTCCTACGATCGCACTTACCGAAACGTTGATCCGGCAACGACGCTGTCGGCGGTTGATGTTTCTACCGCCCGAGTGGAGTCCCTTGCTGACGCAATATCAAGTCTCGGCGACGCGCTGACGGCCAATCTGAATGTCGATTTAGCTAATATCAGGGAAGCACGCAGAAACTGTATTCCGTATGCTCCCGGCAGAGGTTATCACGGCATTGACTTGTACCGTTTTTGCGAGCGCCTCGTCGCGCTCACAACCGTGCCGCTCCTGCGCTCGAGAGCACAAACGGTCATGCAGATGCTGGACAGTATGATTATTGAGCGGTACGCGGGTGCGGATCGCGAAGGAGATTTTGGCTCGCGCGGTCTCGCGATATATTTTCCCGAGACGAAATCACTCTATCTCTCCGACAATTCTGGTTACGCTTACCGTGATGACAACACGAAATTTCCGGTTGAGTTCGTGCAACGTCATCGCTGGGATAATTTTCTTCAGGCGTATTTTGAACACGTCCCTTGAGCCTGCCAATGAAACATACAAACTATATGACGAGAAAAAACTTCGTATTCGTCCTTACGTTTATTGCCCTTTTTTCGAGCGCGGCGTGGGCGCAGGTTCCTGACAAAGAGAAGGTTGTCGCGGGCGCGGAGCGAGCGTTTGAGAAGTACACTAAGGCCTACACTGCACCGGCGCCGGGCTGCGCCGCGGCCGTCTCACTCAATGGCGACGTTGTCTTCGAGAAGGCGTTCGGACTTGCCGACATGGAGCACAACGTTCCGAACACACCGCAAACGATCTTCGAGTCAGGCTCAGTAGCGAAGCAATTCACCGCCGCCGCGCTCGTGCTGCTGCAACAGGAGGGGAAGCTCAGCATCGACGATCCGGTCAGGAAATACATTCCCGAGCTTCCCGATTACGGCGCGCCGCTGACGATCAGACATCTCCTGAATCACACTTCCGGTCTGCGCGACTGGGGCACAGTCATGGGCCTCACCGGCTACGGTCGCGGCGATCGCGTCATCTCGCAGGATCTCGCGTTCGACATCGTCATTCATCAACGCGCGCTCGACTTCACACCCGGCTCGGAGTACTCGTATTCGAACAGCGGCTACACGCTCGCAGCCGTCATCATCGAGCGCGTGTCGAAACAGAAATATCCGGCCTTCATCGAGGAACGGTTTTTCAAACCACTCGGCATGAAGAACAGCTCGTGGCGAGACGACTACCAGCGCATCGTTCCGAACCGCGCTCAGGCGTATGCGCGTGAGGGCGATGGACCATGGCGGCTCAACATGCCGTTCATGAATGTCTACGGCAACGGCGGCATGCTCACGACGGTAGGTGATTGGATGAAGTGGAACGCGATGCTCGATTCGCGTTCGCTCGGCGCCCCGCTTGTCGAGGCATTGGAAACTCGAGGAGTGCTGAATGACGGCCGGAAGATCGCGTACGCGCTCGGGCTCGTCGTTGATAAGTACAAAGGACTGAAGGATGTCTCGCACGGCGGTTCGACTGCCGGCTATCAGACTTTTCTGGCGCGTTACCCGGACAACAAGGTTTCGATCGGCGTCATGTGTAACGGCACGTCGCCGAGCGCCGGGGCAGTTGCGGCAAACATCACGGACGAGATCTTCGGACCATTTCCCGAGACTCCGAAAAACGAAGCCGCAAAAGTTTCAGACGACGAGCTGAAGAAATTCGTCGGTGTCTGGCGGAATGAAAAGACGCACGCTCCGGCGAGGTTTGTCATTGAGAACGGCGTGCCGCGCTGGCGTGGCGCGCGTGTGGTACCGATGGGCGGCGGGCAGTTCACCGCGGGCGACAATCGATTGAAGTTTACGGTTGATAAAGACGGGAAGCCTGTGTCCGCTGAAACAGTCGACTCCGATGGTGAAGTCACGCGTTTTGCTGCGGAGCGCGCGTGGACGCCAACGCCAAACGATCTTGCCTCCTTCAAAGGCGAGTGGTTCAGCGACGAAGCCGGCGCGACCTTCACTATCGCCGTCGAAGGAGACAAGGCTTACATCAAACAGCGCCCGGTTACCAGTCTGCTCATGCAGCCGGTGTACAAGGACCACTTCACCGTGCCAGGAGGTTACGTGCTCTGGTTCACACGCGACAAAAACGGAAACGTAAACACGCTGCACGTCGGCGCCTCACGAATGCGCGACATGCCGTTCGTGCACATCCAGTGACGTATCACTTCTTCAAGTAACAATACAAACGGGAGGCAGCTATGAGACTAGCGGGATCGATTTGGCAAGATTTTCGCTATGCGTGTCGAACACTCAGGCGAAGTAAAAGCTTTGTCGTCATCTCGACACTCATGCTCGCGTTAGGCATAGGCGCCAACACGGCCATCTTCAGTATCGTGCTTACAGTGTTGATTCGGCCGCTCCCTTACGCTGATGCGGATCGAATCGTCTGGTTATCCAATCAAAATGCGAGCCTCGGCGTGAAGGGAGCGTTTCTTAATCCCGCCGACATCCTCGACTTTCGCGAGCAGAGCCAAAGCTTCGAAAGCATCGCTGCCTGGGGAACCCTCCCCGTGAATCTTTACGGAGCCAGAACTCTCGAACGCGTAGAAGGAATCTACGTCACGCCTAATTTCTTTCGCACGCTCGGCGTACGGCCGCAACTCGGCAGAGACTTTGCGGTGGACGAGCCGGAAACCACCGCCATCATCAGTCACGCACTGTGGCTGCGGCAATTCGGCGGCGACCCAAATGTGATCGGAAAGAAGATTACGTTCGGGCTGCCACCGCCACAGGGCGATAACGTCATCGTTGGCGTGCTGCCTGCCGAAGCCAATTTTCCTGCGCGTGTTGATATCTTCACGGTGACGGAGATCAAACACGAAGACAACGAGCGCGGCGGATCGCACAACTGGCGCACGATTGGGCGTCTCCGGCCCGGCGTAAGCATCGAACAAGCTCAAGCTGAAATAAACGGGTTGACTCAACGACAGGGAGAACTATACCCCGACACCAACAAGGGTTGGCAGGTCCAGGTCCAATCATTGCGCACGTATCTGTTTGGCAACTCACGCGCTGCACTGCTGCTGCTGTTCGGCGCTGTTGCGATTGTGCTCGTGATTGCGTGCGCAAATGTGGCGAACCTGCAACTCGGGCGCACGTACAGCCGGCGAAAAGAACTGGCGTTGCGACTGGCACTCGGCGCCGGACGCTATCGCATAGTGCGACAATTCCTCATCGAAAATTTACTTCTCTCTCTTGTAGGTGGCGTTCTCGGCGTGTTAGTCGCGGCCGCGTGTCTTTCCGTGGTGCGAACGATGGGTCCGGAATCAATACCGCGGCTGACGGAGTCTGCCCTAAGCGTACCTGGTTTCTGTTTCGCTTTCGCGATCTCATGTCTCAGCACCATCGTCTTTGGTCTACTGCCCGCATTCCAAGCGTCGCAACTCGAGCTCAACGAGGCACTGAAAAACTCTCACACCGGCGGAACCACGCCGCGACGATCGAACAGGATTCGTCGCACTCTGGTCGTAGCGCAGATTGCAATGGCGTTGATTCTGCTGACCGGTGCGGGTCTCGTCGTAAAGAGCTTCTGGCAACTGCAAGCTGTCGATCCGGGAATAAAGAGTGAGCACCTGTTAACCGCTGGGCTGTCGTTGAGTTTTGCTGATTATCCGAATGGCAGCCCGAAGCGGACTCAGCTCTTTCATGAAGCACTGGAGACGTTGAGTGCCTTACCTGGTGTGACATCGGTAGGAGCGATATCCCATTTACCTCTCGGCGGCCGGACAATGAAGCTACCGTTCTGGATCGCGGGCGAGTCGAACGCGACAAAGGCCGATGAGCGTGTCGCCGATTACCGGGTGGTGTCGCCGTCCTTCTTTCAAACCGCGGGAGTGGAGTTGAAGCAGGGACGTTTGTTTGATGAACGTGAGCGAGCGGACATGCCGGTGGTGTTCGTTATCAACGAGGCGTTTGCGCGGACATATCTCGCCGGCAGAGAACCGGTCGGTGTGCGACTCGACGGAAGTAATAAGTACGTCAAAGGTGAGATTATCGGAGTAGTAGCGAGTATCAAGCATACGAGTCTGGAGCTTGACGCCGAACCGGCGCTTTATGTGTCGTATCAGCAGTCTTCCACGTTTCCGATCATGAACTTCGTCGTAAAGACGCAGACCGAGCCATCGTCGCTAACCATTCCCGTTGAGCATCGACTACAGGCTCTCGACCCGCGCGGCGTCGTATTCAATGTGAGACCATTTGATCAGTTCGTGGCTGATGCGGTCGCGCCGCGACGCTTCAATTTGTGGCTCTTTTCAGCGTTTGGATTTCTGGCAGCGGTGTTAGCAGCGGCCGGAATCTATGCGACCATGAATTTCGCGGTGGCCCAACGGCAAAGAGAGATCGGGATCAGAGTCGCCTTGGGTGCGCAAAAAAGTTCGGTGCTGAAACTGATACTCGGAGAAGGCGCAAAGTTAGTCACTGTGGGGCTCTTGATCGGCTTCGCCTCATCGCTGGCTTTGAACCAATTGATGAAATCTCTTCTATTTGGAGTAAGCGCAACCGATCCGCTGATCTACTTTTTGATGGCGCTGCTCGTGGTGAGTATCGCGCTGGTTGCGTCCGGCATTCCTGCCCGCCGGGCAGCGAGAATCGACCCCATTCGCACGTTGCGGAGTGATTGAATTCCGTAACCGCAGCCTCAAGTTAAGCACGCTTATCCGTGGTGAAGTAGCGCCGCATCACTGCGCGCGCGGGAACACGAATTCGCCACTCGGATCTCGTTGTTTCATCGCGACCACTTTTCCATTCTCGACCGTGAACGAGATAACCACGTCCGGAAATTCCTTAATCCGAAACTGCTGTGGCCGCCACGGCTGAAGGTCCGGGCCGCCGCGAATCGCGAGACCCTTTCCCGGCTGAAACGTGAGCACGGTCTTGCCACCACTCGGTGACGTGTAAGTTCCCGCGTACATCTGGAGCGTTGTGTCGGACGACAACTCCGCCGGCACACGGCGAGTGAACGTCACCGCAGCTTCATCCAGCGAGATCTCCACACTATCGATCTCGCCCATCGGATTGGTGCGGAAGTTGAGCGAAAACTTGCCGTCTTCTTCATCATCGGGCGTATCGAAGCGGTCGTAATGGAAATGGCTCAACGGCATCTTGATGCCGTGAAAGTCGAAGCTGAGTTCTTTATCGCACGCGCCACAGTGACAACTCCGTAAGCCGGATGAACAAACTCACCGACATAATCGTCCAACGGGTGCGAAGGCTTCGTGTCCGGCACACGGCCCACGCCGGCAACCGCGCGCGCCTTCATGCCGGCTGCTTTATTCTTGAGACGGACCTCGTTGTACCGCTCCGACCAGGGAGTAAGCGATAGACCAAGCAGACGCTCGTAGATGTCGTAAGTGAGACCATTGTACAGAGAAGCGACGTGATCCCCGATGACGAGAACGATTACGCCGATGCCGTCGTTGGGCATGATCGATATCTGCGAGTGAAATCCCGGCAGATCGCCGCCATGAAGCGCGAGGAGATGGCCGCGGTAGGACGACACCCACCGGCCCATGCCGTAGTACTGATTCAGGTTCTCTCCCCAGCCGCGCGTCTCCAGCAATGCGTTTGGCATCGCGAGGGAAGGCGTCATCGTTTCTCGCAACACTGCTTCCGGGATCACTTGCTTGCCGTCCACCTTGCCTTTGTTGAGCAGCGCGATAACCCAGCGCGACAAGTCCTGCACGTTGGAGTTGATCGCACCGGCAGGGGCGATCGCGACCTCGGCAGTGTAGTAAGGCTGACGGTATAACTCCGTGCTGTCACGACGCTCCGAGTAGGGCACTGCGGGCTCGGGACCTTTTATGTTGTCCTCGAGCGTCAGCGTCGAGCGCGTCATGCCGAGCGGATCGAAAAGTCGGGTTTGCACAAACTGCTCCCACGTTTTTCCACTCAACTCCTCAATGACCTGGCCGGCCGCCGTATACATCAAGTTGTTGTACAAAAACTTCGTGCGGATAGGCGCCGTAGGTTCGAGGTAGCGCAGACGGTCCCAAAGCTCACGCCGTGTGAACGTCGATTTGTACCAGATGGCGTCGTGGCGCGTGACACCGGTGCGATGCGACAACATGTCGCGGATCGTCACCGAGCGATCGAGTTCGTCGTTATAGAAGCGGATCGAAGGTACGAACTGCTTGATCGGTTCATCCCAGCGCAGCTTTCCGTCTTCGACGAGCAGGCCGACAGCAACAGCCGTGAAGAGCTTCGAGTTGGAAGCGATCGGCTGTGTGGTAGTGATCGTGTAGGGTAGCTTCTTGCCGTAATCACGATAGCCGTAGCCTTTGGCGAAGACGAGCTTGTCTCCCATCACGATGCCGACGCCGATCCCCGGCGCGTTCCAGTCCTTCATCACCTGCTCCATGTAAGCGTCGAATCCCTTTAAGCGAGCTTCGACGGTTTCCTGCTGTTGTTGAGCGACGACGATGCTGGATGTGAAAACGAGCGCAGCGACGAGGCTGAGTGTCGCGCGAATCAATGCTGTCATTTGTGGGGGTCCTCCTGTTCAGGTGTGCAATCTAATGCCATAAAGGAATCTTGGCAAGATTTCATATTGCACTTAGACTTCTCACCGAAATTTCGTTTGATGAGTACGACTATCACTTCAGAAACGAGACCACAGTTAGCGCCGCTGCAGTGCGTTAAGTGTAACGCGCCGCTGGTGGTGATCGATGCGCCGTCGCTAGTGTGTCGTTTTTGTGGGACCGCCAATGCGATGCCGCAGGTTTACCGTGAAGAACTACGTCTCACGCGCGACCTGGATTCGGCGACGCGCGCAGCGGCTAAGCAGTGGTTGCGATTGGCCCACCTCAAAGCGCCGCGGCGGTGGTTCGTATGCACTGCGCTCGCGCCGTTTGTGCTGCTGAGCGGAGGTCTCGTTGTTGTTCTTATCGACGCTGTGTTGCGCGTGGTGAGTGGTGACGCGCTGCCGGGAATGTTGCTCTGGGTGTGGGTCATCATGATTCCCGCGCAACTGCTCGCCGCGAATGTCGCGATGAGAAATATCCTCGTGAGTGGCGCGAGCTATGTTGGCGCAGCTTTCGCGGCGCACCCGCCCGCGGCTGCGGGTGAACCACCGCATTGCCGGCAGTGTGGCGCGCCATTGTCAGTTCAGCCCGATGACGTGGTGGTGCGTTGTATCTACTGCGAAGCCGAAAGCATCGTGCAACTCGACGAGCCAGCGATGAAGACTTTGCGGACGCGAGTGGCGTCGGCGCAAACGAGTCTTGCTGAAGCGATGAGTGCGCTTACCCAACACGCGAAGCTCGCGAGTCTGGAGACGCGCGGACGCACGTACATCATTACCGGCCTCATCGTGTTACCGCTCCTTTGGTCGTCGTTGGAATCGTGGCATTCGAGTTATTGGGCGTTGCTCATCGCGCTGGATGTGTTCGTTTTGGCGTTGTGCGTGTTTTGGAACGTACGCGAAGCGTTTCTCCCACCGGTAACGATTGAAGATCTCGCAGCGTTGTTAGCACCTGAGACCGAGCAGAGACGGCCGGACGACGCGCATCGCAAGGCGCGCGCACCCGGCACGCGCGGCTGGTACGACAACGCCGACGATAAACTGAACTTTATCATCCCGGTTTTCGTCACACTGCTGTTCGTCGCAATTCAGCTCCTTGTCTTAAACTCAAAACCCTAATCCGTGAGGTCGAAGTTATGTCGCGTTGCTTAATCCTCCTGGCCGCCTGCCTCTCCATCTCTGTCGCTGCACTCGCTCAACCAGCCGCCGAGCGGCCGCTCATGATCGAGTACGTTTCGCTCAGCCCGTCGCAGATCGCTTTCACGTATGCGGGCAAGATCTGGCTCGTCGATCGAGCCGGCGGCGCGGCGAAGCGGCTCACGAATACGCCTAACGACGAAACCAGTCCCGTGTTTTCACCGGACGGCCGTCGCATCGCGTTCTCACGCTTGAACGGCAACGACTGGGACGTGTTCGTTGCTCCGGCAGACGGTTCCGGCGAGCCCACTCGCATCACGATGATGCCGGAAGATGATTTCGTCACCGCGTGGTCGCCTGATGCGCGCGAAGTCATATTCGAGACCACGAGGGACGAAGAATCGTTAACTCGTCTCTACAAAACTTCCGCCGACCGGCTTGCGCTCGCAACCGCGCTGCCGCTGCACCAGAGTTTCTTCGGATCGTTCTCGCCCGACGGGCAGCGCATCGTTTACAACCCGCGGCCGGGCGCGGGCGAGTGGCGCTATTATCGCGGCGGCTACGCGGGGGTGATGTGGATCGCCGATCTGAAAACAGGCGCGCTCGAGAAGCTCTCGTCGGGTGCGTATAACGATCGCAATCCCCGCTGGGTTGGGGACAAAATCTACTTCACGTCTGACCGCACCGGCATCTTCAATCTCTACGCCTACGACACGAAATCGAAGAAGACACAGCAGCTAACGAAGTACGCTGACTACGGCGTCAACGTCGCGGCTGCGAACTCCGACGCCGCGGTCTATGTGCAACGAGGCCGAATACACCTGCTCGATCTCAGTAACAACAACGATCGCGTGGTAAACGTTTCGGTGAGTCCTGACACGTCCGAGCTTGCGGTGCGCAACGCCGCTGCCATGCGTTCGCTCGAACAGATCCTGCCTTCGCCGAATGGCGACCGCGTCGTCTTCGGCGCGCGCGGCGAAGTGATCGTCTTCGATCCGGCCAACGGCTCTTATAAGGACCTGACCAACACGCCCGGTGTCGCCGAACGTTTTCCCGTGATCTCGCCCGACAACAAATCGATCGCTTACATCTCCGACGAATCCGGCGAGTATGCGTTGCACATTCGCTCGCTCATAAACGACTCAGTAAAGAAGATCCGCATCGAGCCGAAGCCCTCGTTCTATTGGGACCTCATCTGGTCCCCCGATTCAGGGAAGCTCACGCTCGCTGACAGACGCCTGGGACTTTGGCTCGTTGACGTTGCTGCCGAGACTGCGGTTCGCGTTGATAGTTCTACCTATTCGGCGCAGCAATCATGGACCGCAAACTTCTCGCCGGACTCGCGCTATCTCGCCTACTGTAAACGCATGAAGAACCGGGCGGGTGCGGTTTTCATTTACGACATTGCGCAGAAGAAATCCGTTCAGGTTACGGACGGAATCACGCACGCTGAACTGCCTGTGTTCGATCGCAACGGCAAGTATCTTTACTTCGTGTCCAGCCCGAATAACGGCGCGAGTGATTTCAGTTGGGGCGTGCTCAACGCCGTGTTTGCCAGTCCACTCGTGGTGCGACGAGTGCACGCCGCGATCTTGTCACGCGATTACGCACCGCCGCTCCTGCCGAACGGTCAACCGAATCCGGAAGCGAAAGCGAGTGAAGTCGTGCCGCAAGTGAAGATCGATTTCGATAGTCTGCGCTCGCGCTTCGTAAACCTGCCGCTGCCGCAACGCGATTACGCGCAGCTCGCAGCTGGACGACCGGGAACCTTGATTCTGATCAATCGCGAATGGTCTGCGGATCCAGGTGGTCCAACGCCGCAGACGGTTTATTCATTCGACATCACGAAGGGCGGCCCGCCGCAAAAGATCGTGGACCAGGTTGGGGCGCTCGATATAACGGTTGACGGCAAGAAGATTCTGTATCGCAAAGGCAGAGACTTCTTTCTCGTTTCCTCTGAAGCGGCGCCGAAAGCCGACGAAGGCCGGCAGGACTTCAGCAAGATCGAAGTGCGCGTCGTTCCGGCCGAGGAGTGGCGGCAGATGTTTCACGAGTCGGTCCGCATCATGCGCGACTGGTTTTACGATCCGAATTACCACGGGCAAAACCTGGTCGCACTGGAAAACGAGTACGCCGCTTACTTGCCGACGATCGTGCGCCGCAGCGATCTCAACCGTCTGATGCAGCGAATGCTCGGCTCTGTGTCGGTGAGCCATCTCGGTGTTGGCGGCGGTGATGCGCCGCCGCCGGCAGGTAATGGCAACCGTATCGGTCTACTCGGCGCCGACTACGAGATCGCGAATGGAAAATATCGTTTCAAGAAGATCTATCGCTCGACCAATTACTCGTCGCCGAACGGAGCGTTCGGAGCGCCGTTGGACCAGCCGGGAGTTGACGTTCGCGAAGGTGATTACTTGCTCCAGGTAAACGATCAGCCCGTGGACGCGGCAAAGAATATTCTCAGCTACTTCGAAAACACGGTCGGGCGTCCGACGAAGCTCACGGTTTCGGCAACCACCGACGGTGCGAATGCGCGCAGCTACACCGTCTTTCCGGCGTTGGGTGAAAATCGTTTGCGTCGCGCGAATTGGGCCGAAGCAAATGGCAAGCGCGTCGAAGAGCTTTCCGGCGGCCGGCTCGGTTACATCTACATCGAGGGTTACGGCGGTGAAGGAATCATGAACGCGGTTCGCGGCCTCACCGGCTACGCGGACAAGCAGGGCATCATCGTCGATCAGCGTTTCAACGGCGGCGGCATCACGCCCGATTACCTGATTGAATGGATGCAGCGCAAGCCGCTCTACTACTACATGTTTCGTGGCGGCGACGATATTGCGACACCCGTCAATCCCGCGCCGCCGGTAAAGGTGATGCTCATCAATGAGCTGAATGGTTCGGCTGCGGAAACCGGCGCGTTCATGTTCAAGCTGGGGAAGGTTGGTCCAATCGTCGGCAAACATACGTTCGGCGCGGGCATTGGTCCTTATTACTTCACGCCCGTGCTGATCGACGGCGGGCAGATCCGGCTGCCGAATCGAGCCGCGTACGATCCGAGTGGAACGTGGGGCATCGAAAATAGCGGCGTCGCTCCTGACTTCGACGTCGAGATCACACCTGCTGACGTGATCGCCGGAAGAGATCCGCAGCTCGAGAAAGCAGTCGAGGTTGCGCTCGCGGAGATCTCGAAGAATCGATCTGTTAGTCCGAAGCGTCCGCCTTTTCCGATTCATCCGGGTGCGCAAAGCAACGTGCAGTCTGGGGCGGTATCAGTCTCGTCGCTCCCGCAGGCGGGCTCGGCGTATCCTGCTCCGGCGCCGAAGACGGTCCAAGCACCTGCAGCAGCCGCATCCGATGGCAAGTTCGCCGCGTTCGTCGGCAGTTACGATGGTGGAACCCTCGGTGTGTTGGTCGTGAGACAGGAAGGAGAAAAGTTATTCGCCTTCGATCCAAGCGGCCGGCGCATCGAGCTCGTTCCGGAAGCCACGGCGGACAAGTTCACGGCGCAGCCGATCGGTAATGCAATGAGTTTTGAAAGAGACGCGGCGGGAAAAGTAACGGCCATCATCGTAACTTTTCCCGACGGCCGCACGGTTAAGGCGAGAAAGGCGTCGTGAAACGTAACTACTTGGAGCGCCGAAGGCGTTAGCTACTCAGAACGCCGGAGTCTAACTACTCGGAGCGCCGAAGGCCTTAGCTACTCAGAACGTCGGAGTCTAACTACTCGGAGCGCCGAAGGCGTTAGCTACTCAGAACGCCGGAGTCGTAACTACTTGGAGCGCCGAAGCCGTTAGCTACTCAGGAACGCTGAAGGCGTTAGCTAATGCCAGCCCAGGGTCGGAGCGTAGCGACACCCTGGGGCCATCATTAAGAGAGCCTTGAAACGCTGAAAGCGTTGACCAGGACCTAGAACCGGACTTCGCCAACGCTTTCAGCGTTCGCGCGCGCTTTTTTTCTTACCCAGGGTATGAACCCTGGGCTAAAATTTGCGAACTCCTTCGGAGTTCAACCTCCAAACGCACGTTCGCCGAGTTTTTGTGCAAAGCTTGTAACCTGATGAGAGACTACAAATTCGTCACCATCTGGCGCGTTAAAGCTCCGATCGAACAGGTCTGGAACGAGATCTATCACTCGAAGGAATCGCCCACGTGGTGGAAAGGCGTCGAGAATGTAGTTGAACTGCGCCCCGGCGATGAGAGAGGTGTCGGCACTCTTCATCGCTACACGTGGAAGAGCAAGCTGCCTTACCGGCTGAGCTTCGACATGGAAACCGCGCGCATCGAGGCGCCGCGACTGCTCGAAGGCATCGCTAAAGGCGAGCTCCAGGGCCGCGGTCTCTGGCAACTCTCGACTGAGAACGGCGAAACGATCGTGCGCTACGATTGGAACGTCGAGACAACGAAGCAGTGGATGAATCTACTCTCGCCGATTGCTCGTCCGCTTTTCGAGTGGAACCACAACGTAGTAATGAGTTGGGGCGCACAAGGTCTTGCCCAACGACTCGGCACAAGTGTCGTCGAGCAAAAGACCTAGGAACGAGCGTCGTTGAGCAGAAGACCTGGAGTTTCTTATCCGTTTATTGCCGCTGGTTTTTGGGAACCGTTACCGTGGCCGACGTGCTCACCGGAGTTCCGCTGCCATCGCCACAAGTGATCGTGACGCTATAGATACGTCCCGAACCATTGCCTGCCCGTTCCGCTCTGAGTCGCACGTGATGCGCGTCGATGATTTCCCAGTCCGTAGGAGAATTACCACCACCGCTGACCGGCTCGTTACTGTTAACGCTGAGCGAGCACATCACGGGGCCGCAGGTGTTTGTCGTGCCATAGTCAACCGTCACATCCATCAGCTTGTGATTCGGCGGCCATAACACGTCCTTCGAAAGCAGCACGTCCACAATCTGAAGCGGCGCTTTCGGCGTCGTATTCAACAGAATCGATAACGTCCCATTACCGGCGTTCAAGACCGCGAGATCGGGCCGGCAGTCGTTATTGAAATCACCCGTGGCCAGCGCAATCGGATTAGAGAAGGACGAGAGGTTCTGCGGAGATCCGATCTGGAACAAGTCGTTCGTGCCCGGCAGGATCGAGACTGTGTTTGAAACGAAGTTTGCCACCGCGAGATCGAGATCTCCATCAAGATTGAAATCTGCCGTCACGATCGAGCGCGGATCGAGACCGGGAGTAGAGTCCGTCCTTGCTGGTCCAAAAGTTCCGTCACCATTACCGAGAACGAGCGACACGGTCCCGGGAAGTTGCGGAAAGCGATGCACGAACGCGAGATCGGGGAATGTATCCTGATTGAAGTCTCCGCTCGTGAGCGCTACCGCGCCGCCGCTGCTAGTCCCCATCTCGAACGGACTCTTGAGTGTCCCGTTGCCGTTGTTGAGGGCAACCGTGATACCGAAGAAATCGAAGTTCGCGGTTGCTATGTCGAGCTGGCCGTCGAGGTTGAAATCGGCGGCGATGATCATCTGTGGATCGTCGCGAACTGTACCGGCGAAAGTGTACGGTCCGAAAGTTCCGTCGCCGTTGCTCTTTATGAATGAGACCACGTTCGAACCGAACGCGATACTCATCAGATCCGGCGTGCCGTCGCCGTCAAAATCGCCGGCCGCGACGCCCAAAGGAGCCTGGAACGGAGACGGACCGGCGTGGAGTTCTAGCGGAGCGCCAAAGCTTCCGTTGCCTGTGCCGAAAAGGACGACGATCGAAATTTGTGACTGTACGGCGAGCGCGAGGTCGAGATTTCCGTCGTTGTTGAAATCGGCGGTCGCGATCGAATTGGCCGGGCCGAGTGATGAGAAGCTCATCTCCGGACCGAAAGCGCCATGGCCGTCGCCAAGCACAACGAACACGTCGGGAACGAATTTATCGGAGAAGGCCAGATCGAGATTTCCGTCCTTGTTGAAATCTGCGGTCACAATCTGGAACGGGTTATCGATCGACAGGTCTCGATCGGTTCGTGAAAACGAAACTGTCTGAGCATTTGCGTTTGAGGCTACAGTCGCGATCGAGATGAGCAACAAATACACGAGGTGAGAAACACGTGGGTAAAACATGTGGGCAACTCCTTCCCGCTTGATTTGAGGATGAGGTTACTCCCGCACAAATTCGCCGTCAATCTTTTGCCGCATCAACATAGAAGTTGCGATTGACTTCGAATGATTCGATCTCGTCAGGGAAGTCGAGCGTCTGTTTTGTTTCCGTCGGCGTGATGACCACTTCTTTTCCGTTGACGTTCACGCGCAACGGCATCGTGAAGCCTTTGACGACTCGTTCGTAGTGAAACGACAGCGTCCTGCCGTTTATTTCATACTTCAAAAGCGGAATCTGTGTCGTGCGGAGATATTGATCGAACACCTTGCTGAAATCGATGCCCGCTTTGGTGGAGATGAAGTTTTCGATCTGCTGCGTCGTAACTGTCTGGTGCCAGAACTCGGTTTGCAATCCGTGGAGGATTGAGAGCCACTTCGCGTCGTCGTTTATGACGTGACGAATCGTGTGGAGCATGTTCCCACCTTTCGGATACATGTCTCCCGAGCCTTCGCGGTTGGTTCCATACACGCCGATGATCGGACGATCGTTTCTGATCGAGCGACGCGTGCCGATCACATAGTCTTCCGCATCTTTCTTGCCGAAGTGGTATTCGACGAACAGGTTCTCCGCGTAATTCGCGAAGCCTTCGTGAATCCACATGTCGGCTGCGTCTTTCATCGAGATGTTGTTGCCGAACCATTCATGCGCGGACTCGTGCACGATGATGAAATCAAACTTCATCCCGACGCCGCACGCGCACGGGTCGCGTTGCAGATAACCATTGCGAAACCAGTTGCCGTAAGTGACCGAGCTCTGGTGCTCCATGCCGGGATATGAAACCGTCACGAGTTTGTAGCCGTCTTCATAGAATGGATATTTCCCGAACCAGTATTCAAATGCCTCCAGCATGCGCGGCACTTCCTTGAACTGCCTGAGCGCGGATTCCTTCTGATGCGGCAGCACCCAGTAGTTGATATCGAGCACACCACCTTTGCCGTTGTACTTGTCGGAGACGTTCACGTAGTTGCCGATGTTGACGTTGACGCCGTAGTTATTGATCGGGTTCACGACTTCCCAATGAAACGTCTTCGTCTTGGCAGCCACATCATGGTCCACCTTCTTCAAGCGGCCGTTGGAAACAGCAACGAGACGCTCCGGCACGGTGACGTCGATCTGCATGCCGCGATCTGGTTCGTCGGCGCCGTGATCTTTGTTGGGCCACCAGATACTCGCGCCGATGCCTTGCGCGGTTGTCACGATGAAATTCTCGCCGAGATCGTCTCGGCCCCACGTGATCCCGCCAACCCACGGAGGATTCTTGGCGACAGTCGGAACACCTTCATAGAACACTTCGACCTTGTCTTCGATCCCTTTTGGAAGCTCTTTTTCAAACGTGACCCAATAGACGTTTCCCTCGCGCTCGAATTTGAGTTCGGACCCGCCGTGCGTGACCTTCGTGATCGCGAGCGGCGGCTGGAGATCGATCTGCATCCTGCTGCCCGGTTTGATGGTCTTGAACGTGATCGTGTTTGACCCACGCAGCCTTCGGGTCTCCGGCAGAAACTCCACCCGCAAGTGGTAATGCAGCACGTCCCACCATTCGCGCTCGGGCGTAATCGAGCCGCGCAGTGTTTCCTGGCGCGTGATGTTTTCGGTTTGGGCGAAAAGATAAGTGGGACTAAGCAGAAGAAGGACGGCGATAAGTAGCAGTCTCAGGTTCAAGTGTTTTTTGGCTCCGTTCGAGCGGATGTTATTCGTAGCGCAACGCGACCAGTGGATCGACTTTGGTCGCACGTCTTGCAGGAATGTAGCACGCCAGCAACGTTGCGAGAACCACGCAGAGCGCCACCGCGCCAAACGTGACCGGATCAGTCGGAGAGGTTTCGAACAGCAGAGCTGCCAGCAGTCGTGTCAACGCGAACGCGCCGGCGAGTCCAATCGCAAGCCCGACAGCAACGAGCAGCGTCCCGCTTTTCAGGATCAGCTTCAGCACGTCGCTCCACTGCGCGCCGAGTGCTATGCGCACACCGATCTCACGCGTGCGTTGAGTCACGAAATACGCCATCACGCCGTAGATACCCGCCGCTGCGAGCACGAGTGCTACACCAGAGAAGACTCCCAACAGCAGCCCCCAAATGCGTGATTGCCAGATCGTGTTTGCCGACAATCTCGTCAAAGGCATGGTGTTGAAAACACCCGTGTCAGGGGCGACGCGCCAGATCGCTCGCTTGATGTCGTTTGCCAGCGCCATCGGATCGCCTTGCGTGCGCGCGACAAAATGAGTCTGCTTCGCGTAACTCTGATAAGCGGCGTAGTAAATGTCGTAACCAACGTCATCAACGAGACTGTTGTGCTTCACGTCGCCGACGATGCCGATGACTTCAGCGCAACCGGCGCCATGCTCGTCGCAGTTGATTCGTTTGCCTAACGCGTCGCCGTTGGGCCACATGCGCTGCGCGAGTCCGTTACTAATGATCGCGACGTCGCGCTCACCATCAGCTCTTACTGTGTTGCGTTCGTCGAAGACGCGCCCACGCAGCAGCGGAATCTCCATCACGCGAAAATAGTCGGGCGAGACCGCCTGGTAATTAACCAGCGGGTTCTGTTCGCGTTCGTTGTCCGACTGGCCTTCGATCGAAAACTCGCCTCGATACCACGGCTTCTGCCCGACGAAAGGCAGATCGCTGTTGGCGGCGACCGCAATCACGCCCGGTACCTTCGCGACCTCTTGCAGCAACTGTTGATAACGCCGCGACATAAGCTCGACGCGGTAATCGTCCTCGCGCTGATACGTCGGATTGATCTCCAGATGCAGCACGTTCTCCGCATTGAAACCCGGCGACGTATTCTGCAAGCGCGCAAAACTTCGCAGCATCAATCCCGCGCCGGCGAGCAGTACGACCGCGAGCGCGATCTCCGTTACCACCAACAGCCCGCGAACGCGTTGCATGCCGGCGCTCGTGCCGGACTTACCGCCTTCTTTGAGTGACTGGTCCAGGTGCACTGACGCGCTTCGCAATGCCGGCATCAGGCCGACAAAGAGTGCCGTCAGCACTGAGAGCGTTAACGTGAACGTCAACGCGCGCCAGTCGAGCTCGATCTTCACAAAGAACGGCAGGAGCTCTGTCGGCAAGAGAGCAACTAACAAACGAAGACCCCACGCGCCGAGCACGATCCCGCTCGCGCACCCGATTGAAACCAACAGCAACGCTTCGGATAGTGATTGCCTGATCAAGCGTCCGCGACTCGCTCCCAGCGCCGCGCGCAACGTCAACTCACGCTCGCGTACGGTCGCTTGCGTCATGAGCAGGTTCGCGACGTTCGCGCACGCGATCAGCAACACGAAGCCACAAGCGCCGAGCAGCAGCCAGAATGAGCGGCGCAGTTTTCCGAACCAGAAATCCCGCAGAGGAACGACGGTGGCGGTGACTTCGGTATTTGAATCGGGATACGTTTGCGCGAGGCGAGCGGCGATCTCTTTCATTTCCGCCTGCGCCTGTTCCGGCGACACTCCGGGCTTGAGACGCGCTATCGTTTGATCGATACGGAAGCCGCGACTCCGGCGATCGAAGTAACGATCGTTCAGCCACCACAAATCACTCTGAAAAGGGAAGCGAAAGCCCGGCGGCATGACGCCGATCACCGTCAAGCTGTGGCCGTCGATGCGGAGTTGGCGACCGATGATCGACGGATCGCTGCCGAATCTTCTTTGCCACAAGCCGGGGCTCAAAAGAATCGTGTTGTCATCGCCGGCTGTTGGTCCATGACCGAGCGCAGGCGCAACCTGAAGCAACGAGAAAAGGTTTGACGTGCCGAACGTTAGACTGAGCGTTTCTGTTTCGTTGTCGAATTGAAGATTCGCGTTCCAACGCAGGTTGAAGAATGCGATGTCTTCGAAGACGTTGTTCTGGCGGCGCCAGTCTTCGAAGTCGACGAACGACACGCCGAGCGATTGGCCGCGATGTTGTGAGTCCACCATCACGAGTCGATTCGGATTGCCGTAAGGCAGCGGGCGCAGCAGGAAGGCGTTGACGATGCTGAAAATCGCCGTGTTCGCGCCGATGCCGAGCGCGAGCGTCACGATCGCGATCAAAGTGAAGCCGGGGTTCTTTGTTAACAAGCGCCTGCCGTAGCGCAGGTCCTGGAGAAACTCGTGAACCAGGCGCACGCCGCGCGCGTCGCGACATTCTTCTTTCGCGCGTTCGAGCGCGCCGAATGTTTTGAGCGCGGAGTAGCGGGCGTCGGTGGGGTTCATTCCGTGGCGCACGTTCTGCTCGGCTTCGCGTTCGAGATGAAAGCGCAACTCGGCGTCGAGCTCGTGCTCCAGTTCATCTTTGCGGAACAACGCGCGCCAGCGCAGCTTGAGTTGGTCCAGCATGAAAACTCCTATGCGTCGCGCATGATCAGGGCGACCGCGCCACAAAAGCGTTCCCAGTTTTTACGTTGCGTTTCCAGTTGCTTTCGTCCGGTTGCAGTTAACTTGTAGAACTTCGCCTTGCGGTTGTTTTCAGACGGTCCCCACTCCGCGACGATTAGTCCGCGGTTTTCGAGTCGATGGAGTGCGGGATAAAGCGCGCCGGGTGTCACGCTCAAGACGTCGCCTGACGCGATCTGAAGCTGTTGCGTGATTTCCCAGCCGTTCAGCTGGCGCGAGCGCAGCAACCGCAGGATCAACAGTTCGAGCGTGCCCTGCAAGAGATCGGCTTTCTGCTTTTTCATGCTGCTCCTATCGACGCACGAGTGGAGAGGAATATAGAGCAGCTCCTATTGCGTGTCAATAGGAAGGTGAGTTGTTTAGGTAGATCGCTTTTCTGTGGCGCGATGAATTAAGGCTGGACCATGACCTTGATCGACTCGCGGTCGTTCATCGCGCGATAGCCTTCAGGCACGTCTTCGAGTCCGACAACGCGGTCGAAGACGCGACCGGGTTCGATATCGCCATTAAGCACGTCGGGCAACAGCTCGTCGATGTAGGCGCGAACCGGCGCCGGGCCGCCGCTCACCGTAATGTTGTTATAGAACGCCGTGTCGGAAGCGGGAATCGTCACGTTTTGCGGAACGCCGACGCGTCCGACCGCACCCCCCGCACGCGTTATGTTTATTGCAGTAAGCATCGCTTGGTCCGTGCCGACACACTCGAGTACAGAGTGCGCGCCCAGACCATTCGTTAACTCGCGCACGCGCTCGACGCCGGCTTCACCGCGTTCGCGTACGACGTCTGTGGCGCCGAAGTCTGTTGCGAGCGCAATGCGATCCGCGTGATGGCCCATGATTATGATCTGCTCCGCGCCCAACCGGCGCGCTGCGATCACGCCGCAGAGTCCGACCGCGCCGTCGCCGATGACGGTCACGGTTTTTCCTGGTCCAACTCTCGCAGTAAGCGCGGCGTGGTGGCCCGTTCCCATCACGTCTGAAAGCGTGAGGAGCGAAGCCAGCAACGCGTCGTCTTCCGCGACTGGTAAAACGAAGAGCGTTCCATCCGCCAGCGGTACGCGCACGGCATCTGCTTGCGCGCCGGGGACCTCTTCGTTGCCGAAGAACCCGCCGTGAATGCACGACGTGTTCAGCCCTTCGCGGCAGAACTCGCATACGCCATCGGAGTAAGCGAAGGGCATGACGACGAGATCGCCCACCTTCATCGTGCGAACGTCTGAGCCAATCGACTCCACCACACCAATGGCCTCGTGGCCCATCACGCGCCCGTCGCGGCTCGGCTCCATTGACTTATAAGGCCATAGATCGCTGCCGCAGATGCAGGCGCGACTAATCTTCAAAATCGCATCGCTTTGCTCAACGATCCTCGGATCGGGAACGTTCTGGATACGCACGTCACCGGCGCCGAACATAACTGTAGCGCGCATGATTGATACCTCCGCAGAATTTTAAGGGGCGGGCGTTGAAAAGAATGCGCGCGAATAGTTACAGAAGCGTGTGGGATTCGTGCTGAATGGTTTGGGTTTTGGGGCGTTCAATCAACGTCCGGCCACGCTCACGTACATCTGCGCTCCAACTCGCGAATGAGTTTGTAAATGTTGCTGCATCCCAACCGTCTTCGATCACTGCTTGGTAAACTTGATGCTCGACGGAGGCTGCGTCAAAGACTCCGCCAGCGAGCCCTCGTTGGCAAATTACCAGCATTGGCAGTCCGAGCATTACAGCCATCCCTGCCTCGATCTGGTTCCACGGAGTTGAGAGACAGAAGCCGTTAACTTGCTTTTCGTCGGGTGTTCCGACGCGCCAAACGCCTTCGTGGATTTCGAGTTCTTTGAAGCCGAAGATCACTGCTCCCGCACAGTCACCCATTAAACGCTGGACCTCGCTGAGCACTCCAAAGTTGGGATAATCGCTACGCTCCATCGTTTGTGGCATCATGCCTTCGGCTTCAAGTCTGGTAATAGTCGCAGAGACACACTGTTGTTGTTGATAACTCAAGTAACCAGGTTTGCTGATGAAAACTCGAACCGGCGAAGTTCCCGCTGCAACGCGCACTGACTTGAATCGTTCTGTCCCGGAATAGACTCCTTTTTCATCCAGTTTGTTTGCGAGATCCGGCGGAATATTTCGTGCAGACGCGAAATTCGCACCCGTCAACCGAGCGTCGTCGAACTTAGCGCCTTTGAGATCAGCTTCGAAGAAATTAGCGTGTCGTAGATCCGCACCCGAGAGCACCGAGTTATGCATACGGCACTGGTAGAACACGGCGCCGCGTGCATGGCCTTTTTTCAACGACGCGCCTGAAAGATCCGCACGATAGAAATCTGCATAGCTCATGTCAGTCGTAACTTCTTCAACCTCACTCACCTTCCGCACGCCGAGGTATGCATATTGGAGATTGGTCTTCGTTAGATCGGCTCGTTCAAGACTGGGCGCGTAGGCAAGCCCGTCAGCGAGTAGTTTCTGAAAGTTGCCCGTTAGCTGACCGCGGAGGATCGCGGCGGTGACGTTAACAGCTTCGCGCCAGTAAGGAATTCCAGCGATGCCTACTTCCGTCTCACGATCGAAGAAGCGGCGCAGCAGGATCGCGCCGGCTAGCCGCTCGACTTCGATTTCAGATGAAAGAGACTTAACCACCGTGTCAAATGCATCTCTGACTTGCAGCACCTTGTCGCGTCGTGTCTTGTATTGAAAGTAGCGAAGGATACCGAGAAAGCCCGCGATCACAGCGCCAATGGCTGTAAGCACACCCGCGGCGTCTTTGAAGGTGTCGCTCATCTATTTACCTTGCTCTTCGCCGGGGTGGTAGGAGCGTTCGAGGTGGGCGCGGATTTCGGGGAGGGTGAACCATGAGGGTTTGAATTGGCCGCGCGTGTAGAGGGGTGATTGGTCCATGAAGTGTTTGCTGTTGGGATCGCCGCTAGAACCGAAGGTGTGGATTGAGAAGGCGTGGACCTCGGGGCCGAATTCGACGACGCTGATATAGGTTGCGCCGGCAACGCCGTAGCGACGTTTCTGTCCTTCCATCGGTGCAGCGTAAAGCGTGAAGACGGCGCCGTCGTTGCCGTTTACACCACTAACTGCGAGGCTCGGTTTCGAGTCCTGAAACTGTTCGCCTTTGCTTTCGTCGATGCGTTGAAGGCGGTTCAGTTCGCCCCACGCAACTTTCCACGTGCCGAAGTCGCGTTGCAGGGTGTTGAGAACGTCGATCAGTGTGGTGACTTGTTTTTCCGGTGGGATGACAGGTTCGTTTCGATCGCGCGGTAGGCGATCGTGCCAGAGACTGAAGAGCGTCGTCGCGATCGAGTCGTTGGAGCTGTGAAGGTTCCAGTGAGCGAGTTCGTTGTAAACTTCGCGCAGGCGCGAGTCGGAAGCAACGGGATTTTGGGAAGAAGAAGGGGATGCCGACGGTGAATCGAGGTGCTGTTTCAGGGCCGCGAGCAGGCCGGGGAGAAGGCGCCCGGCGCTAATGACGCGCGTGTCGAACGCGAGGCGCGTCCAGTCGGCAAACGTAAACGTCGCTTTACTCGCGAGTAGCTCGCGCGAGATCGCGCCGCGCGGATTATCACCCTCCTGGACCATGTATTTCGGAAAACGCGCCGGGTCCGGATTGCCCTCACTCGTCAACAAAAACGGACTCGTGTTGCAGTTCTGCATCCAGCCCGTCTTCGGATTTTCGAGTTGCGGCAACTCCTCCATCGTGTGATAACCCTGCCACTCAGTCGCCGGGTCGCTGCCATCCATCGGTTTGGTCCAATCGAAACGCGGGTCGCGCTTCGGCACCGCGCCGTTGTAGAGATACCAGGTGTTTCCCTGACGATCGGCATACATCACGTTACCGAAGAGCATATTCAAAGGAGCGATCGCCCGCTTCAACGCAGCCAGCGAAGTGGCACGCGTCATCTCATACCACTCGCGCAGCCAGCCGTCGGATTCGAACTTCGCCATCCGTATCGCCAGCAATTTGCCGTCGCGCTCCGCGACGATTGGACCATGATGCGTTCGCCGCATCTTGAACGTGCGCGTCTCCAGACCATGCGCCGTCTTCACGCCAATTTCTTCGACGTGCTCAGTCGCTAACCGATATCCGTCGCCGTAACGATAAGCCAGCGGACGCGCCGGATCGTCAAACGTTTCCACGTAGACGTCCGTCAGGTCCGCGGCATTATCCGTGCTCACCCAGCCGCCGTTTTCGTTGTGCCCGACGTAAGGGAAGGGAAAACCAAAGCGCGCGTAACCGGTGAAGTTCCAACCTTCGTCGCTGTGAACGTGGCCTTCGTAAACCTGGCCGGGGCCGAAGAACGGCAGGTGCGGATTGATGAACAGCAGCGCGTGACCGCTCGCACTCTTCGTTGGACCAACCACCCAGCCGTTCGAACCCGTGTGCTGTTTCAGATCGTTGTCGAGCGAAGCGGTTTGCAATCCGCGCAGACTCGGGTCGCGCGCAAAACCGTTCTGATAGTAGTTGTAGCGAATGAAAGCGAGCGGGTACCACGGCTCGATCTTCACGAGCAGACGCGGCCGCACCTCGGGATGGCGGGCGAGATAGTAGTTGAAACCCGCCGCAAACGCGTCGCACAACGAACGCGTGTGCGCATCGAGACGCGCGTACTCTTCGCGCGCCAACCTCGGAATCTCGAGCGCATGGTTAAGTCGATCTTCGTCGAGCGATTTCTCACCATACAACTCGGAAGCCCGCCCGAGCGCGTTGATGAAGTTTTCCTCGACGCGCCAGAAGTTGTCTTCAGCCTGCGCGTACGCGAAGCCGAAAACCGTGCTCGCGTCTGTACGCCCGAAGACATGGGGCACGCCGTAAGTATCGCGATAGATCGTGACGTCGCGCGCGAGCGTCGCATCTGCGCCGCTGGGGCGGTTGCGAGTAGATCGTGTCTGAGGTTTCACAAGGACACCGAAGAGAATCAACACCGCCGCCAACCCCAACGTAAACCAACGTCGATTCGCGCGATTGGCGGTGCTCATAGGGCCGACATTGTAGCAGCCGTGGCAAAGGTCACACTCAAAAAACAAGGGTTAGGAACAGAAAATCTCTAGGCTTGCGTCGGCAGTGAAAGTGAGCCAGGACCCGGATTTGAAGCGACTAATTCTAATCAGCTTTACCGCATTCATTATCTGCGCGCAGTTCGCGTGCGCGAATCTCCCGCGCGATCCGAAAGAGACGCTGCGGCAGTTGCAGTCGCGTCCGCTCCGCGTCGGCCTCGTCGAACACCCGCCGTGGGTCGTGCGCACAAACGATGAACCCGCGGGCGTCGAAGTCGACTTGATCCGCAACTTCGCAGCGCAACTGAGCACCACTCCCGACTGGCACTGGGGCGGCGAGCAGGAACAGATGGAAGCACTCGAACATTTTCAACTCGACGTCGTGCTCGGCGGCTTCACTGACGAAACCCCGTGGAGCAAGTACGTCGGCATAACCCGCCCTTACTTCGAAGAGACTTACCGCATCGCCACACCGCAAGGTTCACAATTACAAAATCTCAAAGGCGCACAAGTTTGGGTGGAACAGGGCGAAGCCGTCGCCGCGAAACTCGAAAAGAAAGGCGCGCGCATTGTGCGAGTTGACGATCTAACGCAAGCGAGTGGTCCGATCGCCGCGCCTGAGTGGCAGATCGAGCGCCTCGGACTCGCGAACACCAACGAAGAGCTCGACTCATTCAAGCACGTGCTCGCAGTGCCGCCCGGTGAAAATGGTTTCCTGAAACGTCTCGACGAGTTTCTGCACACGAAGCGATTCGAAATCAAGAACCTCCTGCAGCAACAGATGGCGAAGAAATGAAGTTTCCAGGTAAGCCCTACCGTCTGCCGGACGACAAGCAGCACACGATCGATCGCGCGAAACGTCTGGAGTGGATCACGATCGCTTTTCTCGTTTCGATCATCGCCGTCATTGGCCTGACGATGGGATCTTCAGAAGCGATGAAAGCGGTCTGGGTTGAAGACGTTCTCAGCCTCGTCCCGCCGATCGCTTTCCTGGTCGGCACGCGCTACTTCGATCGGCCGCCTGACGAAAAATTTCCTTACGGTTACCGGCGCGCTGTGATGATCGCGTTCCTGACTGCGGCCGTCGCGCTCGTCGGTTTCGGTCTCTACCTGTTTATCGATTCGTTGACCACGCTGGTGCTGGTCGAACCGCCAACGATTCAATCGGTCATGATCTTCGGCCGGCGCGTGTGGCTCGGTTGGATCATGATCGCCGCGCTCGTTTATAGCGTGCTGCCGCCGTTCATTCTCGGCCGAATGAAGCAGCCGCTCGCGCGCGACCTGCACCAGAAGGCGCTGGAGACTGACGCGAACATGAACAAGGGCGACTGGCTCTCGGGAATCGCAGGCGTGCTCGGCATCACGGGTGTCGCTTACGGTTATTGGTGGGCCGACGCGGTCGCAGCAATGATCATCTCGTTCGAGATCCTGCGCGACGGGTTTTCCGATCTAAAGCACAGCGTGGCGCAGTTGATGAACAAGCGGCCGTCGGACGTTGAAGGCAAGCCTGATGAAACGCCTGACAAAGTGCAGCACGAACTCGAGCGGCTCGATTGGGTGAAAACGGCGCGCGTGCGTTTGCGCGAAGACGGCGACGTGCTGACGGGCGAGGCTTTTATCGTGCCCAAGGATGAAGACGATCTTTTGAACCGGCTGAAAAACGCTTATGACGTAGCGAACGGGGTCGACTGGCGTCTGCACGACGTCAACATCGTCCCCGTTCGCTCGTTAGAGTAAAGCGCCCGGATTAAAGCGCCGGTTGTTTCAGAATCGCCGCCAGAGACTGCATCCGATTCGCATCGGCGGGGTTCTTCGCCGAGGCGATGCCCTGGGCCACAGCCATCGCCAGGCTCTTGAGCGTAGCCGTTGATTTTGCATCCAGGTGCGAACTCTCCGCGCCTGCGATCGCCTGCCGCAGGTTCGTGATTTGCTCCGCCGGCAGAGCTTGCGAACGCTCCAACTGATCGACGTAAGCCTTCGCGACGACGAGGTTCTTCGGCCACACGATCTGCTGCTGGTTCTGCACGTTCAACTCGCTTTGGTGAACCGTCTTCGCCGCGTCGATCTCGTTCTGCGTCAGAAACTGCGTCGGCTCCAACTCGAAGATGTCGAGGCCGCGCGCGATCTCGGAAGCGTAGATCTGGCCGTTGTACCAATACGCCGACCAGTCGCCGCCGAGCACGAGCATGTCGGTCGTGATTGGACCACGATCGAAGTAAGCGATCTCTGTCGGATGATCCGCATCGGTGAAGTCCATGACGGAGATGCCGCCCTGATACCACGCTTGCACTTCGATGTCGCGGCCCGGCACCGGCACGAGCGACCCGTTGTGCGCGACGCAGTTTTCGGTGTCGCCTTGCGCGGCCGGCATCTTGTAATAGCTCGCGAACTTCAGCTTGTTGTTCTGCAACTGGAAGATCGCGTCGGCGCCCCACTTGTTCGGATCGGTCGCCCGGCAACGCGCGCCGAGACCACCGCCCCACTCGTCGGTGAACACGACTTTCTTTCCGTCATTCGAAAACGAAGCCGAGTGCCAGTAGGCGTAATTTGGATCGTTGACGGCATCGAGACGTTTCGGATGCGCCGGGTCTTTGATGTCGATCAGGATTCCGTTTCCGGAGCACGCGCCGGCGGCGAGACCAATCGCGGCGTAGACGGTGATGTCGTGACACTGGTTGGTGTCTGACGGCTTCTCCGTTCCTTCTTTGCTGTGGGTGCCGCCGTTACTCAGCGCGTTGATTTTGCCGGTTTGCGGATCCGAAAACAGTCGCGGACTCGAAATGACCTTGGCGTCCTGCGGATGGGCCAACGGCACTTGAATCACGTCGATGCGAAACAGCGACGTGTTCGGATCTTTTTCCGGCGCTTCACCCGAACAGCCGGCGAGCTCTTCGCCCGGACGGACGAAAGAAGTTCCCGAGACGTAGACGTAAATGTTGTTCTTGTCGTTGGGATCGGTAACGAGCGTGTGCGTGTGTGAACCGCGGCAAGTTTGCACGGCGGCGACTTGCTTCGGTTTCGTTATGTCAGAGATATCAAAGATACGCACGCCGCGAAAACGATCTTTCTGCGGGGCCGGTGGACCAAAGCGACTGGCGGACGGTTGTGCATTCGCCGGCGGCGGCGCGGGCGGAAATCCTTGCGTGCCGCAGTCCAGACGGCCGTTCGCCATTTCCACCGACATGAAGAGCAGGTTCTTGTAAACGGATACGTCGTTCTGTCCGCCGGGACAGACCATCGTCGTCAACAAGCTCGCTTTCGCCGGATTGGAGATGTCGAAGATGTTCAGGCCGTAAAAGTTTCCCTGGAACAGGTGATTGCCCTGAAACGCGAGATCGGAGTTGGCGAAAGAGAGCTGCGCGATGACCAACTGCACCGGCTTCGGCATCTTTGCGAGATCGTCGGCGGCAGCGCCCATCTGGCCGAGAGTCTTCTGCACCTTCGGATCGTCGGGATTCTCCGAGCCGAGGTTAAACGCGTCGGGCTTCTTGACCAAGAGAATATGCTTCAGGCCCATCGCGGCTTCCCCCGCGTCGTACATGCCGGGCGTCAACTTGGCGCGCGGATCGTTTGTGTCCGAACCGGTCATGCCCGGCGGCAGCGGTTGCGCGGGTTCAGGCGCAAACGGGTTCGCCTGTTCCACTTTGTCAGGCGCTTTCGATGCGTCCGGCTGCGCGGGGGACGGCGAAGGCGTTTGCGCGAGTGCCGCGACTGCGAAGCACGAGCACAAAGCAAGGGGAGCCACTAAGAAACGGAAGATAATTTCGTGTACTCGATTCATCGGTTAATCCTCTCAATGTTTTTCGCCAAGCATGTTTTGCATGATCCTGATCTCAGCGCGTTGGCCGCTGTCGACTTCCGTCGTGAAGTTGAAGAGTTCGGCGTCTTGTCCGGCGCCGGCCGTGTCAAACAAATCCTTCACCATTGTTAAGGCGCCGTTGTGGTGCTGAATCATGCCCGTCAGGAACAGACGATCGAACTCCGCGTCCTTTGCTTTTCGTAACGCGTCCATCTGTTGCGGCGTGAGCATTCCGGGCATCATCATCTGATGGCTCATCTGGTGACCGGGCATGTTCATACCCGGCATGTCCATTCCCGACATGCCGGGCAGCTCCACCGGTTCGCCACGCGCGGTCAGCCACCGTTTCATAAACTTGATTTCGTCTGATTGCGATCTGCTGATGCGTTCGCCCAGGGTTCGAAGTGCTTTGTTCTGCGTATGCGACTCGATGAGGGCCGTCATCTCCACTGCTTGCGAGTGGTGGATGATCATGTGCTGCATGAACTGCACGTCCGCAGCAGTTGCGGCAGCTAAGGTCGGCCTCGTCGAAGAGGGCAGAGTGGTAGTGGGTTGGCCCGGCGCGCCGGGTTGGACCACCACGGGTGTTTTAGGTTCGGCTTGCTGGGCGCTGACTGTCAGCGATAACAAAAGTGCGAGAGTACCGGCGGTCAACAGCCCACTGCGCCAGACTGCCACTGCAATTACTGACATGGAGGCCCTAACCTTATCACAAAGCGGGCCGATTTTTTAAACCGGGACGGTTACTTCAAAAGCGAGGCGAAGTAATCGAGCACTTCAGCGGCGAGGCGTTCGTGGCCTTTGCCCTCGATGCGCACGAGCGCGACGTTCTTGTAGCCGTGCTCGTTAGCGATGGTCGCGGCTCGCATCATCTGCGTGTGGATCGGGCTGCCTTGCGCACAAAGCGTGTCGTTCGCGCCGACAAAATTACGAATCGGCAGATCGGCGCGCTCGGGAGCGTTCGAGATGTGCGCCTCGTCGACCCAGCGTCCGGCGTAGTTGGGACAAACGAGCACAGCCGCGCGCACTGCTTCCGGATGATTGAACAGCACTCCCCAAACTGTGTGACCGGCAGCCTCGAGGCCGGTGATGAAAAACTTGTTCTCACCGCCGTAGTCTTTCACGAGGTCCTGCATGATCGCGTTGAGACCATCCATGTCGAACTTGAACGCGCCGGAGTTCTGAATGCGATCCCACGTCTCGTTTGAGTAGTGATAAGTCGGCACACTGCGAAAACCGGCGCCGCCGTTCGTCACGACGAGGGGCGTCACGAGGATAAACGGCCGTGACCCGCGCGCCTGCGCAAATGCCGTGGCGGCCTGCAAGAACTCGCGGTCCGCGCTGTCGATCACCACAACCACCGGCCACTTCTTCGTGTTGGTCCAACCTTCAGGCAGCGAGAGGTAATACTGGATCGGATGGGTCGAGGCAGTCTTCAGTTGCGGCGGTTCGGACGCCTGGACCGGCGATCCCGAAGCAAAACTCAACGCGAGCAGACAACAACTCCCCACAGTGAGCCATACGGATCGATCCGCGCCCGCCGGTCTATACATGCGCCCATTTTAGATCAAAACAACAGCTCTAGATCAAAACGACCGTTTACGTTGTTGCTAAGTTGAACAGCGGGACGGTAGACGCGGAACGGTAGACGCGGAACGGTAGACGCGGACCGGTTGCACGCGGAACGGTTGCACGCGGACCGGTTGAAAGGCGGAACGGTTGCACGCGGAACGCGTTTACTGATTCAAACGCCAAAGGCGTTTGCTAATGTCAAGCCCAGGGTTGCCTCAACCCTGGGAAACATAATCGTCCCACGACACAACGCTGAAAGCGTTGGCCAACTCACGCATGGTGCTGGTCAACGCCTTCAGCGTTGGAACTTAAAGCTCTTGAGTCCCGGGGTTGAAACAACCCCGGGCTGAAACTAGCGAACGCCTTCGGCGTTGAACCGCAAAGAATCAACCTTTGAACCGCAAACAATCTAACTATGGGCGATTGTCGTTGCCGTTGCTGTTACTGTTTCCGTTGCTGTTGCGATTGCTGTTGCGGTTACTCCGGTTGCTGTTTCCGCCGCTGTTGCTGTTGCCCGCGCCGCCACCGCTACTCTCGTTGCCCGGGAGCGTCCGCGCCATCTGCAAGTGCTCCTGAAGCGTCGGCAGCGTTTTACTCGCAAAAGCTTTCAAGTCCGGATCCGTGCCTTTGGTGCTTTGCTTCTCGAACTCGGAAACGTCTTTATTGTGATCGCTCAACATCAGTTTCGAGTAAGCACGATCGAACTCCGCTCCCGTCATTGCTGACAGCTTCGTCACTTCTTTCTGATGCTTCTCGTCGAGCGCTGTCGGTAACGTGATCCCTTTGCTTTGCGCCAGGGTCATCAGTTCCTCGTTTGCCTTTGAATGATCGTCCACCATCCGTTGGCCGAAGGTCTTCACCGCTTCACTCGTGCCCTTTTGCGCCGCTATGCGACCGAGTTCCACTTCCTCCAGGCCGCCCATCGCCGCGTCCATGATGAAGTCGTGGTCGCGAGAGTTGAGATTTCCCATGCTGGCCTGTTCGCCGGTTGCGCCGGAGTTGCGATTACTGCGGTTTGCATTCCGGTTTTGCGGCATGTTCATGTTGCCGGAGTTGCTGTTGCTGTTCTGGTTTGAATTCTGACCGCTCGAGTTGATATCCGCCTTGCCGGCCACAGCCAGAAGCCCCAGCGCCACCACCACGGTTAGAAACCAGATGTGCGCAGATTTGATTAACTGTCGGTTGTTCATTGACACCCTCCTTGCCTGATTCAAAATTGCTATCCCGCCGAGTTGCGGCCGCCGCGTACGCGCAGACCCATCAGCCTCGCCGGAAAAACTCCGAAGTCTTCAACTTCCCACGTATTGCCATCGCGCAAACGAACACGCGCTGCGGGTATCAACATGCCCTGGTCTTCGCCACGGCCGACGTACACTTCCGCGTAGCCGAAGGGATACATCGTCGAGCGCGTGCCGTAACGTAGTTCGGCGAAGCGCACGTTACGTTGATAAAGGACTGTGATTTTTGTTTGGCCTTCGCCCGTTTGCGAGACCATGATCGCGTTCGCCGGCACGCCGATGCCCGAGCCGATCTCGATGCGCCCGGCTTTCATCTTCGAGAGCGTGCGCATGAGTTCGTCTTGTCCGCCGGATTGCAACGCGGAGTTGAGCTGATTGACTTCCTCGGGCGTAGTGGTGCGATCGACGATCAGTCTGAACGGCATGGAGCGGCCGGGCCGCGGCCCGCCGACGAAGTAAACGGTGCCTGTAATCGTCGCGCCGGTGAAACCGTTTGTTTGCGCCGAAGCATTCTTCTGCGGAATGAACGCTGCGATCCCCACAAGCAAAAGGATCGCCAGCCGAGTTTTTCTGTCCATAGATCCCTCGGGAAAAATTCTGATTTCAGAAGGGGGAAGGCTGGAAGCGTACCAGTGAGGGTCTGGAATATCGGTGCGCTGACGTACCTTGCAAGACTTACGTGTGAGTCAACATCAAAACGTAACCATCGGGATCGGTTAGTTGAAATTCGCCGCGCGGCGCGTAGAAGGGTGTGGTGATCGGGCCGGGTTTGAGACCCTTGTCTGTGAGCTCCGCGTGCGCCGTTTGTACGTCGTCGGTGTAGAGGTAGAAGAGGACTCGCTGTTGGCTTGGGTCTATGGATTCATCGGCTGCGGCGAGCATCAGCGGGGCGTCGTCTGAGCGGAGCCACGCCCAGGTTGGTTTTGTTGCGCCGTCGGCGGCGAACGTGTTGTCGACTTCGAAGCCGAGATGTTTGTAGTAGTCGATGGAGCGTTCGACGTCGGCGACGAATAGCATGGGAACGAGTTGTCGTGTCTTCATTTGTTTAGTATCTGGACGCCTGCGAGAGCGCGGGCTGAGAAGTCGTTGTCGGGCTGTTGCTTGGTGGTGGAGGTTGTTGTGTTTGCGACTTCGATATAAAGCAGGATGAACTCGTTGCGTTTGGCGTCGTCGACGAGACGCACGAAGCGCCGATACTTCAGTGCTTCGGGAAGGTGAAAGCCCTTGTTCGTGAGAAACGTGACTGCGCGCGCGGCGTCTGATTCGGGTTCCTGTTTGAGCAGCGCTGAAACGTTTGGAACGCTGTCGCTGTTGGCGATGTATGTTTGTCCGCCGAGAGGGACAGTCTCGGTGACGGCGTAGTCGTAAGTCGCGTTTGTATTTGGGAGATAGCCTTCGAACTGGACCAGGTACATGCGCGTGATCTGTCCGGTTTTGTCAGTGTCAATGAAGAAGAACTGCTCGGCTTGCGAGCGTCCGTACAGGATGAACTTCTGCGTGCCGGCGTACTTGAAATGCTTGTCAAACTTGAGGCGAATGGCGGGGAGGGAAGTCGAGGTCAACATCTGGCCTTTTACTGTTCTCACTGGGGGGTTCGGTTGCGTTTGCGCGAGCGCGACGCTGGGCCATGCGATGCAGCAGGCAAGGAAGAGGAGTCGTAAGTGGGAGCTTGTGATGATCATGGGCTGGTCAAATGGATCGTGTTCAGTATTAAGCGAAATTCGCGGTGACGTTATAATGGTTCGCCTCGCGTAAGTAAATGCTGACAGTGAGACGCGGTGTTGGTCCCGAAGAAGGAGGTGGTGCAGATGAGTGGAGAGGATTTGCGGCCGCCGGTTTGGATTGGGCACGTGGTGCTGGAAACCGATCGACTGGCAGAGAGTGCAGCGTTCATGCGCCAGATCGGTTTGCGTTCAGTTGTCGAACGGTCCTCGGTCGCGGTGCTGGAGCTGCGCGGCGGCACGCATCTCGTGCTGATCGCGAAACCGAGCATTACCGCCGGCGACGCGCCGTTCGATCTGATGGTGGAAGATCTACATGCGACTCGCGAACGGTTCGCTTCGCTCGGCCTCGAGCCGACACCGATCGAAACACTCTCGCGCGATCACGAATACTTCAAAGTCCGCGAACCCGCCGGCCACACGATCTCCTTCGTCTCCAACCACGCCTCCGGCCAACCTGTCTAAGAGTGGGTATCGCACTGAACGCCGAAAATATTTGAACACCGAAGGCGTTTTACTAATGTCAGCCCATCTATGAAGCGGTCTCCGTTGTCAAGAGTTTTTTTGA
>CAMLLD010000012.1 GCA_946480785.1 uncultured Blastocatellia bacterium | reverse complement strand
TGGCCGCAGCCTTCTCAGTCACACAGGACTTCAAGCCTGTGTTGGCCGCAGCCTTTCTCATTCACACCGGGCTTCAGCCCGGTGTGGGCGGCGAAGAAAGTAAGAAACCGTTTCAAAGGTTTCCTAATACTTCTTCAAGAACTTCTCGTACTCAATACTCTCTCTAAACGCAGTCGTCAGCTTGTTCGGGTTGGGACGCTGTTCCTGCTCGCTCACCCAAAGGTTGAAACCGCGCAGATTGCCGTCGGGCGGATCGTCAGGGTTGCGGCGCAGGTAAGCGAAGTAGTGCAGCAACACCAGCGAACGATACTGCTCCTTTTGGACCAGCCGCGGATCATCGATGAGCTTGAGCAACATGCTTGCATACGTTTCTTTTCCACTCGTCAGTGCATCAATCAATTGCTGACGCTCCTGCGGCGACACGTTGATTCCTGCGTTCGCAATCAACTTGTCGAGAAACTGCGCCGCATTCAGCAAGCCAAGGCTCTTCGTAGAATTCGCGGGACTCATCCACGTCTCAACGAAACGTTGAAAATTGTCGGCGAGCTGTTGCTCCTGCCCGTCAGAGCCGACGATCACGCCGCGTGTGATCTCTTCGAGATCGGTCTTGAACGCGTCGTAGCGCGGCATGCTTCCTGACGTCACCAAATGAAATCGATAGACCTTCTGCGTCAGACTCAACGGTCCCAAAAGCGTGACCGGATCTTCATGAATGCTGCTCGACCAGTCGCGCAACGTGCCGTCAAACGGCAACGCCGCTTCGCTTTTCGCCGCGGGCTCGGTCTTCACCACTGCGTAAAGATCGTCGCCCCCAAACCGGTTGATAAAACGCAGCCTTCCCGATGAAAGTTGGCGACGCAGAAACGCCTGGTACTCGGGAACGCGATCTGGTGGAACCACATTGTTGGCGATGACCAAATACGAAGCCGGCACTGACTCGAGCAACGTCATCAGCTCGTCAGCGATCTGCCCGTTGCGAGTGAGGCTTTCGATCTTGTCTTCGATCGGCGAGTTGAAACCCGACGTGCCGACGATCAGCGGTTTGGCGTGGTCCGCGGCGCGCAGCATGTAGCGATAGTTGTTATCGCCGCCGGCCGGCAGATAAACGATGCCGCCGCGCATCGGCGTCTGCTTCAAGCGCAACGTAGTCGCATCGGGAAACGGATCGCCGCGCTCGATGCGCAACGGCGCGGAATTAAACTCGAGCAACAGCAACACACACGCCGCGATAAAAACATGGCGGACCCGGAAGCGCGGGTAACGTTGACTGATCCGTTCCGCCAAACGTTGCACGCCCAGCCCCGAGAGCAACGCGAGACCAAGATACGTGAGCATCGCGCCGCGCGTAACCACGCGCATGCTCTTGAACATCGGCAACAACTGATAGCAGATGCGATAGAAGAAGAAGTTCCAGCCGAGCGAAAAGCAGAAGCCGAGCACCGCGAGAATCGAGCCCAGCCAGAACGCGTCGGAACGATGCTCCGAACGAATCGTCTCGATGAGGTTCGGACGTACCGCGTTCAGAAACGAGGGATAAGCAATACAAAGCCGGACGAGGATCGCGATCGTCAGCAACGCTAACGTGCGTTCCGAAGTGAAGTTGTCGAAGAAGTTGTAAAACGCATCGGAGTGATCGAAACCGATCGCGAGCAGGGACAAAGCAAACAGCGCGATTATCAGCGCGTCGAGTCGCGGCAACCAGCTTCTCGCAGCGGGTTTCGAAAACGACTCACGCACAGGCCACGTCCCTGAAAACAGCGCCGCGAGCGAAAACAGTATCGGCAACAGTCCCGGAAACAGCTTGAACTTCCAACCTTCGAACACGCCCTCGCCCATTCGATTCCATAACTTGTTGCGGTTCTCAACTGCGAGCCAATGCGTCGGCAGCGCCGAGTTTGCTTTGATCTCTTCGATCGTTCGCTTGAAACCGTAGAGCCGCGACGCCAGCACGTACGGCACCATAAACGGAACCAACGCAACCGAAGCCGCTGCGAGCGCCACACCCGCGTGCAACCAAAACTCGCGTTCGCGCCAGATGCGATAACGAGTCAGCAGTATCGCGGCGAACAAGACGAAGGGAATGAGCGTGAAAGTAAACCACGTGATCGTCGTGAGGCCGTTCATAAAAAACGCACAGCCCAACCAGATCGCGCGTTTCCGGCTGCGCTCGCGCGCAAACAGCACGAGCGCTTCAAACACGAGCGGCATCCACGGCGAAAACAGGTAAACCACCTGCGACATCATGTTGAAGCGATACGGCACGAACGCGAACACGATCCCGCTGACCCAACCCACCGCGCTCGATCCCGTCAGCGTTCGGCCCAAACGAAACGCGCCGTAACCGCTGACCGCAAAACCAAAGAAAAGCGCGATCGTCTGCACCGTGAGCGGTCTTAGACCAAGGAAGTAGAGCGGGAAGAAAAGCAGCGCGAGGCCGTAACTGTGTTCGCTGAAAGCGAGACTGTACTTCAGCGGATAAAAAACGTTTGCGTCGAACAGGTGCAACGGATTGGTGAACGTCGCGTGGTAGTCCCACCACATGATCCACGCCATCAGGTACGGATCACCTTTGTCCACCACCGCGTCGCGCAAGCGCGTCACGTAGGGCCACGTCAAGAGCGCGGTAAAAAGACAGAAGCCGAGAAACACCAGCAACTCGCGAGCGACGATCGCCAATTTGCGCGACGAGCCACGACTTGCGGGCGTATCCCTATTCATCCGTGTAGATCTGTGGCCGAAGTTGTCATCCGGGGTGCGCAATGGTAGCTTTAGGGTCTTTGTCGCAACGGGTTTGAGCCGGGCATCGTCCAGGCCCGGCTAAGGTACGTCAACCGTAACCCAATCGCAAAACACAACGAGGAGAGGCTAAGTTCCCACAGTATGGCCAATACTACTTCTGACCTCGAGCAGGAGCAGATAGACCAAGCCGAATACGAGCTGCCGGTACAACCGGCTTCGTCGCGCCCGCGACACGTCAAACGAAGCGCGCCCCTCGATCCGCGCGGCTGGGTCAGCCTCGTCATTCCCGCGCGCAACGAGGAGCGTTGCATCGCCGAAGCGATCGAAAAATCGATTCCGTTCGTGGACGAGATCGTCGTTGTCGACGGCCACTCGAAAGATCGCACGGTGGAGATCGCAGAAGAGTACGGCGTGCGCGTAGTAAAAGACAACAAACGCGGCAAAGGCGAAGCCATTCGCGTCGGCGCGATGGCCGTGTCGCACCCGATCGTCGTCTTCATGGACGCCGACGGTTCACACGATCCGGCGGACATTCCTGCTATGGTCGAACCGATCCTCGCGAACAAGGCCGACCTGGTGATCGGCTCGCGCGCCACCGGCGGCAGCGACGAACTGCACGGCGACATCGACAAGCTCTTCCGCATGGCGGGCGCGGACATCATCCTGATCGGTATCAACAAGCGCTTCGGACAAAACCTCACTGAAAGTCAGAACGGTTTTCGCGCCATTCGCACGGACGTGATTCGCTCGCTCGATCTGAAAGAAAACATCACCACGATCGAGCAGGAAATGCTGATGAAGACGCTGAAGCGAGGCTATATCGTCACGGAAGTTCCCTCTCACGAATACTCGCGAAAGTTTGGCGACTCATCGATCAAGCTGCACAAAGTTTGGTTCCGCTACATCTACAGCTTCATCAAGAACCTGATTTGATTGGCAACTTCGATAGCCGTGAGAGAGGCTTGCTCAGGCGCCTCGAGCTGGGCGACCTGCTGGTCTTCGTTTATGCGCTCGCGTTTGTGCGGCAGTATCTTTGGGTGGTCCACCATAACTCCGTTGCGTGGGTCGTGACGGTCGTCGTCGCGCTCGTCTTTTCTTACTTTTATGTTTCCACCAAACAGTTTGCCGCTGAACGAGCGGGTGTGAGCTTCTGGCTTATCGTGGGACTGCCGTTGCTCATCGCTTACGCGCTGCGCGCGCCCTTTCCGGATCATTCGTACGACGTGTGGTCGTATCACATCCTGCAATCCGATCGTGCGCTGCACGGCGGACTGTATGGTCCAAACGATTACTTCCCGACTGCGTTGCCGTTCAATCCGGTTTCCGACATGGTGATGGGTTTGAGCCGCGGTGCTTTGGGGTTCCGACTGGGAACGATCGTCAATCTCTTCGCTTTACTGTGGACCGCGCAGATCGGCGAAAGGATTTTAAGCGCGTTCATCAAGCGCGCGTGGTTGCGCTACGTCGCGGTGGTGTTGGTTTTGTTAACGGAGAATGTGCTGTTTGAGATCAGCAGTTACATGGTCGATCTCCTGACCATTCCGCTGCTGCTACAGGCCGTGTTTCTCACGGTTAACCTTGAAAAGGCGCCGCGGCGTGCGCTTGTTCTGTTGCACGTCGCATTGCTCGCTGGAGCAGCCGTCGCTTTCAAACTCACGAATCTCGCGGTGGCGGCGCCGCTGCTCGCAGTTTGCGGGGTGAAGATGTTCTTCGGCTCTGAGCGCTTCGTAACAAAGCAGGCGATAACGACGTCGTTGCAGATGCTCGTCGCTTTTCTCCTGCCGCTGTTGCCGTTCACGATCTACATCTATCGCCTGACACGTAACCCGATCTTTCCGATTGCGAACGGTTTTTTCCAATCGCCATTCTGGCCCACGCACGGCGGCTGGGACGATCGCTGGGGACCGCAGACCTTCTGGCAAACGCTCGCGTGGCCGGTGCTGGCGTGGTTCAGACCGGAGCGACATTCGGAGCTCGGCGTTTACTCGGGCCGACTATCGCTGGCCTTCGTCGTGGCGCTGATCGTTTTGCCGTTGTGCTGGCGACACGTGCAGATCCGATTGCTGTGCATTCTACTGATCGCGAGTGCGCTGTTGTGGGCCGTGGGCGGCATGGGCTACAGCCGTTACGGATTGTTTGAAGACATACTCGGTGGAGTCGTGTTATGCGCGGTGATTGCGGTAGTGGCAGCGAATCGTCGCGCGTGGAAAACAGCCGTCGCCGCGGCGCTCGGCGCTGTTTTCGTGCTCCAGACAATCGTCGCCTGCCAGTATGCGCTCGACAAGGAGTGGGGCGAGCGAACCACGCTCATCAAAGATCCCGACATCTACGCGAGCGAATCATCGTTCCTGCTACGCGACCATTCGCTGAGATCGTTTTTGACGGATGACGAAAAGGCAAGGTTCGACAACGTCAAGGTCTGGTTTGAAACCGGTCCCAAGACGACGATCTTCGAAGTGTTGCTCAATCGCCGGGCGCCGATCCTCGCGCTGCGTCAACTTGAATTCTTCCACACGCGCGAGGCCTGGCACGAGTTCATTCAGAAGGTCGAAGCAGCGGGCGGCGAGAACATGTACTCGCTCTGCTTTAGCGCGGATCTCGAAAACGCGAAACGCGCGGTTGCCGATCGCGGACTCGAGCTCGGTGAAGTCGTGCCGGTTGAGGTGCCGTTCTTTTCACCGCGCGAGCGCGTCGGCCTGATGTTTCTCGAAATCCATTTGCCGCGAGATCCGGCGGCGCGCGAGGCGTTTGCGAACGCGTGGCGCAAGGCGGCTTTCGCGGCGTCGGATTATCGCGAAGAGATCGTCGCGCTGAATCCGCCGGCAACGATGCATCCGGGCGAAAAGCTCGACGTGCATTTGAAGCTGAAGAACCTCGGCTCGGAAACGTGGCCGGCTGTCGGCGAAAAGGATTTCAAATATCAGATCGACATGGGCAATCGCTGGATCAGGGGCACTGAAAACAAGGAAGACAATCGTGCGGTGCTGAAAGCGGACCTGCCGCCGGGCGGCGAGACTGAGTTGACGATGACGATCACGGCGCCGTCCGTGCCCGGCGATTACGTGCTCGAATTTGATATGGTGCACGAAGCGGTGACGTGGTTTAAGCAGCGCGGCGCGCGACCCTTGTCGATCAACGTGACCGTGACACCCTAATAATGGAGAGAACTCGGATGGTGAGTTATCGAAACTTTTTAATTCTTGTGTTTATCTGTGGTCTCGCTTTGTTTGTCGGTTGCAAGCCGAAACAAACCGCGAGCAATTCGCCCGCGAACAACGCGCAGCAAACGAAGACGCCCGCGCAGCAGAAACAAGCGGGACCGCTGCCGGATTCCGGTTTCAAAGCGCAAATCACCGCGCCCGATCCGCCGGAACGGTTGCGCACCGGCCAGGTGGCGATCATAAATATCAAGGTCAAAAACACGAGCGACGTGATTTGGTATCAGCGCGGCGGACTGACCACCGATCGCAGCGACAACAAGTTCTACATCGCGGCCGGAAATCGTTGGCTCGACAAAGACGGGAAGTTGACGTCGGAGACGGAAGGCCACAACGGGATTCCGAAAGATCTGAAACCCGGCGAAGAAACCGAGATGACGCTGCAAATCACCGCGCCGAAACAGCCCGGCGAATGGACCATGCAGCTCGACATGGTCCAGGAAGGTGTCAACTGGTTCAGCGAGCGCGGGTCGCCCGTTACAAACGTCAAGGTCCAGGTAGTGAAGTGAAGAAGCTCGCGTATTTCAGTCCGCTTCGTCCGCAAGCCTCAGGGATTAGCGACTACAGCGAAGAGTTGCTGCCGCATCTCGCGAATGCGGCGGACATAACTCTGTTCGTCGATGGCTTTCATCCGGTGAATACCGAAGTGACGTCGCGGTTTGAAGTTTGTGACTATCGGCGGCAGCGATCGCTGTTGCGACGGCTGGAGGAGTTTGATGCCGTTGTCTATCACATGGGCAACGATCATCGTTATCACGCCGGGATTCTGGAAGCGATGCAGACGCGGCCGGGCGTCGTCGTGCTGCACGATTTTGCGTTGCAGGATTTTTTTCTCGGGCTCGCACGCGATCGTAATCAGCCGGAGTTGTATCTGCGCGAGATTGAGTTCTGTTACGGCGCGAAGGCGCGGGCGATGGCGGAAGAGTCGTTGCGGCGCGGAGCGGTGCCGCCGTTTGTTTCGCAGCCGCTCGAGTTTCCGCTCAACGAACGGATCGTCGGTTCGGCTGAAGGCGTGATCGTGCATTCACGCTGGGTGCTGGATCGCTTGAAGGACGTGGGCGGAGTTTTCGCGGTGCACATTCCGCATCTCGTGAATTTCGAGGAAGACGTTTCTTTAGCGGCGGGGCAGCGTGGCGTCGTGCGGATTGCGAGCTTTGGTTTGATCACGCCGGGGAAAGGCATCGAGCTCGCGCTGCGCGCGTTGTCGCGATTGCGCGGCTCGCATCGTTTTCGCTACACGATAGTCGGCGATCCGAATCTTCATTACGACGTGCGCCGGTTGATACGCGATCACAAGCTGACTGATTTGGTTGAGGTGACGGGACACGTTTCGCTCGAAGAGTTCAAGCAGCACATGCGCGAGACGGATATTGCGCTGAACCTGCGCGAGCGTACTGTCGGCGAAACGAGCGGTTGTCTGTGCCGGTTGATGGGACTCGGCGTGTGCAGCGTCGTGGCGGATGTTGGTTGGTATGGTGAGCTTCCGGCAGACAGCGTCGTCAAAGTGCCGCTGGATTCGCGGACGGATTCGCTGCTCACCGCGTATCTCGAGCGGTTGATCGAAGACGAGCCTTTGCGAACACGCATAGGTCGGAATGCGCGACGCTACGCTCAGACGCATCACGCTGTTGAGCGCAGTGCGGCGGCGTATCTGGAGTTTATCGACCGTGTGATCGCACGCCGCGCGAAGCGTGCGGTGGTTGCGAGTATCGCTGGTGAACTGGCCCAACTCGGCGCCGTGGCGTCTGATGAAGCGCTGTTGCAAAGCGTGGCGCGCGAAGTTTCGATATTGCTACCTGATAGCGATGCGATCGTTGATTGGCCGCAACACAACGGCGCTCCGCATCCGTCGCGAACGAATGGGCGCACGCCGAAGCTCGAACAGATCGATTACAAGCAGGCCGCGCGCGATTACCTGAGCAACATTCCCGAAGAGCGCCGTCATCACCTGCGCACCAAGCCTTTCTACAACCTCGCGAACAAGCCTGCGAAGTACAAAAACGAAGGCATGGATGAAGACACGCACCGCCATTTCTGCGACTTCGCCAACATCGCTGTTACGCTCGCGTTGCCGCCCGGCAGTCGCATACTCGACGTCGGCTGCGGCTCGGGTTGGCTCAGCGAATACTTCGCGCGTCTCGGCTACGTCGTCAAAGGAATCGACATCAGTCCCGACCTGATCGCGATGTCTGAAGAACGCGTGGCGCGTGTGCCTTACGGCGCGGATCACGAGACGCCGTTGCGTTGCACGTTCGCGGTGCATGACGTTGAGGCTGTGCCGCTGGCCGAGAAGTTTGATGCGATTCTTTGTTACGACTCGCTGCATCACTTCGAAGACGAGCGTGCGGTGGTGAACAATCTCGCGGCGATGCTCGACGTTGGTGGCCTACTGTTCATTCTTGAAGGCGAACGCCCGGCGGCGGGTTCGGCGAGTGAAGCGGAGTTGGTCGAGGTGATGGCGGAGTTTGGCACGCTTGAGTCGCCGTTTGATTTTGGGTACCTGCGGCAGGTGCTCGATGAGAATGGCTTCGCTGTGATCGGCGATTACGTGAGTGTTAATGGTCTGTTTCAACGCGAAACGATCGTGGACGATGCGTTGCCGCTGACTGACGTCGCGACTAATTACAATTATCTCGCTTGCAAGAAAGTTGTCGACGGGGCGACGGCTTCGTCCGTTCCCGATAGTCGCAATCCGGGTTTGCTGCGGGTGAGTATCGAAGTTGTCAGCGCGCCGCCCGCGCACGTTTTACCGGGCGAATCGCTCAAGTTTGAATTAGAGATCACCAACGAGGGCAACACGCTGTGGCTGGCAGGACGCCAGGCTCAGTTGGGCATCGTCATGCCGGCCGTAAAGGTCTTCGACGCATCGGGCTCGCTCATCAGCGAAGTTCACGGCGAGCCGCCACTGCCGCACGCGGTCGCACCCGGTGAAACCGTGCGCTTGAAATTCACCACTTCAGCGCCGCAACAGAGTGGAAAGTTTTTATTGAAGGTCGACCTGGTGGACCAGCACGTCTGCTGGTTCGAAGAAGTCGGCTCTCAACCGTTCACATTTGAGTTTGCAGTCCGCACGGCGACGAGCGTGTAGCGCGTCTCGATGCGATTGAGATAGTGGTAGCGGTATTGGGCGGAGGTGATGCGGTCCAGAGTGAAGCCGAGCATGTTGAAAACTTCGCGGTAGAGAGCCGTCGAATACGTCCACCAGGTGAAGTCGTTCTCCGGATGGTCTGATGAACCTTCGAAGCGTGCGATTCTTTCCTCACTCTCAATCAACGGCGCGACAATGACGATCGTTTCGCGCACCAGGCGAGCGATGGAGGCGAGCGCCGTCACGGGATCGCTGAGGTGTTCGAGCACCGAACCGAGGATCGCGATGTCAAACTGGCCTAACCCCACCGGCAAATTATAAATATCTCCGTAAAAAACTCGCGCGCGTGAGTTGAGCAGGCGATGACATAGCCAGTAAGCATTTTTCCACTGCTCGACTTCGACATTATGTTTCTCAGCCCACGTCGCGGGATCGCGATAGTGCAGCTTGTCTTGGAACGGTAGAAAGTTTTGCTGCCGCGCGTGGGCCATGTCGAACGAAACAACCTCGCTCGCACCGTTTCGCTCAGCTTCGAAACTCAGAAAACCGGTTGCCGTAGCGATGTCGATTACCGATTTCCCACGCACGTCGACATGACCGACGTAATCATCAAAGCGTCCGCGCAGATCCCAATGCCCGCGCACTTCGCCGAAACCCGGCAACGTCATCGTGTGATAGAAAAAGCAGTCGCTCAGGTCCGCGACGTGGCGCGGCTCCGCGAAGGCGAACGGCTTTTCAGCGTCCGTTGTCATACAGCAATCGGTTTCCTCTTCACGAAACAAAACAACCCCAGCAGAACGGCAGTGGAGAACGAAACGAGCGCGCCGCCGATTATGGACCAGGGGCGGTAAACAAAACTCACCTCGTGCTCGCCGGCCGGAACCACAATCCCGCGCAATTCATAATTCACTCTCACTATCGGCGCCTCCGCGTCATCGACATAAGCGCGCCAACCGGGATAATCGTTCTCACTCAACACCAACATCGACGCGCCACTCGTGTGCGCGACTAAACGCAAACGATTTGGTTCGTACGCGGTAACCTCCACGTGTCCGGGTTGCGAAGAACCGTCGAGCGTTGCTCCCGGCTCGCTTTCCACGAGCGCCGTTCGCTGCGGATCCCATCTCAACCCGTCCGGCAAGAATCCCGTTCTGATAACCTGCAACATCGCGTCGTCATCAAGCACCCGCACTTCAGACGCGAGCCACGCTCGCGGCAGTGCGCGCGTGTTCTCGTAGATGTTGACGTCGAGACCATGCGCCACAAACTTCCAGCGCTCGATTTCGGCCGGCCGATTCTTCGCGGCTGAAGTTTCGATTGTAACCATGCGCGCGCTCAGCGGATAAGACTTGCCCGCGGCTGAGTCCGCGAGTGAAATGCGAAACACACTCAGCAACGCACCTTGCCACGCGCTCAACGGTTCCGGATCGAGTTCACCACTTTCGATCAGAACCTTTTCCGGCAATGCGAATGATGCGAGATAGGTGTGACCTTTGTATTTAAAGCGCGCGTCGTTGATGTCATAACTCGTAGCCACCGCCGCGCGGCGATGGCGAATGCGCGCGTGCAGGTCGGGACGATCGTAAGCCCAGTCAGCCGTGTCGGCGCCCGCGCGCAACAAAAACTCAAAGCTGCGGCCGTCCGTCGCCTGCAAATGCAATCGCGCGACTACGGCGTTGTCCGGCACGTCTTCCGCAAAGGAAAGGTTCGTCAACAGAGCAACGTGATCGACCGCTACCGCCGGAACGCGAACCTGCAAACGCTTGCCTGGTCCAATGTTCGGCAGCGGCAGGTTATCTTTCGCAAACCCGTAATCCCCAAACTTCTCGCCGACCGTGGCAAAAGCCGATTGCGCGGCTTCGAGTTCGTCCGCGCTCACGTCGTCTTCCGCGCGCGGCACCGGATGCTCTCGCCGCGCGACGAGATAGCGAACGTTGAGTATGTCCAACTCTCGGCTATCGCTGCGCAGCGTCGCGTTCGGGTCCGTCAGCTCGCCCCACAACTTCATTTGACCTGCCAGCTCGCTGTAACGCCGCAGGCCGAAGCCGTCGTAGCCCGCCGCGTTCTGAATCGCGTGCATCGAGTAAACATCGGGCTCAGTCCACAAGACCCAGCCGGGATTGGTGTTCTCCGTCGACACGGCGGGATCAAAGGCGAGATGCGTCGTCAGGATGCGATAGCTGGATGAATCCGCAGACGCATGTTGCCGCAACAGCGTCACGCTCTCGGGCGTGGTCCAATACTCAGGTGGTATGCGCCGGCTCGATGTGTACCAGCCACTGAACTGTCCCCAGATAAACAAATCGAGCGCGAGCACGGCGAACAGCAGCACACTCGCTCCCTTGCGCTTCGTCGCGAATAACCAGATCGTGAACACGCTGAGCGCTGCCATCACGATCGGCATGAACAACTCCGGCGCGCGCAGTAGCGTAACCGGAGCGTTGCGCCCAAGCCGAAACTCCGCCGGGCGAAACACGGTTACAACGAGGCAACTTAAAACCAACACGACACCCGCGAGTAGTAAGACGATCCACACCGCGCGCTTGTCATCACGCCATCGCAACGACTCAAGACAACTCAACCCCCGCCCGGCAAGCACCGCCACTGCGAAGTGAACCTCCAGCAAATGCCGCGCGGGTACACGAAACAGATTCAATAACGGCACGTAGTACACGATCGCGTTCAGCGAAAACGGCGCGTACCTCCCAAACGCGAGCAGCAGTCCAACGACAACGACGCCAAGCCAAAACCGCGTGCGCCAGTCACGCGAGAACCAAACCACAACTACTACCAACACGATCGAGATCACGCCCGCATACGGCACATACTCCGTGTAGAACGATGGTCCAAGATACGGCGCGCGAAACAAACGCCCGTCACCGCCGCCCATCACATACGGCGCCAGAAACGTCAGCACAAACCTTTTCGGCAGCGAAAACGACGTGAAGAAGTCGTAACTCGCCGCGTCGCGAAGACTGTTGCGCAGCAACTCCCATGTCGGTAGGATTTGCACTGCTGCGAGCAACAAACCGACGCACACGAACCCAACTGAAGTGAGATAACGCTTACGCTGCCGTAAATCCACCGCGCCCATCACGACGGCGTAAGCGACCGCGAGCAGGAGTGCGTAGGTAAACGCTTGTTGATGTCCGGCAAAGAACTGAAGCGCCACGAACACAGCGATCAGCGCGGCGTATTTGCGGCTGCCGGAAGCAGCGTATCGTTCCACCGCCCAGAGCACCCACGGCAGCAGCGCCGCAGTTTGCACGATGTTGATGTGGCTGATCTGATTGACGAGGAAACCGCCGGCTTGCCACACGAGACTCGTCACCGCCGCGCCGGCGATCGACGTGCGTGTGCTGCGCGCATACAAGAACGCGCCGAGCGCTGCGACCATAAACGACGAAAGCACCATCAGGTTGGAGCTCGTCGAAGCGGCGAACACGAGGTAAAACCAGTTGAGCGGAAACAAAATTCCGCCCTGGGCCGCGCCTAAAAGCGGCATGCCGCTGAAGATGTAAGGGTTCCAGATCGGCAAATGGCCCGAGCGTACGATTTGCGCCGCCGCAACGCGGAAAGGAACGTTCTGCAGAATGCCGTCGTCGGGAGACACGACCATGCCGCTACTCAACGCGGGCAGAAAATAGACGAGCGGCGCGAGGGTGAGCGCGATCGCGACAAGATGATCAGACCTGAACTTTAAACGGAGTGTTGATGGATCAGCCATTGATTCGGGAGAGCGATGCCGTCGCGACGACGCTGCTGGTTTTTGAGCCGCGACGTTTCCTCTCAATGTCACTGGCCTTCGTGCGGTCGCATGCGGCAGAGTTCACGAGTGGCGCACTACTCGCGCTCATGGGTCTGCAAATGTTCGCGGTGATCTGGCGCAAGAGTATAACCGTTGATGAGCTCGTGATGATTCCGTCCGCATACTATCACCTCGTCGACAGCGACTTCCAACTCGTCAACGAACATCCGCCTTTGTCGAAGCTGTTTGCCGCTACGCCGCTCCTGTTCGTGCAACCAAACGAAGAACCGAACCACGTTGCGTTTTGGGATTACAACGAAAAGAAATATCCGTCGATCGCGTTCTGGTCGCGCGCCGGTATGATAGTTTTGACGCTCACACTCGGCGTGTTGATTTTCATCTTCGCGCGATCGTTGTTTGGGTCGCGCGCGGCCGTGCTCGCGGTTGCGCTCTTCAGTCTCGAGCCGACGATGCTGGCGCACGGTCGGGTGGTGCAAACAGACGTACCCGCGGCGTTCGGTTACTTGCTGTTCTTCATGGCGCTCTACTGGTATTCGCGTGCGACTACGTGGCGGCGCGCTGTGTTTTTGGGTGCGGCCGCGGGCGTGGCGCTGCTCGCTAAGTTTTCCATGCTGCTGATCGGGCTCGTGCTGCCGCCTGCATTTATCATTTTATGGTGGCTTGCTTCGCGACGCCGTGCGGTCGCGCTGCACGCCGCGGTGGTCCTGCTCGCGATGATATTCGTGGTCAACGCCGCTTACTTCTTTCAACATGCCCCCTTGAACGAAATGGATCGTGAGTGGATCGCGGCGAAGTTCACCGCGCATCCCGAAAAGGTGGAACACGCTACGGCAGTGCTCAGTCATGTGGCGCCGAAAGAGTTTGTGCTGGGCACGCTCTTCCAGCTCGTGCACAACCGCGAGGGACACAACGCGAGCCTGCTCGGCATGTATGGCCGCATGGGTTGGTGGTATTACTTCCCCATCGCCTTCGCTTTGAAAACGACGTTGCCTTTTCTGTTGCTCAGTGTGCTGGCGATGGCCTGGGCGATCTTCAGGTTCGCGAAGCATCGCGATCTCAGGTTTGTTTGGCTGCTCGCGCCGGCGCTGATCTACTCAGTCTTTGTTTTGTTCAGTCACATAAACATCGGCGTGCGTTACCTCGCGCCGATTTTTCCGTTTCTGATGATCGCGGGCGCGGCGCTGCTGGAGTATCTTTTGCGACTGCGACGTGTCGTCGCGACGGTTTTCGTTGTGGTGTTGTTGGCGTGGACGGGTGTTGAAGCGGTGCGCGCGTTTCCGAATCACGTGAGCTACATGAATCAGCTCGCGAGCGGTGCGCCGCATTGGTGGTACTTGTCTGATTCCAATGTCGAATGGGGCGACGACGTGCGTGGCCTGGCTCTCTATCTTCAGCAGCATGGTGAACGACGCGTTGCTGATGCGACTCTCGGCGGCTTCGGAATTTTGCGGTTTTACGGAATCGAGCGCGTGGATCCGCTCGCGCAACAAATTAATGTCGTCGATGGTCCAAAGTACCTGGCGATCGGCGCGAGTTTTCTCAACGGTTCGGCGGTCCCCGAAGGCCCGCCGGGCAGCGGCCGCGACACGATGGAGAGTCGCGTGAATTACTTCGCCGCTTACCGGCAGCAAACACCGGAAGCGGTGATTGGTGGTTCTATCTACGTCTTTCGTCTGCGATGACTCCAGTGATGAATTCTCTCGTAGTGGTGCCCACCTACAACGAAGTCGATAATCTTCCCGGAATCGTCGCGAGCATTTTCGAGCACGCGCCGCAGACGCATATCCTGATCGTCGACGACAATTCACCGGACGGCACGGGGGCGCTCGCTGATAAGTTGAGCGAGGCGCAACCAGAGCGCTTGTTCGTGCTGCATCGCGCGCGCAAAGAAGGACTGGGCCAGGCTTATGTCGAGGGGTTCAGGTTCGCGCTCGATCGCGGCTACGAGGCGATCGTGCAGATGGATGCCGACTTCTCGCACGACCCGAAATATCTGCCGGCGTTCTTTGAGGCGATCGAGACAAACGATCTCGTGATCGGTTCGCGTTATGTCAACGGCATCAGCGTCGTGAACTGGGACTTGAAGCGGTTGATTCTGAGTAAAGCGGCGTCGTTCTACGTGCGGCTCATCACGCGGATGCCAATCGCCGACACGACGACGGGATTCAAATGCTGGCGGCGCGAAGCGTTGCTCGCGATCGGGCTCGATCAGTTGTTCTCGAATGGCTACGTGTTTCTCGCGGAGATGTCGTATCGAGCGTATCGCAAGAGGATGCGGATCAAAGAGGTGCCGATAATTTTTGTGGAGCGCCGCCTTGGCCGGTCGAAGATGAACGGCGGGATCATGATCGAGGGTGTGTTGAGCGTCCTCCGAATGCGCTTGCGACGCCGATAAGCGTGCTTACAAAAAGCCCACAGCAAAAATTTGTTTTGAGTGGTGTGGCTTTGCTTCTGTTCGGCGCGCTGATTCAGTTCGTGGCTTTGCGAACGAACCCGCCTGGATTTTTTCTCGACGAATCGTCGATCGCTTACAACGCGCATACGATTTCGCAAACCGGCCGCGACGAACATGACGAAGCGTGGCCGCTGTTCTTTCGCGCGTTTGGTGAGTTCAAAAATCCTGTTTACATCTATTTGCTGGCGGGTGTGTTTCGTGTAGCTGGCCCAGGGATCGTTGCGGCGCGCGCGCTGAGTGCGACGCTGGGTCTGCTCACGATTGTGTGTCTCGGTCTGTTGGCTTTTCGGATCACGCAAAACCGCGGTGTTGCGCTGCTCTTTTCGTTACTCGTGCTGTTTACGCCATGGACGTTTGAACTCAGCCGGCTGGTTTTGGAGGTGGCGATTTATCCGTTTGCGGTGGCGTTGTTTCTTTTAGCTGTCTGGAGTGCCGCCGGAAAGACGACGTGGCGCGCGACGCAGATCTGCGCGCTCGCCGGAACGCTCGCGCTGCTCACGTACAGCTATTCGATCGGAAGATTATTTGGGCCATTGCTCGCGCTTGGTTTGCTCGTGTTCGTGAACCGGCGCAGATTACTCGGTCTTGTCCTCACGTGGATCGCGTTCGCCGTGACGTTGATTCCGTTGTTCGTTTTTCAGGCGCGCAATCCCGGCGCGCTTACCGGACGCTTTCAATACCTCAGCTACATCAAGCCGGAAAGCACGCTCGCACAGATCGCGCGCGAGTTCGTCAGACACTTCTTTGCTAACCTGAATCCGTGGCGAATGTTCGTGACGGAGTCGGCGAAAACTAACGAGTTGGTCCATGTTCCCGGTCCGCCTGCGCTGCTGACGATCACGGCGGTGCTCGCAGTCGTCAGCGTCGTTTTGCTCTACAGACAGCGGAAGATTGATCCGTGGTGGCGTTTTGTTCTTTACGGCCTGATCGCATCGCTCGTGCCGGCATCGCTAACAACGGACGACTTTCACATGTTGCGCCTCGCGCCGCTCGCGGTGTTTCTACTCGTGCTCACGATTCCGGCTTTGCAACAGTTAGCTGAGCCGCACGTTCGCCGGCAGCGCGCAGCGTTGATCGCAACTGTGGTTCTGATCTGCGCGCAGGGTTTGTTCTTTCAGTGGCGCTATCATCAGAGCGTTACTGCACCACGCCGCTTGCACACGTTCGATGCTGATTATCCGGCGCTGATCCTGCCAGCCGCGTTGCACGAAGCGGGCTCCCGACCTATTTATCTCGCCGACAATCCCGCACGCCCGGCGTACGTGCAGGCTCTTTGGTACGCGACGCTGTGGAACATTCCATTGGAGAAGTTTGTCTCGCTTGGATTTGACCAGTCAGCGCCTGAAAACGCAGTGGTGATCACGACGGAGGAACATTGCCTGCGCTGCCGCGTGCTGGCCTACAGCGAACCATACACGACCTACGTTGCTATTGGCCCACCGCGTGTGCTGACGCGTTTGCCTGATGGCGATATGCGCGCAGAGTTGAACGTGAGCGATCCGCCGGCCCAATTGCGCACGGGCGAGCAGATCACGATTCAAGTCGCGGTGAAGAACGTAAGTCAGTCACTCTGGCTGGCGCCGGAAAGGAGCGGTGGTGACTTTCGTTTGTCGGTCGGAAATCACTGGTTGGATCAAAACGGCGAAACGGTCGTGAATGATGACGGACGTGGCGCAATCTCGAACGATGTCCAGCCGGGTGCGACGACGACGGTGCCGCTCGTGATCAATACGCCGCGGCGCGCAGGCGAATACCTGCTGGAGGTCGACATGGTGCAGGAAGGCGCTTCGTGGTTTGGTTTAAAGGGATCGCGGACTTGGCGCGGGCGAGTCACCGTCAGGGATTAAAAAAGAGATTTGTAGATCTGCAATGTCTTGCTCGCGGTTTGCGTCCAGGACAACTCACTAGCTCGCTGCCGGCCTGCTGCAATCAAGGCCGCGCGTTTGTCATCATCATTCAACAGCTCCGACATCGCCTCGGTCCATGCGTCAGGCTCGCGTGCAGCAGCTATCCTCGCCGCTCCCGCGGTTGACTCAACCAGCGCCGAATTATTGCTGACGATCGCCGCCGCGCCGCAAGCCATCGCTTCAAGCGGCGGCAAACCGAAACCTTCATACAACGACGGGTACACAAACACACGACACGACGAATAAAGATCGCGCAACGCCGCGTCGTCCAAATATCCCGTCAGCACGATCTGCGCCGCAGCGGGCGAACTCTTGATCGCTTCAAACGAAGGCCCCGAGAGCCAACCATCGCCACCCGCGATCACGAGTTGTAACTGTGTCTTCGATTCCCGTTCGATCAGCCGCTCAAACGCCTTCACCAGCACCGGAATATTTTTACGCGGCTCGATCGTGCCGACAGTCAGAATAAACTCATCACCTATTCCCAGCCTCTCCCGCGTCGCCTTCGTTTCTCCAAACTCAACCGGCTGAAAAAACTCGCGCGCCGCTTCGGGAACAACAAAAACCTTCTGCTCACTAACACGCAGACGCTCACAAACTTCCCGCCTGATCGCTTCCGTGGGCACAACGATCGCATTCGCCGCTTTCGCCATCACAGGCAAACGCCGCTTCGCACGCGCCACACTGCGCCGTTCATGAGTCTCGGGATGCAGCAGCAGCGATAGATCGTGGATCGTCAGCACTGTGCGACAACCACGCCAGAGCGGAACGTCGTAGTTTGTGCCGTGAAAGAGTTGAATACGTTCGCGCGCAACGTAACGCGGCAAGCCAATTGACCACCAATGCTTGCGGATTGGACCAACGGGCACGTGGAAAAAATCGAGATTGTGAGGTGGCGCACTATCGAACGGGAAATGAACAGCGGGAAAACTCGACGGGTACACGACCCGAAACTCATGCTGCGGCGCGATCGCGGCCAGCGCCTGGGCCAGTTGCGCCGTGTAGTGACCTACGCCCGTTTTCGGGAACGTCAGCGGAATCCCATCGAGTCCGATCAGCATCAATCAGGACCCGAAGCGCTGCCGGTATTCAAGCGAGCTGATAAACGCCTTCACCATCTCGGCCTGGATGAAGTTGCCGTTGAACTGATTCAGCTTGTCCAGCCAAAACTGATAGCCGCTGAAGTTATTATCCGGCGCGTCGTTGGGGTTGCGCCGCAGGTAACCAAAATACTGCGCGAGGACAAACGCCTTGTTGAGCTCTGCACTCTTCAGATCCGCGTCTTCGGCAACTGCGCGCACCGTCGCTGCACGCTTTGTTACGTCAGTCGGATTCACTGCCAGCGCCGCGACGAGGTTAGCCTTATCTGTTGCGGATAGCACACCGCCGGCATTCGTATCCAACTTCGTCACGAACTGATCCGCAGTCAGCGTGTCCGGGAAAGCAGCTTTGAACTCCGCCCGTTGGACAAACTCCGCCGCATACGCAACCTTGTTCGCTTCCAGCAATGCCTCCCAACCCGGCGCGCCGACCTGCACGCCGTTGCCGATCTCCTGCGTATCGTGCAGGAAGTCGGCAAACTTGATCGGCACCGGTGCTCCCGGCAGGTTGCCGAAACTACTCTTGTAGAAGCGATAGACCAGATAGCCCGTTTCCTGAAACTCGATCGAAAGGAAAAACGCCGCCGAGACGTTGATGCGCTTTATCTCGATGCATTGCGCATCGGCGCCGCACTGGTCGATCTCGTTGGTCCAAAAGGCGAGGCCGGGCGCATCCGGCTCGCGATTCAGAAAGTCGAGATAGTGTTGCCGCACAAAGAAGGCGGTCTGATCGATCGGATTGGACGCGGTGCACGGCGTCGCAGTCGAACTGGTGTTGCGCGGGTTTGGCGTGCCGGTGGCGAAGTCAGCGGCATTGTTGTTGGTATCAGTGCAGCCGTTGTTGAGACGAAGCACGGCCGCTGTGTTCGAGAGGTTTGCGGTTGGTCCACTGCCCTCGAAGCAATTCGCCGCCGCTCCGTAACCGACAAAATCGACAACGCTGGGATCTCCGGCCAGACACGTTCCCGACGGAGGTGTAGAAGCAAACTTCAGTACTGCGAACTTGCCTGACGTATCCAGACTCTGCGCGACAGTTCCGTCAGGCGAGGGCAACGGATTGCCATTTGGTCCTGCCGTGCCGAACTGGATCAGGAAGTGTTGACCGGGACCAATCGAGAGACCGCGAGAGCTGACAAACGCGATGCTGAAACTGAACGCGCCGGTAGCGGAAGTAAACGTTATCGGAACACCGTTGAGATCGCGCGATGCGTTGGAGCGGTTGAAGAGTTCGACAAAACTATTCTGAAACGCTGCGCCGGGTGTGCCGCCACCCGTGTAGATCTGGCTGATGACTACCTCGCCGGCCTCAGGCTTCGGTGACTGCGCTTGCAGCGGCGCGACAAACAACAAGGCACACGAAAGCACACTCAAAATTCCAAAATATCTAAACACTAATTTCTCCCGAGATCAGTTTGGGGCCCCAAATCGCTGCCGGTATTCAATCGAGCTGATGAACGCCTTCACCATCTCGGCCTGGACGAAGTTGCCGTTGAACTGATTCAGCTTGCCGAGCCAGAAGTTCAACCCGTCGAGATTGTTGTCCGGCGGATCGTCGGGGTTACGTCGTAGATAACCAAAATACTCCATCAACACAAACGCGCGATTGAATTCCTTGTTGATGAAGTCCTGGTCCTCGACCACCGAACGCAACACGGTGGCGCGCTTGGTTAGATCCGCAGGCGTCGCGCCGAGAACGTTGAGCAAGGCCGAACGCTCTCCGGCCGAAATCACGTTGCCGGCATTCGCGTTGAGCTTGTCGATAAACTCCGCCGCCGTCATCGTGTTGGGGAATGCAGCCTGGAACGCCGGCAGTTGCACCCAACCGGCATAGAACGCCTGCTTGTTCGTTTCCAGCAACGTGTCCCAGCCGGGTTGATTGACGATCACGTTGCGGCCGATGCGCGCGCTGTCGGTAAAGAATTGATTGAACTTCGGCAGCGCGTTGAAAGAAGCAAGGTTCGCGCGATAGACGATCGAACCCGTCTGCTGAAATTCGATCGCGAGATAGAACGCGCCCGAGACGTTGACGCGCTTCACTTCAACACACGCGGCGTTGTTACCGCAGGAGTTGATTTCGTTTTGCCAGAAATTAAATCCCGACGTGTCAGGATCGCGCGACAGGAAATCCTGGTATTGCTGCGCGACAAACGAGGCCGTGGCGTCGATCACGTTGTTGCTCGTGCCTAAGGGCGTCGTGAACGTTCCGTTTGCCGGCGTCGTGAAGATCGCGGTCTGATTGGCGATGGGACTCGCGAACGTCGCGTTGTTCGGCGCGAACGTCGCATTGCCTTGCGACGGCGTGAGCGTGTGCGCGCCCGTGGTCGAGAGCAGATTGAAGACCGCGTTGCCGAACGAATCGGTCACGGCGGTTGCGGATTGCGATCCGGAAAGCGTGACAGTTACACCGGCAACGCCATTGCCGCTCGAGTTGAGCACGCGCGCGCGTATTTGCACTGACGTGCGCGGCTCGTCGTCGTTTAGGACGCCGTTGCTGTCGACGTCGATACTGCGCAAGCGTCCTTCACCTTTCGGCACAGCGAGGAACGTCAGCTCGGCGCGAGCGCCGGCTGCATTCAAGAGCGTCTGTAGCGAAGCAGGCGGTTCGAGCAGACTGTCGGGCAGGAACGTGGTACCGGAGAACAGGAAGCTTCGCGGCGTTCCACCGTACAAGCCGTGCACGACCAGGTCGCAATTGTTCTGCTGTGCCTGGCTCATCAGCAGATTGATTCTGCCGAGGGTCGTGCCGCTGGAACGATTCGTCGCGTCGACCGTCACCATCAGGCCGATAGCGGGTGGAGTGCCGGTGTCGAGACGAAGCAGCATGTCCTCCATCGCGTTTCGCCAACTGTCAGCCGTTGCCGGATCGACCTGGAACAGAAACTGCGGCGCTTTCATGAAGTTGAAAAGCGTATCGAACGTGCCGTCGTGCGTGAGACCGAAGCCCGTGATCTGCGGCGACGCCTGCGTTCGATGGAGGCCGACCTTCTGATAGAGACCGCGAAGCTGCGGCACCTTCACCGATTGCGGTTCCTGCAGCGCGAGCGAAGGCGTGATCTTGTTGTCGGTTCCGGGTTGGAAATTCGTGACGAGGTGGCACTGGCTGCAATTGATCGTGCCGCCGTCGAGTTTCTCGATGCTGAAGAAACCGAAGCCGCCATTGAACTCGTTTGGTGGCCGCGACTGCGGCTCGTTCGGATTGGGTGGATACTTCATCGCCTGCACAAACGATTTGAAGTCGGCCATCTCCTGAGCGGTTAACTGTCTTGGCCCACCGAGCAGCGAGACGAACGCGCCGTTGAAGCTTTCCAGTCCGGCGCGATCGCCGCGCCAGTGAAGTGGCTCGTTGCCGATGATGCCGCGCAACGACTGCGTCATCATTGGTCCCTTCATCGGATGAAGGTTGTCAGTGCCGGTGATACCCGGCGGCAGAAAGACTTGCACGGGATCGACTGAGCCTTGCGGATTGCCGAGGTCCCACACCATCCCGTCGCGATGACCGTTCAAGTGACAACTGGCGCACGAGACCGTGCCGTGCGCGGAGAAGTTCGCGTCGTAGAGAAACGAGCGACCGTTTTTGGTTGCCGCTGATTCCGGATTGCGGCCGATCGCTACTGACGACGTTTGCGACTTCGCATCCGTATCGACGACGCTAATCGTTTGATCGAAGCGATTCAAAACGTAGAGTGCATGTCGTGGCTCGTCGAGGGCGAGGCCCGTTGGACCTTTGCCGACTGCGATTCGATCCGTGACCACGCCATCGCTGCCCAAGAGACCGACTCGCGCTGAACTCGTCGCGGCGATGAAGTACGTGTTGTCAGACTTGCGCACCAGATCGCCGGGCATAGCGAGACTCTGACCGCGCTCGCTGTCGGAGCCGGCGCCGTTGAGGTTCACGTGCGGATTGAGATCGGGCGTCGCAGAAACGGTGGGAGTTCCGTTGGCTGCGTTGCCGAGAATCGTGATCCGGTTATTTTGAAAACGCCCGCTGACATTCGGCTCGAAACGAACCTGGTTGATGTCGTCAAGGTTCGCCACGAGCAAGCGTCCCTGCGCGGGATCGAAAGCCATGTTTCCGATGTGCGTGCCGACGCCGCTGACTTGCAGACTCACGGACGAAGGCAAACTAGCGCCGCTCGAGTTGATCACTACTACGTCAACATCGGCTAGCGTGTAAGGAATGAACGCGTTCCACGAGCGGTTAATCTCGTCGCGCCATTCGGAACCGTTCCACTTCACGATCAGACCCGTCTTGGGCGCGGGAGGCAGGCCCGGAGCGAGCGGTGGATTGGGCGCCGGCAAACCACCGTTGGCGGTTACATCCGATTCTTTGACGACGGTGGTTTGGTTACCTGATTCAAAAACAGAAATAAAGACGCGGGAGCCATCAGCGTTTTTGGCAAGTGCACGCGGCTGCTTGCCGAAGATCTCTATCGTTTGCGGCGGCGCTGCTGGATTAGCGGGATCGAAGACTTTGATTTGACCGCGGCCGAGATGATCGATCGACGTGCCGTTCAGTAATGAGCCGCCGCCGGAGACACAGACGAAAGCCATTTCGCGGTTCGATCCGGCGAAGAGGATGTCGGTTGGTTCGTCGCCGACCTCAATGGTGCGGACGACGTTCGCAGTTGCCAGATCGACGATGCTGATCGAATCAGACAGCCAGTTGGCGACCCAGACCTCGTTGTTGTTTCGCACCGCGACACTGACCGGCTCGAGTCCGACCGGAATCTCGCCCACCAGCTTGGGCGCGAGGCCGCTCTGTAGCTGAAACACCGAGAGGGTTCCGTTTGGCGAGTTAACGGCCAGCAAACGGTTGCCGTCGGGCGTGATCGCGAGCGGGTGTACGTGCGGGCTCTCGAAGTTCAGCACCGAGGTGCTTTGCGAGAATGAAACAGGCGCATTACTAAGGAGCCAAAAGGTTAGTGGGAGAAGCAGTACACTCAAGGCGGCGGGGCGAAGAACCCTCCGCTGGGGGTCGGGGCGTTTCATTGTCAATACTCCTAAAGCTGATGAGAGGTCGGACTTCTATTGACCTGACGAGGTTTGGGGAGACGCGTTTGTGACCACAGTTAGTACACGGTTTCCGGCTCGGCTGTCAATGATATAAATGCAAAAACGCCACACCTCTCCAACTTTTGATTTTGGAGTGCGCCGACTCGTCGGCGCTTTGGCCAAAGCGGTGACAAGTCCCCGCACTCCACGGAAACGCCTTGAAACTGCACCAGTACTTTCAGAAGAACCTCGTTGACACCGCGAGAGCCAGCGGGCTAAACTCCAGACGTGCCCTCGTGGGTGTTCTTGAAGCAGCCGCGAATGGATTAGGAGAGCGCCTCACTCTCGGTTATTCTTTCCGCAATATCAGCCAGGAGTTAAGGATGAGAATTTTCTTTGCCACGCTACTTATCGCGTTTGCTGCCGCCGTTTCGTTTGCCCAGAGCCCCCCGACGCTGCGAATCGTGACGGAAACTCCAAATCTTCCCTCCGAGCTTTTTTACGGAGACATCAAGGTCAAGCCGCTGCGGCTTCGCCCTGGTACTAACACGCCAATCACTATCAACGACGCTGACTTTTACGTCACGCAGCAGTACGTCGATTTCCTGAGCCGCTTCCCGGATCAGAGCGGTTTCACTTTCTGGCAGAACGAAATCACCCAGTGCGGTACGAACGCTTCCTGCATCGACTCGAAGCGCGTCCACGTCTCCGGGGCTTTCTTCCTGTCGATTGAGTTCCAGCAGACCGGCTTCCTCGTCTACAAAATGAACGAGGCCGCGTTCGGCAATCTGCCCGGCAAGCCAGTTCCCGTCCGTCGCGAGGACTTCATGCCCGACACGCGAACGATCGGTAACGGCGTCGTTGTCGGCGCGACCGGTTGGGAAGACGTGCTGAACAACAACAAGAATTCCTTTGCGCTCGCTTTCGTGCAACGGCCGGCATTTCTGGCAGCGTTTCCGACAAACATGACGGCCCAGCAATTTGTCGACAAGCTGGACGCGAATGCCGGAAACGTTCTGACCTCGTCAGAAAAAAGCACGCTCGTCGGTGTCCTGGGTGCTACGCCTGGCGATGCCACCAAGCGCGCCAGCGTCCTGCGTTCGGTTGCGGAGAACGCGAACCTGACGCAGCGCGAAACCAATAAGGCGTTTGTGCTGATGCAGTATTTCGGCTACCTGCGCCGCAATCCCGACGACGCTCCCGACGGCAACTTCAACGGTTACAATTTCTGGCTGACGAAGCTGAATCAATTCAACGGCGACTTCGTCGCGGCAGAAATGGTCCGCGCCTTCATCGTCTCGGGCGAATATCTCAATCGCTTCTAAACAATTCGCTTAGCGCAAAATGAAAGAGGGAATCCAGCAATGGATTCCCTCTTTTAGTTTGCTCGCTTTTGCGCCAGCAACTCACGGCGCGAAGCGCTGCCGGTACTCGATGGAGTCGATGAACGCCTTCACCATCTCCGCTTTGATAAAGTCGCCATTGAAGCTGTTCAGTTTTCCGAGCCAGAAATTGAAGCCGCTGAAATCGGTATCCGGCGAATCATCCGGGTTTCGTCTCAAGTAACCGAAGTACTGCATCAGCACGAAGGCCTTGTTGAACTCTGCCTTCTTCAAGTTGTCGTTTTCCGCGATCGCTCGCAACACCGCTGCTCGCCGCGACGGATCACTGGGTATTGGTCCCAACAAGTTGATCAGTGCGGTCCGCTCGGATGCCGAAAGCACGCCGCCAGCGTTGGTGTTCATTTTGTCGACCATCGCAGCCGCCGAGAGCGCGCCGAAGTCATTGAGGAAACCGGGTGTCTGAACGAAGGCCAGAGTGAACGCCTGCTTGTTGGCTTCCAACTTGTTCTGCCAGTCGCCCACATTGACCTGAACTCCCTGCCCGATTTGCTCTGTCTCCTGGAGGAACGATCCGAATCTCACTGGAACCGGTCTGTTAGCGTCGAGCCCGGGTGCAACCTTGTGCAGGCGATAGACCAGATAACCGGTTTCCTGAAATTCGATCGAGAGGAAGAAAGCCGCGGACACGTTGATCCGCTTGACCTCGATACATTGCGCGTCTGACCCGCACGAGGTGATGTTGCCTGTCCAAAAGGCCAGGCCGTCAGCATCTGGTTCACGATTCAGAAAGTCGATGTACTGCTGTCTGACGAATGACGACGCCGTATCCAGCGGATTGCCGCCGGCCTCCGCGCCGCCGTCCGAAATGGTGATGTCAGCCTGAGTGGTCGCGCCCAGCGTTGCGCCGGTCACGTTACTCAGCGTCATCGTGAACGTCTCCGGGTTCTCTGTGAAAACGTCGTTGATGATTGGAACCGGGATAGTCTTCGACGTCTCTCCGGGCGCAAACCTCAGAGAACCGACCGTCATCAGGTAGTCACAACGGCTCGACGCATTTGTCGAAATAAACGTGCACGGAGAAGCAGTTCCGAAGTCATTCGTGTTGTAACGGACTGTCGCGACACTCGACGTGTCTCCCGTCCGCGAGACAGTTACGTTCAGCGAACCGACATTCTCATTTGCAGCGAAGGTCGCTTGCGTGAACTGAATCGTGCTCGCAGTCTGCGCGCGAGGCGTGAAGGTAACTTCCGCCGCGTTCGTGAGACTGATCGGAGTTTCCTCGTTCGTGTGATCGGCGATGATGTAAGGATCGTGCTCGCCACCCGCGATGCCGACAGTCGGAAACAATCCGGTATTGCCGGAGCCGTAACGAGTCTTGATCACGCCGTTTGAATTCAACTCGATCTCGAAGTTCACGGGCGTCGTGCCCGTGCATGCGTTGCCATCGAATTCACACGGCACGCCCTGCCAGCGAAAGATCACTTTGCCCGGGCTGTTGATCTGAAATATCCCGGCGTCCGCACGACGCGAGGTACGCAGATCGAGATCGTCCCAGAGTCCGGCGATCGCCGGATAGCCACCGAGTTTTCCCGGTGAACTGGGAACGTCATCCGCGTCGCCGTTGTCGCGCTGCGGCGGATTGCCGCCGAGATACAGGATGCCGTTCGTTGACAGAGTCACCGAATCGAAGTTGTGGCCGAAGAACGGAAAAGTAAACCCGGCCGGGAACAACACATCCGCGTACTGATCGTCTGCATTTGGACCAACGTTATTGCCGCCTGACGAGAGTGGTTGCGCCGAACCAGTCGCAGTCGTGTACGGATCAGCCGCGGACTGCGGGATGCCGACCGGCACTGTGACCGTCGTGCCGGCGTTTCCGGCGTTATCAAACTCCTGCAGGTTCAGCGTTCCCGAAGCATGCCGGAACGGCACGGTTACAGTCGCAATCTGGCCCGAGCCCGACGGCACCGGAATCACTCCGTTCAGCGGAGTCGTCACGCCTGAGCCGCCATCCGTGAAAGACACTTCATAAAGCGCCGCCTGGCCGGTCGTGCCATCGTCACCCGAGGCCGTCCAACGAAGATTGAACGTGCGGCCGTTCTGCGAATCGACGCCTAAGTTCGTGACGGCGCCGGGAGCGGTTGTGTCGTTTTCGAGCAACGACGTGAAACTGTTCGCCACGTTCAAACGCCGTCCGGTAAGTGTCTCGCCCAGCAATGGCTGCTCGATATCGCCGTTGAAGATCAGCAGACCTTTAACTTGCGCCACGGTAAGATTGGGATTCTGTGCCCACAGCAACGCAGCAGCGCCGGAGACGTGCGGGGCCGCCATCGAAGTGCCGCTGAAAAATGAATAGGTGTCACCGTTCGGATCCGTGAAGTCCGGCAAACAGGCATTGTTGGGACCGGGATTCGCGCAGTGCGGCGTAGTGCTCAGGATCGAGACTCCGGGTGCGCCGAGATGAACCGTGGTCCCGCCAAAGTGCGAGAAACTGGCGAGCGTGTCGGTCGAACTTGTGGCCGCGACAGCAATGATGTTCGCGGCGTCGAAACCGGAAGGAAAGTGCGGCACCAGATCGTTGTTCGGTTCGCGCGTGCCGTCTTCAACGTTACCGGCCGCGGCGACGAACAAAATCCCTGAAGTGTTGAGAGCCTGAATCGCGTCGGAGAAGCCGGTTGAAAACTGCGCGCCGCCAAAGCTCGCATTCAACACGCGGAGGTTCGCGCCTTTCGTGTGATTGCTGCTCACCCACAGGTCGCGCATCTGTTTCGCATAAGTGCAGGCGCGAATCGCATTGAGCGTGTCGCCGAAACCATCTGAGTCGAGAAACTTCAACGACATCAGATTAACGGTCCAGTTAACCCCCGCAACGCCGCGGTTGTTGTTGCCGACAGCGCCGATGATGCCGGCGACGTGACTCGCGTGACTCTCACCATCAGCGCCGCTGAAAACCGTGCCGTTGTTGTCGACGAAGTTGTAACCGTGAAGGTCGCCCGTGATGCCGCCGCCCACCGCGCCCGGCGACGGGTTGGTCCAGATGTTGGCTGCCAGATCGAGGTGATTGATGTCGATGCCCTGATCGATCACGCCGACAACAATGGAAGCGCTGCCGGTTTGCGTGTTCCACGCCTGGGGCGCGCCGATAGTCGTCATATTTGGCTGCCGGCCGGCAACGAAATGCGGATCGTTCGGCGTGACGTCGGCATGCAGGATGTAGTTCGGCTCGGCGTACAAAACGTCCGGCTGCATGCGCAGCGCTTCAACTGCCGAGATCGTGTCGCCGCCGTCGGTCACGCGCGCGACTCTCAGGCCCGGGATCATTTTCGATCCTTCGAAATCATCGACTCTCATGCTTCGCAGTTGTCCGTCCTGCGCGGTGATTCTCATTGCTCCGGCCCGGCTCTTGGCCATCGACTCATTGCGATAACGCACGATGATCTCGCCCGGCTTGAACGGCTGCCGGCGCGCTTTCTTCGGCGACACTGTTTCTTGCGGAGACTGGACCTTGGCGCGCGATCCTGTCGGCAGGCTTAAAGCTGCGACAACGATCAAAACGGAACTAACAGCGAGAAGGAAGACAATGCGAAAGGTAGACATGTAGGGACTTCTCCTGGGGCAGTTGATTACACCGCAACCACCAACTCGCGCTGGTGGTTGCTGCTGGATCTAAATGTGTTTCGACTCACGGCCCAAAGCGCTGCCGATATTCAGATGAAGTGATGAATGCCTTCACCATTTCAGCCGCTACGAAATCACCGTTGAACTGATTTAGCTTTGTGAGCCAGAAATTGTAGCCGTCAAAGTTTGTGTCGGGAGAGCTGTTTGGATTACGGCGCAAGTAACCGAAGTACTGCATCAGCACAAACGCTCGGTTGAACTCCGCGTTCTTCAAGTCCTGATCTTCGGCAACCGCACGAAGCACCTGCGAGCGCAGCGTCGCGTCGCCCGGATTTGGGGCGAGTTGGTTGATCAAGTTGGTCTGCTCGGCAGCGGACAACACACCACCGGCGCGCGTATTCAACTGCGTTACAAAATTCGTCGCGCTCATGTTGGTCGGAAATCCCGCGACGAAATCTCCGCGTTGGACAAACGCCAGCATGTACGCCTGTTTGTTGGCTTCCAACTGGGCCTGCCAGTTGCCGACGCCGACCTGCACGTTCTGTCCGATCTGCGCCGACTCGGTCACGAAATCGGTGAAGACGATCGGCACGGGCGCGCCGGGTAAATTGCCAAACGCGGCCTTGTGCGTGCGATAAGCGAGATAGCCGGTTTCCTGAAATTCAATCGCGAGATAGAACGCGGCCGACACGTTGATTCGCTTCACGTCGATACACGCTGCGTTTGCGCCGCACGAAGTGATCTCGTTGACCCAGAAGCTGAGTCCCGATGCGTCCGGATCGCGATTGAGGAAGTCGTGATAGTGCTGCGTGACGAAGAAGGTCGCGTCGTCGATCTGATTGACGGCGTTGGCGCAATTGGAAGTCCAATTGAGCGTGACCGAACCAAAGTCGCCGCCCGAGCCGCCGTTGTTATAACCATCCACTGCGATGCGGTACGTGTGACCGGCGACTGCTGAGAAAGTGACAGTGCTGGTGTGGTCGGGGCCGCCACCGTCATCGTCTTTGCCGATTGTTGTTAGCGCGTTGACCGTAGTTCCTTCATAGACGCCCAGCACCGTGTCGAAGTCACTTCCCTTCGTCGTAATAGTGGTGCTGCCGTTCGACGATGCAGTCCATTGATACCAAACTGAACGACTGCTGCTTACTCCATCAGGCGAATGGATCGGCTCGCCGGCCTCGCGCGTCGCGCCGACATTCGTGCCGTTGACCGAGCCTGAACAACCGCTGACGACTTGCGCCGAAGCGAAGTTGTCGTTGGGAGGCGGCGCAGCAGGAGGAACAGCATTCGAGTTGAAGCCGAGGACGTTGAGGGCGTTGATGTCGTTGTTGGTTATGTCTCTCTCTCTGTTCGAGGGGATTCTCGGATCCATGATCCCGATATAACCGGTGACCACGCCACCGTTGAGACTGGCCTGTTTCCAGTGGCTCGACTGATTGCCGTCAGCCCCGTTGTCAGTAGCGCCACTTGGTCCACCGTTGGAAAGTCCCAACTCCGACGTGCCGGGAGCGAAATAGAACTGAAGCGGATCCGGCGTGCCGCCGATCGTCATCACGCGCGTCGCGGTAGTGAAAGCTCCCGCAGTCATGCCGGTGCGGAAGCGATAAAGATCCCACATCGCGGGCGTGCTGCTGCCGGTGCCGGCTCGCGACGTGAAACCGAGCGCGTGACCGATCTCGTGCGTCGCCACTGACTCGAAGTCGATGCCTGTAATGCCGTCGCTGCGATCGAAGTCGAAATTGAAATTACCGGTGCCATTGAAACCGATCTTGGCAGCGGTATCCGTCGACTGCGCCGTCGGATTCAAGAGGCCGATCGCGCGAGCAATCGTGGCTGAGACCGAGAGACTCGTTGAACTACCGGAACCCGTATCAACCGGGACGGAGCTCGACGGCAAGGCATTGTAAACAGCGCTCGTCGTCGCCGTGGCGCCAGCGACCAGTTGGCCGCGAACGAAGGAGTAACTGAAAGTCGAGCTCGGCGCACTGGTCGAACCGAGGACGCCCGAAGGCCACGCCTGTCCGAAATTGTCCGGACCGAAATCAGCGTCGATAAAGATCGTGACGGGGGAGTTGATGATGTTTTCCCAGTTGGCCGCCGCACGAGTGAAAGCTCCCATGGCCGCCGCATTGTTTTGCAGGTTCGTGGTGGCGCGCAGAACGATCGTGAGGTGCGTCCCTGCGTTGTCGACTTCCCCGCTCAAGCCGACCGACTTCTCGCCGAGGTGGTTGATCTGGCGCAGGTTCTTCGGCGTGATCTTCTCGAGCTCCGTGCGCTCGGCGGCATTCGCGACGCGACAGACGGTGTCGCCGTTAGGGCTCGCGTAGAGCATGAAGTAGTCGTTGTCAGGCTCGTTCGTCGAGGGCAGTGGCGCATGGGCCGAGACGGTCAGAGCTAACGAAGGAAGCAGGACCAGGACCGCCAGGACCACGGCCAGGACCGCCCGGGCCTGCTGATAAATCGTCGGTTGAAAATTTTTCAGGCGTCGCGTAGTGGAGGCAAAAAACGTGAATTTCAACTTCGTATCCTTGTTATGTTTTGCAAACCGGGAGGTAAACGTTGTCTTTGGAGCGCAAAGCCCCTCAGGTGCTTCAAAGTCTCACGAGGATGCCTGAGCAAGATAAATTTGCCGAACTGATCCAGGCAGGTCGGGGGAGCGAACGGGGCGACCGCTCAGCATGATAACTTCAAGGCCCTGACTCCGTCCAGACTTAGTACACCTTTTAGCGATGCTGACCGATCTGCTCGGTGCCGAAGGTGCCGATGCCGTTCAGGCGGAAGCTGAAGACGAGCCGGTTCTCTTTGCGCAGGCCCACGTTGAAGGTCGAAAACTGGGCCGTCACCGCGCAGCAGTCCCAGGCGTTGCCGACTGTGATCGTTGAGTTGATCAGGGAGCTGTCCTTGCGGCCGGGACGTTTTTGGAAGTCGAAGAAGAACGAGGCCCCGCCGAATAGACCACGGTCACGATTCCCCAAAAACACCGACGGGCTCCACTGCGAGCCACGCAGCGTTCCCGGTTCCAAACCACGCGTATCCGCAAACTTCGCCAGGCTGGGCGAGAGCTCGATGGCCCGCGTGTAATAAAAACTCTGAAACACCTGAATCAACGTGCGCGACAAGCCAAACGTCGTCGAAAGCGAACGCATACCGCCGCCCTGCGTGTCGACGTCGGTGCGCACGTCTGCAAACAGATGCCGCCGCGGCCGGTAACGCGCGTCGATATTGATCGGCGAGAAACGGCGCGGCACGCCGCCGTAAACGAATCCCGAAAGCGTGTTGATGGGATAAAACTGGTTGCGCTGGCCCGGAATCAGCGCGCCGCCGAAGAACGGGTCGAAAAAGTATTTGCCGCGGATCGTTATCGTGAGCGCTTCGTATGGCTGGCTCGAAAGGATTGGCCGCTCGCGTCCTTCAACTTCTCGCACCGGCACGTCGCTCACGTTCTCGGTCGAACGCTGCGTGAAGAAACGGTTCGCCACGCCAAACTCGATCTCGTTCGTGTCGGCAATCGCGTCGATGTAGTCGAAACGAATGATGCGATCGAAGTTGTTAATGCCCGAAAGCTTGCGATAGATAACGTATGGTTCGATCAGGTGACGAAACCAGAAGCTGCCGTCGCCGCGATGAAAGTCTTTCGCGAACGCCGGCGGCCGCACGTCCAACTCAAACTCGCCGTACGAACGCGTCACGTTTTGACTGAGCACGTCACGTGTCGTTGGATCGAGTGAGTTTGAATAGAACGTGACGCGTCCCGCGCCCGAAGCGGTGATGGTCCAACCGGCGAAGTTCAACGGCAATTCGAAGCGCGGATGCAGATCGAGCCGCTGCACGATCGACGGCGTGATGATCGCATGGCCGCCGACGTCGTTGGCAAACTGGACCTGATCCTCAACCGTTTCCTTGCGGCTCACGCCGTCGGCGCTGCCCTCGAACGAATAATAGAGCGGCAGCTTCTCCAGAAAACTCAGAATCGTCGGGCGCTTGTCGATGCTGATGCTCGGCAACTGCCGGATGCGAATGCGCGCGTCCGTCAACGACGTCACCTGAGTGCGCGCGAGAAAGTTGAAGCTGTACTCGTTGTGATCCTTGTTGATGAAAACCTGCGACGTCTCTTCCGGCGAGATCGCCTGCTGAATGTTATCGGAGAATACCTGGCGAAACGCGAGGTTCGAAGTGATGTTTACGTCCGCGGCGGCGGTGAAACCGTTTTTGAAATAGTGCACACCCTCGACGTAGAAACTCGAACCGCCCTGGTTCGGATGCGCGGCGTCTTCGTGTGGTCCAAAGATGCGATCCTTGACGGCGTAGAAACCAGTGTTGAGAAACGAACGCGAGTTCGCGCGCGTGCGCAGGTCGCCGCCGATGCCCAAGCCCCGCGAGGTGTAGACGTCGCTGCGAAAGGTGAAGTCGGCGGAACGGCCGAGTGTTTGATAGTACGCCGTGGAGAGACGAAAACCCTTCGCGCCCGAGCCGCCAAACGTCGGCGTCAAAAATCCCGACGCGCGATCGCGTGGTTTGATCGACACGGAAGCGTACGGAAGATAGAAAACCGGAATGTCTTTGATCTTTAACTTGGGCGAATAGACGCGCACGCGATCGCCGGTTTTGATCTTCGCCTTGTTCGCGTGAAAGCTCCACTTCGGCACGTCTTCGTCACACGCAGTCACTTGCGCGTTCGTCACGACGATTGTGTCGAGACTGATTTTCTCCACGCGATCCGCGGTGAAGTAAACGCGCGTGCCGTCCTGCGTTTGGTTCGTGAAGCCGGTGGAGTTGATGAAGTAACCGAGCTTCGTGCGGTAGTTCCACTCGGCGCGCGAACCGGTGATGCGCTGCATGTCGGCCTGATCGAAAACGACACTGCCCTCGGCGACGACCCGGTTCTCCGCTTCGTAAACCGTGACTTTGTCAGCCTGCAAACGATACGTGCCGATGCGCACGTCAACGTTTCCTTCGTAAACAACTACGCGCGCGTTTTCCGGACCCGAGCCAGTCTGCTTCGAGGCGTCGACCGTGATTTGATCCGTGCTGACGCCTTGCACGCCGCTTTGTTTCTGCGGTCGTCGCTGAACCGGCTGATCGTTATTTAATGGATTGACGTTGGGCGTGTCGGTGAGTGGATTCGTGACTTTACGATCGACCGGATTCGTCTGCTGCGCAAATACAAACTGGCAGCACACGAGGAGGAGCAGGTTTGCCAGCACCAGACGCAAAAGTGAGTGGAGCCTCCGCACGTCCGCGAGTCAGTAAAGCGGGTGGATGCTAGCACGAATGCCGAACGGCGCGCGACTTGGGTTTTCTGTTTGTTATGATGCGGGTGTGGCGAAGTTGATGATCGTTGCTGGTGAGCCGTCGGGCGATGCACATGCGGCGATGCTCGTCGCGGCGTTGCAGCGAAAAACGAACAGCGCGTTTGAAATTTTTGGCGCCACGGGGCCGCTGCTGCGTGCGACGGGCGTCGAGTCGATCATCAACACTGACGAGCTCGCGATCCTCGGCATTCTCGAAGTGACGCGCGCCCTGCCGAAGTTTCTCGGCGTCTTCCACAAACTCAAACAAACAGCAATCGAACGCGCGCCGGATGCCGTCATCCTCGTCGACTGGCCCGAGTTCAATCTGCGTCTCGCGACTGCGCTACATCGACGCGGCGTGAGAGTGATCTACTACATCAGTCCGCAGCTATGGGCCTGGCGGCCGCGTCGTATCAACACGATCAAGCGCGACGTCGATCTGTTGTTGTCGATCCTGCCGTTCGAAGCTGAGTGGTTCAAAGCGCGCGGTGTGGACCACGTCGAGTTTGTGGGCCATCCACTGGCGGGTGAAGTGAAAGCGCGTTTCGATCGCGAAGAGTTCTGTCGGCGCAACGGCCTGGATCCGGCGCGTCCGATCGTTTCGTTTCTTCCCGGCAGCCGGCACAAGGAGTTGCAACGCATCCTGCCGCCGATGCTGGCGGCGATTGAAAAACTCGCGCGCCTGCGGCCTGACGTGCAATCGGTGATCGTCGTCGCGCCGAGCCGCACGATCGAAGAGACGCGACAGATCGTGAACCAACAAAACGGCGCGAGCTCGATCAGGTTGGTCCAGGGCGAGACGCGCGAAGCACTCGCTGCTTCCCACGCCGCCGCGATCGCGAGCGGTACCGCGACACTCGAAGCAGCGTTACTCGAAACACCGCTGGTCGTGGTCTATAAAGAATCGGCGATGAACTGGCACACACTCGGCCGGCTCATCACCGTCACGCATTACGGTCTCGTGAATTTAGTAGCGGGCAAAGAGATCGCGCGCGAGTTGATGCAAAACGATCTCAACGCTGAGAATCTCACGAGCGAATTACTCCAACTGCTCGAGCCGGCAAACAACAAGCTCGCTCGCCAGCAACTCGCGGAAGTGGCCCATCGTCTCGGCGAAGGCGGCGCCTCGCAACGAGCGGCGCAGGCAATCATCGATTTTTTAAATCGGAAATCTCCTGTTCGAGGCGTTTGATCCGTTCGCGCATATCACCGAGGCGGCCCAGGTGTGCGTTCATCCGCTTGTATTCGTCGAGCGGCTGAACGGGAATTCCCCACCACACGCCGGGCCGCACGATTTTTCCCGGCAATATCCCGGCTTTCGATCCGATCACCGCGCCCTTTTGCACGCGCGTGTGATCTCCAAAACCAACCTGACCGCCGATCACCGCGTCGTCTTCGATCACGACGCTGCCGCTGATGCCCGTTTGCGCCGCGATGACGACGCGCTCGCCGATGTCGCAGTTGTGGCCCACGTGGACCATGTTGTCGAGTTTCGTGCCGCGACCAATGCGCGTACGCCCGAGCGCAGCGCGATCGACGCACGTATGCGCACCGAGCTCGACGTCGTCTTCGATCACGACCGTGCCGATTTGCGGAAACTTCTGATAGCCGTGATCGTGACGCACATAACCAAAACCGTCAGCGCCGATGCACACCCCGGCGTGCAGGATGACGCGGTCGCCGATCGTGACGCCGTCATACAACACCACGTTCGGATGCAGCACACAGTCGTCGCCAATGCTGACGTGCGCACCGACAACCACGCCCGCTTCGATACGTGTGAACGTGCCGACGCGCGCGCCCTCGCCGATCTGTACGTGTGGTCCAATGTACGCGGTGAGCGCGATGTCCGCCGTCTCCGCCACGACCGCGCTCGAATGAATCTCCGCGGCACGCCGGACTGGCGGATGCAGCGCTGCGCCAATCAACGAAAACGCGAGCTTCGGATTCGCAACTTCGATCACCGTCCGATCCGGAAACTTTTCCGCCGCACCCACCGGCACGATCAAACCCGACGCAACACTCGCCGCGGCCGCCGGAAAAAACTTCTCGTTATCGACGTACGCAATCTCATGATCGCCCGCCTGATCCAGATCGGCGATCCGCTTGATCTCCGTTTCGGGATGGCCCACCAGTCGACCACCGACGATCTCAGCAAGCTCTGCAATCTTCATGTTCGTATGAAACCGCGTTTGGAACCACGAATAAAATTCAGGAGGTGCGCGACGTTCTCGTCGTCGACGTGTTCGAGTTCACTCAAGCTGTCGGCGAGCGGAACACCGCTTTTGAACAACGTGCGATACGCATTCTTCAACGCGCGCTTCTGCTCTTCAGTAAAACCAGCGCGCGTCAGCCCAACGGTATTCAGCCCGCGCACGCGCGGCGGATTTCCGTCAGTAATAAAAAACGGCAACACATCCTGCACGATCTTCGACTTCCCGCCAACCATTGCGTAACGGCCAAACCGCACAAACTGATGCGCGCCCACGTTGTTCGAAAGAAACACGTGGTCCTCAATTACTATGTGACCCGCCAGCGCTACTTCATTCGCGAAAATATTGTCGTCGCCGATCGCGCAGTTGTGCGCCACGTGTACCCCAACCATGAAGAAGTTGCGCGAGCCGATGCGCGTCGTCTGCCCGGCGCCGTTCGCCCGGTGAAACGTGCAAAACTCGCGGATGATGTTGTCGTCGCCGATCTCGAGAAAGCTCTGTTCGCCCTTGAACTTGACGTCCTGCGGCTCGCCGCCAATGACGGCGTGTTCGTAGACGCGATTGCGCGCTCCGAGCCGCGTAAACTGCTTGATCACGGCATACGCGCCGACCTCGCAATCGGGACCGATTTCCACGTCCGGTTCGATTATGGCGGTCGGATGAATAGGCATTTGCAGGGTTTTGAGGATAATCGTGTCTTGTGGATCCTGCAAATCCTGTTTAATATGCAGAACTGTTTGTGGGTTGAATACGGGAGGAGACGGGAAAACTTTGTTCAGTGACCAGTTTCGCCGAGGGGAAACCGAGAAAACCAAGCTTGCGGGCGTGAAAAGCTCGCGGCTGATCTCGGGTCTCTCAGACATCGCCTGGAAGGCTTTTCAGAGCGTTAACCAAAGACTTCCGGAAGGCGAGTCGATTCGGCCCAACTGGGCGCCCGAACCGCTCCTCAAATCCTACGAACGTAGCGCGCCTCCGCTCGGCTTTCCGCGTGAGACCGACAGTCTCTGTCCCGCCTGCGTCAAGGAAGTTCGCAACGCCGTGATCACCGGTGAGACTCCGCTCGACACGTTGATGTACGAGCATCCCGGCGAGATCAAAGCGCAGATCGTTGAAGACAACGGCCAGGTGCTGATGCGCAAGACGTGTCCGAAGCACGGCGAGTTTGAAGACGTGATGTCGACCGACCCTGCGTTTCTCGCGCGTATCGAATCGTTGTTCTTTGGTCGTGACTTTCGCGCCGCCGAAGATAAAGACGTTCATCGTCACGGCACTTCGAACATCAAGTTTGGACGCGGCGCGGTGTTGACTGTCGACCTGACGAATCGCTGCAACATGATGTGCGATCCGTGCTTCATGGACGCGAACCAGGTTGGCTACGTGCACGAGCCGACGTTTGAAGACACGAAAGCGATTCTCGATCGCGCAGTGTCGTTCAAACCGCGACGCCAGATCATCATTCTCTTCTCCGGCGGCGAGCCGACGCTTTCTCCTTATTATCTGGAAGCTGTCGAGTACGCGAAGAAGATCGGTTTCTATCGCATACTCGCCGCGACCAACGGCATTCGTTTCGCCGAAGACATCGAGTTCTGCAAAGCCGCCAAAGCCGCGGGGCAGCACGGCGTCTATCTGCAATTTGACGGCGTCAGCGAAGAAAAGAACAAGCATCGCGGCGTCGGTAATTTGTTTGACGTGAAGTTGCGCGCGATTGAAAACCTCGCGAGCGTCGGGATCAAAGTCACGCTCGTCGTGACGATCGTCAACAGTATCAATAACGACGGCATCGGGCAGATCGTCGAGTTTGCCGCGAAGAACATCGACAAGGTGCAGACGATCGCGTTTCAGCCGGTTTCGTTTACCGGACGCGACGAAGATATTTCGGACGAGCTGCGCAAGAAATGGCGCTATACGCTCGCCGGCATGACTCACGATCTGAAAGATCAACTACAACATCGCATTCAACCGCTGCGCGACTGGTTCCCGCTTTCGTCTTATTCAGCGTTCACGAGCGTGATGGATATGCTGCAAGGCGCTGATGCGCCGTGGGGCTGGTCGTCGTGTAACTGCCATCCAAACTGCGGCATCTTCACGTTGCTCGTCGTGAACAAGCAGACGGGCGAGTTCAAATCGCTGTTTGAGTTTTTCGATTACGAACAGTTTATGCGTGACGTCGCCGTGATCACTGACACCGCGCGCGGCCGCAAACTTTCCTACGCGCAACTCGGCATGGCCATCATGCGTAACTTCCACGCCGAACGCGCGCCCGAAGGTTTTCCGATTTCGCAGATTCTCAATCTCTTCAAACCTTCATCGACCAACTCCAATTCCGATCGCAACGATCGTATGAAGGCGCAGACCAACGGCGCCGCGAACGACAATTGGCGCGTGCTATGCGTCGAAGGAATGTGGTTTCAGGATCTCTTTAACTACGACTTCCGCCGCACCGAGATGTGCGTGATTCCTTACGGCACTCAGGAAGGCGAGATTTCATTCTGCGCTTACAACACGGGTGTGGGTTGGCGGCAGATCATCGAGAACATGCACAAGACCGCGAACCTCGGCGAGTGGTACGAAGAGAATGGCCGTCACAAAGTCTACGCCGCCGGTAAGTCCGTGCCGTTGCCGACGAAAAAACATTCGCTCAGTCTGCCCGTGATTCAAGCCGTCTTAGCTGAAGATGAAGAAAAACCCGTACTCACCAGTCCTTATCTCGTAGAACCAACTGAAGAAGAATCGGTGTTGGTTTAGGTTCGTCAACTAGCTCACTCTCCCCGGTCCGTCACTGCTTCGCCGGTGACGGTAGGCTCGCAAACCATCTCACTTAGGAGAAAAACGACAAATGCAAAAAGCTATCCCCCGTGCTCTTTCCAGGTCTATTCAGATCGGCGTTGTTATGCTGGCGGTTCTCAGTCTTAGTTTGCCCAGCGTCACGTTGCTAGCCGCCGCACGACAACAGGATCCGCCTCATGGCGAGAATGTAAACGTAAAAGTCCTTCCCGACGGCACCGAGTTTACCGTTGTCACCACCGAAGAGATCAGCAGCAAGACGGCCGCCGAGGGCGATCCGCTTACGTTCAAGGTTGAGGAAGATGTGAAGATCGACGGTCAGGTCGTGATCGCGAAAGACACGCTCGTCAAGGGCGTTGTGGCCCAGGCGAAAAAAGCCGGCATGATGGGCAAAGGCGGCAGCCTCGGTATTCGCGTCGAGTCGACGTCGACGGTAGACAATCAACGACTCAAGCTGCGCTCGTCGAAAGGCAAAGAAGGTGACGACAAAACGGGAACTACTGTCGCGCTCGTGGTACTGTTTGGTCCGTTAGGATTTTTGAAGCACGGCAAGAATGCGAAGATCAAGCCGGGCACGCAGATAAAAGTTTATACGGACGAAGAGAAAAGGATTGCTGCCAGGTAGCATTTCCCTCAGGAGTCAATGGCGCCTGCGATGGCCGTGGAGTTGCTGGTGAGGTTTCATCATTAACTCAGGTTGCCGCGGGCGTCATTACTTTCACCATCGCTGCCGGGCCTTTGCACTTCACGCAACTGGGCCACTACGTCTCTCAAACGCAGCGCCAGGTCTTCAATCGTTTTCACTCGTTTGCGTGAGCGCTCGCTCAGCTCTTCGCGTAACAAAAGTTGGGCCTGGCCCAACACACCCGTGAGCGGGTTGTTGATTTCATGGCGGATGCGGGCGACGAGGTCGGCGGTCTCTTCGAGTTTGAGCCGATACTTCGCTACCTCGTCCTGTTCGTCATTGCCGGAGCTTGCAGATTCGTTCTCGGGTTCGGTCATCGACTCTCCGCACGTGTTCGGAAGCTGAGAAAGAGTGAAGGCGATTGTCTTTGTTGTATTTCAGGAATGCTGCTACTACTTTGCCGCTACCTCGGAGTCATTGTGCCTTTTAGTGAAGGCGAGTTCAAGGAATAATTTTTTCGGGGCGCGTGTAATTACATTCAACAAGCGGAGGCTTTCATCATGAATTTCAGAAGTTATTTGGAAAAAGTTTTTGTCGTCGAGTCGAGCAAGGCGGTGATTCTCGACGACGAGCTGGGGGAACAGCATTACCAGGCCGGCGAGGATCTTCCGCCCGGAAAGAATGCCGGCGACGTGAAAGTGGTGCCGCAACGCACCGAAGTGAAAGTGACGGATGTTAAAGCCGACGCGGATCGACACGCATACGCGCTCGTCGTTGCTGCTGATTCGGGCGAGCGTTTCGGTTGGACCTCGGCGATGAATTTACTTGGTTCGCTGGCGAACGAGACCGCGGGACTCGCGCCCGCAGCGTGGACGCTCGAGCCGCTCGGCGACAACATGACCTGCATCGACGAAAATGCGTTGATTCGCGATGGCGCGCCGGCGTTTGCTTCGCGCGGCACGACGATTCCGGTGCGCACGTTTGTCGCCGTCACGGAGAAGTCGGTGGACGGGATGTTTGTCAAAGTGAGCCAGATTGCGATCGCGCAGAACGGCATGGAGTTGGGCCAGGAGATCGGCTGGACCAAAGCCGCGAACCTCAAAGAGGGTTGTTCCGATCTTTATTTCTCGGACTCGTGGAGGGATGAGAAAGGTCCGAATGCGTGTTGGCGCCGAGGCACGTACATTGGTCCGAAACTGCTCGTTAACATTGTCGGCTTCGGCGCGGAGATGGAGCAGATCACGATCGACACGCTCGAGCCGTATCTGCGTCTCAAGGAAGCGGCCGAGCGCGACAACATTCAGCTCTCGATCAACAGCGCGTTTCGCACGTATGGGCGGCAGGCGCAGTTGCGACATCTGTTCGAGATCGGCCGTGGAAATCTCGCGGCGAAACCCGGCGCGTCGAATCACCAGCACGGGCAGGCGTTTGATCTGAACACGCTGCACAACGTGTTCAATGGCTCTGACAAAGTTTACGAGTGGCTAAAGAAGAACGCGCCGCAGCAGGGATTTGTCCGCACCGTCTCAAAAGAATCGTGGCACTGGGAGTATCGTCCCACCGAAGCAGCCACCCTCGCCGCCGCGGGCAAGTTTAAATTGGACGGCGTAGTCGACGCATGAGACGGTTTCCGAATGGCGTGTTTGACAACTGCGAAGCCGATCCGTAAATTCAAATTCCTCTTGCTGGGAGGTCGTCCAATGGTAGGACTCCAGACTCTGGATCTGGCTATCGGGGTTCGAGTCCCTGCCTCCCAGCCACAAAGAATCAAAAACTTACTGCGGCTTCGAATACAGATCTTACCGAGCGCGCTTCAGGTAATAAGTCGTGCCGCCAATTGCGGCGTTGTGCTTGTCAACGCTGTTCACGTCTATCGCTACTAATTCCCAACCCTGCTCGCCGAGATCGTTGAGCACGTAGGCCGGGTCTGCGCTAGTCGAAAAGACGGACTTGTATTCCCACTTGCTTCTGGCAGACGTTTCCTTTTGCGCTCTGATAGTGAACCCCAGACAGCAGAGCATTAGAATCAGAGCCACAAACCAACCATACTTCGGTTTCATTCTATCCTCGCTTTCAGGGGAGAGCGGTCGTTATCAACGTGATGAGCCGAACAGCTTACCGCCAGCTTAACTCGTCCCGCCTGCTTTCCGCACTGACAACTCCTTCATCAAATTACCCTCGAACAATTTCGCCACCATCGCGGCCCGTGAGTTCACACCTAACTTTGCGAAAACACGGCGAAGATGCGTGGCGACGGTCCACGAGCTGATCTCCAATACAGCGCTGATGCATTTGTTCGGCAAACCTTCGGCTACGAGCCGTACGATCTCCTGTTCGCGTGGGCTGAGGTGGTACTGGCTTTTCGAAGGTGAACTGACGAGCGTGTAGTGCAAACGACCAATATCAATCTCGAGCACTGTCTCGTTACCTTCATTCACACTCGGAGATTGTTGTGCGTCGTTGAGCTTCGTTATGAGCTCGCGCATCAAATCACCCACACTCGTATCTTCCCTCGGATTCGAAGAAGCGGCTTGGTCTTTCTCTAGTTTTTCATTTGCGCTGACACGTGTGTGTCCGGTGAGGTTGCGCAATCCGGCTGCCATTGTTTACCTCCGGATTTCCTGAGGTCAGTGTGTTGGTTCAGTCAGTTACATCCTGTATGTCACGGGTTGGACTTTTATTTCGGAAGCAGTTGTTTGCATGGTGAACGCAATCTACCACACGTTAGTTTCATCCCTCCAGTCCCTCGATTAAGCGACACTCATCCGCAGTAGCAAAGACGTGTCTCCTTCGAAAACACGACTATTCAACTAACTGCCGTTCGCCTCATATTGCTTCCCGGGCCGAGATCAACTTTCACCGATATGGAGGTAACGTTATGGCTGCGCAGTTTCAATACGAGATGGCTCACGAAGCGAGTCCTCTGCATGAGTTTGAACTTGAATTTGAAGCCGACCCATTTTTCGGCAAGGCTTTCCGGCGCTTACGCAGTGTTGCCGGCGGGCTGATCAAGAGGGCCGCGCCGCTACTGAAACGGCTCGCGCCGATGGCTGCGAAGATTGTGGCCGGAGCGATTCCCGGTGTCGGTGTCGTCGCTGGGCCATTGGCCGGCAAACTAGCCACTGTCCTGACCCAGGAACAGCAACACGAGCTGGAGTCCGTATTGCACGAAGCCAGCCTGCCGCTGCCGCAGTTCCAAGGCGGGAATCACGAGGGCATCCATTCGGAGTACGAAGCCTACAATCCGGAATTCGAAGGCTATAACCCGGAATTCGAAGCTTACAATCCGGAGATGGAAGGCTTCAATCCCGAACTCGAGGGCTACAACCCGGAACTGGAAGCCTACAATCCGGAGATGCACTACAACCCCGAGATGCAGCATTACAATCAGGAAATGCAGCACTTCAACCCCGAGCTGCAGCACTACAACCCGGAGCTGGAAGGCTACAACCCTGAACTCGAGGCCTACAATCCGGAAGGCGAATTCGAAGCAGAGATGCACCCGGAATACGAATCCGGTTTACCGCATTCAGAAGCGGCCCATCAGGAGGCGTACCTCATGGAGCAGATCGCTCACGAGGCTGCCTATTCGTCCAACGAAGCCGAGGCTGAAGCGTTGGCGGGATCGATGATTCCCATTGCCATTCGCACTACGACATCGCCGGCGATGAGAACTGCCGCTCCGGCACTGGCCCGTGCAACAGGTCGTTTGGTTGGAGCACTGCGACGCAGCCCGGCCACGCGTCCACTGATCCGCACTGTGCCCACGATCCTGCGCCGCACGAACATGGCTCTCAGCAAAGCGGCGGCGGCCGGCACCCCGGTCTCGCCAAAACTCGCAGTGCGCACTATGGCAAATCAAACTTACCGGATCATGAGCAGTCCCACAGTCTGCATACACATCATGGTGAGATCCGGTCGTCTGATGCGTCGCAATCGCATGCGCAGGCCCTACTGAGACACCCGGGCGCAGTCGATAACAATTCTTCCGCTCTCGCTTAGCGCAAACCAGAACTACTCGTGTGCAAAGGACGAGTCCGTTCCTGAGGAAATGAAATGTCGGCGATCCTCGAAATTCCAGCCCAGTCGCGACCGCAGACGACGACCAACGGTCATCAAGTCGCGGCCGGCGCGGCCAGTGCCGATTCGCTGGAGACGTGGCTGCACTCGCAATCAATTAACGCGATGCGCCACGCAGCGGCACTGCGTCCGTTCGGGAAAGATGAATTCGGCAAGGATCCCAGCAGCCCATCCGACGCGCACATCGAAGTGGTTAATGATCTAATCAACAACTTACGGCGAAACCTACTCGGAGTGTCGCGGCAAGTAAGCGCGGCCGCGACGCTCGCTCGTGAAACGCCAAGCACCGAAAACTTACGCTTACTTACCAACAGCAAAGAACGAGCGCATAACTGGGTGCGCCAGCTTGAAGAAATCTGGAAGTTCTACTTCGAGCTGTTCGGCCAGCGACAGTCGCGGTTTGGTCCAGCCCTGCTTGCGTGCGATCGGATCGCACTCGATTGCTATCAGTTTATTTACACGGGACTCGGCAGAACCAAACCGATCCCATCACCCGCTCCGTTCTGTTACATGGAGACCGGATTCTCGCCGGCAACTTTTCGGCGTGGCGTGCGGATCGCGAAGCTGGGACGGCGTGCTAATCCGTTCCCGCTGATTCAACTGCCGCATCATCGGATGGTGAATCCCTGGACGCTCGGAGCAGTCCTGCATGAAGCTGCACACAACCTGCAATCGGATCTCGGACTCTGGCAAGTGATGCCTTTGCGCGTTGCGCGCCGGCTGCTGGATGCGAAGCTCAGTCCCGGCATCGTTCGCACCTGGGCACGATGGCACAAAGAAACGTGGGCCGACTTGTGTGCGCTCTTGTGTGGTGGACCATCGATCGTTCTTTCACTAATGGACGTCGTTGGTAAATCGGCGGCGACCACTTTGAACTTCGATCCGGCGGGCGTTCATCCCACGTCGTATCTGCGGGTCTTTATCAACCTCGAGCTGCTGCGACGAATGGGGTTCATAAAAGAGGCTGAGACTTTTCGTCGCATGTGGACGCGGCTGTATCCAAACCCCAACGCCGGAACGATTCCCGCGGAGATGCTCAAGACGTTTCCGCTCGCGAGCCGTCTCGTCGTGGACACGATGGCCTTTAGTCCTTACGAGCAACTCGGTAACAAGACGCTGGCCCAGGCAGTGATGTTTGAAGCGAAGGACCAGGGAATGGTCGAGCAGGCCGGACGGCGTTTGGCGGCTAGTCGCGATCCCGGAATCATTCCTGCGATGTTTCTCATCGGCGCTGCACGTTGGGCGTTGGACCATGGTTTGGCGAGACCGGAAGTCGTTACGAATAACTTCTACCGCGCGCTGATTCGGAGGTAGAGAATGACGCTGAAGAAGTCGTTTGAGAATCTCGCGGAAAAGCTCGAATGCCTGCGGCTTACCACCGAGGAACTGCTGCAATGGGCCGTCACGGAGGGAAAGCCCCTGGCCCTGACAGAACAAACAGCCGGCGAGGAGGACCATGCCCTCGTGGGCAGATATTACGAGGCGGCGATCGGACTGACGTCGTTGACCGAAGAAGCTATTGCCGCCGCTGAAGAAGGTCAGCAGGCAGTGTTGGAGCAAATCGATCTCGCTCGTGCTCGCCGCGTACTGATTGTTTGCCAGGATGGAGTCAATCAATTAACCCAAACCTTCTTTTCCAAGATGGTTTCGTTTGAAGCGTGGGACGATCTTGAAAGTCTCGCGCGCGAACAGAGCAAGTGGGAACAGTGGGTGTTGGGTGTGAAGGATGCGCTCAGGCGTTGTCGCGATCCGATCGGAGAAGTCAATCAAGCGCTTTTTGAGCTGTGGCAGGAGATAACCGAGCACGCCGGCGCGCCATCAGTATCGGTCCAGGCAATCAGCACCGGAAATCGATTCAAGCTGATGTGAGTCTCTGGTTTGAGCATAACTAAATTGAGGAGTTACTAACATGGCAAACCCAACTGACGATCAAATTGACCGGTTGATCCAGGCTGTCAATGAAATTGCCGACCTGATCCCAACTTCGGCGGAGTCTTCGGCTGAATTGTCCGCCGCGCCCAGTGCTGTTGGCGGACTGCCGTTGGACCAATTCGTCGATGCCAACATCGGCCAGATCCTCGGCGCGACTCCAAACAAGGATCCGCAGCGCATCGTGGCCCTGTTGACGGGAGCTTTTGCAAAGCAACCGGGCAACGGTATGGGCGACTATCAATGGCGGCAGAGAGGATCTGTTCCGCTTGATGGCTCCGATGGCGGGCAAGTCGCCGGCGAGCAGGCGACGATCTTTCAAGAGCTGAAAGACAGGGAAGAGGCTGCCAATCGTTTGCTGGATATGGTCGTCCCCGTTGTACTCGGTCCGGATGAGGACGAGATCGATGACCTCAAAGACAATATTCGCAGTAACGTCTCCGACATCATCACCGAATCGGGCCGTCCAGGCGGTGCGGGACTGGATCAGATCGATGTGCTGCTCGACACTCTCGATGCAAACCTTCGCGAGTTGAGGGCAAAACTGGGGCTGGACGAGACTAATCCGGATTTACTGAAAGAGTTGGACTTCGCAACTGCCGAACAGATTCGCGCCAACTTTCAATCACTCGAAACAACCTACATCGGGTTCGATACGTTAAATACTGTCCGCGATCGACTCGCAACGGCCAATGATTCGCCGGGCACTCGCTTGTCGCGGTTGGTGCGCGCTGTCGAGGCGATTCCAAATACAGTGCAGCAAGCGTACACGGTGATGAATTCCGTTCGCTTCGGGGCGGCGGAAAGACGCGTCACCGGAATTGAAAGCGATAGCGACACGACGACCTTCGAACAGTTGTTCAACTGGATCGAGCAATCGGCGTCGACTAGTTGGCCCACCAGTCTGATCGGCAGAGGAGCTAAACGCAATGAATTCGTTGCCATCAGGCTCGCCGCGCAAAAACAGAGTGACAAGCTCGATCAGCTAACACGCGATCAGAACGCGCGGCTGAAAGAGTTGATAGATGTCGGTGTCACTCGCGTCAGCACTGTCATTAATGAACTGCGGCGTGAGCTAAACGTGGTGAAGGATCTGACTGTGGAAATCGCCAACCTGCCGGTCGTGCAAAGCATCAGCCCGGCAAACGGAATTCCTGGTCAAACAGTAACGATCACTGGTTCGAACCTCGCGCGCGTTAAAACGGTAGTTTTCGATCGCGTTAAGGGAACAAATGTTGTCGCGACGGATGCCTCTGTAACCGTAACGGCGCCTGCGGGCAGCGGAGTCGTGAATGTAAGGGTAGAAGGTGACGACGGCAGTGACACAGTGACTGCGGGCTTTAAGTACGACGAGACTGCCCCGTCGACTACTCCCACCTTCGTATTGCTCGTACCTGACAGTGGGCGGGCCGGGCAGACAGTCGCAATCCTCGGCTCAAATCTTTCGAAGATTACAGCCGTAATTTTTGGAACCGGTTTTGAGCCTGGAGGCACCACTAATCTTAAAAAAGACCCGGGGGGCGATTTCATTTACTTCGAGACACCCGGTGGCGAGGCTGGCTCGACGGTTGAGCTGTTCGTAACTGACGAGAGCGGCCAGCACCCCACGAACTTGCAGTTTACTTACTACGACGAACTGTCTGGCACGTAACAAATCCATGACGACAGGACTGAGTACATCAACACGGTAATCATTGAGGAGGTTCAGCATGGCTAACAACAACACCAAATACATGTCGGACGACGCTTATCAAGCGCTGTTGGATCGGCTGGGCACATTGCGCGAAACGCTCGCGGCCCGGAGCGCCTCAGTCCTGATTCAGAATCCGCAAATGGCGGAACTGTTGAACGCGCGTGTCGACGACCTCTTGACCGCCGTAGATGAGAGCGAAGCTGAAAAAGCCGCGCCGCCGGATGGCGGCCTGGCCGAGCTGGTAGGACTCGGCGCGGACGCATCGAGCGGACTCGGCGAGGTGCGCGTTGCGCCATCCGTCAAACCTTACGATGAAGTGATCACGCCGGAGCGCATTCGCGCAGTGGCCGACTTGTACTACATCTATCAGCACGAAATGCTCGGCGTCTTCCGTGTGACGCTCAAGTTGCAGGAACTGTTCAAGGCCGGCGTGGTGCGACTCTCTTTCGGCGACGGCGCGGGCCGGCTCTATCGTTACGATCGACGCCAGGTGTTGCGCTACACGCAGCTCGATCGAATGCAGGCTTACCTGCGTGCCTTCGGGTACACCAACGTTCCGCCCGCGTCGGGTGCGATGCCCAATCGGCAGTTTCACAGTCTCTTCTCACAGTTCATCGCGCAGGTCGCTCGCTTCTTCCGCGACAAGCGCATTTCCGAAGTCGTGCGCGAACGCGCGAATGATCCGAGCTTCGGCAGCATCGCCATCGTGCGCCGCGCCGGGCTGGACTTGCGCTACAACCTCAAGAACTTTTCCTACGGCCATTTGAACGTGCTGCGGCTCGAGACGCTGCAACTGCTCGAGGAGGCTTTCAAAATTCTCGAAGCCGACGACATCAGATCGCTCTTCGGCGCCGACAACGCGTGGGACGTCATCGAGGATGTATTGCGCCGTTACTTCGGCGAACAGGTCAACGTCAGCGCGCGCAACCGGATGGCGATTGCCGGCCGCGACGTCATTCGCTGGTTGGCCCAACGCTTCATCCTCAACACGACGCGCGCCCCGTTCGAGAGTAACTTGCAGAGCATCGCCGAGCCGGCTGAAGAGTGGCTGACCAGTGCGCAGACACTCGGCGCGGCCACGCGAATTCCGAATGGCGCACGCGTCGCTGCGTTTCCAATCAGCGAAGCTGTCAACAGTTGAGTGCGGACGATAGCGGGAACAGAGCGCAGTTGCGAACTTCGAGGTAGGGCTTATGGCAAGAGCTTACGACTCTGGACTATTCGAACTGGAAGCGGAAGCAGGCGGCATCTGGGGCACCGGCCTCGGGTACGCTGAGCAAGCCGGCTACTCGCCACTGGGTTATAGCCAGACACCGCTGGACCGGCTTTGGTTCGGACAGCCGCAGGCGGAAGCGAACTCGAGGAAGTCGGCGAAGTCAGGCAAGCCACCGCTCCCGCCGTTACCGCCACTTGACCCAAGACCTTTCGGCGATAACGCGCAGCTTCAGGCGGACGCTCAGCAGTTGGCCCAACTACGCGGCTCACGTGTTGTCAAAGCTGAAGTGGAACGCCTGTACCGCGCCGCGCTGCAAGCAGCGGAGCGGGCCGCACGGCGCGCGCGCTCCAACGTCGCCGCTGCACGCGCCGCAGTAGCACGTCCAGATCCCGCGCAGGTCCAGGCGCGAGTGACGTCCGACTACGAAGCCTGGTTGGCGGAGGACTACAGGCTGACGATGGAGGGCGCACGCGCGCGTTACGGAAAAAACTGGCAGGCAAAGATGAGTGTTTTAGTCGACCCTGCCAAGCAACAAGCTTTTTATGACAATCAACTCGCTCAATGCAGCCGTGCCTGGCTGATCTCGCGACGTGAACAACTGGACTTCCAAACGCTGGGCGCTCCCAACCTCCGGTCGTTGAAAAATTTCCAGCCGCCAACCTCTCAGGTTGGCCTCGTCGTGTCGCCCCTCATACCCGGCAGCGAAGAAGAACCGGTTGCGCCAATCGTCGTCACGTTTGTGCAGGAACTGAAGAAACGTTATCGCGGCTTCACTGCAAACACGTATCCCCGCCACGGCCTCGGCGTTTTCTTGCGACGCGGCTACTCAATCGATTTCTACCTCGATAGTTCGAACGATGATCGCGGTTTCTACCCGCGCGCCACCGCAGAGGCTTTCCTGCGTCAGATACACGAGACTGCAAGGGCGGTGAACGTTGAATGGCGCGTGCTCTATAACGATTTCTCAGTAGCCGATGCCATCAACCGAGCCACTGGCGTTCGGCACGTGTTCTTCATCGGCTCGCCGTTCACCGTGCAGCGTGGCGGAACAAAGTACGGAACGAACTTGAACTGGCATGGTCCAGCTCCGCTGATTCTGCATTTTCATCTCGACCTCGTGCCCCTCGCCACCACGAGCGGTTCGCAGGAAGCGGAAAGTGGTCGGCTCGGATTTCAAGATCCGCAAGTGTGTCAAAGACTGGAAGCCGAATACTGCTTCATGGCGTCGCGTTTGAGGTCCTTACCGCGTGAAATCGCGAACAAGAAAGACGACCTGCAAAGAGCGGAATACTGGCTCAATCGCTGGCGCTGTCAGAACTGGCCTGGAGGCGTTCGCCAACCGCAGACGGTCGCGAAAAAATGTCAGGAGCAAGCGGCAAGAGTTGAGCGAATCAGGAATGAGATCACAAAGCTCGAGACAGAGAAGGCGGATCTTGACCAGAAGGTACCAAACGCCTGGAGGGCGTTTCGCTTCAGTTGTCCAAATCAATCAACGCGGTGTTGAAGGCGGCAATGTCTTATGGCAAGAGCAAATGATCTTCAACTTCTGGAATGGGAACAGGAACTGGGCCAACGCCCGTGCGGCTCGCAAAGCTGTGGCTGTAGCCGCTGCTCACGCTCGCACGGCGAAAGCGAATGGGAGAGTGAATGGGAGCAGCCGCTGCCCTGCCCTGCGCCAACCAGCGTCACCGTCAGCAACTTTCCGCGATACCGGAACACGGTTGCTTCACTTCCTCCCAGCGAGCGCGCAAAGCTCAGAAGCATCGCCGATCTGATAAAGAGAAGCTTTAGACCTGGCTGTCATCCGATTCGCACCGTCACACTCGTGGGCCATGCTGACCGTGATGTGGCGCGAGAGCGAGCAGAGCCGGGCTTCGTGGTCCGCATTAGCCGTGAGCGGGCAATCGCGGTCAAGCAGGGACTCGAACAGTTGATCGGCAACCGCGGCATTTCCTCGCGCGTTGTGTGGAACGTTTGCGGCGCCGGCTCAAGCCGGCTGGTGGTCCAGAATCCTTCGACCGAGCAAGCACGGATGCGTAACCGCCGCGTCGAGATAGCTCTGTCTTCCACTCAGCCAGCGATGCGACGCACCGCCAAAGGCCTGGTAGTTCCGGCGGTCAATCTCATCCCCGGGTTGTTTTGTCAGTCGGGCGCAATCGCTTCCTGTCTTACGAGCTTCCCCGTTCCGACTGCGGCGTTAGGAAGACCGGTCAAAACACTCACGAAAACCGAAGCGCGCGACATCGTGGTCCACCTGGTCAACCAGGGAATCCTCACGTTACGCGAACCGCCACGATTCGATAGTAGCTGCCGGCTTACACGGCCGCTTCCGACCGAGCTGGTGATCCTCGATCCACCATTCATCGATCAAGTCGAGTTCGTCGGCGATTCGCCGGGAGCGAAGCGAGGCCGAGCCATGACGGATCTCGATATGCGCATGTTGGTCCTGCTCTTCTATCTCTCCCGCATGTTACGGACGACGTGGGGAGTAACTGAAATTCACCACCTCGGTATTGGTAGTACTGGAACTCACGTGGGCCGGCTGGCAATGGACTTCTCGGGAGTCGCAGGCACGATCAGCAATAGTTCCCTGCCGAGTTTCAATGGACCATTCCAACTCAACATCCAGAAAGACTGGGGCGACAAACCCGTCATGTTGCCCGACGGAACTCAGGCTCGACGATGGCCGAATGTTTCCAAAGGGCGGCCCTTCAACGACACGCTATACCGGCTGGACCCGCAGCAAAATTCGTTTGCCGATAAAACTACGCCAAAGAGTTTTCTGGCGATGGCGATCTTTCGTGACGTGTACAACTTCGCGACCCTGCATTGCACGGACACCAAGCCGCCTGGACCACCAACGACGATTGGCAAGAGCAGCCGGTTCATTATTCATCCGGATCACCCGGATCCGGGTCTGCGTGGCGCACATCAGAATCACATTCACATGGAGATCCCACTGTGACACGCATGTTGATCCGCGAAAGTGAATGGGAAGCGCCGCCCGTGTGTAAGTCGCCGGTCCAACCGTCGTTGGCAGGCAGACTGCTCCGCGGCCTCAAACTCGTGCAGCATTTGCAAATCAGCCGGACCTGTCCGCGGGAGAATGCATGCTTGTGGCAGAGCGATTCTTGTCCGACGATTATGTCTCCCGCGTCCATGAACCCGGGATTCATCACCGCCGGCGATACGCTCCAGATCGACACGAGGCTCAATGGTGAACTCGCAAAACTTCTCCTCGACGATCCGCACTATCGCACTTTTCTTCATCTGAACGGCGCGACTAAAAAGCCGCACCCCAACGATAAGATTCGCATCGCGCTCGTTGACCTCGGCAAGATAACGATCTGTAAGGCCCCAGGCATCGAATTAGTAACCAGCAAAAAAATCTGTACTCCCGGCTATGCTGAATGGGGTTCACTCGAGAAGATGTTTGCCGCCAGTACCGGCAAGATCGGAATCGTCTATTCCGCCTACCAGATGTTGAGCGATTTGCGAGAGACGGCGTCCATCTACAAGACGACCATTCGCACGAAAGCCGATCTACTCGACAAGATGAACAAAGATGCGTGGAAGTCGCTGGTCTGCAAGCCTGACCTGAACTGGCTCTTCACGCTCGACGATCGGGTCAATCCGGTGAAGGTCGAGATGAGTGCGAGTCTCGATGATTATCTGAAAAGAATGGTATCCGGCGGGTCCTCGAGTGTTAGTACACAACTAGCGTTTGAATTGATCCTGCACATCGGGTTTGAGTATATCGCGTCTGTTCTATGGCAGTCCGGTCTCTATCATCCCAGAAGAAAGGGACTCTGGTTTCACAACACGTATGAAGCGGACCGTATAGATCCAGGACTCGTCAATACGCTGTGTCAGAGGAAAGAAAGCTACTTTGACGGCCGAACGATCAATTATGTCCGTTGGATCAGGGACCCTCTCGGTGGCGCAGGTATCGATCTCAACGCACTCTCAGTGGCCACGTTCTTCACGCTGTTGGCGCAGAGACGACTCGCCAATCCGCAACTCTCGCAGCAGATGGAAGCTCTGCTCAAAACAGGGTGCTGGACCATCGACGCCGGCAGTCCGACGGGAGCCAGGCGGCTCGCTGTGAAGTGCGGCGTCGCCAGCGGCAATAATCACAACTCTGCGCTTATCGTCAGCGCCGGACACTGCTACGTTCTCGTCCTCTTGACTAAAAACGCAGCGAGCCTCGACGACAAAAGACTCGTCAATGATTTAGATCGGCTGGTTCGGAGTAATCCCTGAACGCTCGTCGTTGACAGGCATTGCCATGTTAAGAGCGTCATCCGCCGCGGCCACTCGCACTCATGCACAACTTCATCGCGCGCGCTTTGTGGCCGAATTGAAAGACTTCATTCGCTTCCCTTCCGTCAGCGCCCAACCGCAGCACGCCGTTGATGTGAAGCAATGTGCGGAGTGGCTGGCGAATCACTTGCGGCGGATCGGATTGGACCATGTTCAAGTCTTCCAGACTCCGGGGCATCCGCTGGTTTATGCCGAATGGTTACAAGGGACTGGCCGTCCGACCGTGCTGATTTATGGTCACTACGACGTGCAGCCACCAGACCCTTTGCAGGAGTGGCAATCACCGCCTTTCGAGCCCACAGTGCGTGGCGACGATCTTTACGGCAGAGGAGCGAGTGACGACAAGGGCCAGATGTTCGTGCATCTCAAAGCGCTCGAGACGTACTTACAAACGCAGCGCTCTTTGCCGGTCAACGTCAAATGTCTCTTCGAAGGCGAAGAGGAAATCGGCAGCCCGAATCTCGCTCGTTTCATTCGCGGCAACGCGCACGCGCTGCGAGCGGATGTTGCCGTGATGTCTGACACGACCATGCTCGGTCCCGATCGCCCGGCGCTCACTTACGCGCTGCGTGGCGGCTTGAGTATGGAGCTGGAGCTGCGCGGGATGAAAAGCGATCTGCACTCCGGCAATTTCGGCGGCGCGATTCACAATCCGTTGCAGGCGCTTTGTGAAATGATCGCTCAGTTGCACGACAGCGATGGACGCATCGCGATTCCAAACTTTTACGATCGCGTTCGCAATTGGCCGCAAGAAGAGCGTGACTACATGGCGCGCGCGGGCCGCACCGACGAGCAGATTCTTGCCGACGCACAGACCAGAGCGGGCTGGGGCGAGCGCGGTTTTTCGCTTTACGAGCGGACAACTGTGCGGCCGTCCTTGAGCGTGACGGGAATCGTTGGCGGTTATCAGGGAGCGGGCGTAAAGGCGATTATTCCGTCACGCGCGGTCGCGAAATTGAACTTTCGCCTCGTGCCCGATCAACAGTCTGCCGAGATCGAGCAGCTCGTTCGCCAACACATTCAGCGCCTCGCGCCACCGGCAATGGATTTGAAAATCCGCACCTTGCTCAAAGCCAATCCCGCGCTCATCGATCGCAAACATCCGGCGCTGCGCGCTGCTGCGAAGGCGTACCGTCACGGCTTCGGCGTCGCGCCGGTGTTTCTACGATCGGGCGGCAGTATTCCCGTCGTCAATACTTTCCAGGAAGCGCTTGGCCTACCGACTGTCTTGATGGGCTTTGCGCTGCCCGATGATCGCCTGCACGGGCCCAACGAGAAGTTTCATCTACCAAATTTCTTTCGCGGGATTGAGACCAGCATTCGCTTCTTGTCTGAGATCGGAGCCGGCTTGCGCCCACATTGGAACGGCATTCGTCATGATAATTGATTGCCACTGCCACGCCGGGAAAGGCGACCTGCTGACAGCGCCGTGGAACACGGACGCTGCGCTTGGACCATACTTGCGCCGCGCGCGTGAGGCTGGCATTGATAAGACCATCGTCTTTCCGGCGTTCAATAGCGACTACGCCGCGGCCAACGCACAACTCGCGCGGTTCATTCCTGCGTATGCCGGACGCCTCATCGGCTTTGCGTTCATACACGCGCTGCGTGACGCCGGGCGTATTTTCCAGATGGTTCAACAGGCGGTCACGCAGTGGGGCTTTCGCGGCATCAAGATTCACGGACACGATGCCATGCCGACACGTGAGGTGTGCGAAGCGGCGAAAGCGTTCGGCGTGCCCGTTCTCGTGGACGTCGCGGGACAAACTGCGGTAATTGAGATGTTCGCGCCGCAGTATCGAGAGGTCAATTTCATCATCCCTCATCTGGGCAGCTTTGCGGACGACTGGCGCGCCCATCAACAACTCATCGACCAGCTTGTGCGTCACCCGAATGTCTATGCGGACACCTCCGGAGTGCGCCGGTTCGACTACCTCGTGGAAGCGATCAAGCGCGCCGGCGCGCGCAAACTCCTCTTCGGCTCCGACGGTCCGTGGCTTCACCCCGGCCTGGAACTACAAAAGATTCGCTTGTTGAGACTACCACCGGATCAGCAGGCGATGATTCTCGGCGGAAACATCCTGCGGCTGATAAGCACTGAGCGAACTGCCGTAATGTCCTCTAACGGCAGACCAGGCAATGTGGCCCATCCGTTTAGGCGCGTTTTGTTGTAAACTTACCGCCGTCATTGCTCCAAAACAGTTAGCCCAGAGTTCTAACCTCCCTTTTGCTGTTGGTCTATCTCTACCGACCCCCGTAACTTTCAATCTCGCTTCGAGGAGGAACTGGGATGAAAAGAAATACACTTCTACTCGGTCTGTTTGTGCTTGCGGCGCTCGTCGCCGGATCGTCTGCTAAACCAAAGCCGAAACCAGCCGCCATGTTCACCAACATCTCCGTCTATGGCGCGTGGCATTGCGGTAACGACTTCTGCACCTGGTCCAGCGTGCGTAACATGACCGACTTCGACACCCGCAACCACTGGATGATCGATCGCGGCGATGGTTCGCCGTCCGTAAACCTCGTGGTCCTGAGTTTTGTTGAGCCGCTGAAACTACTCAACAAGACCAACGACGCCGGCACTGCAAACGGCATCCCCATCGGCATGAATTCGGCCGTGGTTAATTACTTCAAGAGCCGCGGCGTTCGCGTGCAGTTGTCGATCGGCGGCATCACTTACGTCGACGCGTGGAACCAGGCGCTCGCAACGAACCCCACCCAACTCGGTCTCAACGCCGCAGCAGCAGCGCAACAGCTCGGTGTCGGCATGGAGATCGACTACGAGGAAAACACGAATCCGAACCTGACGGGCCTGCAAGCAGTCATCAACGCGTATCGCTCCGTGCTGCCCTACGATGCTTCCGGAAACAATCACGCCGCGCGATTGACCATCGACCTCGCTTCCGGCGATCGCTGGCTGATCGCTCTGACGCGCAAGGCGACTGCTGACTGGCTCAACACCAGCGTCCCCGTGTTGGACTACGCGAACGCGATGGTCCCAAGCAAACAACCTTCGGCATCAGCAGCGCAGGGCGATTGGCAGGAGCACGTCGACGGCAAACCGCAGTTTGGACCGCCGATTCTGCCGCTCGCGCCCGCGAAGTTTACGGGTTCGCTTTACATCGTGACCGGCACGCGCGCCGCGCCCGAATGCACCAGCTTCAGCAGCTCGGTTACGAATGCAACTGGTCTATACGTGCAAACGGTCGCGCCGAACGGCGCCGGCACAACGAGCGGCATGTTGGGCTATATGTTCTGGGCCGCTGAGTGTCCGTCAACGAGGCGAGTCTGCACGGTGCCGCCAAACTCGTGCGAAGGCGGCGTCGGCGTCGGTGCGACAACGTACGGAATTCCGATTCCGATGCCTCCGTTGCGGCAGAGTTAGATTTCTTTGCAACGGACCACAACCTGTATCTTCGTCGGTGCATCCGAGAGGGCGGACGTGCGTCCGCTCTCCCTTGCAAAAGCATTCAAGTACTGCTAAACCTCCCAAAACGGAATGCCCTCAAGGAGAAGTATCATGAGAAAAACATTTCGACTGCTGCTCGCGCTCGCGCTGGTAGTGTCTACCGCTGCGCCGCTGCTCGCGGACACGATTCGTCTTAAAGACGGCAGCGTCATTCGCGGTCAGGTGATCGGCTTCAAGGACCAGCAGTTCACCATCCTGATCGGCGGCAACGCGCGCGGACGACGCGGCCAAACCACCGTCTATGTTGAAGACGTCGAATCGATCGACTTCGACAACAACACGAGCAGTGCGCCCAACACCGACGAAATGACGGCCCAGAACAACCCTCCCGCGATGCGGCCGTCGAGTCCGAATAATCAGTCCGACAACAACGTCAACTCGAGTCCGCGCACGATCGATACCCAGCCTGATTCGTCCGCCGGTGCTCCGACTTTCTTTACGATCAAAGTCGGAGTCAGGGCCGACAACGCCAACAACGGTTGGACAAACAGCGGCCTCGTGGTGCGAAAGGGTCAACGGATACGCATCAGCGCTTCGGGTCGCGTGTCACTCGGACGCGGACGCTTTTCGACGCCCGGCGGCGTGCCGACGATTACGGATCCGGACAAGCTGATGCGAAACGAAGCGACCGGCGCTCTCATTGCCGTGATCGGCGATGACAACGACGATTTTATTCTCATCGGGCCGCGCCGCGAATTTGTCGCACAGCGCGACGGCGTGCTGTTTCTCGGAGTAAACGAGGGCGACCTGGCCGACAATACCGGGAGCTACGACATCGTGATCGAAGCGGAAGCAGTCGGTCGGTAGTGTTACCGGATCCGGTCCTCAAGTGGTAAACTCCGGTTAGCGCCAGCGCATCACACCCGGGAGTAAAGAATTATGAAAATCAGTCGTGCCTACGTGTTTTTAGCTGTCGCTATGTCGCTGCTGATGGTACTGGGGATGAACGTTCCATCCTTCTCGCAGTCCCGCCGCCAGCCGCCAACCTCCAACGAAAAGAAGAACAAACGCCCGGCCGAAGGGCAAAAGCCAGGCGAGCAGGAGCCGGTCCCGACCGACATCGTTCCCACCAAGCCGCAGGATCTCGAGAAGGTTTCGATCTCCACCCAGATCGTCAACATCGACGCCGTTGTTTACAACAAAAAGAGCGGCCAGATCGTGACCGGTTTGAAGAAAGGTAACTTCGCGATCTTCGCCGATGGCCAGCAGCAGACTATCTCCAACTTCTCGACGCCCGAAGCGCCGATCACGGTCGCGCTGGTCGTGGAGTACAGCAAGTGGGGCGAGATGTTCGGGCTTTACGGCAGTCGCGGTTATGAGCCGGGCACGTACGAAGTGATTCGGCCGACGGCGATGTTCCTGTCGCAGTTCATCAAGCCGCCCGACGATTTTGCGTCAGTTATCGCTTTCGATATTCGCCCGACGCCGTTGACGGACTTCACGAACGATCCGTCGCGCTTGAGTCAGGTCGTGACGCTGTTGCTGAGAAACTCGCCGGCGTTTCGTGAGACGAACCTCTTCGACGCGTTGAAGTTTGTGATGGTCGGTGGTCGCGGTGATTCGGTCGTGCTCGAAGATAACAAAAGCGAAAAGTCTGACTACGCGGGCATCACCGCCATACAGGGACGGCGCCGCGCCGTGTTGCTGATCGCGTCCGGTATCGACACGTTCAGCAAGATCAACTACGGCGACGCGCGCAAGGTGCTGCAAAACGCGGGCGTGCCCGTCTACATCATCGGCACTGCAAACCTCTTCAAGAAGATCTACGGCGATCAACTTCCTGCAACGGACACTCTGGGAGGAATGCCGGGCCGCATGAGCTGGCTCCAGGCTGACAACACGCTGCAAACGTTTGCGAAGGAAACGGGCGGCGCTTATTTTCCGGTGACGTTTGAAGGCGAATTGCCGAAGGTGCTCGGCAGCATTAACGCGCTACTGCGCAGCCAGTACAGTCTCGCGTTCAATCCGGGCGACGTGCACGATGGCAAGCAGCATAAGATTAAAGTGAGTGTCGACGTGGATGGTGATGGAACCTACGACGACAAAGAGTTGGTTATTCAGGCGCGGCAGTTCTACAACGCGCCCAAGCCCGATGCTCAGGCTGCTCAGAAGCCGTAAACCCGCAGTCGAAATTCATCATTGAATGCGACGATCTCCGCCTTGCGGTTGGAGAATCGTCGCGCCTCACGCAACAACGACGGTAGACCACGCAAACTCAACGACAAACCATACGCAGCACTAGTCAACACCGCTGCTAACTGCGGATTCAAGCGTTGCGGCATGCCGTAACGAATCGCCTTCTGGGCCACTGGGGAGAATCCGGTGCTGCGGCGCGCATTCACAAACTCCAGCGAATGATCGAACACGTTTATGCGGCTCGGCAGATCGCGCAGTGCGAGATCTCGATGGGCCAGGAGGTTCGTGATCGCTTCCGTGACGACGCCGCGATGATAGTTCGCGCGTGCGGGCACGGGAGAATCGTCGTTCCCGTTTTCGATCGTCGCGCGCGGTCGCGAGTCGCGCAGATCGGAGTAACGCTGGACGAAGCGAACAAGCTGTTCGTAAACGTTCAGCAGATTACCCGCAATCTTCACGCGCTCGATCACAGGCGACTGCAAAGAGTCGCCGGAAAAACGCGTCGCTGTTACCGCAGCTCGCGGCACTAACTCAGCGACTCGTTCGTCACGTCCGAACAACAACAAACCGGCGACAGTCGGGACGACGTCCTGACCGTCGGACGTTGCCAATAGCAGGTCGCGTTCGAGCACTTCACTAGTCGGATAATCAACCACGGCTGACTCTTCAAATGCGCCGCCTTCGAACGCGCGCAAGTAAGTCCAAAGATGAGCCTCGTCGACGTCGGCGATCGTCGCGCCGAGCGCGGGCACGCTTTCGTAACGCAGCGGGCGGGCTTCGTCGAGCAGCGTCGAGATCTCTTCGCGTGATGCTTCGCGCTTTTCCGCGCCGATACGCAAGTAAAAACGGCCGTCGCGGGTGCGATAAGGCCGTCGTTTGCTTTCGATGTCGAGCGCTACAATGCGCCGGCCGTTGTCGAGTGCGACGCGGTCGATAAAAGGAACGAGCGGCGGTTGAATCTCTTCGCGACAAATCCTGACGAGATCTTCCTGCACGCGTTCCGGATCGTCGACGCCTTCCACGCGCAACTGATCGTTCACGCCAAACACGATCACGCCGCCGCCGGTGTTGGCCAGGGCCACGATCTCCTGCGCGATCTTTTCAGTGTTGGAGAGTTTTACTTTGAGCTCAAGATACGTGTCTTCACCGCCGCGGATCAACCGCAGTATTTCGGTGCGAGACGTTTGTGGCGCGGGCGTGGAAAGGATGTATTCCTGAAAGGAACGCTCCGTGGTGGGTTCGTGACGCTGGTTGCTGCGAAATCTTCTGCGAGCCATTTGTGTCTTGACGGGGCTCTAACCCGCCCGGACGCCGAAGCGTCACTGGATTCAAAAATCAGTCGCGAGTGTAACACACTATTCATCGGTTGGCTCTCGCACTGCTTCGAGGATTTCGATCTCGCGACGCGCGAGCGTGCGGCCCTGAACATTGAGGGCCAACACATAGATACCGATCGAGATCACTGCGAACAACGCGAGCGCGACGTATTCGATCAACAAACTGCGCGTGAGGTAACCTGCAACCGTGGCCCCAAACGGCGCGATGCCGAGAACGAGGATGATCGGGATCAACGTGATGCCCGCGACACCCGAAACGTTCATTCGTTTGCCGAACACCATCCGCTTCGGAAAGCGGATCGAAAGCCAGTTGCCGAGTGTGGCCATGATCGCTGCGAAGCAAATAAAACTGAGCGCGACGAACAGCAGTATCGCGGGGGTGAGATCGCGAAAGACGATCGCGTTCACCGTTAATAGCACCGTTGCGAAGACGACGGCGAGCGCAGTTACCGCGATGTTTTTTCCGAGCAGGATCTTGCGGCGATCGATCGGCGCCAGTATCAGCGTGCGCATGCCGCCTTCTTCAAACGCAAACCCATTGCAGGATATTCCCGCGAGGATCAGAAACACATAGATGACGCCGCCCGCGGCCAGCAAGCCCGCGCCGTAGTTCATGAACTCGCTGGCCACGCCTGGACCACGGCGGAACCCGCTCCGCATTCGTTGCGAATTGATCAGCCGAATCGCGATCAGGATCAACGGCATGATCGCCATCATCCGTAGTTGCGCGTTGCGCATCGCGTAGCGCAACTCCTTCTCGACAATTGCAGAAAGATCCGCAGACAGCAACGGCAGCTTCCAACCTGCGTACTGCGGCTGATCCGCGCGCGCTTCAATTTGCGCTTTGCGCTTGCGGCGTCCTTCGAGTCCGAGTGCGGCGCGGCGCGCGATCACGAACGTCACCGCGATCAAAGCGACGGCGTAAGCGGACAAGGTTGCGAACGCGACGCCAAAGCCGAAATGGTCTGCGTTAGAACTCGCCACGATCAGCGACGCGGCCGCGCCGGGCGGCGTCCAGCGTAACGAGCGAATCGATTCCGCGTGGCGAAACAGGACCGGAGCAATCTGTCCCGCGAGTGCGCCGCCGAATCCCGCGATCGCGCCGACGAGTGCGACGATAGTTTCGCCGCGCGCACGTTTGCGTCGCAGTAACGATCCCATGATCGTCGTAAGCCACTTCGACAACGCCACGCCAAACAAAGCAATCGGCACAGCCGCGGCTAAAGTGGTTGGCAGACTGTCCGTTGCCAAACCCGCGCCGATCGCCGCGGCGAAAATCGCGGGCACGGCGATCACCGAATGGAGCGTTGTAAATTCACTGACAAAGTCGACGGCGAACAGTTTCCGCAACGTGATCGGATAAAGCAGCAGCTTGCCCGCGTCAAACTGCTTGCCGCCGCCCAGGCTCAACGGCAGCGTGCCCCACATCAGGTACATGAAGCCGAAGATCGAAAAGAAGATGAACTCCGCGGTCGTCGCCGCGGAAATCTCGCGCGGCGAATCGCGCAACATGCGCGCGAGGTTTTCGGGTTGACTGACAAAGTAAGCAACCGCTCCGAGCACTAAAGCCAGCACGAGCGAGAACGCGAGCACAACCAACATGCCGAATACCGACGCGGCTCGATTGACGACGGCTTTCGACGAACGCAGCGAGTTGCGCAGCAGCCGCCACTTGAGCCAGATGAGCGTTAAGAGTTGCGACATGAATCGGCGGCTATATGAATCCGTGGTAGTTTATTTGTCAACATGATCCAAAACGCCTACGTCGGCATGGGCTCGAACCTCGGCGATCGCGCGGGTTACCTGTTGCTCGCCGTGCGCGGCATGCTTGACGCGGGTTTGGACGTGATTCGTCTCTCGAGTATTTACGAAACCGCGCCGGTCGAGAATGAAGATCAACCGGCCTTTCTTAACATGGTCGCGGAACTGCGCGGCTCGACACTGCCACGGCCGGATCAAACGCTCGCCCGGCTCTTGCGCATCGAGTACGCCCTCGGCCGCACGCGGGAAGCGCCGCTCGGCCCGCGTACGATCGATCTCGATTTACTGATCTTCAAAGACGAACGCATAGACACTGACTTCCTCAAGCTGCCTCATCCGCGCCTCCCCGCGCGCCGCTTCGTGCTCGTCCCACTCAACGAGCTCGTCCCCAATCTCGTCCACCCGGTACTGGCGCAGCCGGTTCACGAACTTCTGGAGAAAACGCCCGATAAGTCAGCGGTGACCCGGTGGCGGCCGCAAGACGCGCCTTTTCCCTCCCCCGATTTGCCGTTATAATGGCCCCCACTTAAAACATGCCGTATCTAAAGCCCGAACGTCCGGAGAAGGTCAGCGCGCCGTCGTTGCGATCCAGCAAAGCGCGGGGCGAACGTCTGGTTTGTCTGACAGCTTACGATTATCCGACCGCGCGCCTCGTCGACGAGGCCGGTATCGACGTCATTCTGGTGGGCGATAGCCTCGGAAACGTGGTTCTCGGCTATGGCAACACCGTGCCGGTGACGCTCGAAGAGATTTTGATTCACTTGAAGGCGGTGCGCCGCGCGGTGCAGCGGGCGCTGCTCGTCGCCGACATGCCCTACGGCACTTTTCACGTTGGGGAAGACGAAGCGGTCAAAAATGCGTTGCGGCTTGTTAAAGAAGGCGGTGCGGAAGCGATCAAGCTCGAAGGCGGACATAAACGCGTGCCGCTTGTGAAGCGACTCGTCGACGAAGAGATTAGCGTGATGGGTCACATCGGTTTGACCCCGCAGTCGATCAATCAACTCGGCGCGTATCGCGTGCAAGGCAAGACTCCGAAAGCAGCGCAGCAGTTGATCGACGATGCGAGAGCGTTGGAAGACGCGGGCGCGTTTGCCGTCGTGCTGGAAGTCGTACCGCGTGAGATCGCGCGCATCATCACTGAGAGTATCAGTATTCCGACCATCGGCATCGGCGCCGGTTCGTATTGCGACATTCAGGTGCTCGTGCTACACGACATGCTTGGTCTTTCGTTTGGCAAGACGGCGCGCTTCGTGCGGCCGTACGCGAACCTGGGCGAGATCATCACTGACGCCGTCACTCGTTACGCCGACGACGTGAGAAACGGCACCTATCCGTCGGAAGCGGAGTCGTATGGCTTGCCCGCCGAGACTGCCGAGGCACTCGAAATACAAAACCCCACGAGAGACTCAAAGGCCGAGAAGTCCTAGCCCACCCTCAATCCTATGGAGATCATCAATCGCCGTCAGCGCATGAGTTCCGTTGCGCGCAAAATCCGCCGTGATCAGGACCGCACTGTCGGGCTTGTGCCGACGATGGGCGCGCTGCACGAAGGCCACTTGAGTCTCGTGCGTGAAGCGCGGCGCATGTGCGACGTGGTCGTGGTTTCCGTGTTCGTCAATCCGACGCAGTTTGGACCAGGTGAAGACTTCGAGCACTACCCGCGCGATCTGACGAAAGACACCGCGCTGCTTACCGATTACAACGTTGACTACATCTTTGCGCCGACGGTCGAGGAGATGTATCCGAAAGGTTTCTCGACGTACGTCAACGTCGTGGGACTTTCCGAGCAGCTCGAAGGCGCGTCGCGGCCGGGACACTTTCGCGGCGTCGCCACAGTCGTGACGATCCTACTGAACACTGTGCGGCCCGACTTCGCTTTCTTCGGACAGAAAGACGCGCAGCAGGCGCTCGTGATCAAGCGGCTCGTCAGGGATTTGGCGTTTGACACGGAGATCGTGTTGTTGCCGATCGTGCGCGAAGATTCGGGTCTCGCGATCTCGTCACGCAATCTTTATCTGAACGCCGAAGAGCAGGGTTCGGCTGCGGTGATTCATCGCGCGTTGAAGCAAGCGAAAGGCGCGTTCAAAGACGGAGAACGAAGCGCCGCCAAGCTTGCAGACGTCGTTCGCTCGACGATCGAAACTGAGCCGCGTGCGCGTTTGGATTACATTGCAATCGCTGATGCAGAAACACTCGAGCCGCTGGAGCGCATCGACGAACGGCCCACGCTGATCGCGATCGCTGCGTACATCGGCAAGACGCGGTTGATCGATAACGTGATATTGAATAAGGTTAAGAAGAAGGAAGCCGCCCCGCAGTAAATCTTGATGAACAGTAAGAGACAGATTCGCTTACGTCTGAACGGCGAAGACACCGAAGTAGCATTTGCGCCGCACAAGACGCTGCTGGAAGTGTTGCGTGAAGATCTGAACCTGACGGGGACGAAGCATGGTTGTGAGCTCGGCGAGTGTGGGACGTGCGCGGTGCTGGTCGACGGCCGTTCGATCTTGTCGTGTTTGATGCTCGGTCTTGATGCCGAAGGGCGGGAAGTAAAAACGATCGAGGGCATGGCGGTTGGCGCTGAGCTTCATCCGCTGCAGCAGACGTTTGCGGATCTGGGCGCGGCGCAGTGTGGTTATTGTTCGCCCGGTTTTTTGCTCGTTGCGGAAGAGTTGCTGCAGAAGACTCCGAACCCGTCGCGCGCTGAGATTCAGGAAGCGCTGTCGGGAAATCTTTGTCGCTGCACCGGGTACATCAAGATCTACGAGGCAGTTGAGCTTGCGGCGGCGCGTATGCGCGGCGAGACTTACGAACTGCCGAAAGAAAGCGTCTACGGACTTGATTAGAAGGATCTGTGTTCATCTGTGGCTAAAGATCTCAACATAGTCGGTAAGCCTTTTCGGAAAGTCGATGCGCGCGCGAAGTGCGTGGGCCAGACGAAGTTTGCCGACGACATCGTGTTGCCGCGCATGTTGTTTTGTAAACTGCTGCGCTCGCACGTGCCGCACGCTTTGATCAAACGCATCGACGCTTCGAAAGCACTGGCGTTGCCGGGTGTTTTCGCAGTGATCACCGGAAAAGATTTGCCGATTCCGTATGGCATCCTGCCGGTGAGTCAGGACGAACACGCGCTCTGCATCGACAAAGTGCGCTTCGTCGGCGATCCCGTCGCGGCGGTTGTGGCGATCGATGAGGACACGGCGTTCGACGCGATGAACCTGATCGAGGTCGAGTACGAACCACTCAACACGATCTCGAACATCGAAGAAGCGGTGCTGATCGACGAGCCGCAAATTCACCAGTACGCCGACAGCGGCAACGTTCATAAAAAAGTCTCGCTCGAGTTTGGCAACGTCGACGAAGGATTTGCGGAAGCGGATCTGGTGCGCGAGGACGTGTTCTTTTACGAAGGCAACACGCACTTGCCGATGGAGCAGCACGCGGCGGTCGCGCACTTCGATGCCGATCAAAAGCTGACGCTTTGGAGCTCGACGCAAACACCGCACTACGTTCATCGCGCGCTCGCCAAAGTTTTGAAGATGCCCGCGGCTCACATTCGTGTGATTGCCACGCCGAACGGCGGCGGCTTCGGCGGCAAAAGCGATCCGTTTAATCACGAAGTCGCTGTTTGCAAACTCGCGATGATCACCGGCCGTCCGGTGAAGGTCACGCTAACGCGCGAAGAGGTTTTCTATTGTCATCGCGGCCGGCATCCGGTGTTGATGAAGGTGAAGACGGGAGTGAAGAACGACGGCGCGATCACTGCGATGCACTTCCAGTCATTTCTCGACGGCGGCGCGTATGGCAGTTACGGCGTCGCGAGCACGTTCTACACAGGTGCTCTGCAAACCGTCACGTATGATGTGCCGCGTTACAAGTTTCAGGGTCTGCGCGCGTTTACCAACAAGCCGCCGTGTGGTCCGAAGCGTGGTCACGGCACGCCGCAACCGCGTTACGCGCTCGAAGTTCACCTCGACAAGATCGCCGAACAACTGCGTCTCGATCCGGTCGACATTCGCCGCAATCATCTCGTCGCGCCGAATTCCGTGACCGCGAATTATCTGCGCATCGGCAGCATGGGTCTCGGCGCGTGCATCGATAAAGTCGTCGCGGGATCGGATTGGGAGAATCGTTTCACCTGGGATCCGATCAATCGCAAGCTGCCCTACGGCAAAGGCATCGGCATCGCTTGCAGCTCGTACATCTGCGGCGCGGGTTTGCCGATCTACTGGAACAACATGCCGCAATCGGGCGTGCAGCTTCGACTCGATCGCCAGGGCGGCGTTTGCGTGATGTGCGGCTCGACCGACATCGGCCAGGGCTCCGATTCGATCCTCGCTTACATCGTCGCTGAAATACTTGGGATCGATCCTTTCGACATTCGCGTCGTTACGGCCGACACAGATCTGACGCCGGTCGATCTCGGCAGCTATTCGAGTCGCGTGACCTTGATGACGGGCAATGCTGCGATTCAGGCCGCGGAGCGAGCGCGTGAGTTGCTCGTAATGGCGGTCGCGGAAAAACTCGGCGTACCGATCGAGAACCTGTCGCTCGCCGAGCGGCGTGTGTTTGACGTCGAGAACCCGGAAGTCGGTGTTTCGTTTGCCGAAGCGGTTGTGTTGGCGGAGTCGAAGTTTGGGACCATCGGTACGGTCGGCTCGTACACGCCGCCACGCTCACCCGGAAAGTACAAAGGCTCGGGTGTTGGACCATCACCCGCTTACAGTTACTCCGCTGCGGTGGCGGAAGTCGACGTGAATCCCGATACGGGAATCGTCGTGGTCGAGCGCGTTTGGATCGCACACGACATCGGCCGGTCGATCAATCCGCTGCTGGTGATGGGCCAGGTGGAAGGCAGCGTCTACATGGCGCTCGGCGAGATCCTGATGGAGGAGATGACGTATCGCACGAATCGAAACGTCGTGCACAAGTTTCCGTCGTTGCTGGAGTACAAAAGTCCGACGACGATGGAGATGTGCGACGTGAAGACGTACCTCATCGAAGATCCCGATCCGAATGGACCATACGGCGCAAAAGAAGTGGGCCAGGGACCGTTGTTACCGGTGCCGCCCGCGGTGGCGAACGCGGTCTACAACGCGGTCGGCGTGCGCATCGATGAAGTCCCCATCACGCCTGAAAAAGTTCTGCGTGCCCTGAAGGACAAAGCCCGCGGCCGCGACCCCCGCTACGGCCCTGTCTCCGTCCCTTCGGTCCCCTGGCCCGACCCCCTGCGCGTCCTGACGCCCGCGGAAGGCGGCGACGGCACCGAAATGCCACGCGTCGCAGTGCACTCGTGAGCTGGGTAATAAAAATGAGCAAGCTTCGAATCAATCCTCACTATGAGATTCGAATGGAACGCCAAAAAGGCGTCGGAGAATTTTAGAAAGCACCGCGTCAGTTTCGCAGAGGCAACGGAGGTATTCTACGATCCGAATGGCCTTGAAGCTTACGACGGTGAGCACTCAACACGCGAGACGCGGTTCGCTATGATTGGCTTCTCGAACCGGCGGTTATTGTTTGTTATTTTTACCGAGCCCAAGGCTCGTCTGGTAAGAATTATTTCCGCGAGAAAAGCTACCAGAAAAGAACGCGACGTTTATGAGCAAGAAAGAATTTCCTAGACCGCTAGTCTTCTCCGTAATTGAAGATGACGGTGAAAACGTCACCATTGAGATTTCAGAGGAAGACTATAAGCGCGATGTTGCCGCCGGCATCGATGAAGACGCGATTCTCAAACCCGGTCGCTACAAGATGAAACGCGGCGGTTTTATTGCGCGCCATCCCGAGATAAAACCGAAGAAAGAGAAGAGAGCTTGAAACGCTTATGATGCGGTTGCCGAAATTTGAATATCACGTCCCGCAGACGATCGCGGAGGCGGTGAGGATTATGGGGGCGGCTGGGCCGGAGGGACAGTTCGTCGCGGGCGGCACCGATCTGTATCCGAATATGAAGCGGCGGCAGCAGATGCCGAAGACAGTTATCTCGGTCATGCGTCTCGCTGAGTTGAATCAAATCACCGGCGACGGCGCGCAGGGCGTGCGCATCGGCGCGTCAGTCACACTCACCGACATCTGCGAACATCCGATCATCAATCGCGATTATCCCGTTGTCGCTAAGGCCGCGCGCACCATCTCGACACCGATCTTGCGCAACATGGGCACGATCGGCGGCAATCTGCTGCTCGACACGCGCTGCAATTACTACGATCAGAATTACGAGTGGCGCCGCGGGATCAACTTCTGTCTCAAGAAAGACGGCGACGTTTGTTGGGTCGCGCCTGGCAGTGCGAAATGCTGGGCCGTGCAGTCTTCGGATCTTGTTCCGGTAATGGTCGCGATCGGCGCGAAATTCCGTCTCGCTTCCACACTCGGCGAACGCGTCATCGACGCCGCCGGCTTCTACAACGACGACGGCATCGATTATTTACACAAACGTCCTGACGAACTCCTCGTCGATATTCAACTGCCACCGACGAACGGTTGGCGCGCGTCGTATCAAAAACTGCGGCGGCGCGGCGCATTTGATTTTCCCGTTCTCGGCGTGGCGGCGTGGATAAACCTCGATCGAGACATGGTCCAGGATGCGAAGGTCGTGCTCGGCGGCATCGCGCCTGCTCCGGTCGAGATCAAAGAAGCCGCTTGCGCACTCATCGGTGGACCACTAATCGATGACCAAATTGCCGCCGCCGCCGAAGCCGCTTACGTCAAAGCCCGCCCACTCGACAACACCGACTTCGTCTATCAGTGGCGCAAGCAGATGGCCCGGCAGTACACGTTGCGCGCCTTGAAAGATCTGCAAAGTTAATCACTTTGGACCATGTAGCAGCAGTAATTCTCGCCGCCGGCCGTTCCCAACGGATGGGCGCTTTCAAACCGCTACTTCCCTTCGGCAAACAAACCGTCATTGAGTCGTGCATTGATTATCTGCGGCAAGGCGGCGTGGAAACGATCGTGGTCGTGTTAGGCCATCGAGCGGAAGAGGTTCGAACGCGGATTAGTCATCTCAACGTCGTCTGCGCTGTAAACTCTGACCCAACGAGTGAGATGAACGTGTCTGTGGCTATCGGCGTTCGTGAACTTCCACAAACGGCGAACGCAACGCTGATCGCGCTCGCCGATCATCCGGCTGTACCACCAACAGTCGTCTCAACACTAATAGAAGCCTGGCGCAACGGCGCTTCGTTAGTGATTCCAACGTGGCAGAACCGCGGCGGCCATCCGGTGCTCGTCGATCTCCGCTACCGCGCTGAGCTACAAAACCTCGATCCAAACCGCGGCCTGCGCGCCCTCTTCGACGCTCATCGCGACGAGCTCAAACGCGTCCCCGTCGAGTCGCCTTACGTTGCCCGCGACATGGATACGTGGGATGATTATTCCGCACTTTACCAGGAGGTTTTCGGCGAACCTCCGCCCGACCCGCCGCGCAAATAGACCAACGATTGGCCGGGTGGACTCATCCAACACACCAGTCCGAAACGCCTTTTCGGCGCTTTCGGCAAAGGAGAAGAGATGGTTCTGAACATTCGGAAAATGGTCCTCGGCGGCGTCATCATGTTACTCGCGGCTTGCGTCGGTTTCGCGCAACAGCCGGTAGACTTCTCGCTGAAATCGATCGACGGCCAGACGGTCACCGCCAACAGTTTGCACGGTGAAGTGGTCGTACTCGCGTTCGGCGCTTCGTGGCTGCCGCTGTCGCGCACCCAACTTCAGGGCGTGAGAAAACTCGCCGATGAATACTCCGACCGCGGACTCGTCGTTTACTGGGTCAGCACCGAGTCAGACAATACCAAGTCGAAGAACTACGCGAGCGACGAACAACTGCGTGCGTTCTCTAACAAGTACGGATTGAAAGTCACTGTGCTGCGCGATCCCGACGGCGTCGTGTCGAAGCGCTTTGGCGTCGATCAGTTGCCGTCGATCGTGATTCTCGACAAAGAAGGCAACGTGTCGGGCGCGCCCATCGGCGGACTCGACCCCAACGGAAATCTCACCGCACAACTCGCTTCCCGCCTGGACAAACTACTGTAAACTGTCCGCATGCCAGTTACGCTGATTAATCCAGAATCACTCGGCGCGCCGAGCGGTTACAGCCATGGCCTGCTCGCCGACGCGAACGGTAAACTCCTCTTCATCTCCGGGCAGATCGCGTGGAATGAAAAACAACAGATCGTGAGCGAAGATTTTGTCGAGCAGTTTGATCGCGCGCTGGCGAATGTGTTGACCGTCGTCCGAGCCGCGGGTGGACAACCCGAGCACATAGTGCGCCTCGTGATCTACGTGACCAAAAAGTGGCAGTATCGCGAACGAACGCGCGAAGTGGGCGAGCGTTACCGCAAGCACATGGGTAAACATTTTCCGGCAATGGTTCTGGTGCAGGTATCGGAGTTGTTGGACGACGCCGCCAGAGTTGAAATCGAAGGAACCGCACTCATACCCGCATGAAGCAACCGGCGACATTTCTTTACGAGCAGGACACGCAAGGCATCGCGACGATCACGTTGAATCGTCCCGAGCGTTTGAACGCGCTGACGTTTGAAGTCTATCGCGAGCTGACGGACACGTTTGCAGCGTTGCGCGACGAGCCGGATGTTCGCGTAGTCGTCATCACCGGCGCGGGGCGCGCGTTTTGTTCCGGCGGCGACGTGCACGACATCATCGGCGAACTGTTCCAGCGCGACATGGAAGGGCTGCTTGAATTTACACGTTTGACTTGCGAGCTCATTCGCAATATGCGCGCGTTGCCGAAGCCGGTGATTGCGAGTTTGAACGGCACGACCGCAGGCGCGGGCGCGTGCATCGCGCTCGCTTCCGATCTGCGCATTGCGAGTGAAGATGCGCGCATCGCGTTTTTGTTTGTGAAGGTCGGTCTCGCCGGTACGGACATGGCTGCATCGTACTTGTTGCCGCGCATCGTCGGACTCTCGAAAGCGACTGAGATGCTTTACACGGGCGACTTCGTCAGCGCCGCCGAAGCGGAGCGAATCGGACTCTACAATCGCGTCGTACCCGCGAGTGAGTTGATGACGGCGACGCGCGAATTCGCCGAAAAGCTCGCACGTGGACCAGCGTTCGCGCTCGGCAAAACGAAAGAGATGCTTGATCGCGAGTTTCACATGGACTTCGAAGCGGCGCTCGAGAGCGAAGCGCAGGCGCAGGCGATCTGCATGCAGCATCCCGATTATCGCGAAGCTTACGAAGCGTTTGTGGCGAAGCGCGAAGCGAAATTCAAATGATCGAACTTCCGTTCTTCACGCCCGAACATCGCAATCTCGCGCAGAGTGTGGCCCAGTTTGCGGCACGCGAGATCGAGCCGCACGCTGGTGTCGAAGAAGACGTTGAAGGTTTGGCGCGACACTTTGTCGGTCTGCTGGCGAGTGCGGGGCTGTTGAGTTACGCGGTTGCCGAGTCACGAATCGACATTCGTTCGCTCTGTTTGATTCGCGAAGAGCTTTCCTATTCTTCTCCGCTCGCGGATCTGGCGTTTGTGATGCAGGGGCTCGGAACGTTTGCGATCGCGCAGGCCGCGCCCGATCACGTGCGCGAGTTCTGGCTGGCGCGCGCGGCGAACGGCAAAGCGATCGCGGCGTTTGCGTTGACTGAGCCCGATGCGGGATCTGACGTTGCGTCGATTCAGACGACGGCGCGTCGAGATGGTGAAACCTACGTCATCAACGGCCGCAAACGATTTATTTCAAACGCGGGCATCGCTGATTTCTACACTGTGTTCGCGCGTACCGGCGCGCGCGAAGACGGGCGCGCAACGCTTTCGGCATTCGTTGTCGGCGCGAAGATGCCGGGATTCAGTATCGTCGAACGCACGCCGTTGATGGCGCCGCATCCGATCGGCGAGATCGCGTTCAATGATTGCCGCGTGCCGGCCGAAGACATGGTCGGAAACGAAGGCGACGGATTTCGTTTGGCGATGGCGACGCTCGACACATTTCGGGCGAGTGTCGGCGCGGCGGCGTGCGGCATGGCGCGGCGCGCGCTCGACGAAGCGCTTCGTTACGCTTCGACACGCAAACAGTTCGGCCGCTTGCTTTGCGAGCATCAACTCGTTCAGGAAAAACTCGCCGACATGGTGACGGAGCTCGACGCTGCGCGCCTGCTGGTCTATCGCGCGGCGCACGTTCGCGACACGATGCCTGACGCACGCGTGACTCGCGAGGCGAGCGAAGCGAAACTCTTCGCGACCGAAGCGGCGTCGCGCATCATCGACAGCGCGGTGCAAATTCACGGCGGCGCGGGTCTCGTGCGCGGCAGCGTGGTCGAACGCCTCTATCGCGACATCCGCGCCCTCCGCATCTACGAAGGCACCTCCGAAATCCAAAAGCTCGTCATCGCCGGTCAGTTGTTGAAGGAGACTCGCCAGAGTTAGAACTGATGAAGCCGCTCTCGCCGGACACATCACCGGACGCGCAACGTATGCAATTCGAATTGCTGCGTCGTCTTTCGCCTTCACAAAAACTGGCGCTTGCGTTTGGCCTGACTGATGCCTTGCGCGATCTCATCCTTGCTGATCTGCATCATCGATTTCCGCTAGCGGACGACACAGAGATCAGGCGACGCTTCATCGCGCGTGTACTGCCGCGCGCCGACGTAATCCGCGCCTACGGCTTCGATCCCGAAGCGGAAGGTTACTGAGGGATGGCATCGCGGATTTCAGTTACTTATCCACAGATTACACAGATTTGCTCAAAACAATCTGTGTAATCTGTGGATGGTTTTCGAGACTCATACATGAACATCAACATTATCGGTGGGGGGCCGGCGGGGTTGTATTTTGCGATCCTGATGAAGAAGGCCAGGCCTGAGCACCAGATTCAGATTTTTGAGCGGAATGGACCGGACGATACGTTCGGTTGGGGTGTCGTGTTTTCGGGGAAGACGCTCGCGAATTTGCGCGCCGCGGATGAAGAGTCGCACGCGGAGATAACGAAACAGTTTGAGGCGTGGGACAACGTCGACGTCGTTCATCGCGACGCGAAGATTTCGATTCACGGTAATAGTTTTTCGGGAATCGCGCGGCTGCAACTGCTCAAGATTTTGCAACGCCGCGCGGAAGCGCTTGGCGTGAAGCTCAGTTTTCGGACCGAGGTTCACGACGTTGATGCATTGCGCCGCGAGTGTGATCTGTTGGTTGCGGCTGATGGCGTGAACAGCACGGTGCGCTTGCAGTATCTCGAACAGCTCAAGCCACGGCTCGACCTCCGTTCACACCGTTACATCTGGTACGGCACGAACCAGTTATTTCATGGGTTGACGCTGACGTTTCGCGAAAATGCGGCGGGCACGTTTGCGGCGCACTCGTACAAGTTCAACAAGCAGACGAGCACGTTCATCGTGGAGTGCGATCCGCAGACGTGGAAAAGCGCGGGCTTCGAGTGGATGTCTGATGCGGAAGCGCGCGCTTACCTCGGCGAAGTCTTTGCCACGGATTTACACGGATACCCACTCTTGTCGAACAACTCGAAATGGATTCAGTTTCTGCTAGTCAAAAACGAGAACTGGTTCTTCGACAACGTCGTGCTGCTCGGGGACGCGCTACACACAGCGCACTTCTCGATCGGCTCGGGCACGAAGCTCGCGATCGAGGATGCGATCGCGCTGGCGGAGTCGTTTCAACAGACGAGCAACGTGCGCGAGGCGCTCGCCGATTTCACCGCGAAACGCAAACCGGTGATCGAGGAGTACCAGTCAGCCGCGTTCGGCAGCATGTTGTGGTTTGAGAACGCGCGGAATTACACGCACCTCAGCCCAATGGAGTTGGCGTTCAGCGTGATGATGCGCAGTGGTCGAGTGACCTACGAAGACCTGCAAAAGCGCGATCCGAGATTTATAGAAGCCTACGAAGCCGCAAGAGATCATTGACGCCACGCCGGCGGCTCCAATCGTCGCCGTCCCTCATCGACTGTAGCAATCCCCGGCTCGTCCAAATCAACGCGATCCCAAAGTTTACACGTCACCGGCCGGTGCGCCTGATCGAGCGCTTCGCAGTAGTTCGTGTAAGTGCAGCGCCGCACCTCTGCACCGCGCCCAACCCGCACCTTCACAAACCAATCCGGATCGGCCAACGCCTGCCGCGCCATGCCAACGATGTCAGCCTGGCCCAGGCGCAATATCTCTTCCGCTTGTTCAAAGGTTGAAATCCCACCGGTCGCAACGATCGGCGTGTGAAAACCGGCCGAGTTTACGGCGCGCTTGATCGCCGCGACGAGCGGAACACTGCGCCCGAATGGCCCAGTCTCATCGGACAAAACTGTCGGCATACACTCATAGCCGCTCTGCCCCGTGTACGGATAAACAGCCTGGCCCACCTTCGGCTGTTGCGCGTCTTCAAACTTGCCGCCTTTGGACAGCGACAGAAAATCAAACCCCGCGCGAGCAAATTCCTGCGCGTAGTAAATCGCGTCGTCCACACGACTGCCGCCTTCGATCACTTCATCAGCGAGGAAACGCACGCCGACAACATAATCATCACCAACACGCTCGCGCACCGCACGAAACACCTCGAGCGGCAGCCGCACGCGATTCTCACGCGAACCACCGTAACCATCCTCACGATTATTTTGCCGGCTCAGAAATCCGGCCATCGTGTACGCGTGTGCGTAGTGCAACTCGACGCCATCAAAACCCGCTACACGCGCGCGTTCAGCAGCCGCGGCAAAGATGCTCGGCAATTCCAGCGGCAATCGCGCGATGTGGTCCAGGTGCGTGTCGGTAACCCGTTCGCGGTAACCGAAATTCAGCGCTTCAAGCTCGCGCGGCGAAAGCACCGACTCCAACAACGCATCCTCTGCGCTCTCGAGAAAGCCGCGAACCCGCGCGTCATCAGCCTTGCGCCACGACGTTAGACCAGTCACTGACGTCAAAGCCTCACGATGTGCATCCCTAATTTCCAAAAACCGTTGCAGGTATTTCGCGCGCTCCGGCCGCCGCTTCACCGAGAGAAAGTCGATGATCTGAATGAACAGCAGCGTCTCGCCGTGACTCGCTTCCTTCACTGTCTCAACGAGCTTGCGCAAACCGGGAATAAAACGATCGTCGCCGATGCGCAGCAATGGACCACTCGGAATATCGCGCACGCCTGTCGCCTCAACAACGAGCACGCCCGGACGTCCTTCCGCAAAGCGTCGATACCAGTCGAGGTTCTGCTGCGTCACAAAACCATCTTCAGTCGCACGCCACGGCACCATCGCGGGCACCCACGTGCGACTACGCGCCTCAAGCCGGCCGATTTGAATCGGACTGAACAAACGCGAACGCGCCGCTTCATCAGCCGAGGGCCAGCGAGTCTCTTCTATCTTGTGTCTGATCGGACGCGCGAATTTCCACATCTTAGCCAGAGCTTACACGATTCTGGTACATTTACCTCAGGAGGACGCTTGATTGTCTGACGACTTACTGAAGTGGCGCAGCGAGTTTCCGATTCTCGACAAAACGGTTTACCTGATCTCGCACAGTCTCGGTGCGATGCCGCGTGCGACTTACGATCGGCTGCACGAATACGCCGACGTGTGGGCGACGCGCGGCGTGCGCGCGTGGGCTGAAGGCTGGTGGGACATGCCCGTCACAGTGGGCGACGAGATCGCGCGCATCATCGGCGCCGATCAGGGCACGGTCGTGATGCATCAGAACGTCTCGATCTGCGAGTCGTTGATATTGTCGTGTCTCGAGCCGACGCCCGAGCGCAATAAGATCGTCTATTCCGAGCTCAACTTTCCTTCGGTGATGTACGTCTACGAAGCGCACGCTCGTGACGGCAGGATACGCATCGAAACGGTGAAGTCTGACGACGGGATCACGGTGCCGTTGGAGCGACTGCTCGCCGCGATCGATGAAACGACGCTGCTGGTTCCCTTCTCGCACGTGCTTTTCAAGAGCGCCTTTTTGCAGGACGCGCGCGCGATCATCGAGCGGGCGCATGAAGTCGGCGCGCTCGTCGTGCTCGACACTTATCAATCCGCGGGCACCGTGCCGTTCAGTGTGAAAGAGCTTAACGCAGACTTCGCGACGGGCGGATCGGTGAAGTGGCTCTGCGGTGGACCAGGCGCGGGTTATCTTTACGTGCGCCCCGATCTGCAAACGAAACTGCAACCAAAAACCACCGGCTGGATGGCCCACGAGCAACCATTTGCGTTCGACACGGAGCTGCGTTACGCGCCGAACATCACGCGCTTTCTGCACGGCTCGCCGGCGATTCCCGCTTTGTATGCCGCGCAATCGGGCTACAAGATCATCAACACGATCGGCGTCGACAAGATTCGTGAGAAGAACATGCGACAGACGAATTACCTGATCGACTTGGCGCTGGAAGCGGGGTTCAGCGTGACGAGTCCGCGCGATGCCGAGCAACGCGGCGGCACGATCACGGTGGCCCACGAACACGCCGCGGCGATCGCGAAGGAACTGATCCGGCGCGAGTTCATCATCGATTACCGGCCGGGCGCGGGCGTGCGCATCTCGCCGCATTTCTACACCACGGATGAAGAGCTGGAGTTAGTGATCGCGGAGATGAAGAAGATCGCGGAGTCGAATGCGTACCGCGCACACGAGGCGGCGGGAGCGGCGTTTTAATGTCGAAGAATTACGGGGAGAACCCGCCACTTTCCTACAACAAATATCTGCGCGTGCAGGACCTGATCAATTTGCAGGACTGTCTTTCGGATCCCGCGCATCACGATGAGTTGCTGTTCATCACGGTGCACCAGGCGTATGAGTTGTGGTTCAAACAGATCCTCCACGAACTCGATGCCGCGATTCAGTTTCTGCTTGACGACCGGTTGCCAGCGGCCACGCGCGCGATCGAGAGGATCGTGGAGATCGAGAAGTTGCTGGTGCAGCAGATTCATATACTCGAAACTATGACGCCGATCAGTTTTCTCGCGTTTCGCGACGAGCTGAATCCGGCGAGCGGGTTTCAGTCGATGCAGTTTCGCGAGATTGAGTTTTCGTCGGGGTTGAAAGACGAACACATCTTGCGTGAGTTTCGCGAAGATCAGTTTGCATACGAACGGTTGCGAGCGAGAATGGACCAGCCGTCGCTGGCCGACGCGTTTTATGGCGTGCTCGAGCGCCGCGGGTTTGACGTGGGCCAACGGGCGCGGGCGGTACTCGAGATCCTGACGCACTTCGAATCTCGTTACGAAGAGTTTCAGCTTGCGGAAGCGTTGCTGGAGCACGACGAGTACTTCTCGCTGTGGCGTTCACATCACATCAAGATGGTGGAGCGCATGGTGGGCGCGAAGCGTGGCACCGGCGGCTCGGAAGGCATCGGTTATTTGCAGACGACGCTCGACAAGAAATTCTTTCCCGACCTCTGGGAAGCACGCACGTACCTCGACATGAAGCACGGCAGCAACGGCTGCCCGTTCGCGCATTGAGACTGTTGGACCACGCAGATCAGCACGCATGAAAGACAGAAGGTCAGCACCACGTGTGAGGGTGAATTTGCCGGCGCGGTGGGAGGGTGTGCTCTCGCGCGAGAAGGCGACCGTGACTGACTTGAGCCGCAGCGGCTGCTTCGTATTGACCGGCGGCAAAGTCGAAGTGAAAGAGCTCGTCTGGCTCGAGATCAATCTTACCGAAACGCAGACCGTGAACTTCTGGGCCGAGGTGGTTGATGCAGCGTCGGAGATTGGCTTCGCGCTGAAGTTCAATTCGAGCACTCCGGATGATGAAGCGAACCTCGCACGCTTCCTCGAAAAATTCTTTGTATCCCAAGCTCAAACGCAATCCTGAACGAAGCGCAAAAGAAATCATGACCGTCTCTTTTCCTGAACGCTTCAACATGGCCGATTACTTCCTCTATCACAACGTCGAGGAAGGCCGCGAGAACAAGACGTGTCTCTACTTTGAAGATCAGACGTGGACTTATGGCGATGCGGCGCGGCTGTCGAATCGCGTTGGCAACGCGTTGCGCGAGCTTGGTGTTGATATTGAAGATCGCGTGTTGCTGGTGTTGCCGGACTGTCCGGAGTTTGTGTGGACGTGGTTTGGCGCGGCGCGTATCGGTGCGGTGATCACGATGGTAAATCCGCTGCTGCCTGCGGCGGACTATGAATACTATTTGGACTACACGCGGGCGCGTGTCGCGGTGGTCCATGAGTCGGTGTTGCCGGCGTTTGGAGAAGCCGTTGCGAAGAGTTCGCGTTACCTGCGCGGCGTTCTGGTGGTTGGCCGAGACTGGAAAATAACCCAGCGGCAGATGCGGACGCTGGATTTCAAAACAACGATCGACGCCGCTGATTATGAGTGTAAGCCCGCGGATACGCGTCGCGACGATATCGCGATCTGGTTGTTTACTTCCGGTTCGACGGGGCATCCGAAGGGTGCGGTCCACCTGCAACACGATCTGCCTTACAACACCGAAGTGTTTGCGAAACGCACGATGGGTGTTAGCGCGGATGATCTCACGGTGTCTGTGCCGAAATTGTTTTTCGGCTACGCGACGGGCACCAATCTCCTGTTCCCTTTCGCTGTCGGCGGCGCGACCGCACTCTTTTCAGAGCGTTCTACCGCGGAAAAAATGTTTGAAGTCATCAAGCGCTATCGCCCGACGATCCTCACCACCGTGCCCACGATGATCAATTCAATGCTCAACGTTCCGGGAGCCGCGAAAGATGATCTTTCGAGTCTAAGGTTCTGTTATTCAGCCGGCGAAGCTTTGCCGATCGAGCTTTACGAACGCTGGATGAACACGTACGGCGTCGATATCTGCGATGGCATCGGCTCGGCGGAGATGTTTCACATCTACATCACGAATCGTCCGGGCGACATCAAACCCGGCTCGCTCGGCCGCATCGTCGAAGGCTACGAAGCAAAGATCGTCGATGCTGACAACAATGAAGTGCCGACCGGGGCGATGGGCACGTTGAAGATCAAAGGCGACTCCGCAGCGCTGTGTTACTGGAACGCGCACGAGAAGTCGAAAGAGACTTTTGCCGGTGATTGGTGCACCACGGGCGATCAGTTTCATGTCGATGCGGATGGTTATTACTGGTACCACGGACGCACTGACGACATGCTGAAAGTGTCGGGCGTATTCGTCGCGCCCGCGGAGATCGAAAACTGTTTGCTGCAACACGAGGCGGTGCTCGAGTGCGCGGTGGTGGGCCACGAAGCGGATGGTTTGGTGAAGCCGAAAGCGTTTGTGGTTCTCCGCGAAGAGCGCGCGGGATCAGACCAACTCGCCGAGGAGATCAAGCAGTTTGTGAAGAGCAGGATCGCGGTTTACAAATATCCGCGCTGGGTGGAGTTCGTATCGTCCCTGCCCAAGAACGACCGCGGCAAAATTGATCGCAAAAAACTAAAGGCGGGCTAACGCCGGCGTTCGAGATCGTAATCACGCAAACGACGATACAGCGTTGAAGGTGAGATGCCGAGGATCTCGGCGGTCTTGCCACGATGCCAACCGGTCTTTTCGAGCGCTGCGAGAATCTGTTGCCGCTCCACTTCCCGCAACGATCCCGGCGTCGACGGCGGCTGAACCGCCACCTGTGCAACGCTACCATCGGCCGCCGGAGCGGCAACCGGCGCGGCAACACCCGCCACGACAGGCGCGGCGACCGCCGGCCGCATCACTTCCGGCGGCAACTCCGAAAGCGTAATCCGTCCGTTGTTCGACAAGATCACCGCGCGCTCTAAACAGTTCTTCAACTGCCGCACATTTCCCGGCCAGTGATACGCGCGCAACGCCGCAAACGCGTCTTCAGTCAACTCAGGCGGGTGCGTGCCCGCGATCTGCTTCAGCAAATAACGCGTCAACGGCTTAATATCTTCCGGCCGCTCGCGCAACGGCGCAAGACTGATCTGAAAACCGTTGATGCGGTAGAGCAAGTCCGATCGAAACACGCCTTCGTTAACGACGTTATCGAGATTGCGATTCGTCGCGGCCACGATGCGCACGTTCACTTCCACCTTGCGCACGCCACCGACTCTGAAAAACGTGCGCGTCTCGATCGCGCGCAACAGTTTCGCCTGTAACTGCGCCGGCAACTCCGTCACTTCATCGAGAAACAACGTGCCGCCGTCAGCCAATTCGATCAAACCGAGCTTTCGTCCCTTCGCGCCCGAGAACGCGCCCGCTTCGTAACCAAACAATTCCGACTCGAGCAACGACTCCTGAAACGCCGCGCAGTTGAGATCCACAAACGACGCGTCCGCACGATTCGACAAGCGATGAATCGCATGGGCCACCAATTCTTTACCCGTGCCCGACTCGCCCGTAATCAGCACCGACGCTTCCGACGGCGCGACACGTTCGATCAAACGGATCGCTTCCTTCATCAATTCCGAAACCGAAACGATCTCGGGCAACGCAGACTGCCGCGCGAGTTGTTCGCGCAAACGCGTGTTGTCGACGCGCAGACGCCGCTTGTCCGCCGCTTGCTTCACGCGCACGTCGAGCTCGTTGATGCTGTAAGGCTTGGTAAGGTAATCGTATGCGCCGAGCTTCATCGCCTCGACCGCAGTCTCGACTGTGGCCTGGCCCGTCAACATGATCACTTCCGGCGGGTTCGGTCGTTGATGCACGCGCCGCAACAACTCCATGCCGTCGATGCGCGGCATGTTGATGTCACACAGCAACACGTCGACGTTGCTCTCTTCGAGCTTGCGCAGCGCCGCTTCGCCGTCGGGCGCCGCTTGCACGCGGTAGCCCAAACGCTCCAACTCCTTTTGCAGCACCAGCCGCAGGTTGGCCTCGTCTTCCGCGATCAGAATCCGTGCTTGCTGTTGCTGCTCACTCAACCGTCGGTTCCTCGTGTAGCTTGATTGCTGGAAGAGAAATGGTGAACGTGGTGCCTGTTCCCACTGTCGATTGCACGTCAAGGGCGCCGCCGTGCTCGGTTAAGATACCATAACACACCGCGAGGCCGAGACCGGTTCCCCTGCCAATTTCCTTCGTCGTGAAGAAAGGCTCGAAAATTTTGGCGAGGTTCTCCGCGGGAATGCCGACGCCCGTGTCGCTCACCTCGATTGTCACGCTGTCGCCGTTGTTGCGCGCGATGATCGACAACGAACCGCTGTCGCCCATCGCGTCAAGTGCATTCGTCGCAAGCGCGATCACGGCTTGTTGCAACTGGCCGGGATCGCCGGAAACCGGATGTAGATCCGGCGCGATCTCCAGTTTGAATTCCACTGCCGAACTGCGCTTTTGATGCGACAACAAGCGGCCCGCGGAGCTGATCACGTCGCCGAGATTGATCACCACGCGTTGCGACGTGCGCGTGCGGCTGAAGTCTAACAAACCCATCGTGATGCTCTTGCAACGAAATGCTTCGCTGCGGATCAAGCCCAGATACTCGCGCAGATCTTCGAGCGCAGGCGAGCCGTCGAACGAGCCTTCGTTTACGCGCGCTTCGAGCGATTCCGCGCAGGCGCTGATCGTGGCGAGCGGGTTGTTGATCTCATGGACCACGCCGGCCGCGAGCCGTCCGACAGCCGCGAGTTTTTCCGCGCGCGCGACTGCGCGATTCGCCTCGACACGATCTGTCACGTCTTCGCCAACCGTGATCACGTGACTCACTTCTCCGGTTGTGTCGGCCCACATGGGGATCTTGCTGATCACCCAATGGCGGATGTCGCCTTTCGGACTCGGTGTTTCCTGTTCGATGCGTTCGATCTCGCCGCTTTCAAACACGCGTTCGAATTCGTGTTCGAGCACGTCGCGCGGTTGGCGCGTCAATACTTCGAACACGTTCTTGCCGAGCACGGACCCGCGCGGAATGCCGAGCTCGCCGAGTTCGCGGTTGCGGTTCCACGCGACGACGCGATACTCGCGATCGATCGCGTAAAGCGATAACGGCAAACTGTCGACGATCGCTTCGATGAAACGTTTCTGCGCTTCGCTCTCGGCGGTGCGCCGTTCGACTTCACGCGCGAGACTTAGCGAAGTGTCGCGCGCGGCCTGGTAGAGCGAACAGATGTGCGCGGCGAGTGAAGTCTGTTGTGCGGCTGCGTCGATCAGGCGTCGTTCGGTTTCGCCGCATTGTTCGATGAGATCGAACGCGACGATCAGCGCGCCCTTTGCGCGGCCCGCGAAACGAAACGGCGAGACGTATTCGATCGCGTGAGCGTCATCGTCGCTCAGCAGAAATTCCGAGCGTTGCGAGATCAGCAAGGAACTCGCCGCCGCAGATGAACGCAGCCATTCTTGCAGCGCATCCTGGTTTAGTAACGATTGATCGTCAGCACTGCCTTCGCGATCGAAAACGCAGAGGGCGTGATTGTCGCGGCCGACGTTGACGTAAGCGGCGCAGAGCGATGCGTCGAGCGCATCGTAAGTCGCGCCCGCGACGCGGCGGACGAGTTGTTCGGGTTCGAGCGCGCGCAGCAGTCCGCGACCGATGTCGGATAGGAAACGCAGTTCGCGGTTCGTGCCGATCAGCGCCCATTCACGCTGCGACGTGCGCACGTGCAGGCTGACGCGTGAAAGCAGTTCACCGGGTGTGGAAGGTTTGGTGATGTAGTCGTCAGCGCCGGCAGTGAACGCCTGCACTTTGCGCGCTTCGTCGTCGCTTTCGGAGAGCGCGATGATCGGGAGTTTGCTGGTCGTGGGTTGGGCGCGCAGTAGTTTGCAAAGCGCGAGGCCGTCGACGCCCGGCATCTCAAGATCGAGGGCGACGAGGTCGCAACGCACGCCGCGCAAAACGCGCAGCGCGGAGGCTGCTTCGTTGGCCGTGACGACGCGATACTGCGCGGTTTCGAAGATCTCGCGCAGCCGTTCGCGGGCGGCGTGGTCATCGTCAACTATTAAGAGGGTGGCGTTTTGGTTTTCGGCGGGCGATACCATTCCTGGCCACAGATTACACAGTTTGAAACTGTGCCCGCAAGGATATTTACGCCACGGTGCGTTCGAGGCGGTGGTCGGACTTCATGAGGTACATTTTGGTGTCGGCGGCGACGACGAGTTGGTCCAGGGTCTCGCCGTCGATGCCGAAGGTCGCGGTGCCGACGCTGATGCCGACACGCGCATGGCGGTTGCGGCCCACCATCAACGAAAACTTCGACACCGCATTCTCGATACGCAGGCACAACTCGTCGACTTGTGAACCAACGACCTCTTGAACTAAGGCCACAAACTCATCACCACCGTAACGCGCCAGAAAATCGTATTCGCGCAGTTGACTAGAAATAATGTGGGCCACCTCACGCAACATCTTGTCACCCGCCTTGTGACCAAACGTGTCGTTGACGTTCTTGAACTCGTCGAGATCGAGCATCACCACCTGAAACGCGCGATCGGTGCGACGCGCGCGCGCGGCTTCTTCGTCGAAACGCAACGAAAGATACCGCGCGTTTGGTAGTCCCGTCAGCGGATCGGTCAACGCATTCGACTCTGCTTCAGCGTGTCGCATCGCGTTGCCGAGCGCGTCCGAAGCCAGCCGCGTCACCGTTTCCAGCAAACGCATGTGGTCGTCCGCATACTGTTCGAGCTCGCTCGAATAAACAGACAGCGCGCCGAGCAACACGTCGTCTTTGAACAGCGGCAACGAGGCCATCGAACGATATTTGATGCCAGCTTCGGGATTGATGTCGGTGAAATCAAGACTCGGATGAAGCTGGTTCACGAGACTGCGATTCGCGAGCGCGAAGCCCGTCACACCTTCGCCCAACGCAATACAACGCGACGCGAGTTTCTGCGCATTCTTGCCAACGACGTGACGCGCAGTCGCATAACCTTTCGTGTCGTCGTAGATATAGACCACGCAGGTATCGAAGGGAACGACGTGGCCCACCTTGTCTACCAGAATCTCGAGCGTGTGTTCTACGTTCAGCGATCCGCCAAACGTGCGCGCGATCTCGTAAAGCGCGTAAACCTCGCGATGCGCTTTCTTGATCTGATCGTAAGCGACATACGAACCGCGTTCGCGCGTTTGCGTGAGATCCATGTCGCTCAACTGCAGCGGCGGCTCGGGCGAGTGATTCGCCGGTTGATGTTGCAAACCGAGCGCTTCGATCTGCGCGTCGAAACGCGGCAGGTGTTTGATGAACTGGTCGACTACGACCGGATCGAAGTGGATACCCGCGCCGCGCAACAGCAATGCGGTCGCTTCGCCGAGCGTCATGCCGCGCCGGAACGGACGATCTTCGCGCACCGAGTCGAAGCAATCGACCACGGAAAGAATTCGCGCCGTCAGCGGGATCTGTTCGCCGCGCAACTTGTCGGGATAACCGCGGCCGTCCCACTGCTCGTGATGATGGCGCACGATCGGAATCACCGGATAGGGAAAGTTCACGCGCGCGAGAATCTGTGCGCCAACGACGGTATGAATCTTCATCTTCTCGAACTCGGCCGGAGTCAACGGTCCTGGCTTGTTCAAGATGTGCGGCGGCACCGCGAGCTTACCGACGTCGTGCAACAACGCGCCGGCTTTCAGCGCCGCGATTTCGTTTGGCGGGAGTCCAAACACTTCGCCCATGCCCGCGGCGTAGATCTGCACGCGCCGCACGTGACAGTGCGTCGTTTGATCCTTCGCGTCGATTGCGGTGGCGAGAGCTTCAGCGGTCGCAAGATGCAGCCGGCTCAGCGATTCGATTTCGTTTGTCTTGGCTTGGAGACGTGTCTTCGTGCTGCGGTAAACAAAGCAGGTCGCTAACAAGGAAAGAGAAACAACAAGGAGACATAGGACCACGAATTGGGGTAACTCCATTGCTTCTCCTGATACGCGTCGGGTCTGCTGCGCTGAAATCATTCTCACTCAAGCGCGCCGGAGACGAATTGGGAGCAACTCAATTCGTCCCCGGCAAATTGGGCAAGTTGGCACTCCGCATTTGGATTGCCGTGCTGGGTGAGATTTCGATTTCAGAGAACTTGTAGCGGCTACGGGCCCCGTGCGGAGAGCCCGCGAAGTCTGGGACTTCTGCGCCGCGCGCTCCCTTATCACAAGCGCCGTGCCGTTAGAACTACCGCGAAATTTCGCGGGTTTGGTTTTCGATCTCTGATTCTGACAGGTCAAACTGAAACTTTCGGTCAGTATGGTTTGACAAGGATCGTTTGGGACTGCAAGCTCATGCGGATGTCCGTCGAGAAGGTCGCAAAGAAAGGCCCGCCGACTTACGAAACCGTCGGCTACATCGATCTGCTGCGCCGGAATCGCAGCTTCCGGCAACTGTGGCTGGGCCAGGTCGTCAGCCAGATGGGCGACTGGTTCGACACGATCGCGCTCTACACGATCATTTTGACTCTGACCGGTTCGGGTCGCGACGTAGGGCTGTTGCTCGTCGCGCGCTTCGTGCCGAGTTTTTTGTTTGGACCACTGTCGGGCGTGGTGGCGGATCGTTTCAGCCGTCAGCGGATCATGATCGTGTCGGACCTGCTGCGGGCTCTAGTCGTCCTTGGGTTTCTTTTCGTTCGTCGCGCGGATCAGTTGTGGATCGTTTACGTGCTGACGGTGCTGCAACTCGGGCTTTCGACGTTCTTCGAGCCGGCGAAGACCGCGGCGATTCCTTCGATCGTCGACGACCGTGAACTCGTGGCAGCAAACGCGATCTCGTCGGTAACGTGGTCGGCGATGCTCACAATTGGCGCCGCGATCGGCGGCTTGATCACGGGCTGGTTCGGCACCAACGTCGCTTTCATTCTCGACGCCGCCAGCTACCTGCTCTCGGCCGCTTTGATCGCGAGTATTCGCGTGCAGAAACGCCGCCAACGCGAGCGCCAGAAATTAAGTTTCGGCCGCGCGCTCGGCATCACGGAAACGATCGAAGGCATTCGCTACGTGAAGGACCGCCCGCGCGTGCTCGCGCTGTTACTTGTCAAACCGGCGTGGGGACTCGGCGGTGGCATATTGACGCTCCTCGCCGTGTTTGGCGAACGGATCTTTCCGGTCGGCAAAAGCGCCGCGACCGGAATCGGCGTGCTCTTTGCGGCGCGCGGTATCGGCACGGCGGTTGGGCCAATCGTCGCGCGCCGGCTCTCGGGCGAAGGCGAGCGCCGAATGCAAACAGCGATCGGGATTTCGTTTCTCATCGCCGGCCTATTTTATGTTGCTTTCGGGAGTGCGACGAGTTTTGTGTTTGCGCTGGTCGTGCTCGGCGTCGCACATTGTGGCGGCAGTATTCTCTGGGTCTTCTCGACGGTGATGCTGCAACGCGGTGTCGCGGACAACTTTCGCGGGCGCGTGTTTGCCGCCGAGCTGGCGCTGCTCACGTTGACGATGGCGTTTTCAAATTACACGACCGGCGAGCTGCTCGATCGGTTTCAGATCTCGCCGCGGCTGGTTACGATTGGCATCGGTATCTTCTTTCTCATGCCGGGGCTCGCGTGGTTTTTGACGCAGCGTTGGTGGGACCGTGACGTCGGAAAGCTGAGATTATGCGAACTAGAATCGGAGTGATGGGCTCGGCCGCGCCGGACAGTGCGCGGCTCGACATGGGCAAAGCGCTGGTCGAAAAAGCGACGCAGTTGGCCCAGGCGATCGCCAAACACAACGTCGTGCTTTTTACGGGCGCGACGACGGGAATCGTTTACGTCGTCGGCAAAGCAGCGCACGATGCAGGTTCTTTTCACATCGGCGTCTCGCCGGCGAGCAACGAAGTCGAGCATGTCGAACATTACAAGCTGCCGCTCGATGCGTGCGATGCGATTGTCTACACGGGTTTTGGTTTGAAAGGACGGAACGTCGTGCTGGTGCGTTCGTGCGACGTGGTGTTGTTCGTCGCGGGCGCGATGGGATCGTTGAATGAGTTCACGATTGCGCACGATGAGGGAAAGATCATTGGGTGTTTGACGGGCACGGGCGGCGTCGCGGATGAGTCGAGTTATGTGCTGCAGAAGTTTGGTAAACGCTCGACGACGGCACGTGTGTTTGCTGACGGCGATCCGGATAAGTTGATCGAAAAATGCCTGGACGCGAAGTGATTCAAGCACCGTTTGTGCGTGCTGTTGGTGTGGCGGAGTTTGACGCCGCGGTGTGGGAGGAGTGTGGGCCGGTGACGATCGCGCATCTGTGGTCGGGTGCGCCAGCGCCGATCCAGCGACACGCTGAAGTGCGCATCTGCTGGTCGGATGAAGCGTTGCACGTGCGCTTTGTTTGCAACCAACACGAGCTGCTGGTTGTTTCAGCCGAGCCGAAGACGGATCGCAAGACGCTCGGGCTGTGGGACCGCGACGTGTGTGAGATCTTTGTCGCGCCGAATCCGGCAACACCTGCGCGATACTTTGAGTTCAATGCCGCGCCGACGGGTGAGTGGGTTGACTTGGGGATTGTGGTAACGCCCGAGGGTCGCCACACGGATTGGGAGTACCGGTCTGGAATGAAGGCGGCCGCTAGCGCTTCCGAGGAGAAAGTGCGGATTGGAATCGCGATTCCGTGGAGTGAGTCAATTCCGAAACCGACTCGCGGAGATGTGTGGCTGGTGAATCTGTTCCGTTGCGTTGGGCCTGAGGCGCCGGATCGTTATCTCGCGTGGCGTCCGACGCACACACCCGAACCGGCTTTCCACGTGCCTGAAGCGTTTGGCGAGTTGCGTTTTAAGTAGGTTGGGAGCGTGTCAACAGCTTGTTGACGTAGTCGTTAAAGCTTACCCGGTCTGAATCGTCCATCTCCACGATGCGGGCGCCGATCAGGTAGCCGGTTTCTTCGTGATCTTCGTCGAGGCTCTCGTAGCGGACGGGCGCGACCTTCATCTCCACCGCGCCACTCGGCAATTGCACTTTCAAATATAGTCGACGGTCTGAGCCGGTGAGGTAGTGTTCGCCGATGCGGATCGCGGAAACGATCAGTGCGAGGCCGCTCGTGCTCACGTCGAAAGTGTGGCCGTTGAGTGTGGGCAGCCAGCGCGAGCCGTTGGTGTTGACGCGCGGATCGGAGAGGCTGAGCGTGAAATCGAGGCGAGCGCGCATGCGCTTAAAGCGCCGCCGGTTGCCGACGAAACGGCGCAGATGGGCCACGATTCTGCGAGGAAGCTCCGACATCTTTGGGTCCACTAAAAATTTGAGGATGGGCCAACCGAGAGGCAATTGGGGGGCAGCCGCAAGGCCATTCTAGAGACCTCGCAGCACAGGCGCAAGATTTTAATTACTCTTCACCACCAACGGCTTGCCGCCGTTGTCGCCGCTGCGGACGCCGGTGGCGTCGAGGTAAAAGGAGAGGCGGCCGGTGCGGCCGTATTGCGCTGGTTCGGCGGTCGCGTACCACGATTTGCCGTCCGCGGCCCGGTTGATCTGGAATTTGTAGCCGGTCGATTCAACGCCTTCGATGTCCTTCGGCACGACACCCGCCGCGATCAACTCCGCCGAGTTACCAAACTGCCCGTTGTGATTCTGGCTGTAGAGCACCTGCGCCAGCGAGATGCGCGTCATCATGTCCTGCACGTCGCTGTGATGCGCATTGATGCGGGCCTCGAAGAAAAACTGCTTGCCGGCTTTCTTGACGAGCTCGAGGTTTTCCTTGTCACCGATGATCCAACTGTTATCGAGCTTCATCAGCGTCGCCGGCTCGACTTTCTCTTTACCATCCGGGTCGAGCACTTTCACGAAAACCGTGGCCACGTCGCCGCTAATCTGTTCGCCGGAAACGTCGATCTTCTCGGGAATCTTTTCGCTGACCGCGAGCGCCATCTTCTCAAAGTCAGGCCGTAGCTCTTCAAACTCCTGCGGCGACAGCGAATCGATCGCCGGTCGATAAATCGACAACCCAAACGCCTCGCGAAACTTCTTCTCGCGCATCAGTTGATAAAACAGACGCGTCGTTTCCGTCGGCGATCGAGCAGGCGGGTTCTGGGCCAACACGACCGAACCCGCCAACGCGATCAGCAGAACCAAGCCAACAATTCGGTTACTCATCAACTCACTCTTCTCGCCGCGCAGCCGGCGCCGGTTTCAGTACCAACTCTCGCCCAACGAGGTAAAGCAGGACCGTCAGCAAGAGGAACGGAATCAGACCGAGAACGTTGGAGTTCGGCCCCTCGAAGAAGGCGTTGCTGTTCGTGGCCCACTCCTCGAAACCTTTGAGCCACGTCACGATGCTTTCTTTCAAATTCAGGAAAGCATAAAGCACGCCCGCGAGCGTCGCGCCGGCAATGTAACCGGAAGCAAGCAACACGCCCGGGCTCTTGTCAGTCTCGGCGGCCATCTGCTCTTCCGACAACTCACGATTCTCCGGCTTCTTGCGCAGATACTTGTCGACCAGCCAACGTACCGCGCCGCCAACGAAGATCGGCGCCGACGTTGAGATCGGCAGATACACGCCCACCGCGAAAGCCAGCGACGGCACGCCGCTCAACTCGAGCACAATGGTGATCATGACTCCGAGCAGTACGAGTCCCCACGGCAACTGGCGACTCAAAATTCCCTTGATGATGTAGGACATCAAGGTCGCTTTCGGCGCTGTAAACTTTGCGACCGTGTTGTTCGTGCCGGGCACCTTGTCGTAGATGCCGTTGATGCCGGGGTCAGCTAGATAGATCGGCTGGCCCTGCGCGTTGACGAGATAACGTCCCGGCGGTCCGTACTCAGTGCCGGTCTTGTGCACGACGTTATAACTGTTGCTGTCGGAGCTCGCCTGTCCGCCCGTGATTTTCTCCTGTTTGGGCTGGTCGCCGCTCTTCACAAACTGATCGGGAGTGAACGCAAAACCGGCCGGGAAACTGAAGTCTTTGTTCTGCGCGACGGGAACGTAAATGCTGCCCGATTGGTTCATTGCCAGCAGAATCGGACCGAGCGCAAGCGCCGAAACGAGCGCGCCGACGAGAATCGCAACCTGCTGATACTTCGGCGTCGAGCCCACGAGAAATCCGGTCTTCAAGTCCTGCGAAGTCGTGCCGCCGTTTGACGCCGCGATACAGACGATACCGCCGATCGAAAGCGCGGTAACGAAGTACGGCGGCGCGGTCCAACCGATGATCAGAAACACGAGACACGTCAGCAGCAACGTCGCCACCGTCATGCCCGAGATCGGGTTTGACGACGAACCGACTTCACCCGTCAGTCGCGATGAAACCGTCACGAACAGAAAACCGAACGCGATGATCAAAAGCGCGCCGAGAATGTTGAAGCGGAGGTTCAACTGCGGCACGATCATGATCACGACCATCAGCAGGATGATGCCCGCCAACACAAACTTCATCGACAGGTCCTGATCGGTGCGCGGCGCATTGTCTGACGAGCCGGCGCCCGAGCGGCGCAAGTCAGCCAGGCCGCCTTTCAAACCGCTCCAGATCGTCGGCAGCGATCGGAACAGACTGATGATTCCGCCCGCGGCCACCGCGCCCGCGCCGATGTAAAGGATGTAGCCCTTTTGAATCTGGCTCACCGACATGTCTTTGATCAGGTGAGTTGTTTCCGGGGCCAGCGGCGTCACCCAGCCGCCGCCGAAATACTTGATGGCGGGAATCAACACGAGGTAAGCGAGCACGCCGCCGGCGACCATGATCGACGCGATGCGCGGTCCGATGATGTAACCCACACCCAACAACGCCGGGTTGTTTTCAATCGAGATCGAGCCACCCTGAAACGGCGGACCAAACTCTTTCGTAGGATATTCCTTCCACGTCTTGAAGACTTCCTGGATGCCGTAGTAAAGGAACCCGATACCGAAACCGCTGATAATCGTTTTGCCGCCCGTGGCTGCCTGGTCCACGACCGCCGTGTCGCGCACGCCTTGTCGCGCCGCCGCGCGCGATTCATCAGACGCGCCCGCCTTCAGCACTTCCGCACACGCAGTGCCTTCGGGATATTTCAAATAGCCGTGCTGCGCGACGATGAGCGCGCGTCGGAGCGGAATCATCATCAGGATGCCGAGCAAACCGCCGAGTGTCGCTACGAGCATCACGCGCGAGAGCTCGAGATCGAAACCCAGGATCAGGATCGCCGGCATCGTCACGCCGATACCGAACGCGATCGACTCACCGGCGGAACCCGCCGTCTGCACGATGTTGTTTTCCAGTATGGTCGCGTCACGAATTCCCAGTTTCGACAACACGCGGAAGAGAGTGATCGAGATGACTGCTACTGGAATCGAGGCGCTGACCGTGAGTCCGACTTTCAAAACCAGATACAACGACGAAGCGCCGAAGACCACGCCGAGAAACGTGCCGATGATCAATGGCAGGATCGTGAGTTCTCGCAGCCTGACTCCGGCTGGAATGTAAGGTCGAAAAGTCGCCAGGTATGGATTGTCTGGCTTGAACCCCACTCGATCAGGGTATTCGTTTGCAGGGATGCTTTCACTCGACATCCAGTTTAACCTCCAACAGGTTTTCTAAAACGGGGAGTGCGCGGGGTAGAAACGCCCGTTACTTTACACGGGCCGGTCGCGCTCGGCAAGCGCCTTTATCGGCCTTATTGCCGCATTTTTGGTGCTAAACTGCGCCGGATGACTCTGAAACTTTCTGTGTTGCTGCTTCTGCTCGTGAGCGCGTTCGCGCGTCCGGCACAGTCGCTTCAGCCAGCGGGCGCGGCCGATGTTCCGATGCCTGCGGAAGTGCTCGGGTTTACGCCGGGCGACGATCGAAAACTCGCGTCATGGAGCGACGTCGTCAAATACTTCGAGCAGTTGGACCGCGCGAGTGACCGCGTGATCTTTGAAACTCTCGGGCAAACGACGATGGGCAAGCCGTTCGTCATGGCCACGATCAGTTCGCCTGCAAACCTCGCGCGATTGGAGGAGTATAAACAGATACAGGCGCAGCTTGCGGACCCGCGTAAGCTCGGCGCGCCGGGCGTTCGCAACCGCAAAGCCGCGGAGTTGATCAAACGCGGCAAGACGATCGTGCTCATCACGTGCGGCATTCACTCGACGGAAGTGGGTTCGTATTTGTCGAGCATGCTGATCGCGCACCGGCTCGCGTCGTCAAACGAGCCCGACGTGCAGAAGATTCTCGATAACACGATCATCCTGCTCGTGCCGTCGCTCAATCCCGATGGCGTCGACATCGTCAAGAACTGGTATGACAAAACGCTCGGCACACCTTACGAAGGCACGGATCCGCCCGAGCTTTATCACAAGTACACCGGCCACGATAACAATCGCGACTGGTACGCCTTCACCCAGCTCGAGACGCAACTCACCGTCGATAAGATTCACAACGTCTGGCATCCGCAGATCGTCCACGACATACACCAGCAGGGTGCGGCGGGTTCGCGCCTGTTTCTGCCGCCTTACATGGCGCCGGTCGAGCCGAACGTGCCGCGCCAGATCGTCGAAGGCTACACACAGCTCGGCAACTGGCTCGCCCAGCAGATGCGCGCGAAAGGATTTCAGGGCATCACGACCAATTCGACTTACGACGCGTGGACGCCGTCACGCGCGTATTCGCACTATCACGGCGGCGTACGCATTCTGTCTGAGACGGCTTCCGCGCGGATCGCTTCACCGATCACGTTGAAGTTTGAAGAGCTCACGTCGCGCGAGGGATACGATCCGCAGAAAGAGTCGGCGAACTTTGGACCATTGTGGCGTGGTGGTGAGTGGCATCTCCGCGACATCACGAACTACATGACAACGGGCGCGTTTCTGTTGTTGCAGCACGCCGCGAACAATCGGGCGCAGTGGTTGCAGCGGTTCTATGAGATCGGCGCACAGGCAGTGCGCCCAAGAGCGAAGGGTGAGATCTGGGGTTACGAGTTGATAAGAGGTAACAAAAATAACTATCTCGCTCTCGACAACGCGCTCACGAGAGCAGGCGTCGAGATCGAGTACTGTGCAGTTGGTCCACACCTCGCCGGAAAAGTCGTGAGGCTCGCGCAACCGTATGGTGCTTTTGCGAAGGCGTTGCTCGAATTGCAGCACTATCCGGATCTGCGTGATTCAACGGGACACCCGATCGCGCCTTACGACGTGACTGCCCACAGTATGTCGCTGTTGACGGACGTGAATGTTAAGCCGATCAAGGCGCCGTTTCGTTGTCAGGCGCTCGACTGGTGTGACGACAATACGCTTCCGAGATATGAGATCACGAAACGAGTGGCGCTATATCGCTCGTCGGTGCCGGCGATTGACGAGGGTTGGACCAGGTTTGTGCTGGAGAATAACGGGCGCGACGTGCGGTCGTTGCGCGATGACGAGTTGCGCGCGGGAAAGCTGATCGAGAAGTTTGACACGATCGTGATTCCGGATCAGGCGGCGCGCACGATCTTGAATGGTTATCGCGGAGGCACGATGCCGCCGGAGTTGACTGGCGGTGTGGGAGCGGAAGGCGTGAAAGCGTTGCGCGAGTTTGTCACCGCGGGCGGAACGCTCGTGTTGTTGAATCGCGCGTCGGATTTTGCGATCGAGCAGTTTAAGTTGCCGGTGCGCGATCTGGTGGCGGGTTTGCCGAAGACCGAGTTTTACGTGCCGGGATCGATCATGCGGATCGAGTTGAACACGTCGCATCCGATTGCGCGCGGCCCGCGCCCGTAAAGTTCGGATCGAGCGGCGCCGGATGCTGGTCGCGGACATGGATGTAGCGGCCGCAGGCATTGGCCTGCCAGATCTCGACCAGCGTGTTCGCAACGCCCCGGCCGTCCTCGTCGAGCACGTGGCCGTGCACGATGATGCGCTCGCCGAGCGGCTCGCCCTTGTGCTGGGTGGTGAGATCGTTGTCGCCGCTCCGCACGGTCTCATGGCCGTAAACCGGGCCTGTCAATTCCGACAACGTGTGGCGC
>CAMLLD010000011.1 GCA_946480785.1 uncultured Blastocatellia bacterium | reverse complement strand
TGCGGCGTTAGTTACTGCGTAAACACCTGCGGCGTTAGTTACTGCGTAAACGCCAGCGGCGTTAGTTACTGCGTAAACGCCTGCGGCGTTTAAGCGGCCTTGCGAGCGAGCAAGTAGGCTTTGATGAAGTCGTCGATGTCTCCACCAAGCACGGCCTCAACGTTACCTCGTTCCAGTTTGGTGCGTGTGTCCTTCACTAATTGATAGGGCGCGAGCACGTAGCTTCTGATCTGCGAACCGAAAGAGATGTCGGCTTTGTTAGCTTCGAGTTCCGCAGTCTCCGCGCGTCGCTTCTCGAGTTCGAGCTCGTAAAGACGCGAACGCAGCACCTGGAAGGCGACCGCGCGGTTCTGATGTTGTGAACGCTGGTTCTGACAGGAGACTACGATCCCGGTCGGGAGGTGCGTGATGCGCACGGCGGAATCGGTGGTGTTGATGTGTTGCCCACCCGCGCCGGTCGCGCGGTAGGTGTCGATGCGAATGTCCTTGTCGTTGATCTCGACTTCGATGTCTTCGTCGATCTCCGGATAAACGAAGAGAGAAGCAAACGAGGTATGCCGCCGCGCGGCCTGGTCAAACGGCGAGATCCGGACCAGCCGGTGAACGCCGGCTTCAGCAGCGAGCAGTCCGTAGGCATACTCGCCTTCAACTCTGAAGGTCACGCTTTTCAGCCCAGCTTCCTCGCCTGGTTGATACTCGAGAATCTCAGTTTTGAATCCTCGCTGTTCGGCCCACTTGAGATACATGCGCAGCAGCATCTCGGCCCAGTCCTGCGATTCGGTACCACCCGCGCCCGGGTGAATGGTGCAAATAGCATTGCGGCGATCGTTGTCGCCGCCCAGCAGCATCTCCGTTTCCGCCTGGCTCAACTCATGTTCGAGCCGCGCGAGCAACGGTTGCAGTTCCTTGAGCGAACTCTCGTCTTCTTCAGCAAACTCAAAGAGCACTCCCGCGTCGTCCAACTCCGCTTCGAACTGTTCCTGCCGTTCTATTTTCTTTTCAAGCCGGCTCCGATCCTGTAACAGCTTTTGCGCCGCTTCCTGATCGTTCCAGAAATCAGGCGCGGAGGCCTGCGCTTCGATACGCTTCAACTCTTCGCGGCGCGCGGGTACATCAAAGAAACCTCCCGAGCTGGTTTGCGCGCGCACGGAGGTCGTCGTATGAAGCTCTCAATTCCTGGATTGTTAACAAATCACTCATCGCTGCTCTCTAAGATCTCCTTTTAATCCTGACCAAAACCGCGAAGAAACCTACGACCGCGAGCCCGCAAAAATAAACAAACAGATCGCCGTGGCGCGTGTAGAACGTGCTCGCTATCACCGACGGCCGCACTTGCCAAACGCGAACGTCAGGTTGAAACGGCGCCGTCTGGTCCTCGATGTGCCCTCGCTCATCGATGCGCGCCGAGATGCCGGTGTTCGTAACGCGCAAAACCGGCCGGCCGTTCTCAACTGCGCGAAACACGACGTTCGCCAGATGCTGTCGCATCACTGCCGTCGGTCCGAGATAACCATCGTTCGAGATGTTGATCAGCACGTCCGCGCCGTGAAACGTCAGCTCGCGCGCGATGTACGGATACGCCGACTCGATGCAGATGAAAGTTCCCGCACGATAATTTCCAAACGGCATCACCGTGTACTTGTCGCCGGGAGTGAAGTCGCCCACGAGTCCGGTTATCAAAGACGTTCCCGGTAACCATTGAGGCAGCGGGACATATTCGCCAAACGGCAGCAGGCGAATCTTATCATATTGAGCGATCAGTCGACCGTCTTCATTTATGAGCAGTGCGGAATTATAGAAGCCGTTAGCGAGCGTTGGTTCGAGTGAGTTGAAGAGCAGTGACGTGTGGTTCTGGCGCGTGAAGTTCGCGAGTTGCTGCTGGAAGGTTTTGTCAGACGCGTAAGTGAAGTTCATCGGCGACTCGGGCCAGATCACGAAACGCGGCGAGTTGTCGTGGGGCAGATTGTTGAGCGTGTTTGCGGTCATGGACCAGTGACGCTCGCGCAGCTCGTTCAGCTCGGCGTCGCTCTTCTCGAGATTCATCGGCACGTTTGGTTGCAGCGCTATGACCGTGACGGGTGCTGGCGTGAACGAGTCGGTGTGCGTCTCGCAGAACGGAGATACGAAGATTGCCGCCGGCACGAGCAGCACGATGAAGACTGCGATAGCGATGCTACCTGGGGTGCGCGAGACGATCACGAGTACGACTGCCGCATTGATGGCGACGATCAGAAAGCTCACGGCGTAAACGCCGCCCCAGATCGCGGGTTGAATCAACGTCGGATGATAAGCCTGCGAGTAGCCGAGCGCGTTCCAGAGTTGGCCCGTGACGATGAGTCGCGCCCATTCGAGCGCCGCCCAAAACAGCGGAGCCAACAGCACGGCCCAACGGCCCGTGTACTTGATCGCCAGCGCGAGCAGCCACGCGAATAGACCGGGGAAGACGCCGACCACGAGCGCGCCCGGAATCAACAACAGGTAAGCGACGACTGTTGGCAGCCCGCCGTAGTGAATCATTGAATACGTGAGCCAGTAACACGAGCCGTAGAAGAACGCGGTCCCCGCGGCCCAACCGAGCAGGAATGACCTCACCGGCGCGGGACGTTTCGCTATCACGACCATCAAGGGAACGAGCGCGATCCACGCGAGTAAAGAGAGTTCGAAGTTGGGGAAAGAGAGGATGAGAAGGATGGCCGTGGCTGCGGCCGCCGCCCATTCAACTCGCGTTGGAAACTGCACGGGCGGAGTTTATCAAAGTGGGCGAAAAAATTTTTTTCGAGGCGCGATGAATCAGAGTGAAGTGAGTGGTCAAATCGCTGGAAATTGACGCAAAAAGACAGAAAACGTCACCGTGAGAGTGACAAAATTCGTCTCGCGTCAAAAGGTGTACTCTGCTGAGCGAAGACTCGAAAAGGCGTTTAAATGCGGGAAGACCCGGTCATTTCTGACCGAGTCCGCGTTTTGGGGGGAAGCACTGAAGGATCGCTCGGAAGGTAGCTGGCGCAGCGGCAGGCGGCGCTCAGGGGATGTTGGCGGCGGGGGCACGGTCAACGCTTTTCGTTTATTCCGTGTCGTGCCGGTTATCCCTTGAGCATACGGTGTGCCACGAAATCAGCTACGCTCTCTCTGTTACGAGTAAAAGGTGATCCTGGAAGCCGACGATGGTGACTTTGGTTTGACGCGGGATCGAGGTTTGGTTCAAGGCTTCGGCGGTCCACAACTCTCCGTTAGCGAGCACCGATCCCTTTGGATTTAGATCCGTGTTGACGATCGCGGTTGAAGAGACGGCGGGAAGGTTAGGACGCCGCTTCCTGCTGCGTGCTTTTAGGATCACCGGTAAGAGTTTCAAGCGAAACATCAATTACCCATCGTCACCTGACGCTGCAACGCGATCGCTTCCTGGTTGTTGGGATCGATCGTGATGGCGCTTTGGGCGTACTTGCGCGCTTCGCCGCGGTCGCCGCGTTCGAGAAAGATCTTGCCGAGCAGAATGTGCGCGTCGATCAGTTTCGGGTCCCAGAAGATCGCCGTCTTTAACGCCGCGATCGCCGCTTCCTGGTCGCTACGGCGCAGATTGATGCGGCCGCTGAGCAGATAGGCTTCCGCGTTCGTCGGTTCGATCATCACGACGCGATGAAGCTCGGGCAGTGCTTCCTCATCGCGTCCGGCCTGATAGAGATCGCGCGCTTTGATCAGCAGGTCCTGCGTCGCGGAGCTCGGCGAGTTGACTTCCGCCGTCAGTCTCTTGCCGCGATCGAGATTGAACACTTCCTCACGATTCAGCACGTCGCGCATACGCAGCGTGACGCCGCTGGTCGTCTGCGATTTCTGCCATTCAGTTTCCCACTTGGCGTAAGCGCTTTGCAGATAGCGACGCGCCTGATCGTCAGCGGCTGCGGCGGCTTCGGTCTTGCCGATCTTCGTTAACGATTTAGCAAACAGGAAGTAAGCCTGGCCGTCGCGTTGGTCGGCCGTGATCACAGGACGAAACTGCTCCGCTGCATCCGCGTATTTGCCGCTCAAAAACAGCGCGTAGCCGTAGTTGAAATGGACCATCGGATCGTTGGGCGCGGATTCAGCGGCGCTCTTGAGAAACTCCGTCGCCTGGTTCAGGAGCCTCGTTCGTTCCGCGTCGTTCTTGTTTTCGCGCGCGGCCTGGACCGCGACTGCGCCGGCGTTGTTGTAGACGCCGATCAGCGGCAGATCGCTCGAGAGCGGCACGACCGTCGCGAGCGCGCGGCCGTAGTCGCCGAGTTTTGTGTAACCGAGACTCGCGTAGAAGGCGGCCTCCGCGTAATGCGGCTCTTTCTTCTGCAACTTCGAGAAGTATTCAGTCGCGTCTTTCCAATTGCCGAGACTCATGTAGCCGCGGCCCAGCTCGAAGGCGGCCTGCGGATAGACTGCGCCACCGAGTGCTTCGGCGTAGTAGTGCAGCGCGTTCTTGAGATAGTTCGCGCGCAGTTCATCGCGCAGCGGCAACTGCACGGCTTTGACGTAAGCCTCGAAAGCTTTCTGCGGGATCTTGGTAGCTTCCTGGACGATCTGGTTTTGCGAGTAGGGCAACGCTTTGTCGCGTTGATAAAGAATCTGGTACGCGAGCCGGCCGTGAATGTCTTGCAGCTCCGTTAGTGGACCACCGTAATCGAATTGGCGGGTGGCCCAACCGCCGTCGAGCACCTCGCCGAGGGTGCGGCCTTCGTTGACCTTGATGACGCGCGCAGTGACCTGGACGTACGCGTCTGCGGGTAGTTTTTCCTGTTCGTTGTTTTTGGGTTCCTTGGCGGCGGTCGCGGGTGGCGTGACCGAGTAACTGCCGATCACGATCATCGTTGCCTTTGCTTCGCGTGCGAGTTTGATGGCGGTCGCGCGTGAGGGAATCACGGTTTCGGGCAGTCGCAGGCGTTGATACGCAAGGTCGCGTTCGTCACTGGAGACGACGATGAGTCCGGGCTTATTGAGCAGTTCGACGAGCGCATCAGCGAAACTCTCCCCGACCCAGTTGTACTCGGCGCGATTCGAGGTATTTTCAAACGGCAACACCATCACGACGTCGGCGGACGCATTCTGCGCCAGCGCGAGGTTCTGCGCCAGTGCTCGATTAGTTGGCGAAATCAGGGCTAAAAATAGAAAAACTGCAGTAAATAAGCGCAACTTCAAAGCTTAACTCCTCCGAAGAAACTCAGAGGGGTAACTGTAGCAGAAAGTTGCACCCCGGCCTACATATGCGGCGCAGTGGTTTTGGGGCGCATGGTCTATCGCCCTTTCAGGGCTGGCTCGCTTGGGGATGGGGGTCCAGGGGCTGCGCGCTCGCTACGCTCGCGCTTGCCCCTGGCTACCTTCTTACGCCGCTCCGCGGCTCGCGCTTGGCGTGTGGTCGTCATACGCGCTCGGCCGGGTGCGTCGCGCGTCGCGGGTCGTCGTACGCGCTGGGCCGCGTGCGTCGTGGGTCGCGCGCGTCGGGGGTCGTCGTCTGCGCTTGGCCGTGCGCGTCGGGGGTCGTCGTCCGCGCTTGGCCGCGCGTCGCGGGTCGTCGTACGCGCGCTGGGCCGCGCTTGGCGGGTCGTCGTACGCGCTGGGCCACGCGCGTCGTGGGTCGTCGTACGCGCTTGGCCGCGTGTGCTTCGCGGCGTGCATACTTTGCGGTTAGCGTGTTTCATACGCGCTGGCGGTTCGCGGTCGTCGCAACAATCGACCCGAACTCGCAAATGAATAATCGTGCGGCCGCAGTCTGTAGCGCCGGAGGCGCGGCCAGAAGGTAGCCAGGGGCGAGCGCTGAGCGAAGCGAAGCGCGCTGCCCCTGGATCTCTCAAATAGCGCGATCAGCCCTGAAAGGGCGACAGCCTTGGCGTGCTGTGATGATGTTTCGAATGGTTCGCATGACGCGGTGTCGCGCAGGAAATGTGTCAGCCCTGAACGGGCGTCACGATGCTATAATCCGCGCGCTCTAACAACTCAACCTCACAGGAGAAGCCTCATGCCTTCTACTCACCTTAGTCTTCACTATCATCTTGTCTTCAGTACGAAGAACCGACTGCCGTTCATCAATACCGAGTGGCGACCCGACCTGCACGCGTACCTCGGCGGCATCGTCAAAGGAATCGACGGTATTCCGCTGGCGATAGGCGGCGTCGCAGATCACGTTCATCTGCTCGTTGGTTTGAGGGCCACGCATCGGTTGGATTACGTGTTACGCGACATCAAGGCCGGATCTTCAGGCTGGGTGCACGACATGATTCGTCTGAAAAAATTCGAGTGGCAGATAGGTTATCTCGGCGTAACGGTCAGCCCATCGCAGATCGAGCGGGTGAGGCGATACATTCTCAACCAGGAGAAACATCACCGGCGGAAGAGTTTCCAGGACGAGTATTTGGAATTGTTGAAGCTCAACGCAATTGAATTTGACGAACGATACGTTTGGTGATTCGAGCGCCGTTGTTGCGCGTGGCGCGGGTCTATCGCCCTTTCAGGGCTGGCTCGCTTGGTGGAGGGATCCAGGGGCTGCGCGCTTCGCTTCGCTCAGCGCTTGCCTCTGGCTACCTTCTTACGCCGCTTCGCGGCTGCGGCCCGTACTGATCTAATCTCACGTAAACGAGTCTACATCGAGTAGACCAGTTCGATTTCTTCTTCGGCGGGAACGGGGGTAAGCGCGAGGTCGGGATCCGTGTCGCGGTGGGCGTCCGCGGCGAGGAGGTGGAGGACAGCGTCCTTGTTCACGGGGTGCGAGAAGAGAAAGCCCTGGCCGTATTCACACCCGAGCATCTTCAACTGCTGATACTGCTCTTCCGTCTCAATACCTTCCGCAATGACTTCCATGCCGAGATTGCGCGCCAAGGTGGAGATCGTGCGCACGATCGCATTGTCGTTGTCCGTCGTCAGACGCGAAACGAACGAACGGTCGATCTTGAGATAGTTCAGCGGAAAGCGATGCAGATAACTCAACGACGAATAACCCGTACCGAAGTCATCAATACTCAACTGCACGCCGAGTGCGCGCAACTGCTTGAACATCAGCGCCGCCGCTTCCGCATTCTCCATCACCACGCTCTCAGTGATCTCGAGTTTCAAACAATGCGGACTCAACTTACTCACCGCGAGTGCTTCCTTTACGCGATCGATGAGATCACTCTGCGCCACCTGTCGCGCCGAGAGGTTCACGCTCAAACTCAGCGAACGATGACTCGGATGGGCCATCTGGCATTCGCGAATGTGCCGGCAAGCCTCCTGCAACACCCACTCGCCAATCGGCACGATCAACCCAGTCTCCTCCGCCACCGGAATGAAGTCAGCCGGTGAAACCAAACCACGCCGCGGATGGTTCCAACGCACGAGCGCTTCAAAACCCGCGAGCCTTCCGGTTTCCAACACAACGATCGGCTGGTAGTAAACACAAAATTCTTTCTGTTCCACCGCCTGCCGCAAGTCGCTCTCCAACTGCAACCGCGAAACAGCGCGCGCGTGCATGCCGTGATCGAAAACCTCGTAACGCGCCTTGCCGTTTTCCTTCGCGCGATACATCGCCGTGTCAGCGTCGCGCAGAATATCTTCCGGGCGATCGTACCCGGTCGAACTCAAAGCGATACCAATGCTCGAACTCACAAACGCCGAATTCTTGTCGAGCACAAACGGCTGGCTCAACTCGTCCTGAATTCTTTGCGCGACGCGCACCGCGTCAGTCGCATCGCTCATCCCACTCAACAGGATCGCAAACTCGTCACCACCAAAACGCGCGAGTGTATCGACCGGCCGCAGCGCGCGCTCGAGTCGTTCCGCGAAAGCAACGAGCAAGAGATCGCCGTGCGTATGGCCCAAGCTGTCGTTGATGTTCTTGAACCGATCGAGGTCGAGAAACAGTACCGCAAACATGTGATTCTCGCGCCGTTTCGAATTCTCGATCTCCGCTTTCAATAACTCGGTAAACATCGCGCGGTTCGGCAGCCCGGTCAGCGAATCGTGAAACGCCGCGTGACGGAAGTGTTCTTTCGTCTCTTCAAGCACGCGGCTGATGCGTTCCTGTTCGGCGATGTAAGCGTTGAGTTCCTGAACGTGACGCTCCGCTTGTTCCGCGCGTTCGTGCTCGGCTTCAGCGCGCGCACGCTCGGCTTCCTCCGCATGACGCGCCGAGGCTTTCACTTCGCGCATGTAACGGTCGTAGCTGAAATACACAATGATAATGATCGGGATGCAGACGAGAAACGCCCAAAAGCGCGCTGTGCCGAGACTGCTGACGATGAAACCCGCGCCCGCGGCACCCGCGAAGTAACTGATCGAAATCCAAAGGAAGTTGCGCGTCCACATCCGCCACAGCGACTCGCCCAGTTTGATCGCGCTGGCGGTCGCGCCGAGGCCCGTATGGACCACGTACTGCACGATACCCATCAAACAAAGCCCGATGATCGCCAGCGAAGATCCGTGAGAAAAGAGAGCGGTCGGAGACCCGAACGCGAAATTCAAAACCGCCGCATTAACAGATACCGCGCAAGCGATCGCGCCGCCGCCGAAAGCAACAGTGCGCGGTTTGCGGCTGATGCGCAGCGCGGAACAGACACCGGCGAACGCACCGACCAGTATCGCGGCCTTGCCGCCGTAAAGCAGCAACGCGATAAAGACGAAGGTGTCGTCTACCGTGATGTTGAGATTCAGTTGTGGAATGCGGATCGCGATGCGCGATCCGATCACGGCGGTGATGACGGTGAGCAGCAGGAGGTAACCGTCAACCAGACCGCGCGGGAGCGTGTAGGCCGCATAGAGACAGGCCGCCGCGCCCGCCGCGACGACCAGCCACATGTAAATTCCGGTGAGTTGTTGTCTTAGAGTTTTCATCCGCACGTGTTGAGTTTTTCCGGCCGCGTTACTTCATGGCCGGGCCACTATCGCCGAGTGAGCAGTCGCCGAGCGCGAAACCGTCACCGAGTGCAAAGCCGTCGCCGAGCGCATAGCCATCACCGAGCGCGAAGCCGTCGCCGAGGGCGTAACCGTCACCGAGAGCGAAGCCGTCGCCAAGCGCGAAGCCATCGCCGAGCAGCAGCAAGTTGGCGAAGAAGAAGGAACCACCGAATAACGTCGAGCCGTCGCTCGTAGTCAGGTAGTTGTTGAGCGTGACTGTCTTGACCCACATGTTGTAGTTGAGACTTTGCGAGACGAGGCCGTCGTTCACGCCGTCGCCCCAGAGATAACCCTGGCCGTAGCTGACCTGATATTTATTGATGAGATCTTTGCCGGTGAGCGTGGCGCGGCGCACCACGATTCCCTGGTTCCACGGGAAGGTGAAAGTCCCTACCGTAGTTTGCGCGGCCGGCGCGGTCTGCGTCAACAAATTTGATCCGAAGGTCGGTTTCAGCAGTCCGAGCAGATCGCCACGAACAATCTTCGCGAGACTCACCGCGCCCGCGACGTTGAGCTGGCCGGCGCCCTGGTCGAAGGTGTTGAAGCCATCGAGTGGTTGGGCCGTGTACATCAACAACAGCTTGATCGTGTTCGGCGTCAGGCTGGAGTTTGCTTCGAGCATCACGGCCGCTGCACCGGCGACAACCGGCGTCGACATCGACGTGCCGCTGAGGTACATCAGCTTCATGTTGCTCGTTGAATACTTGTTGGTTTCGAGCGCCGGATACTGCTTGAGCAGGTTGTTATTCGCCGCTTCCGCCGAGATGATCTTGTTACCGGGCGCGACGAGGTCGGGCTTGATGATGTTGTCGTAATGCTTGAGGCCGTAGGTGTCGACTGAGTAACTGCGCGTTGGACCACGCGAGCTGTAGCTCGTTACGCCGTCTTCATCGCGCGCGTCAGTGCCGAAGCTGTTGCTGGCGCCGACCGTGATTGCGGAGGGTTCGTTTCCGGGGCAGTGAATTCCACCGTAGACCTTGTTGCCGTTTGCGTCCTTGCCGAGGTTCCCGGCAGCCGCGACAACAACAACGCCGGCGTTAACGAGTTTGCGCACCGCGTTGCAGATCGGATCGTCTTCGTAAGAGTTGACGGCCGGAGTGCCGAGACTCATGTTGACGACCTTCACGTTGTAAGTGCCTTTGTTGGTCATCAGCCAATCGAGCGCGGCGAGCACGCCCGAAACGCGGCCGACGCCTTGTGAATCGAGTACGCGGAGATTGACGAGGTTCGCGCCCGGCGCGATGCCTTCATAAGCGCCGCTCGTGGGCGCGCCATCGCCGGCCGCGATCGCGGCGACGTGTGTGCCGTGTCCCCACGGATCGTCGGTGCGGTTCTCGCCGGTGAAATCTTTACTGAATTTGATCTTGCCTGCGGTAGCGAACGACTTGTGGTTCTTGTCGATGCCCGAGTCGAGCACGGCGATCGTCACGCCCGAGCCGTCGAGATTGTTGGTGCCGAGCAGTGTCTTCTGCGCGCGTATCTGCTGCGTGCCAGTGGTTGTAACCAGGTGACCCGAGCTGCGCACGGGGGCATCGAGTGAAATGTAAGAGACGCTCGGATCGCTCGCGAGAACCTGGACGTCGTTTGCCGTCACGTCGACGATGCGAATGTTCAGGGCTGAGAGCACGTTGACGAGCAGACCGCCGACAGTATTCAGCAAGCCGCCGAGCAGGCTGGTGGAAGTCGTTGGTACTGACTGCACGATCACCTTCACGCGTTGATCGCCCTGACCCGAAAGGATCAGTTCGCGTAGATCCGGAGAGATCTTGGTGCTGTCGATGTTTGCCGCGGGCGCGCTGGTAGTGGCGGCGGCGACTCGAGTGTTCGTGGAGATGGTCAGTGCCGAGCAGAGTGACAGCAGCACTGCGAGTGTCACAAGACGTTTGAAAGCTTGGGGGCGAGACATTCAGTTTCTCCAGGGGGCGTCGAAAAATAGTTAAAGCTAACAGCGCTCAAAAAAAACGAGCGCAGCCCTAGTGCTAGCCTCGTGCCACATGCGGCGTTTGGCCCAATTGTGTCGATTCTGTGCGGGAAAGTGGCGGAAAGAGGGCTGTTGAGAGTGGCCCATCGGAGCGGCGGCAGTCGTTCAGAGTGACGGCGCGAAGGGTCAGACTGAGAGACTTCGGTCTGTGAAGTGGCGTCGGGTTGTTGTTAGAAAAGGGTCGCGGGCAGGGTTTTATATACGTGATGAAAGTAAAAGTCGTCTGCTGTGTGTGGTTAGTTCTGTTGGCGCAGAGTGTTGCGGGGGCGGCCGTGAATGTGCGCCTCGTAACGGACGAGGCGGAGGCGGTGCTCGCAATACTTGCCAAACGAAAAGCGAACCAGTCGATTGCTGACGCGGATTGGCAGCGCGTGTTTCAGAGCGAAGAGTACGTGCGGCTCAAGAAGCGCGAGACGTCGATGAAGCGTTCGTTTGAAGACGCGGACTTCAAAGCGTTCGTGCTGTCAGATCAGCTACTTGAACGCGCTGCCGCTCTCGAAGAAACGCTCGCGCGCTGGAAACAGGCGGACACGTCGCGCGCGGCGAAATTCGCGTTGGCTTACCTGCCGAAAGACGCAAACATCCGCGCGAAGATCTATCCGGTCATCAAGCCGCGCCAAAACAGTTTCGTGTTCGAAGTCGAGGAAGATCCGGCGATCTTTCTCTATCTCGACCCGGCAGTGAGTCGCGAGAAGTTTGAGAACACGCTCGCGCACGAGCTTCATCATATCGGCTACGGCTCTACTTGCCCGCGTCAGGACGTCGCGAGTGCGATTAAAAAGCTGTCGCAGAACACGCAGACTCTTTTGACTTGGATCAGCGGCTTTGGCGAAGGGTTTGCGATGCTCGCGGCCGCGGGCGGTCCAAACGTTCATCCGCACGCCGTAAGCAGTGCTGAAGATCGCGCGCGTTGGGACAAGGACGTCGCGAATTTCAACGACGACCTGAAGAAGGTCGACGCGTTCTTCAACGAGATCCTGGCAGGGAAGTTGACTGAGGACCAGGTTCACGAAAAGGGTTTCTCATTTTTCGGTGTGCAGGGACCGTGGTACACCGTGGGCTGGCGCATGGCGGCGCTGATCGAGAAGACTTACGGGCGCGCGAAGTTGATCGAATGCATGTGCGACCAGCGCTTGTTGTTGCCTACATATAATCGAGCTGCAGCCAAATACAACCGCCGCACCCACGACCCGCTCCCACTGTGGTCAGCCGCAGTCGTGAACGCCGTCCGCCTGAAGTCGTAAACGCACACGAAGGGCGAAAGGCGCAAAGGATCCCCTCACAAGTGCGCTCCGTTGAGAATCACGTCAGTCACATTCTCGATAAGAAACATTTTCGCAACCGTTTCGAGATCGCGCTCTACGTTATCGAACGCGGCGCGTAAACTCCGCAGCCACACGCTACCGACGCGGCTTGTACGCGCTCGCATCGATGACCTTATCGCTGTAGATTCCGCCAAACAACGTCTTTGCCAACGGTTCGTTTTTCACGCGCAGATAGTTGTACTCACTCAGCGCGCAGTCGCGATTCTTCCGCAGCAGACAAACCATGCCCAGATTGAAGTGGTTTGTAAGGTGATCGGGGTCGCGCGCGAGCGCCTCACGCAAAACGCCTTCGGCCTTTTTGTACTCGTGCAATTGCGCATACACAGCGCCGAGACCTGACAACAACTCGTCCGTGTTCGGATCGATTTCTTTCGCTCGTTGAAGAGCAGACAACGCGTGGGTGTAGTTCTTCAGGCTGTAGTAAGCGAAGCCGAGGCCAACGTAGATCTTGGCGGTGTTTGGTTCGAGACGCGCCGCTTCCGCGAAGGTGGCGAGCGCCTTTTGACCATCGCCAAGATCGAGATAGGTGTGCCCTAAAAAATATCGCGGCAGTGCTGAATTCCCATCGTCCTGAATCGCGGCCTCGCACACTTCAACCGCTTTCTCCGCGTCTCGTGCAAGAGAGTAAGCACTACACAAACCCCGGCGCGCGGCCCTCATACGGGAGTCGATTCCGAGCGCTATTTTGAAAGACGCAATCGCATCGTCCAAACGGTTTGAAAACAAATAGGCATAACCGAGGTTATTGTTGATTTGCGGATCGCGTGGCGCGAGACGCTGCGCGTGCTCGAAAGCATCAGCGGCGAGTGCAAAGCGTTGCTGGTGATAACGGGCGAGTCCGAGGTTCTGCCACGTAGCGGGTGAGTCCGCATTCTGCAAAGCTTCTTTTTCGAGTACGCGGGTGTTTGCGGGTGATGGTTTCTCTGTCGGTTGAGCATAAACGGTAGTAGCGACTATGAGCGCGACCAGTAAACATTCCAACGTTCGCATTAATTCCCCTCACAGAATTGCAGGATTCAAACAATTCATGAGCGGGTTGCGTCGCGTTGGCGCAACACGTGTGCCGAGAATATTGACGAGGAAAACGAGTTCACGTCGTCAACGTGGCGTAACGTAAACGATCACCACGGCTGACACGTCTGTAGGTAGGAACACTCATACGACCGGAGTATTTGCTGAACAAAAGTATTGGCATTGTCGGAGTGTTTGCATTTCTACTCTCCGTTTGCATTTCAGCCACTGCCCGGACACTGCGCTCAACGTGCGGGTGACCAGGACAGCTAAATACGTGATGGGCATGGAGGGCGGCGCGCTTCAGGGAGTGTTTCCGTCGCGAGGCCAGCTCCTCTAACGACGCGGATAACCCAACGTCTTGAGGTTCTCGGTGATCTCGTCGAGGACGGTGGCGTCTTCGATGGTCGGCGGGATGCGGTAGTCAACGCCGTCTGCGATCTTCTTGATCGTGCCGCGTACGATCTTGCCTGAGCGCGTCTTGGGCAGGCGGTTCACGACGGTTGCGATCTTGAAGCAGGCAATTGGTCCAATCTTCTCGCGTACCAGATGAATCAGTTCGGCGACGATTTCGGGTTCGGATCGTGCGAGGCCGGCTTTGAGTACGACGAGTCCGAGCGGCACCTCGCCTTTCAACTCGTCGGCCACTCCGATCACCGCGCACTCAGCGACGTTTGCATGTGACGCGAGCACTTCTTCGAGCGCGCCCGTCGAGAGTCGATGGCCGGCGACATTAATGATGTCGTCAGTGCGGCTCATGATCCAGAGATAGTTGTCTTCATCTTTGTAACCAGCGTCGGCGGTCTTGTAGTAACCGGGATAGGACGTGAGATACGACTCGACGTATGCGGCGTCGTTGTTCCAGAGTGTCGGCAAACAACCCGGCGGCAGCGGCAGCTTGATCGCGATGTTGCCGATTTGGCTGTCGGCCACTTGGACACCTTCATCGTTCAGCACGCGCACGTCGTAACCCGGCACTGCTTTACCACACGAGCCTGGCTTGACCGGCAACAACTCAAGCCCCGTGCAATTCGCGCCGATGGGCCAACCGGTTTCCGTTTGCCACCAGTGATCGATCACGGGCACCCCGAGTTGTTTCTCGGCCCACGCAAGCGTGTCCGGATCGCAACGCTCACCGGCGAGGAACAACGTGCGAAAGTTTTTCAAATCGTACCGGCGCACGTGTTCCCCCGCAGGATCTTCGCGTTTGATGGCGCGGAAAGCGGTAGGCGCGGTGAAGAACGCGCGCACGTTGTGTTGTGAGATGACGCGCCAGAACGCGCCGGGATCCGGTGTGCCGACGGGCTTGCCCTCGTAAAGCACGGTCGTGTTGCCATTGAGCAGTGGTCCATAAACGATGTAAGAGTGACCCACCGCCCAACCGAGATCGGACGCTGACCAGAAGACTTCACCGGGCTCCATGCCGTAGACGTTCTTCATGGTCCATTCGAGCGCGACGAGATGTCCGCCGTTGTCGCGCACGACGCCTTTGGGAATGCCGGTGGTGCCGGACGTGTACAGGATGTAAAGCGGATCGGTCGCGGCTACGGGGATGCAGTCGGCGGGTTGCGCCTTCGCAAGTGCGTCGAACCACTCGACGTCGCGGCCGGGGACGAGCTCCGCTGCGAGTTGCGGCCGTTGCAGGATGAGGCAACGCGCGGGTTTCTGTTTTGCGATGTCGATGGCTTTGTCGAGCATCGGCTTGTAAGGAACGAGACGATTGACCTCGATGCCGCACGACGCGGAGACGATCAGCTTCGGCCGCGCGTCGTTGATACGCGTCGCCAGTTCGTCTGCCGCAAAGCCGCCAAAGACGACCGAGTGAATCGCGCCGATGCGCGCACACGCGAGCATCGCGATCACGGTTTCCGGGACCATCGGCATGTAGACGATCACGCGGTCGCCGGTGCCGACGCCTTGTTGTTGCAGCACGCCGGCAAACAGCTCGACCTCGTGCAGCAGCTCGCGATACGTGTACGAGCGGACGGTGTTGGTTACGGGGCTGTCGTAGATGAGCGCGAGTTGATCGCCGCGGCCATTCTCGACGTGTACGTCCAGCAGGTTGTAGCAGGTGTTAACGAGGCCGCCTGAGAACCAGCGATAGAAAGGCGCGCGCGAAGCGTCGAGTACTTCGTCCCAACGTCGATACCAGTGAATCGCTTCCGCCGCCTCCGCCCAGAAACCTTCCGGATCTCGCAGCCAGTTGCGGTAGGCGGCTTCGTACGCACCTTTCATCCCCAAGGTCTCCGATCTGATGGTATTATTCGCGGCCGGCAAGCTTAGCAAAGGAGAATGTGCCATGCGCAGACCTTTTTGGCTATTGCTCTTTCTGGTCCTTACGATCGCCACTTCTCACCCGGTCTTTTCGCAAACGCTTTCCGGCCAGGATCGGGATCGCGCGCTCATCATGTTGAAAACGGTGCGCGACGATATTCGCAAGAACTATTACGACGCGGCGTTTCACGGCGTCGATCTCGACGCGCGGATGAAGTTCGCCGAAGAACGAATCAAGCAAGCGAAATCGAACGGCGAAGTCTTCGGCGTCATCGCGCAGATATTGCTGGAGCTCAACGACTCGCACACGATCTTTTTACCGCCGCAAAGGCAAGGCCGCCTCGAGTACGGCTGGCAGATGCAGACGTTTGGCAACGACTGCTTCGTTATCGCAGTCAAGCCGAAGAGCGACGCCGAGGCGAAGGGCTTGAAGCCCGGCGACAAGGTGCTGAAGATCGACGGCATCGCGCCGAACCGCAACAATCTCTGGTTCTACTACTATCTTTACAACACGCTCGCGCCACGACCCGCGGTCAACATCGAAGTGCAGAGTCCCGGCGAGCAGCCGCGGCAATTGCAGCTCAACGCGAAGGTCCAGCAGGGCAAGAAGGTTTTCGATCTCACCGACACGATCGACCTCAATGCTTATTGGCGCGACATCGAGGACGAGCTTCGCTTGCGCGAAAATCGCACGTATGAAGTAAACAAAGACATCGTCGTCTGGCGTTTGCCGGCGTTCGATCTCGACGATCGTGAAGTCGATGACCGCATCGACAAAGTAAAGAAGTACAAGACGCTGATTATCGATCTGCGCCGCAACAGCGGCGGCGCGGTGGACACGTTGGAACGGCTCGTCGGTAATGTCTTTGATCACGACATCACGATCGGCAACATGCAATTGCGCAAGGAAGCGAAACCGATGGTGGCGAAGACACGCGGGAACGACGGCTACAAGGGCAACCTCATCGTCCTCGTCGACAGCAACTCAGCATCCGCTTCTGAAATCTTCGCGCGACTGGTGCAGTTGGAGAAGCGGGGCACCGTGCTCGGCGATCGCACGTCCGGCAAAGTGATGCGCAGCCGTTTGTATCCGCACCAGATCGGCTTGGAGACGGTGGTGTTTTACGCGGTGAGTGTGACCGACGCGGATCTCGTGATGTCCGATGGAAAGAGCCTCGAAGGCTTGGGCGTGACTCCTGACGAACTGTCATTGCCGACAGCCGAGGATCTGCGCGCGCAAAAAGATCCGGTGCTCGCGCGTGCAGTTGCGGTGGCCGGCGGCACTCTCGATCCGGCCGAGGCGGGAAAACTGTTTCCGTTCAAGTGGAAACCGTAAGATACGTTCGGGAGGAGATATGAATTACTCGCGAACCGTTTTGTTATCAACTCTGCTGCTGACCTTCCTGGCTCTTGCAGCGCCCGTCTATGCACAAACGGTGAACTCGCCGGTCCGCGAACGTCAACGGGCGATGGACGATTACGATCGCGACATCAACCGCATGAAGAACGATGCCGCCGCGACACGCGAACGACGGCGCAGTCTGTTTCCGCAGATCAACGAAGACTTTCAACGCGTGCAGGTAATCCACAACGAGATCGTCCGCATGCTGCAGTCAAACAAAGGCCTCGACTACGGCCGCCTCGCGGATCTGACCGGCGACATGAAGAAGCGAGGCGCGCGGCTGCGTGAGAATCTCGCGTTGACTCAAGGCGAACAAGCGAACGCGCAAGCAAAACACGCAGAAGCGATCGACGATCAGCAGGTAAGAAAAGACATCGGCGAGCTGCACGATCTCGTGGTGAGTTTTGTCGGCAGCCCGTTGTTCAAGAACCTCGGCGTGGTCGATGCGAAGGTGATCGATCAAGCGACAGACAATCTCAACCAGATCATCGACCTCAGCGATGAGATCAAAAAAGCCGCGAAGTTGTTGGACAAAAAAGGAGCGGGTCCGCAGGATCACCCCTGAAGACCCGCCCTCGAGTCAGGTGCTATTTGTCCCCTTGAATCAGAACACGTAGCGCAGTTGGATACGGCCCGAACGATAACTGCGTAGAGTCGTGTTCGGTCCGCCGTTCAGTTCCGGTTGATTGAAGAACTGGTTGAAAACGTCTCCATCGCTCAAGCCACCCACACTCGCTGCGTCCCAGGTAAAGATCGGATGGTTGAAAACGTTGAAGAAGTCCATACGGATTTCGAGCCGGTGGTCTTCCAGCCACGGCATCTTGATCGCTCTCATTATGCTGACGTCAAAACGATTCAGGGTTGGCGCCCGCAACGTGTTCCTGCCGACGATGCCGGTACGGATGTTCGGATCGACAACGAAGCGCGCGTCGTTCAGCGCGATCGGAGTGACGAAGTCGTTGGTGCAATAACCCGTCGGCGATGGTACGTCGCACAGGTCGTTGAAGATCGCCACGGAATTCCGCGGCGCGTTCGGATTGTTCAGCGCGGGACGATCGTTGGTAGCCACGCCGTCGCCGTTGATGTCGAAGCCGTTCAGGTAAGCCGTTTCCGGCGCACCCGATTGAATTCGCCAGATGCCTGACAGCGTAAAGCCGCTCGTAACGCCATGCACGAAACGGTTCTCGCTAAGTGATGGAACGTCATAAAGGAACGTGAAGCTCGCCGCGTGCGGCACGTCAAAAGACGCGACCGAGCGATCAGCTCGCCGTCCGCCGAACAGATTCAGCAGATCCGACGTGCGGCTCGAACCGCCGGACGTAACGAACACTTCACTGTTCACGTCGTCGATCGCCTTGGACCACGTGTAAGCGAAGCGGAACAGCAAGCCGCTGCGAATGCCACGCTCCAAACGCGTTTGTAACGAGTGATAGTTGGAATCGCCGGCGTTGGTTCGAGGTTGAATTGGACCACGCTCCGGATGGATACGCACGCCGGTCGCCGGGTTGAGTGGATTTAGCTCCTCATTCAAAAACAGGTGCAGTCCACGCGTGCCGACATACGCAACGTCCCAAACCATTCCCCAAGGAAGTTGACGCTGGACGCCGAGGTTCCAAACGTAAGTCTTCGGGTTATGAAGGTTCGGAGTGACGGTAGAAACCGCCGCCAGTGGATTCGGATTCGGCGCCACGGTCGGCAACGTGCCGGTCGCGTTGGCAAAGCCGCGGCCACCGGCAGTCGAGCCGAGAGTCGTGATGCCGATCGCGTTCGGCGGCGAGGCGATCGTATTGCTCAGAATGTTATTGAAGTAGATGTCGTAGTTGACAGCGAAGCCACCGCGAAGAACTGTGCGGTCCTCGCCGAACAACCAACGGCCCCACTTCGGCGTGTAAGCAAAACTGAAACGCGGCGCGAAGTTGTTCTTGTCACGCTCGACTTCGCAACGCGTCAGCAGCGGCACGCCAAAGCCGCAAAACGCCGGAAACGGCGCCGTGTTCTGCGCCACGCCGTAAAGCTCGTAACGCAAGCCGAGATTCAACGTCAGGTTTGGCCGCAGGCGCCAGTTGTCGTTGATGAAGTAAGCCTGGTTGACAACGTCGGGATGATCGTCGTTTGGACCAAACACTTTCGACGCAAACGTTCCCTGAGTGCCGGAGAAGTTGTCGATGAAGTTACCAAAGGCCGGAAACGCGTCGACCGTACTAGTGGCAACGTTGTTGGTAAACGCGAACGTACCACGCGTGTTGATGGGCACGAACTGTTTCGCTCTTTGGACCATCACGTCGAAACCGGCGCGGAACGTGTGATCGCCCATCGTGTGCGAGATCGTGTCCTGAAATTGATAGTTATTGAAGATGCGACCTTGCGGGAAAGTCGGATCGGGTCCGATGCCCGTAACCTTCGAAGCGCTGCCGCCGAAAACGATCTGTGGTGGCGCATTGAGCAGGTCGGCATTGCGATACTGGAACACCACGTTGAAGCGGCCGTAACCAAAACGGAATTCGTTGGTCGTGTTCGGCGAGAGTGTGTGAGTCCAGTTGATGTACGCGTTCTGCACGAGGCTCGGCGCGTCAACTTCGGTGCCCGGGAATTGCAGCGTTGAAAACTGCGGCACCTGGTTCGCGAAGAGTTGATCGTCGGCGAGGTAGCGAACGCCGATGTTGTCTTTCTCGCTCGGCGTCCAGTCGACGCGGAAGAGATACTGCGTGTCGTCCACCGGTTGTGAGCTGGTGCGCGTCGCGGTGCCGAACGGAATCGAAGGCCGGCCGCCGCCGAGCGGAACGAGAAACACGCCCGTCGTGCCGCGCAGATCGCCGATGGCCGCGAGATAACGATCGAGGTTCGCGCTTGTTCCCGCCGGGAACAGCGAGCGCAGTTGCGCGAAGCCTTCAGCCGTCGGCACGACCGGCGACGACGTCACGCCGCCCGCGCGGAACGGCGACCATTGAATCGTGCTGAAGAAGAACAGTTTGTTCTTGACGATTGGACCACCAAGCGAGAAGCCATAATCGTTCTCGATGGTGACCGGTTTCTTCGTCAGGCCCAGGCCTGCTTTTTCAAACGGCGATAGCGCGGAGAGTTTGCTGGGAATGATCACGTCGTAAACGGAACCGTGGAATTTGTTGGTGCCGCTCTTGGTGATCACGTTTACGACAGCGCCACCGGCGCGGCCGAATTCAGCGGAGTAGTCGCTCTGCAAAACGGTCACTTCATTGTAACCGTCGCGCAGCACGGGTTGATAAAACTGTCCCGTGATCGAGTTGTCGTTGTTGTCGAGACCATCGATTAGCTGGTTGTTTGCACGAGCGCGCAGACCGTTCACGGAAAACTCCGTGCCCTGGACGAATCCGCCCGCTAATGGACCAGGATCGACCACGCCCGGAAACGTGAACACGAGGTTGACGGGGTTCAGACCCTGAACCGGCAGCTCAGTGATCTGACGCGTCCCGACTGTGTTGACGCGCGCGCCGTCCTGGGTTTGCAACTCGATGCCGGTGCCAGAAGTGACTGTTACGACTTCAGTTGGATTACCGACTTCGAGTGGGAAAACAGCTTCGGCAGTCTGGGCTGCGGCGACAACTACGTCGCGTGTCGCAGTCTTGAAGCCGGTGGCGCTGACCTCGACCTTGTAGGATCCGGGATCCACTGCGTCGAAGCGATAAGCGCCGTCCGCTTGTGAAGTCGTTTCGCGAATGACGCCAGTCGCTGTATTGGTGATCTTGATGTTGGCGGCGGCGATGGCTGCGCCGTTCGGATCAGTGACTGTGCCGACCACGAAACCTTTACTGGTTTGGGCCATCGTAGTGGGCACGATGACGAGCACCAAAAAAATGGCGCACGTAATCAGGTATTTCAATCTTTGCATTTATCGAACCTCCGGTATTTCGGACTTCTCTAGTCGACACCGGCTTCGAGTTTTTGGAAGCCGGCGCGGAGAAACGCGGAGGCGCAACTGTTGAGCCAATCATCGTGAGAGCACAGATCGGCCCACGAGTGAAGAGAAGAAATTTCGACTCGGATCAGCGTTCATCCAAATCTATAAATTTCTTCAAAAAGGGAGATCGTTTTCGCGTATCACGGATGATACGAAACTTTGAAGGTGAGAAAAATCAGTGTGGCCGGCATTTTGGATCGCGGTTCATCTTAACGAACATCGCGTGTACTTACTGAGTGACTGCCGGAAGTTTTTTTAGCGACTTCGCGATCATCTTGTTCAGCGACTTCTGATCCTTCAACACCTTACTCGCCGACATCGGTTTCGTGAACGCGAGCACTTCACCGCTGCGGGCGTCGACGATTCCGACCGTGATCTGAGCAAAGGGAAAGTCCATGCTGAAGATGTTGATTAACGAGAACGCCGTCTTGCCTTTGGTGAACATCCGGCCCGAGCCACGAATGAAGACGAGTACGTCCGCATCCTTCGGCACGTTCAGCAGCATCACTTCGTCGCCGAGCGTAAACCGCGCTTTCTTCACGTCCTTCGATTTCTTGACGAGCTTCGGCAAAAGCGCGTCGTAACGGCCTTGAATGTCGGCGAGCGTGTACTTGCGCGCTTCGTCGAGAGACGCGGGCGCAAACGTATTCGTTACGACGCCGATCTTCTTATCCGTGAGCGCCTGGCCGACCGCTTCCGCTGCTTTGTCGCTGATCGCCGCAGACTCGGCCACCATCATCTCCGAGCCTTTCGCGCTCTCTTTGACGATCTCGACCTTCGCGGGAAGAACCACGGCGGAACGGATCGTGACCTTCTTCTGGGTGATGTTTGGATGAAGATACTGAGCGCTGACTTCGGTTGCGTAAGAGTGGGCCGCGACGCAGCACAGGATCACAAAGCAGAAACGAACGCGTAGTCTCATTTACACTTCCTCCAGTAGTTGCTTCTCGGCGGTGCGTTACTTTTTCGAATCTCTCAGCACTGCGAGACGTCGTCGCACTCGCTCCGTGTCGATTGCGTTGGGCGCAAGCTCGAGGTACTTCGCATACTCGCTCGCCGCCTCTGGTTTTCGCTCGAGCTTCTCGTAAAGCATGCCCAGACCACGATGCGCGCTCGCGTTGAAACGATTCAACTCGAGGGCGCGCAGGAACAACTTCTCGGCCTCCGCACTGTTTGCCTTCCACGCTTCCTGGCCGGCGGGCGTTGCTAAAAGTTCGGCGTCCTGTTCTTCGAGCGTGCGTTTGGCGCGCGTCTTCGCTGCTTTTTTCTTCGCGCCCTTGGTGAGTTGTTCGTCGCTGAGCTTCGCGTTGCGTGGTCCAAGCATGCGATACGACTCCGCGAGATAAAAAACGTTCTCCGATGAATCAGGATGCAGATCGACGAGCTTCTGAGCGACGTAAACCGCCGAGCGAAATCGTCCTTCGTTGATCGCGAGGCCCACGTCGTGGCGGTCAACCGCTTCCATCACTGCGAGATAATCATCACGCGCGGTCTTCGCTTCTTCGGCTGTTGGCTTCTTCGCGTCGGCCGGAACGAGGCTGCTCGTGTACTTCACGCGCGCCTCGAGCTGCGGATGATCGTTGTAGAACGAATTCATGTGCTCGCCCTCGATGTCTCTTTGCAGCGACTTGAACGAGTTTGGCATTCCGTCCGCAGCGAAGCCGGCGGCCATCGCCGACTTCATGCCTTCGAGGTCCGCTTCTTTTTCCTGGTCCTTGCTGTAGCCGAGCACGCTGATGGCGAGCATGATCGGCGAGATGGCGGCGATCAGATCGACTGCGAGGCCGGTTACGCCACCGACCGGGTTCCACGTGCCGACAGTGTTGAGGATGTTGATGGTCAACATCATCTTGCGCACGGTGCGATTGCGCAGGTAAGTATGGCGATGGGAAACGTGCGTCACCTCGTGAGCGAGCACTGCCGCCAACTGGTTCTCATCGTCCAGCAACGCAAGCAGGCCCGTGTTGACATAGATGGAGCCGTTCGGCAGGGCGAAAGCGTTCGGCACTGGATCGCGCAACGCGCGAAACTTCCACTCGACGTTCTCCAGTTTTTGATCGGCGACGACGGCAGTGCCGATGCGGTTGAGATAAGCGTCGAGACCCGTGTCGTGATACACCGCGCCTTCTTTTTCGAAACGCTCGTCGAGTAGTTTGATCTCGCTGAGCAGGTCCTGATCGACTTTGCCGAAGACGAACTTCTCGTCGCTACTTTGCGCCGGCGTTGGTGTTGCAGTTTGCGCGGGAGTTTGTTGTCGCGTTGTTGCGACGCTGGCGCTGACTGGGAGAGACGAAACGGTCAGGCTGATCAGAAGCAAAAAGACCGGGAGATATCTTTGGAGGTTCAAGGCCGTACCTGATTCGGTGAGATTTAACTGCGAAAACTTGCGGGAGAGTATCACAAAGAAGCACAAAGGATTAACCGTTTTTGAGCTTGCGCTTAAAGAAGTCTAAGGCCGCGTCAATCAAGTCGCCGGTGATCCAACCGTGCTTGCCTTCGGGAAACAGCTTGATCTCGAAATCTTTTTTCAGTTCCGTGAGCCGGTCGCGCAACAGCAGAGCCTGACTCACGGGCACGTTTTGGTCTTTCTGACTGTGGATGATGAGGACCGCCGCCTTCACTCGATCCATTCGCAGGATGGCCGAGCGATCGCGGATGGCTTGCGGTGTCATGCCGCTTTCGCTGCGCATGTTCTCGCGAATGCCTTCAATCGTTACCTCGTCGTACGCTTTCTGAAAATCGTAGATGCCCGCACCCAGCACGACCGCCTTGAGGTCCTTCAGCTTCGTCGCCATCAGCGCCGCCGCCATGCCGCCGCGCGAGTAGCCAAATATGCCCATCTTCGTCGCATCGACGTATGGCTCGCGTTTGAACTTCTCGTAGCCCACGATCATCGCCTTGATCGTTTTTGGACCAACGAAATCAAGTTCGACCTGCGTTTTGCCGGAGCCGGGTTGGCCCACCGAGAAACAGGCGAATCCTTGTTGCGCGAAGATCGTGCCGAGCGTAATGTTCACGGTGGCTGGTCCCTGATGACCGGGGATCAGCATGAGTCCGGGAAACTTTCCCTCGGCGAGTGGCCTGATGGAGATGGCCTCGACTAACTTTCCGTCCGCGGAGTAGTCGTCTTTGCAGAGTTTGACCTTGCTTTGATCGAGCGTCACGCAGCCGTCTTTTTCGAGCGCGGCGACGATCTGCTCGCGACTGAGTTGTTGCGCGACGGCGAGTGTTGGTAACAGCAAGACCAGGATCGCGATGATGCCGAGTCTGGTTGTCATCTCTGAGACCTTCAACGGATCACGTACCACGCGGTCTGACGTGGACGAAACCACTTCATACCGTCCTTTGTTAGATAAGCGTCGTCTTCCATCATGATCGTAACTTTCTGTCCGCCCCACTCAGCTACCGGCGTACTCGTGTTCAACTCGATCGACGTGTATGAGCCTTCGCGAAACGGAGGTTCGAGCGGCGCGGCCGCGGTGGGACGGCGGTAGTCGACGCTCGCGCCGAGGGCGTGTCCCTGGTTGCCGACCGAATGCGAATAGATCATCGCTTCGATGCCGAGGGTTTTCATGTCCGCCATCGTCGCGTCGTAAACTTCAAAACCTTTCGCGCCGGGTCTGATGTGTGTGAAGAGCGCGTCCTGCAGACGATTCGTGTTTGTGAGTGCTTTCTTCAGTCCCTCGGGAACGTCCTTCTCGCCTTCGCGCAACACGTAGCCCATCTTCTGCCAGTCGGTGCTCAGGCCCATGTAGTTCAAGCCGCAATCGATGTGAATCACGTCGCCGCGCTTTATCACCTGCGACTCTTCTGCGACGCTCAGAAACTGAAGCGTCTTGCCTGTCTCCTGGTTTTGCCGCTGGATGCGCAGGTCCGGTTGAAACCACGTGTCGAGGCCGAGATTGTTGATTTGCTGCAACCACCAATAGCGAACGTCGCCGACTGTAGTTTTGCCCGGCGTGATCACTTCGTTGGAAAACGCGCGCTGCGTCAGCAGGTCTGTGAGTGCAACCGCGGTGCGGTAAGTTTCGAGCTCTTCCGGCAAGCGCGTGTCCATGTATTCGACGATCAACGGCGCGGCCGAAACGAAGCGCGACGTGTAATCCGCGCCGAGCGTTTCCGCCAGATACTTGTAGGAGTCGTGAGTGAGGCCATTGGTGGCGCCGCGAGTGCCGCCCATGTTGAGGGCGATCGTTTTTGGTTTTCGTTCGTCGACGATGCGGCGCAGAGTGTCGTTAACGTCTTTACCGGGCGGGTTCAGCACTTCGAAAAAGTATTTCAGGTGTTCTTCGGCATAACGCACGAGCGCGATGCGATCGAGTTTGTCGCCGCCGCGATCGGCGAAGATGAAAAAGTCGCGTCGGCCGTCGTAGGGAAGTGGCGGCGCGATGTAAGCGGTGACGGGATCCATGTGAAACTCTTCGTTGACCACGATCCACATGTCGATCTTCTGTTGCCGCATCATCGGCAGCAGCATCGTGTCGAGCCGTTTCTTGAGCCAGCTCTCGCGCACCGCCTGTTGGTCCCGCACCGGTAACAGTTTCGGTAGCGGATCCATAGGTCTTGGCGTTTGCGAAAAGCTTGCTGAAGTGGAGACTAGAATTAGCGCGCTGAGCACAAAGACAGCAGTTGACCTGAAGAGTTTCATTGACTTTCCTTAACTGAAGACTGAACGGTGTTCGAGATAGAGCTTACAACGACTGGCGAGGAACTGTAAGCTCCTGCGCCGTCAATGTGTGGCGTGTCTCAACCGCTCTTCGGCAAGTCGATCCGCCGCGGCGTTGGTGGTGAGGGATTGGGCTTGGGCGCTTTTGAAGATCTGCAGCAAGGTGTCGTAGATCTCTTCGATCTTTCCGAGTGCCTGTTTTCGTTCCCAGCCGAGCAGTTCGATGCAACCGTTAAGGATGCCGCCGGCGTTTGCGACGTAGTCGGGAGCGTAGAGGATGTTTCGTTCGCGGAGCTGCGCGCCGTGACGTTCTTCGAGCAATTGATTATTGGCGGCGCCCGCGACGATTTGGACCTTCAGTTTCGGAATCGTTTCGTCGTTGATGATGCCGCCGAGAGCACACGGCGCGAAGACGTCGGCGCGCGCGCTGAAGATCTGGCCGGTGGCGACGGGCTCAGCGCCGAATTCATCAACGACGCGCGCCAGGTTGTCGTGGTTGACATCAGTGGCGATGAGCTTCGCGCCCGCCGCGTGTAGCAGGCTCGCGAGAAAGTAGCCGACGTGCCCGCAGCCTTGCAGCGCGATCGTCACTCCGTGCAGATCGTCCGTGTCGAAGCGAAACTTGTGCGCCGCCTGGATGGCCCGAAAGACTCCGCGCGCAGTATGCGGCGACGGGTCGCCGGAACGATCGAGCAGGCCGCCGACGTATTGCGTCTCCTCGCGCACGATCTCCATGTCCGCCGGACTCGTGCCGACGTCTTCCGCCGTGATGTAACGTCCTTTCAACGTATCGACAAAACGTCCGTGCATGCGCAGCAGCGTTTCGCGATTCGGAGCCTTGTTATCGCCGATGATGATCGACTTGCCGCCGCCGAGCGGCAGACCAGGCAGCGCGTTCTTGTAAGTCATACCGCGCGACAGACGTAAAGCGTCGGTGAGCGCTTCTTCCTCGGTAGCATAATTCCAGAAGCGCGTACCGCCGACGGCTGGACCAAGCACCGTGCTATGAACGGCGATGATGCCGTGATAACCAGTCTCCGCGTCGCGTCCGATCAGCACTTGCTCGTGCGTGTTCGTGGGTTTCTCGATGATTTCCATGAAAGCTTCTTACGTTGACGCGGGTAGCGTTGTTGCAGACGCGGAAACACACACGTGCCGCAAAAGCGCAGAGCACGTGTGTGTTTGAGCAAAGGAGTTACAAACTACTGCGACGCCTTCCGGTGTTGCAGGATGTTGCAGGCATCAACAACGGTGGTCGGATCGATCGCGACGTTGCCTTCGTCGATGTGCTGAATGATGCCTTCTTTATCGATCACGAAGGTGGCCCGATTGCCGAAGCCCTGCTCTTCGTTGAAGACACCATAATCTTTGACGACGGTGCGTTTGAAATCGCTGAGTAGCGGGAACGTGATTCCGAGTTGTTTGGCGAATTCGCGGTTGGCGGGAACGCTATCTACGCTGAGGCCGAAAACCTGTGTGTCTGTCGTTTCGAATTTTGCGATATCATCCTGATACGCTTTCAACTCTTTCGTTCAACCACCGGTGAACGCGAGCACATAAATCGCGAGTACGACGTTTTTCTTGCCTTTGAAATCGCTCAGCTTGTAGGTTTTGCCGTCAGTGGCGCGAAGCGTGAAATCAGGGGCCTTGTCGCCGACCTTCAAGTTGGTTTTCGGCGGCGGTGCTTGTTGGGCCAGCGCGACCGCGCTGATGACCGCAAGCAGCCCCACGCAGGTCAACCATTTTCGGTGCATCATGTAACTCCTTGCCAGAGAGGGATCGAAATTGCGAGTTGACTTTAGGCAGAAAGGTCCGGTCAGTCAAGGTTTCTAATCTAAAGACACTGGTGCGATTTGATTTTGGAGTGCGCCGACTCGTCGGCGCTTTGGTCAAAGCGGTGACAAGTCCCCGCACTCCACGGAAATGCCTTGGTGAAACTGATAGGCCCAGGAGGAGTCGATGAACATAGAGACGTTGCGTGAGATGTGCCGATCGTTGCCGGCTGTTACCGAAGATATCAAGTGGGGCCACGACTTGTGTTTCTCCGTTGCGGGCAAGATGTTTTGTGTCGCCGGGCTTGATGGTCCATTGACTGTGTCTTTCAAGGTAAGGGACGACGAGTTTGACGAAGTCGCGAACTCGCCGGGGATGCGGCCCGCGCCGTACGTCGCGCGTTACAAATGGGTGCTGGTTGAAGAGATCGATCGGCTGAGTCGTAAGGAGTGGGAGCATTACGTCAAGCAGTCGTACGAGTTGGTGAAAGCCAAGCTGCCGAAGAAAGTCGCTCGGCAGCATGGCTTGTCGTGAACGTTTGTCCATTGCGGGTCACGGATCCAAAGAGGATTGTTTGGAGACCTGGCGAACCGACTTGGTTGATAGAGTGAAAACCTGGCGCTGCTTTGAAGACGGCGCCGTGCGCGGATTGCGCGAGTTCTTGTCGTTGTCGAGGATGCTGACGGTGGCGACGGTCGGCGTACCGAGCGTTGCGTTCGAAGCATTACTCAGAACGATGGTGAACGTCTCCGTTGATTCCTTCGCGTTGTCGTCGATTATGACGAGGTTGAAACTCTTCGCCGTCTCACCCGGCGCAAACGTCAGTGTTCCCGCCGCGGCGTTGTAATCGCTCGGGCTGGTGGCGCTCCCATTTGCAGTCGCGAAGTGAAAGCTCGAGGTTACGGAAGTGTTGCCACTCCGAGTCACTGTGAACGTGACTGAACCAGCATTCTCATTGACGCTGTAGGATGACGCGCTGAACTGAATCACCGGATTCGAAACCGGTGTCGGTGTGGGTGTGGGGGTTGGAGTTGGCGTTGGTGTGGGTGTAGGCGTAGGCGTCGGCGTCGGAGTCGGAGTCGGAGTCGGAGTCGGAGTCGGTGTAGGCGTTGGGGTGGGAGTAGGCGTTGGAGTTGGAGTCGGCGCACCACCCGACTGTGCCGCGTTCAGCGCATTGATGTCGCAACCCAGATCCTTGCCATCCGTACCCGCCGATTTATACGCCGAGTTGATCACCTGATAACTCGAATCAAGCACACCGTCGATCGACGACGGATAGAAATTGTTCGCCGGATACACCGACGGCGACGCGCCCGCGATCAAGTTCTTCTGAAACACGAAGCCCGGCGCGTAAGTAGCCAGCGCCGCGGTTCCTTCACCCACACTGTCGCCAAAAAAGCCGAAGCCCGACCGAACCGTAATGTTGTTTGTGTAAACGAAACCGCTCGATGGAAAGCCGGTGAAAGCAGTGACGTTGCCATCCTGCAAGTGCGTGTTGTGGTTGACGGTGACGTTGTCGAACCCGGACGTCGTGAAGAAACGATTCGCAATGCCGATGAACAAATTGTTTGCGATCGCCAGGTTGTTACCATGGCCCGACGGAAACGGAAAATCACTGCCAAGCAACTGCAACCCCTGTTCGGTGTTCTTCACGATGTTGTTCGTGAACGTGATGTTCTCGACCGTGGCCCATGGCGCCAAACCCTGTTCGCTGCGCACCGTGAACAGCACCGCATAACCAATCTGTCCGTCGGTCCAGCAGTTTTCGAAGACGTTACCGTCAACAGTCACACCGCGCGCGTTCTTGAACTCGAGCAGGTTCTTCACGCCCCAGTGAATTCCGGCGTAACTCGGATGGCCCACCTTCCACGATAACGGCTTGAAGAAATAGTTTCGCCGGATCTCGATGTTCGCCGGAACAAGGTTCTGAATCGCCGGCAACGAGCCGCCAAACATGACGTTTTCTCCCGACGCTTCCAGGTAGTTGTTGACGATCTGATAAGGCCCCGGTCCATTCCAGCCGCAGATTGCCTGCGTGTCGACCTCAGTGTGATGAATGTCGGAAATGTACGAATTGATGATCGACGTCTCGGCGGAGTTGAGACTGATGCCGCGTTGCACCGGTTGCGTGGAGAATCCGTGAATCCACACACGATCGAGCGTGAGATGGTGCGGCACGCTCGCGAGATCGGTTTGATTCGAGTCGCCCAGGCGAACGAGATCGTAAATGAAGTCGGTGGCGGCGAAGGTTGAGATGTCGAGCCCGATCAGTTTGTAGTGATGAGCGCCGGCAGCGGTGGCGATGATCGGATCACCGCCGACGTTAGCGCGCAGTCGTGCCAGCAGTCCACTCTGCCCGGGCGTGACGCGTCCGGTGATCTCGCCGGCCCTGGAAGACTGAATCGTTATGTAAGCGTCGCCGCTCTTCTTCGGTAACGTAAACGGGCCGCGATAAGTACCGCCGGCATCGAGAACGATCGTGTCTCCCGGTACGGCGCTGTTGATGGCCGCTTGCAGATCGCCGCCGCTGGGGACAACGATCGTCGCGGCCAACGAAGCGGAAGCAAAGATGAATAGGGTTAAAAGAATCGCGAAGACATTATTGATCCTCGCACACACACTGCGCTGGGCAGAACAGAGTTGGGGAAATGACATTTGTACTCCGTCGAATGAACACAGGGATAGATAGATCAGGTTTTTGAAGTAACAAGTTGTCGGGTTTGTCTTACTGGGCTCAGGCGGTTACTGCTCGGACGGGCAGAGACTACCGTAACGAGTAGGCGTGGAAGGTTGTGAGGCCGTTACAAAATTATTGTTGACACACTTCAAGCGTTCCGCACGAGAACGATCGAGTGTTCATCTTCAATGCTTCTTGCGCGCGCGATAAAAACCCTGGAGCGCTAAGAAACCGATGGCGAGTAATCCCAACGTCGCGGGCTCCGGAACGGGTTGGAAGTTGAAGACCACTCGTGGATGTGGTTGCACCAGCGAGTCCGCAGTGACAATGCCGGAGCCATTGACGGCGATCGAGAAGAGCTGGACCCGACAGCCAGGATCGAGTGGAACCTGCGGACACTGGCCGAATCCCGTCACCGTTCCTGTCATTGAGAACGGAAGACTCACCGGCTGATTACCCGCAAAGCCGGGCGGCAGGATCGTCATGGCGCTCGATTGCAAAGCGACGAAAAGGTCTACGTTGTTGAAGGTCGTGCCATTGATCGTGACGACGCCGGGAAAGTTGTTATCTCCCAACAGCGCGAAAAGACCGCCAACGTTCAAGGTAGATCCCGCAGCACACGGCGCCGGATTACAAATGACGTTGGTGAGATCTACACCGAATCCGGGAGCGACTCCGATTCCGATCGAGATGTTTGAACCGGAAGCATTGATCGAGACTTCATTGAGAGCGACTGTTATCGAACCTGATGTTAGCGTGAATGTATCGGCCTTTGCTGAACTATAGAAGAGCAAACAAAGGAACGCACAGATGAATGGTCGGGACATGCGAGAACCCCCTTTGTTGATGAAGATTGGTTGATAGTTTACTGCTGCCGGCTTTATTCGGGAAGGCTTAGCTGGTCGTCGACGATCGTTTCCATCGGCACGCCTGCGAGTCGTGAGTAACGCAGGACGATGATCAAGTCCGGTTCGCGAGTGCCGAGTTCATAATTCGAAACTGCTGAGTAGTGAACCTTCAGTTGTAGTGCTCGCGCCATCTCGGTTTGGCTCATGTTCAGACGCTGCCTGATCGCCAACAGCTTCTGACTGAGTCTCTTCGGCTTGTTTCGGCGCGAGCGTCCCATCAGGCAAGCACTCCTGACGAAGATGCACTCTTGTATTTATGTGTATTTTCACTTACACTGCGCGCCGATAAAGAGGATGCCGTAAACGCCCGAACTAGTCGGGCGTAGCTCACTCGCGGGTTCGCCCTCGCGATCTATTCAACACCTTGCTCCTTTAAATACACATGGAGTTTGGAGCGCACGCAGCCCAGAGGCAAAATGTGTCGCGTTCCACCGAGAGCGGTAGTTCGGCTTGAGAATCGTGCTGCCGCTCTTAATTACTTACTCACTACTGCCTCACAAAATCACATAAGACATCGAACGCCGGTATGAGCCCGGCGTCTGCCCGTTTCATCTTCGTAGGATCGCGAGGTTAGCTCACGGATTTTCGCTTTACAACTAGCTGCTTTCTACCAGTGAGAACACGTTTGGGCCGCCTCGAGGCTACGGTGGTTTGTAGGACAGCGCGCCGCAATACTACATGTTCGAGGTGTGTTTCGCGAGCGGCGAACCTCACTTGGCACTCGTCTTGCCGAGACGCTTGCGCACGTGCAACGGTGTTTCAAACAAATGCACGTCCCGAGAATCTTATGAGTGCTCTTGTTCCCAAAGTCACACGCGAACTCACCCGAATGCGGCGCACGCTGCGCGAGACCTTCGGCCTCGACAAACTTCGTGAAGGCCAGGCCGAAGTCATTCGTTCGGTGCTCGAAGGCAATAACACGCTCGCTATCATGCCGACTGGAGCAGGGAAGTCGCTCTGTTATCAACTGCCTTCTTTACACTTGCCGGGCACTACGGTCGTAGTGTCGCCGTTGATCTCGTTGATGAAAGATCAAGTCGACAAGTTACGCGAAGCGGGTCTCGAAGCCGCGCAGTTGAATAGCGCGCTCACGACGGAAGAGAAGGACGAGAACCTCGAACAGATCCAAAACGAGAAGAGCGATTTTATCTTCGTGACGCCGGAGCGTTTCACGGATCAGGAGTTCCTCGCCGAGCTGCGGCAAAGCGACATCAACTTCGTCGTGATCGATGAAGCACACTGCATCTCTGAATGGGGTCACGATTTCCGTCCCGCATATCTCTCGCTCGGCGCCGCCGTCAAGACACTCGGCTCACCGCCCGTCCTGGCTTTAACTGCCACTGCGACACCGGAAGTGATCACCGATATCGAGAAGCAACTCGATCTCGGCAAACTCCGGGTAGTGAAGACGGGTATCTATCGACCGAACATCTATTTCGAAGTCAAGCGAGTCACGAACGAGCGCGAGAAGCACGAACAGCTCATTCGCATACTGAACGAACACGACGGCATCGGCATCATCTACGCGGCCACTGTCAAAACCGTCGACGAGCTGACGGACTGGTTAAGAAGCTTCGACTTCCGCGTCGAGAAGTATCACGGGCGCATGAAAGCAAGCGAGCGCAAGCAGAATCAGGATGCTTTCATGAACGATGATTTGAAAGCGATCGTGGCGACGAACGCTTTCGGCATGGGCATCGACAAACCGGACATTCGTTTCGTGGTCCATTATCAAATGCCCGGCTCGCTCGAAGCTTATTATCAGGAAGCGGGACGAGCGGGTCGTGATGGCGAAGCGGCGACGTGCAGTCTGTTGTATCAACTCGAGGATCGTCGTACGCAGCAGTTCTTTCTCGGCGGCAAACATCCGAAGTTCGACGACGTTCTCGCCGTGTATCAAACACTCGAGACGCTCAACGCTGGAGATAATGCGTTGGGATTATCCACCGTGCAGGAACAGACAAACACGGTGAGCGCGGCGAAGGTGCGCGTTGTTTTGTCGCTGCTGAAGGAATTCAAGATCGTGAAGGAGCTGCGTGGTTCGCAGTTTCGGCTCTTGCGAACCGGAGTCGAGCAAAACGAACTCGAAGAGCTCGCGCGCGTGTCGGCTGCGAAGGTTGAGAAGGACAAAGAGAAGTTGGAGCGCATGATGCAGTACGGGCAGAGCGCGATGTGCCGCTGGCGTCTGTTGCACGACTACTTTGGCGAAGAGATGGCAGAGGAACGTTGCGGCAACTGTGATAACTGCGTTCATCCGCTCGAGGAACAGATTGCGCTGCCCGAACCGCAGCGTGTGGTTGCATCGTTATGATTGATTGGCTTCAGTGGCCAGCGATGGTAGTGACCGTCGTCGCCGCATGGATGGTTGGCTCACAAAGAAAATTCAAACGCAACTGGGGCTTCTGGTTGTTCCTGGCGAGCAACGTGCTCTGGATCGTGTGGGGCTGGGGCGACCACGCCTACGCCCTCATCGTGCTTCAGCTCAGCCTTGCATTTCTAAACATCCGCGGTGTATTGAAGAACCGCACTACTGAAGAAAAGCGCTGAAGTTCGTTTGGAGCATCGATGACACTTCTTTCAACCCCCGTACGTCTACTTATCGTTGTGGCGAGTGTGGCATTGCTTTCAATGCCGGCACGCGCGCAGCAGACCGCAACGCCCGAGGATGTGGCGCGCAGTTTTTATTCCTGGTACCTGCATCAACTCAGCCTCGACAACGCGACTCCGCTGAAACAGAAAACGACCGCGTTGAAGTATCTGACGCCGCAGCTTTATGCAAACGCGCCCCGACTGATCCGCCGCATGGATGCAGACATATTCATCTGCGCCCAGGACTGGGACAAAGGCTGGGAAAAGAACTTCACCGTCAGCACGCCCGCGATCAAAAACAACAGCGCCACCACAACCGTCACCTTGCCTGCCGGCGAAATGGATCGCGTCAGGATCAACGTCACGCTAATCAAGACAGCGTCTGGTTGGCGTATCAATAAGGTCGCTTGCGCAAATTGATTTATTTATATGTGCGGACGTTACGTGCTTCATTCGCGCGACAAGATAAAGCTCGCGGGACTACGAACCATCGATGAGCCGTTCGAGGCTCACTACAACATCGCTCCGACTCAGAGTGTGCTCGCGATCGCGAACTTCGGAGCAGGCCTCGAGGCGCGATCTATTACGTGGGGACTGATTCCGTCGTGGAGTACCGATGGAAAAGGTTTCATCAACGCACGCGCCGAAACCCTCGAAGAGCGGCCGAGCTTTAGTGAATCTTTTCGCCTGCGTCGCTGCCTGATACCTGCGGACGGCTTCTTCGAATGGAAGCGGAGCGGCAGAGAGAAGCGGCCTTTCTACATTCGAGGGCGTGACGACGAAGCGCCGTTGATGTTCGCCGGCGTTTGGGATGCGTGGAACAATCACGGCAGGGTGCTCGTCACTTGCGCGATCATCACCACCGCGGCCAACGAGCTCGTCGCCGAGCTTCATAACCGAATGCCGGCAATACTCCCACCCGAAGCTTACGAAGCGTGGCTCAATCCAACGACTGATCGAGTCGATCTACTCAAAATGCTGACGCCTTTTCCAGCGTCGCTGATGCAGACATATCCGGTAAGTAGTAAGGTCAACGCTCCGGAGAATGACACCGTCGATTTACTCGAGCGTGTCGACGTCGAAGTCGGGCAGACACTTAGCCTTTTCTAAGCGGCGGGGTCGAATACTTTTTCAAACTGCTTCTCGATCAACTCCAGGCACTCGCAACTGCCCTCTCTCAAACCCTCCGCGTCAAGGACTCGCATGTTCCCGCGGCTGTAAGTGATCAGCCCCGCCTGTTGCAGCATGTTGGCCGCCGTGGAAACTGTCGGCCGGTGCACTCCCAACATTTGCGCCACGAACTCCTGCCGCAACGGAAACTCATCGCGACGCAGCCGGTTGTGCACCAGCTTCAGCCACCGGCACAGGCGTTCATTGATCGGATGCAAGCGATTGCAGGCGGCCGTTTGCGAAGTCATCACCAGGAAAGCATGCGTGTACCTCGCGCAGTATTCATTCAGCGGAGACTGTGTGTCGCGCACGTGGCGAATGAAATCCGTGGCGTGCATTTTCATAGCCCTGCCGGGTACCTGCACGAGCGTCGTTGTGGGCGTGGTGGGCGCGCGTAACCAGAGTTGCACACCGACGAAGCCTTCGATCCCCATCAAACCCGTTTCCACCGCGTCGCCATCGCTCATCTGCTGTATGGTGGAAGTGATTACGTCATACGGGAAATAGATTTCCTTGATCGGTTTATTGGGTTCGATCAGCACTTGCTGAAAATCCAGCACTACAGATTCGAGATACGGCGCTAACCTCTGGCGCTCATCGTCCGGCAAGTATGCCAGCAGCAGGTTTTCTTCGCGCATGCGAGTAGATTTCCTTATGTAATGTATCCGACATAGTGCTATGCTTTCCGCGAAATGTCAGTCCGGTTTAGTACCTATGGCTCTTCGCGTTAACAAGCCCTTACGCAATCTCGGAATCTACCTATTTCAAGGGGAAAAGTTGATTCTGTATAAGCGTTCAGAAGCATTGTCCTTTCTCTTCAGCGAACGGAATTGGGTCTTCCACGGGCCCGTTGAATACCGGGTCAGTCATGGCGGAATTTACCGGCGTGGAGAATTGACGATCTGGACCGATGAGGATCTGTGGGACACGGGAAATTCAGTAAGCGGCTTGATGATGTTGTTCGGCTGATACGATTTTTGCAGTGGCTATAGCGCACGCTCGAGCACCAGATCTCTTTGTAGATCAGATCCCAACTTAAAGATGTGCTCGCCGACTGCTCGAAAATTCCACTTACGATAAAAGTCCTGCGCATGCGGATTCCCCTCCCACACGCCGAGCCAGATCGTCTCGTATCCGCTTCGGCGCGCTTCGTCCAGACACGCACGCATTAACTCTGCTCCGACGCCGCGTCCAAGCCACTCACGCGCCACGTACAGGCGGACCAACTCGACCGGCTTAGGGCCTTCGACGCCCTGCTCGGGTTCGCCATCGCGAAGTCTTGCGTAACCGGCGGCACGCCCTTCAACTTCCGCGATCAGAAAGGTGGAAGCGGGATCTTGTAGTTCGGCCGTCTGCTGCGCGACGTTGAATGACGCGGCCATGTACGCCTCCAGGTTTTCCGGTGTGTTAACAGCGGCGAACGTTTCGGAAAAGGTACGCGCGCCGAGTTCGGAAAGCAGAGCGGCATCCTCGATCGTGCCGCGACGAATTGTTAGACCAGGATTTTGAGTCATAACTTATACTGGCTTCGTGTTAATGCGGGCCACAAGGATCATTCCGCTCATCGTTCTGCTTGTCTGCTTTGCCGCTTGTAACCGAGCGGCGCGTCGCGAGCAACAGATGAAAGCGTTGGCGAGCGACGCTAACATGCTCATCAAACAGGACACTGAGGTTACGAAACAGTGGGTTGATGAGTTTGTAAAGACATTCACGGCCGAAAACCGGAACAAGTTTCCCGCTAATCGCGACTTCCTGCGTACTCACGCCGAGAAAATCATAAAGCTGCTGGACGAAAGTTGTCGCTTGAATAATACCGCCGCCGATAAGTATGAACAGGCCGCGAAGCTTGTCGGTACCGATGAGGAACGAAAGGGACTGCTCTCGTTTGCCTCGGCGTTTCGGAAAACGGTGGAGGCGAATGAGCTGATCAAAGCGCAAATGCAAATGGTATTTGACGAGACGCTTGTCGACGGAAAGATCTTCAACGACAGGATGACGCATTCGTGGGAGCTGGTGCGGCAGAAGCAAGACGAAAGTCAACAGCAGATCCATGAGGGCAGACGACTGTTGCGCTGGTAGATGTATGAACTATTGCGCTGGTAGATGCATTGTAAGGAGAGTCACGCAGATTTTGCTGTGGTGCTTGTTGCTTAGTGTTGCGTGTGTCTGTTCGTTTGCGCAGGAGAAGGAGCAGGTAGTAGAGATTCCTTTTGACTTCTACCGGAATGAGATCATTCTCGCGGTGAAGGTCGACGGAAAAGGTCCGTTCAACATGATGCTCGACACGGGCACGGACCCTTCGGCAGTTGATCTCACGACGGCGAGAGAGTTGGGACTGAAGCTTCAGTCGCTTGGCGCACGTGCGAGTGGTGGCGGAACAGAGGCGAGCGTTATTTATGGGACCAGGTTGCCGGTAGTTGAGATTGGTCGATCAGTGATTGATGTTGGTCCATTCAGTGTGAAGAATATAGAGGCGGTGGCGCTTGACTTGTCGAAGATGAGCGAGCGTTTGGGGAAGCCGTTGCACGGAGTGTTGGGACATAGTTTTCTGAACGGCCGGATCGTGCAGCTTGATTATGCGAATCGTATGCTGCGCCTTTACGCGCGCTCGCCGTTTGTTAAAGCCTCGCTCGGAGCGAACACTGCGAAACGCACGGTGCTGTCGTTTCGTTACGACGATAATGTTCTCGTTGACGGTGTGTTTGTGAATGGAAAGAAGCTGCTGGCTAATCTGGACACAGGCTCCGATGACACTTTCAAGCTAACGCCGGCGGCGGTTTCTTACCTTGGATTGGAAGACGAATTCAACCGCGCGCGCGTCACCACTGCAGTTGGCTTCAACGGCGTCTCGGAGAATCGTGTAGGAAAAGTCAGCAATATCACGATCGGCGACATATCTCTCGACGCCCCCGCCGTCCTCTTCTTCGGCAAAAACACCGGCCGCGACAAGAAGCCCTGGGGCCTCAACATCGGCAACGCCTTTCTGAAAGATTTCATTGTAACGATCGATTACCGTAGCAAGCTGCTCATCCTCGACCGACCCTGATCACTAAATCGATGGTATTTGGACTGAAGTAATGGGAGACAATATTTTCGTCGTCGCGCTCCTTATGGGAATCTTTCTCGTGGGTGTGGCCTGCTTTGTTTGGCCCGACTTCATGAGTGCCTTCATGGGCGGCTTCTGGCTGCGAGTATTACCGCGCACCATCAGGCGCCCCATCACCCGCATCATCGGCGCGCTAACGATCCTTTTCTCACTGTTCTTGTCCTACTCAGCACTGACGCATTGACTTTTGAGGTGCCAAATTGGCACCTCAAACAGGAACCACGACGCAGTTTTATAGCCCCTTCAACTAGTTGTTCGTGAGTAATACTCGGTCTTAGACTTCACTCATGAAAACCGCCGTTTCTATCCCTGATCGCGTTTTTCAGTCGGCAGAGAAGCTCGCCGTTCGCCTCGGTATTTCGCGAAGTGAGCTTTACGCCAAAGCGCTCGCCTCACTTATAGAGAAGTATCGCGAGGATCTGATCACCTCTAAACTTAACGAAGTGTATGGCGCTTGTGGCGAAGACTCTTCCTTAGAGCCTGAGGTTACCTTGCTCCAATCTCTTTCACTTCGTGGAAAGAAGTGGTAAATGAGGCGAGAGAGGGTGGATGGGCCTGCCAGAACCTGTCCGATGAACTCTGACACTTACAAACAGATCATACTGGCCCAACTCCATGCCGTGCTGAAGCCGCGTGGGTTTCGTAAGAAGCAGACGCTGTTTTCGGCTGAACGAGGGGATGCGGTTTTGTTTGTTCAGTTGCAGAGCAGTCAGAAGAGTACGAAGGATGTGCTCATTGCGACCGTAAATCTCGGGATCTTCTCGCGGACGATTGCTGAGAGAGTGGGAAATACGCACGATCCGAACATACGCGAGAGCCACTGGCGAAAACGCATCGGCATGTTCCTACCCGAAAGCTCTGACAAGTGGTGGGAAATTCATAGCGAGAACGAAGCTAATTCCTGCGCCACAGAAATCACCAGCCTGTTGACGCAAAGCGTGTTGCCGGAAATGGAAACTTTGGCGTCGACAGAGAACCTCAAGTCACTCTGGCGCGAAGGTAAGAGTCCGGGCATCGGCGAGAACCAGCGCAGACAATACCTACAGGTCTTGGACGACATCGCAACAATTTAGTAGCTCGCGCACGCCCAGGTCTTTGCCGCGCCCTTATTACGCAGGCGGCGACGCCTTCTTGTTTTACGTGGTATATGGTCCTTTACAGGGCCACGTTGACGATCCCGATTTCAACAACGTTCATATCGAAATCAAGTGATAGGGTTCTTTTGTGTGAACTGATTCAGAGTCCTATAATTGGCCTTCCCCCGTAATTTCGAAAACCAAGAGCGTAGCTAAATGTCATGCCCACAGTTACCGAACTGACAATCAACGGGCAACGAACTTCAGTGAACGTCGAGCCTGACGTTCCGCTGCTCAGCGTACTGCGCGACTATCTCGATCTCACCGGCACGAAGTACGGCTGTGGCGAAGGCCGCTGCGGCGCCTGCACCGTGCTCATAGACGGCAAGCCGATTCGCTCATGCCGCACTACGACAGCCAACTCCGCAGGCAAAAGCATCACTACCATCGAAGGGCTCGCGAAGGACGGAAAACTCACGCCGTTACAGGAAGCCTTCATCAAAGCTGACGCGCTGCAGTGTGCTTTCTGCACCTCCGGTATGATCATGTCCGCCAGCGCGTTGCTCGCTCACAATGCTCATCCGACTCGCGAAGACATCGTCAGTTCCATGAACGGCAACGTGTGTCGTTGCGGTGTGTATCAACGCATCGTCGAAGCAATCCAAATGGCCGCCGCCGATACGAGGAGTGCTGAAGAATGATTGACGACGATCTCACTCCAATCGAGCCGGAGCGTTACGAGCTACACGCCGCGCCGAGCTACAACTTCAACCTCGATCGTCGTGACTTCATCAAAGCCTTCGGCCTCGGCCTCCTCTTCATAGTTCCCACGGTACACGCGCAACAAAGAGATCAGGGCGAATCGGGTCGCGGCAGATCTGAAAACAACTTACCGCAGGAAGTCGATGCGTGGATTCACATCGACGAAAACGGCAAAGTCACGGTGCTCACCGGCAAAGTCGAGTTCGGCCAAAACATCCGCACCTCGCTGACTCAAGCCGTGGCGGATGAATTACACGTTCCTATCTCGTCGATTCAGCTCGTGATGGGCGACACGGACCTCGTGCCTTTCGACATGGGCACGTTCGGCAGTCGCACAACGCCGACGATGGCGCCGCAACTTCGCCGCGCCGCCGCGGCCGCACGCGAAATGCTAATCGCCCTCGCCGCTGAGCAGTTACGACTACCGCCGAACGACTTGCGCCTCGTCGATGCGCGCTTTGTCAACCACGACAAATCAAAAACGCTGACGCTCGCTGAGGCCGCACGCGGCCGCAAACTCGTCAAAGTAATACCCGAGAACATCGCGATCACTCCCGCTACCAATTGGACCATCGCCGGCACGTCGGTGACGAAAGTCGATGCTTCTGACTTTGTGACCGGCAGACATCGCTACACGTCCGATCTGAAACGTGACGGGATGCTCTACGGCAAGATCGTCAGACCAGCAACTTTAGACGCAGTCTTGAAATCCGCGAATACGAAGGCCGCAGAAGCGATGCCCGGCGTGAAGGTCGTAGTCGACGGCAATTTCGTCGGCGTCGCAGCGCCCGATCCACAAACTGCAGTCAAAGCCGCAAATGCGATCGTGGTTGATTGGCAGTCGACGCCACAACCTTCAAACGCCGAGCTGTTTGCGTTATTGCGAAAGCCGGCCAACAGCGGTGGCGAAGGACGCGGACGCGGCGGTTCACGTCCACAAGGGTCGATCGCGAACGGCTTCGCCAGCGCGGACAAGAAGCTCGAGTCGACATACACAGTCGAATACATCGCGCACGCGCCGCTCGAACCGCGCGCCGCGGTTGCGGAATGGACCGGCGACAAGCTGACCGTGTGGACCGGAACGCAAAGACCGTTTGGTGTTCGCGGCGAACTCGCCGAAGCTTTCCACATCCCTGAAGACAAGATACGCGTCATCGTTCCCGACACGGGCTCGGGTTACGGCGGCAAACACACGGGCGAATGCGCTGTCGAAGCCGCGCGCCTCGCACGCGCAGCGGGTAAGCCGGTGAAGCTTGTCTGGACGCGCGCGGAAGAATTTAGTTGGGCTTACTTCCGGCCGGCCGGAGTGATCGACATCAAGAGCGGCGTTAAAGCCGACGGAACGATCACTGCCTGGGAGTTTTATAACTACAACTCGGGCAGCGCGGGCATTCAGATCAAGTACGACATTCCCAACACCGACATTCAGTTTTACCAATCCAACTCACCGTTGCGACAGGGCTCGTATCGCGGTCTCGCCGCCACCGCGAATCACTTCGCACGCGAGAGTCACATCGATGAGCTGGCGGATGCGGTGAAGATGAACCCGCTGGAGTTTCGTCTCAAGAACATCAAAGACCAAAGACTACGCGCCGTATTGGAGGCTGCGACTAAAGCATTCGGCTGGAACAAGACGAAAGCGGCGAATGGCCGTGGCTTTGGTTTGGCGTGTGGTTTTGAGAAGGGAAGTTACATCGCCACTTGCGCCGAGATCGCAATTGAACCCGACGCGAAGAACAAGAAAAACTCGCGGGTTCGCATTGTGCGTGTGGTCGAGGCGTTCGAGTGTGGCGCCGTTGTGAACCCGCTTCAATTAAAGAACCAAATCGAAGGCGCGATCGTGCAGGCGGTCGGCGGCGCGATGTTTGAAGCGATACAGTTTGCCAACGGAAAGATCCTGAACGGACGTTTCGCCGACTATCGCTTGCCGCGTTTCGGCGACGCGCCACAGGTCGAAGTCGTGCTGGTCGATCGCAAAGATCTTCCTTCCGAAGGCGCAGGTGAAACACCCATCGTCGGCCTCGCACCTGCAGTCGGCAACGCCATCTTCAACGCCACCGGCATTCGTCTGCGATCACTTCCCCTCGCACCGAACGGAATTCCCACGCCTGGTAATGTCTAAACTTCACGGAGCATACCTCAATGAAACTTTTAACTTGCCTGACCATCACGATCGCGCTGGCGGCCGCAGTGCCGGCGCAAACTCCCACGCCCGTTTCTGAGGAAGCAAAAGCGCAAGCCAGGAATGAGTTGAATGAAGCCGCTCGATCTTATAGGGAAGGGAACTTTGCGGAGGCGCAGGCCCATTCCGAAAAGGCGCTGCTGCTCGATCCGCAAAACAGGACCGCGCCGATGTTCGTGGCGCGCACGATTCATGCGCAGTACAAACCCGGCGACTTCACCCCGGAGAACGTGGCCATAGCACGCGCGGCCATAGTCGCCTACAAGAGAATCCTCGAGCGTGTCCCCGGTGATGATGAAGCTTACAAAGCAATCGCGTACCTCTACGGCGCCGTGAAGGATGAGGAACAGTTGTATGAATGGATAATGCAACGCGCTCGTGACGCTTCGATGCCGAACGAGAAACGCGCCGAGGCGTTTGTAGTGCTCGCGTCGAAAGACTGGGATTGTTCGTTCAAGATAACGGAACTGCCGGGTAATAAAATCACGGTCATGCCTGCGCGCGGAAATAGAGCGTACGTCAAATACCGCATGCCCAAAGACCGGGCTGACTTTGAACGGGCTCAAGAGTGCGCCAACCACGGCCTGGAAATGGCGAACATCGCAGTCGGCCTGACGCCCGAAAGCGAAAGCGCGTGGTCCTATAAGACGAACCTTCTGCTCGAACTGTCGAAGTTGGCGGAAATGTCCGGCGACGTTCGGCAGAAACGTGAATTCCAACGACAATACGAGGAAGCCTTCAACGAGACAACACGACTCTCGCAGCGACCCCAGTAGTTACGCGAAACCGGTCGGGAGAAAGCAGCGGAAGATCAAACGCACGACTTTCAGCGGCGCAGATCGGTTCACGACTTTCAGCGGCAGATCAAGGCACGACTTTGATGTCGTCCTGGATGCGTGGATCGACTTCGAAGTGATCCGCGAACTGACCGCTGAAGCCGGTCACCTCGATCGTCTGTCCCTGACTCAGGCCGCTCACATCGATACCCGTCGAAGCGCAGACGAACACGTTCAGGTCGCCGGAACCGTCGTTAACGACGATGATGAAACCAAACGGCAAATCGTTGACGATGGGTTGCGAGATCGTTCCCGTGATCCGAACGATGCTGCCTTCGGTCGTTTCACCCACGGCTCCGGTCGCGACCGGCTGCGGCTGCACCTTTGGACCACTCCCGTGAGCTTTTGCGTCCGTCACGTTGACGAGCACGAGCAGACCGGGCAACACAGTGTCTGCGAGCGTGCCGGTGACGCGCACCTGTTGCCGCAGCGAAAATCCGAGATTGTCAGACGTGCTGACGTAGATACCACCGGTGCGATCCTGGATAGCGAAGCCCTGATCGAAGGTGCTCGAGCTGAATGCGCCGGACGGTACGGTAACTGAACCATCGATCGTGACCACAGTGCCCAGCGGCAGACTGCGCGCTTCCGCGATCGAGATCACTTTATCAGCTGGCGTTGGGGGATTAGCGAGTGTGGGGCGATTAGGGACGAAGTTGATGAGAACCATCAGCGCCAGCAACGGCGTGACGAAGAGTTTGCGATAATGCTTTTGACGGATCATGAGTTTGCTCCTTGAGGGAATTGGCTGAAACATATTCTGAGTCTGCAAGGTTGCCGACGACACTATGCGAAGCTTCACCTAACTGTCAACGTGCGACTATTGAGTTAGACCAGTGTTACAGCCGATATACTGAAAACCGATGACTACAAAATTCACAGGTACAGAGCTGGCACGTCCCTTCATGCCGGCGAAAGATTTCGAGATCTCGAAGGGTTTTTATGAAGCGCTTGGTTTCGAAAAGGTCCTAGACAGCGAGGTCGCGATATTCAATGCCGGCTCGGGTGGATTCATTCTGCAGCGCTACTTTCAGGAAGACTGGGCCGGCAACTTCATGATGCAACTCATGGTTGATGATCTGGACCAGTGGTGGGCACACATCGAATCACTCGATCTCACAACACGCTTCGGTGTGCCCGCGCCGAAGCCGCCGGCTTTACAGCCCTGGGGACTTCGCGTCGCCTACGTGGTGGATCCTTCAGGAGTTCTCTGGCACATCTGCGAGCGCCGGCAAGACGCGCCGCAAGATCGATAACCGCTTGATGAAGAGTGCTCCTGACGAGCCGTCTTATCTCTCGGGCAGCATTCCTTACTGGACCAACTGAAGACCGCAATCCAAGTCCCGCGCGGTGACACGAGCGCGACTGTATTCCCCCACGACTCGCCTGATTTGCGATACAGGCGATCCTTGTATCGCACACCTTCGTTTGTTTGAGAGTCTTTAGAGGGATTTATGATGTGGTAGCTGTGGAGGACCTTGGTCGCAGTGTTCCACTCTTCGGGGCCTGCTTGCCTGACGCGATACGCGCCATCAAGGCTCACGGCGAATTGATTGTCGCTGTAGTAGTCGTAGTCGGGAGACTTTACGGGAAAGTCAGTAAATTCTTTGCCGAACTCTTCGCCCGTGAAACCTTGCTTGACGGCAAGAAGTAGCTCACCGCGAGTTGATTTGCGGACCACGTACTGTATGTTGTCGTTGAGTCCGCGCCTCTCGTTGCCGATCACCTTGATCCAGGGATCGGGGAAGCGAACGATGCCGATTGGGCCATTCAGTTGCGGGTCTGGGTACGTTGGCGCGCAACTCCAGGTAAACCCGAGAGCCGTCAACAAAGCGGACTGAAAAAGTTTTTTCATTATCTTGGTCTGCTAACTCGCGTTACGATAGTTTCGATATAAAACAACTCAAGGCTGGCATTTAATGGCCCGCACGATCGTGAAATATTCCCTTCTCGAAAAACCTTCGGTGCGGAGGCAAGCCGAATTTTTGGCTGCTGTGGCTAGCAGCCGAAAACTCCATCGCCATTGGGCCGCGCCGCCAAATACCGAGCTTGCGTTCAGGGAAAATCTCGCACGGCTACAGAGCGAACGGCACCTCGGATATTGGGTCTGCACTGAAGCCGGCGAGCTCGCGGGTGTAATAAACATCAACGAGATCGTGCGCGGAGCATTTTGCTCCGGCTATCTTGGCTATTATGCCTTCGTGCCGCACAACGGACATGGTTACATGACGAGAGGACTTATCGCCGTGCTGGCCGAGGCGTTTGTTCGTCACCGACTACACCGGCTCGAAGCGAACATTCAACCTGACAACCAAGCGTCGCGCCAGCTCGTGCAGCGATGTGGATTTCGGCTGGAGGGTTTCTCGCCGCGATACCTAAAGCTTGCCGGCCGTTGGCGCGATCACGAAAGATGGGCCATCACGGCAGAGGAGTGGAAGGCGCGCTCTGCCCGCAGCGTAACGTCGTAACCGAGGAGACAGATGGGAATGGGGATCGAAGTGATCGGTGTGCTTGGTTTCATGGGCACGCTGCTGCTCGTGATCGTGGGCTTGCTGAACTTCTCTGTCTTCCGCAAACAGCTTCGGATTGCGAAAGAACAAATCGATACTGCGGTGCGGCAGTTGGAGATCGCCCAGAAGCAACCCGATCTATATCTGATCCAACGAGCTGTCACTGAGACTTCAAACCATCTACTGCTCTTCGTCCAGCACCCGAAATTGCGACCTTACTTTTACAGCGCGGCTGAGTGGAAGCCAGGCGATGAAGTCCCACTGGACGAGATCAGAGCGATGGCCGAGCTCATTCTCAATAACTTCGCCTCGGCCTTGATGCACGCCGCGGCCTTTCCCGAATATCCCGTGCGCGGCGTCGATCGCCTCATCATGTTTCACCTGCGTCGCAGCTCTGCGTTGCGCGAGTTTCTGCTCGACAACTTCGAGCGCTTCCCGTTCACCGGTTTGACGCTGCTGGCGCTGAAGAACGAAACGAGAGAGCAGGTTGAAGCGGATCTTCACCGGCTCATCGAAGCACCCGATGTAGATGATTCAGAGATCGAGCGCCGCAAAGACTTGTTACAACTCTACCGCAGCGGCGAGATACGCGAGCCGATCGAGTTCACGGCATACAGCATGAGGCGGCGGCGCTAACTTATCCTCACGCAACCTATTTTCGCGCTGCGTCGTTGTTAATAACGAAGACTCCGAGTCGTCTTAGAGTTTGACTCCTACCGAAGGGATTAAGGCACACGTATGTTTCGAGATTTACGATATAGCGTTCGCAGTCTGTTGAAGCGGCCGGGATTCACTCTAGTTGTAATCGCGACGCTCGCGCTTGGTATCGGTGTGAACGCTGCGATCTTCAGTGTCTTCAACATTCTGTTGCGCCCTTTGCCGGTCAAGCAGCCGGAGTCGATTGTGCGTCTCTTCTTTGAAGAAGGCGCGCGGCGCTCGGATGCGTTTTCATTCCCCGACTACACCTACATTCGCGATCACAACCAATCGTTCTCCGACGTGCTGGCCGTTTACGAAGAAGAGCATTTTCTGCTCGGCGAAAACAGGCCCAACAACGATCCGGAAGAGATTCTCGGCAACTTCGTTTCCGACAATTACTTCACGATGCTCGGCGGCAGCACGCAGCTCGGACGCTTCTTCACCGCCGAAGAGAACAGTGTTCCCGGTCGTGATGCTGTGGTCGTGTTGAGTAATGGCTTCTGGCAGCGACGCTTCGGCAGTGACGCACAGCTCGTCGGTAAAAGCATCAAGTTGAATGGCAGACCGTTCACCGTGATCGGGATAACTCATCCCGACTTCATCGGTCTCAGGCACGAGATGCCTGACATCTGGCTGCCACTCGCGATGCGTGCGGCAATGCCGACGGTCCAGTTCGAACGCGTCGCTCCCGAAAAGAGAGACTGGTACGGCGGGCGCGACTTTGCGTGGCTCAGCATTTACGCGCATCTCAAGCCGGGCAAGACCGCGTCCGAAGCGCACACCGAGATGAATGTTTTGTTGGGCCAATTCGATGTTCCAGCGCGCGGTGGTCCAACGAGAACGATTGCCGTCGATCCGATCAACGACATGAAGCTCCCACTCGAAGCGTGGATGTTCATCGGCATGGTCCTCGGCGCGACCGGACTCATCCTCCTGATCGCGTGTCTCAACATCGCGAACATGCAGCTCGCGCGAGCGATCGCGCGACAGAAAGAGATCGGTGTGCGATTGTGCCTCGGCGCGAGTCGTTGGCGCTTGATCAGACAGTTACTGACCGAGAGTTTGGTGTTGAGCATCGTGGGCGGGGCCGCGGGAGTGCTGCTCGCGTGGTGGAGTCTCAACCTGTTTCTGTCCGTGGTTTTCAGGCACTACGGTGGCGGAGACATGGTGCGGATCGTTATCGATCTCACGCCTGACTGGCGCGTCTGTGCTTATTCCTTTGGGCTGGCGCTATTGAGCGGGATCGCGTTTGGGCTCGTGCCGGCGTTGCGCGCCACGCGCTCCGATTTGATCGGCGTGGTGAAGTCGGAAGGCGCAACGGCGAGCGGACGGTCCGCGCGATCGCGATTGACGAGCGCGCTGGTGGTCGCGCAAGTGTCGATCTGTTTTGTGCTGCTGATTTCAGCCGGACTGTTGTTGCGCAGCGTGCAGCTCAACTTAACGACTGATCCGGGTTATGCCGCGAAGAACCTGTTGTCCGTGGATTACAGTGTGGAATTGAGTGGTTATGACGCGGAACGCGCGAAGGTGTTTCAGCAGCAGTTGATGACGCGGCTCGCCGCGTTGCCGGGCGTGAAGAGCGTCAGTCTCGATCGCGTTGATGTTGGTCGCGGCATCATCACGTTATTGGACCAGGGCGGCGTTGCGCCACAGCAGTACTCGCGCGTGCCGATTGAAGAAATTCCCGCGTCGTTTCTGGACACGATTGGGACGCCGCTCGTGCTCGGACGTGCGTTTACCGTCGAGGAGGAAAAGGCACAGACGCCGGTGCTTATCGTCAGCGAGTCGACGGCGCGAAATCTCTGGCCCGGCGAGAGCGCGCTCGGCAAGTTGTTACGCATCGAGCAACCGATGCGCGACGGCAGCACGAAGATGATCTTTTCTTCGGCGCAAGTGGTCGGCGTTGCGCACGACAATCAGATCAATCGATCGGGAGATACGCCGCGGCTCATTGTCTATACACCCGGCGCCGAGCCTGGCGAAATGGATACGACGGTGCTCGTGCGTACCACGACGGACGCTGCGGCGCTGAAAGATCTTGCGCGGCGTGAGGCTTATGCGGTCGAGCCCGTGTTGCGACTTTCCGTGAGAACGTTTGAAGAGAAAATCGCGAGAGAACAGACCATCATGTCTGCCGCGTCACACGGCGCGACTGCGCTCGGCGGTTTGGCTCTCATGCTCGCGGTGATTGGGCTCTATGGCGTGATGTCGTGGCTGGTGGTCCAACGCACGCGCGAAATCGGCATTCGCATGGCGCTCGGCGCACAGGCGTACAACGTTCTCGCGCTCGTGTTGAGACAGGGGATGAAGCTCGTTTTGATCGGTGTGGTGATTGGGATTCCGGTGTCACTCGCCGTGGCGCGAGTGTTAGCGAGTATGCTCGTTGGCGTGACGACCAGCGACCCGCTCACGATTGGCGTCGTGACCACGCTACTGGTGGGCGTGACTCTCTTGGCGTGTTACTTACCGGCGCGGCGCGCCACGCGAGTCGATCCGCTGGAAACGCTGCGGTACGAGTAACCACCACCGCGCGGATGCAGGAACAGAGTAACTGGTTCGCGGTCCTCGGGAGTTGCGCCTAACCGCGTGGTCGTGAGTACGTCGTCACGTAAGGTAAAGTCGGAGACGATGGCGCCGGCAATCTCATCAACGCTGTAGAAGCGATTGCGCCGGGCGCTGTAGAAGTAGGTTGCTACGTGCCAGGGTTGATGACCTCCTGAGCTACTTGTGGTGAATACCAGGAAGCGACCGTCAGCGGTCCATTCGACGTGATCGACGCGTGCACCATGTTGGTGATCTGGTGACGTAAAGTCTTTGCGACGCAGGAGCACGCCCGCAGCGGAACGAACCTCCACCAGGTTTTCCCTTCCGACCGGCACAACCAAAGCTCGTATTCCTTTGTGCGTCGACACGTAAGATTTCGTTTGCCCGAAGGCGGTGACGCCGGTCACGAGTATGATGAGAATCGGGAGTGTCGACGGTCGTCTTAAATAGCGGTTAACAATTACATCAAGTGCCCACCCAACCAGGAAATAAATACCGACATTCACGAGCACTACGATTAGCCATTCGAGCAACCCGGGGAACGCGGGTAGGTGTACGACGTGACGATCGATCAGATCAAGCAACCATAGACCTGGATCGGACGCGAAAAACAAAAAGTCGAAAGGATTCGGCCCCTCCGCTATCGTTATGAGTATGCCAACGATGGGCAACAGTCCGACAACAAAATAGACTGACGGCAACAGGATTCTAAAGGTTGATTTAGGCAGCTTCAACGACTCTTACGATAGCGCTCTGCGGCATAGATGATATAGCAGAGCAGAGCCAGGCCAACGAGGACTCCATAAAACTCCAGACGTGGGCGCATACGGGGCTGCACGTACCAAGGCGCAACGTTGACGGGCCGGGTCCACCATCCTACGCCGACATACCAAACCCTAACGACGAGAGCGATCACAACCAAGCCAACAATTTTAATCGCGGGATGGAGCGACAGTACGTCTTTCCAGATGAACCGAAGAAATCCCATAAGTCCACCGGCGATCCATATTATTCGAGCAGACCTATAAACGAAAAGACCGATTTGGGCGTGTCCGAGCCTTCTAGTTTCCCCGGCGCAACTTAGTTATCCTCTGGGCGAAAGCAAATAAGAATGGATCTGAACGAGATAGTTGACGCTTGGCTCGCCGGTACGGAAGCAGATGAGGGGACTCCGGAACGTGAATCCAACTGGTGGGCCATCGAGCAAGTGATTGACTGGTCGCTAGACCGCCAGGGCGAGCACCTTTGGCGGTTCATCACCACAGTTTACAAACGCGATCTATCAGATACGGCTATTGGGGTTCTGGCGGCTGGCCCGCTTGAGGATTTACTTGCCAAACAAGGTCCGGAGTTTATCGAACGAGTTGAAGAGCTCGCACGCAAGGATCCCAAGTTCAACCATCTACTCGGCGGCGTCTGGCGCAACAGTATGACTGTCGAAGTATGGGAGCGAGTTCAAGCCGCACGCCATGAGGTTTGGTAAACTGGAAGTGCGAAAATGCCCTAAGCGGCACCCTGATAGCGCTTCAAATTTGGAAATGAAAACTCGTTCATGGATCTGGTTGGCTGCGTCCACGCTGCTGGTGGTCGTTTCAGGTTGTCGCACTCTGACGATTTCAATTAACCACACCAACCCGCCGGTATTTAGGTTTAGCGCCGGTCAATTCGCTGAGTGTTGTGATCACCTGGCGTTCTTGACCGTTTGGGAAGTTGGGCCTTCGCAGAGTATTCAAACGGGTGGAGGAAAGGTCATTTGGGAGATCTGGCCGCTTTCCGGCACGGATAATTCGGCGAGTGGGCTGCCGGCGATAACGTACGGCAGCGTCCCGCCAGGATTTGTGCAGAAGGTCCCCGAAGTTGGCCCACCGGTTAAATTGGAAGAAGGAAAAGAATACGAAGCAGCCGGTCCCCTCATGGAAGTGCCTGAAGCTTATGTGAGGTTTCGCATTGAAAACGGAAAAGCGATTCTGATGTCGAGTAAGAATTGACTCAGTTGTGAGCCTCTGGACGGGAAACATCGAGGCCATCCGCGACCTCGCCAGTCACACTGTTCCGTAAGTTTGCTCTTCATGATTTCGGGGTGATTGAACGTCGAAGTCTCATCCGCGACGAGTGAGCCCACGGCTTCGTCCGTGTACTTCAACTGACCGAATTTTCCTGCAGTTACATCCGCGTTTTGTTCAGCCTTGCGGTGCGCGCCGTTTGGAATAACCGTTGCTACCTGCCGAAGTTCACAAAATCAGGAGACATCGTTTAGTGAATAAGACACATTCAAGCATCGCACTCGCACTGATCATGGCCGTGTTGAGTTTTGGACTGCCTGCGGCCGCAACAGCTCAATCAACTTCCGAAGTCGAGAAGATCCGGGCAAGGGTCCAGATACTCGCAGCCGACAAAGATTCGCAGGTGCAGGTGAAGTTCCGCGATCAAACGAAGATCAAGGGCTATATCGACTCTGCGGACCGGATGACCTTTACCCTTCGCGAGCGAAAGGACGGAACACCGCAGTCAATCGCGTACTCCGAGGTCGAGAGCATCAGTAAGGCAAGCGGCGGCGTCTCTACGAAGACGCTGCTCATCCTGGGTGGCGTCGCGGCAGGCGTGGTTACCACGTGGCTAATTGTGAAACCCGCGGTATGTGATGGCGGCGCGCAAACGCGCGGAGCTTGTTGAGCGTCGCCGATACGAGTGGCCCTGAAGAGCTTCGTGACGAAAGTCATCGCTCGCACGTGCAGCGCCCAACGTTCAGTAACCTCGAAATCCGTCTTGACTGCGTTCTCCTCTGGTGATAAGAAGCGCGGAATGGATACGCTGTGTAGCGTATCAAGGTTGAACGAGCCTCTTCCCATCAGCGCGTGGAGCTTTGGATGTTGCGTTCCCTCATGAAACTGTTCGTTACGGGCTCCGTTGTTCTTCTGATCTGTTGCGCGTCAATGAGTCGGGCCAATGCGGCGGTCTTTCGCGACCGTGCCTCCTTCAACGCTGCGTCACAGAACCTGATTACCATCGATTTTGAATCGGCCTCGAACGTGCGCAATGGAATTGGCTTTGTGGAGATTGATGGCGTCTTTTTTCACAACCTCAATGGCCCGCCTGTAATCGTAACCGCGCAAAGCGGCAACAAGCTGTTGGAAGCGGCGACGATCGGCGAAATCACGCGCCTGATCGTTTTCCTTCCACCGGGTACAACCGCCGTCGCCTGCGATCAGTTCAACCGACCGATGATGCTTTCAACCTCAAGCGGCGAGAGCGTTACCATGGACCAATCAGATGCTTCAACTTTCGCCGGCTTCATCTCCGATCAGCCTATCTCGAGTTTGACGATCACTCTCGACACTCCCGAGCCGACACCGAATGCTCTCGTTGACAATCTCTCTTTTGGCCAACGCCGTGCGGCGAACGAACCGCCAGTGCCACAGTTGCTCCTCACTAATACCGGACGAGCTGTAGCACTGGAATCAATGACGAAAGCGAGTGAACCTTTCCATATTCTCGCACCGCATTTTCTCTCCACTGACGGGCGCACAAGAATCACCCTCTTCGTAGTCGGTGTGTTGCTCGAGCCGGCGGATCTTCCCTTCGTAACCGTTCAGGCAGAAGACGCACAGCAGCAATTGTTCGACTTACTCGTTGAGACAACGGCGCGAGTAAAAAATTTGAGCTGGATGTCGCAGGTGACTGTTCGTCTCCCTGATACGCTTGCCGGTAGCGGCGATCTGAACGTCAGCGTCAAAGTGCGCAACGTCGCGAGTAACAAAGCGCCACTACGCATCGAGTAAGCAGTAATTGCGAACGTCGTCCGTGACAATGGTCCGTATCTCGGAAACTTATAAAAAAGGCTAGCCGTAGCTAGCCTCTGGAATGCACGGTTAATTTAACCTTTGGATTGTTCAGGTAAAACTCAGCTTGACGGCCAAGTAAGAATGTTTTGGAAAAAAACTTTTGTTATGCCAAGCATCGGCCGCAACTGGTGTTAACCTGAGTCGCTTCCTCCAGGGCTATAACTAAAGTTCTATCGGGCGGTCGCTCGCGATGCGGTATCAGTTGCTCGGTAGTCCGCGTCAACCCTACGCCGTTTCGGTATCAGGCCGAGGAGGCCCGTAAGACCCAGAAGTCCAAGCCATCCCCAATCGGTGCGATCATCGCGCGTATCGGTTCTGCCAGCCGTGTACCCGGCAGAACTATCTGCTGGTACGCTGCCGGACGGTGTCTGAGCAGCCGTCGGTATTACAGCGACGAGCGCTAAAGCTGAAGCGAGTAAGACGCTTCTTACGTTCAATCGAAAAAATCTCTTCATACGTTCCTTCCGTTCACTACATTGATCTCAAGGGGCTGCGATTTGCGAGATGCAGAAACGATGCCACTTCGAAAGCGACAGTATTCGGCGCGGGTGTCGAGATAAACCGCCGAATAGATACATTTGATCTTAGGTGTCGCGTGGTTTCGTTACAGACAGGTGGTCAAGCTATCTGATGAAGCTGTGTTTTTAGTTAACGGTGTAGAAGAGAACGTACGTGAGCGCACTTAGGAAGTCGCGGCATTCTATGTAGTCGTGGATTGATCTATTTAGTAGTCGGTTGTTTGCGGAAATTCTAAGTTCAAGTTTGGCGCCCGAACGGGAATCGAACCCGTGTTACCGCCATAAAGAGAAGCGATTTGTAAGAATTCAAAGAAACCTGCGGCATGGATAGCACCATAGAGTTGTCAAAGGTACTCTCAGGACAGTTTATTGGACGTTTAATTGACGCGCGTTGAGCGTCTCTTCTGTTTCAAGACCGAATGATTGCACCGCACCTGTATAGCCACTCCACGAAATCTGTTGAGGTAATGTTGTTTCTAATCTGAACAATCGATCATCGGACTTCGATCAATCGATTGCCGTCAATGAGCAGTTGAACGACAGAAGACCAACGCGGTTCCAGCCATTCGAGGAGGGCACGGTTCGTAGCGTTCCCGATTCGAAGCCAGACGATCACCGGTCCAATGGCTGTTCGTGCGGTCCGCTCGGCAAAGTCCTCGTCTTTCGTGACGATGATGGCATCGACGCCAAGCGCATGATTCCAGATTACGAAATCTTCGGCACCGGCCAAACCGACGTCATTGACGTGTTGGGCTGAGTGTCCCTGGTCGGCCAGCCACCCAGCCAATCCGGGAGGCAGTTGGGCATCGATTAGGAAGTTCACTACGAGACCATGACCACCGCGTGATCAATCTGGGCGGCAGCGTATTCGAGAGATGCTCGAATATCGTCAGGTTCAAGGTAGGGAAAGTCGGCGAGTATCTCTTCTTCCGAAGCACCGCCGGCGAGCATGTCGAGAACGTCTTTGACGCGGATTCGCATCCCGCGAATGCACGGACGCCCGCCACACTGACGAGGGTTCGAGGTAATCCGATCTAGCAGTTCGGTACTCATTGCTACGCATTTTAACACAGACCTAAAGATTCGGCTTCGACCGTCGCTAAGCGATGAAAAACATGAACAGGAATTTTACTTTGGCGTCCCGTACGGGAATCGAACCCGTGTTACCGCCGTGAAAGGGCGGTGTCCTAGGCCGCTAGACGAACGGGACGCAGATGGTGAGTGGTTCGTGCTCTACGGCAAGCGCGTTACGTTAACGTACTGCGTTTGGGGCTGTCAAACGCAGCCGATAAATACACGTCGATCCTGTTTCACCGCTACACTTCGATCCTGTTTCACTGCCTAGTTCACACCGCGCCCCTTCCAGAACTATAATGCCCGCAGCAGTACGCAAGCGCAGCAGCACGCGGTCGTTCCAACAGGAGTACGCGATCTTTATCCAACAACTTCGCAGTCGAGGCGTAGGAACATCCTCGCCGCAGGAGAACAAGCTCATGTCAACCCGTCGTCGCCTTCCCCTAATCTCCCTCAGCGTGTTCGCAAGTCTATTATTCACGAGCGCCGGCAGCGTGTGGGCGCAACACGAACCAGCGAGCGGCGGAGGCACCATCGGCGGCGGCACGATCAGCACCGGACGTCCCACGAACAAGCCAACAACCAAACCGGCAAACAGACCGACGTCCACCGGCACGAGATCGACAACGACATCAGGCACCACGAAGCGCCCAACATCGACAACCAGCGGCAACCGTTCAACCACAACCGGCAACAGGACGACAAACAACTCCGCCGCTGAAAATTATTACCAACAAGGCGAAGCGCTCTATAACCAGCAAAAATACAAAGAAGCACTCGATCTCTATCTCAAAGCCGTCGACGTCAATCCCTCGCACGCCGGCGCGCTTTATCGCATCGGCTGGATCTACAACGATCAGGAAAACTACGACGACGCGCTCGAATACTTACAACGCGTCACCTCGATGCAGCCCAACAACGCAGCCGCGCTTTTCGAGCTCGGCTACGCACACAAGAAACTAGAACACTACGACCAAGCCTTGTCCGCGTTCCGGCAAACGGTCCGTGCCAAGTCCGACTACGCCGGCGCTTATTACCAGATCGGCTGGATCTACAACGATCAGAAAAACTATGACGATGCGGTGAGCAATCTGAAGCTCGCACTGCAATACAAGAGCAGCTACCCCGAAGCGCACAACGAGCTCGGTTATGCCTATCGCAATCTCGGCCGCTACTCCGAAGCCATCGAAGAATATCAGGAGGCGCTGAAAGAAAATTCAAACATGGCCCTCGCGTATCTCGGTCTCGGCGACGTCTATTACTACAACACGAAGCAGTATCGCGACGCCGCCGACGCGTACCAAAAAGGACTCGCGATCAAGCCCGACAACGCCACCGCGTTCTACAACCTCGGGTGGTGCTACAATGACATGGAGCGCTACAGCGACGCGATTGAAGCACTGAAGAATGCCATTCGCCTCGAGCCGGAGTATGCCGAAGCCCACAACGAACTCGGCTACGCGCTGCATCAATTACGCCGCTACGCCGCGGCCGTGCAGGAATATCAAATCGCGATTCGGCAGAAGACCGATTACGCCTCCGCGCATTACAACCTTGGCATGTCGTACATCGCGCTGAACAATCGCAGCGCGGCCCTCGAGCAGTATCGGATCCTGCAACGCATCGACAACGCGCGCGCGACGAAGCTCTTCAATCAGATCAAGTAAGACATCCCATTCGCACCGCGCCTCATCTCAAATCGCGATCGACACGGTCGTCTCACGGCGACCGTTAAATCGTCTCCTCTTAACGCAACTTTTTCGATTGTCCCGGTAATACAGCAGTAGAGGCTCCCCGCGTCCGCAGGTCTTCTGTTCCAAAAGAGGTTCTGAGATGAGCGCGAACTACTCTAGTGCTACGCGTGCGCACGCGTATCAACCCACCGTACTCGAACACAAACTCTTACTCAGCCGGCTCGCGATGCAGATCGCGTTTGTTAAAGATGAATTCAAAAAAGATCCGCGTGGATTCGTAGCGCAGTCGGCGCGCGCATTGTTACGCAATCCGCGGATCATTCTCGCTGCGGCTGTAGCAACTGTGGTCCTTGTCGTCGTGTTGAAGAGTCCAACAACGACGAGGCTTGACCGGCTCGCGATCGATGATGACCAGTCCCCCGACGTTGTGATCTACGAACCAATAGCAGGGGCGGGACGTGTCGGTTTCAACGAAGGCACGGGCGAAGGCTCCGGCCCGCGACGACAACAAGCGCACGGCGGCGGTGGCGGCGGCGATCACGCGCCGCTACCTCAGCAAACCGGCGAGCTGCCACCGCCTTCGAAAGTGCTGGCCGCCATCCCGACTACTCCTCCACTCAATCCACCAACACTTCCCGTCGCCGGCATCGACATCGATCCGGCACTCTGGAAGGATCTGGATGGCCCTGTTTATGGCGATCCGAGATCAACCTCGACGACACAATCAAACGGTCCCGGTGAAGGTGAAGGCATCGGAACCGGCAGAGGTCTCGGCATCGGCTCGGACGATGGTCCAGGTGTTGGACCAGGCAGTAACGGCAACACCGGCGGTGGTTACGGAGAAAACGGTTGTTGTGGATTCGGAGTCGGAGGCGCCGCGGGGGGCTACGGCCGAAGCTTCAGTAGCGCGGAAGTCGATCAACGCGCGCGACTCTTACAAAAACCAGAACCGCAATACACCGAAGAAGCGCGACGCAATCAGGTCACGGGCACGGTCACGCTGCGCGCGATCTTCGCGAGCTCCGGTGAAGTAGTCCAGATACGCGCGCTCAACACGTTGCCATTCGGACTCACCGACCGAGCGATTGCCGCCGCGCGTCAGATCAAATTCGTACCGGCGCTGAAGAACGGCCATGCGGTGTCGGTGCGCATGCAACTCGAATACAATTTCAATCTGTATTGACCTGGAGGGCACTGGGTCAGTTTGAGTTGAGCGCCTCCCTGGAGTGCGCCGACTTGTCGGCGCTTTGGCCAAAGCGGTGCTAAGGCACCGCACTCCAAAGAGGCGCTCAACTCAAACTGACCCAGTACTTGATCTTGACATCCGAAAGCGTTCTCGCTAAGTTGTGCGAACATTTCAGTAGATCTTTTTCAGCGAGTAGAGGCGCGACCTCCAAGAGTAAGCAAGCCGGAAGCGAAGGACGGGTTTGCTGAAAGGGGTGGGTCGCCGAAGCTCGCGGTCGTTTCCTCGAACGGCAGCGAGTTGGTTGCCGCGGCTAAATCCGCGGGACTGTCACCGCGTCGTCCATCTGTTGGACGCGTACCGGTGGAGTGCTACGACAAACGATTCGTCAGCGCACGTCAGCAACGCGCGTGACGAATTTTCGATCTCGAAAAGGTCGGTCGTGTATCACTCGCGACCGGCCTTTTTGCTTTGTCGAGAGTTGTCGCATGTCGATCGTGATGAAATTCGGCGGAACGTCAGTCGCTGACGCAGCCGCACTTGAGAACGTCGCCCGTATCGTTGCGCGCGAGCAGGAAGCTGCGCCTGTGGTCGTGGTGTCGGCGATGAGCGGTGTGACTGACGCGCTGCTGGCGAGCGTGCGCCTCGCAAGTGAGCGCGGTGCGGATTACGCGATCGTTTCTTTAAAGGACACGTTTGAGCGACATCGGATTGCGACCGAAGAATTACTCTCACGCGAAACGGCGGGCGGATTTCTCGCTTACTTAAACGAAGCCGCCGCGCAGATCGAAAAGTTCCTGCGAGAGATCGCGAACGAACGTGGCGATTGCCGCGCGGCGCAGGATGCGATCGTTTCGTTTGGCGAACTGCTTTCGAGTCGGCTGCTCGCGGAAGTGCTGAAAGAGCGCGGAGTGAAGGCGCAGCAGGTTCATCCGCGCGAGTGTATCGTTACGAATGATGAATACACGTGCGCGGCGCCGTTGATGATGGAAACGTTTGCGTGCTCCCGGCAGACACTGCTGTCGCTCGTCGAAGAACAGATCGTTCCCGTAGTCGGCGGCTTCATCGGCGCGACCAAAGAAGGAGCGACAACAACGCTCGGCCGCGGTGGCTCTGACTACACAGCCGCGATTCTCGGCACCGCGCTTTGCTCCGCGGAGATACAGATCTGGACCGACGTTACCGGAGTCCTGACCGCCGATCCACGTGTCGTTCCCGACGCGTACACGGTGATTCGCTTGTCTTACGGCGAGGCCTCCGAACTCGCTTACTTCGGCGCGAAGGTGCTGCATCCAAAGACGATTCAACCCGCGATCGAAGATCGCATTCCGGTTCGCATCTGCAACTCGCGCCAGCCCGATCAACGCGGCACGCTCGTTGGCCCACAAACAGAAGCATCACCGCGCACGATCAAAGCCATCGCGCACAAGACCGGCGTCACGACCGTGCAGATCACTTCCGCGCGTATGCTCGGCTCTTACGGTTTTCTGCGCGCGCTCTTCGAAGTGTTCGATCGACATCGCACTGTCGTGGACGTCGTCACCACTTCCGAAGTGAGCGTTTCGCTTTCGCTCGATGATAATCGTTCGCTGCCGGACATCGTCGCGGAACTCGAACAACTCGGCACGGTGCGGGTCGAGAAGGGACGGGCAATCATTTGCGTGGTCGGTGAAGGTTTGCGCGGCACGCCGGGAATCGCCGCGCGCGTCTTCAGCACCATCAGCGACATCAACGTCAACATGATTTCGCAGGGCGCTTCGAGCATCAACATCACGTTCGCGATTGATGAGAAGCGCGTCAACGAAGCAGTGCAACGATTGCACGAAGCATTTTTCGGCGAAGCAGCAACTGCCGCGAGCACGGAACGCTGGCAGCGCAGACGTCTGGTTTGCGCCCTGGCGTAAGTAGTTCCATTCGGGAAAGCAGCTCTCAAAGCAAGAGATGACCTTAGTTAATCTCACTCGCCAACTAATCGACATCCCGTCGCTCACGGGTGACGAAAGGCCCGTCGCTGAGTTTCTCGCTGCTCATCTCGAAACTCTCGGTTACAACGTCGAGCGCCAACACGTCACCGGGGATCGTTTCAACATCATCGCGACTACCACGGCAGCGCCGCGCATCGTGTTCTCCACGCACATGGACACGGTGCCGCCGTTCATCCCGTCGCGCGAAGACGCGGAATACATTCACGGTCGCGGCTCGTGCGACGCGAAAGGCATCATCGCCGCGCAGATTCACGCGGTGGAACGACTGCGCGCAAACGGCATGAAGGAGCTCGGCTTCCTGTTCACAGTCGACGAAGAACTCAGCAGCGCGGGCGCGCAAGCCGCGAACGAACATCCGCTCGCGCGCGAGTGTCGCTTTCTTATCAACGGTGAGCCTACAGATAATCGCCTCGCCACCGGCACGAAAGGCTCGCTGCGCTTCATCCTCACAACAGAAGGGCGCGCGGCCCACTCGGCTTATCCCGAAGCAGGTGATTCGGCGATCGAAAAACTGCTAGACGTGCTGAACGATGTGCGCGCGTGCGCGTGGCCCAGCGACGATTTCTTCGGCGACACGACGTGCAACATCGGCGTGCTCGAGGGCGGCACACGGCCAAACGTGATTCCCGATCACGCGCGCGCGGAATTGCAAATTCGGCTCGTGACGGATATAGAGCAGGTCAAAAGATTGGTCGAAGCGGCCGTCGCGGGTCGCGCGCAAGTGGAATATGCGTCAGCGCACAATCCGGTGCGGTTGTTTTCAGTGCCGGGCTTTGACGATTGCGTGGTGCGCTTCACGACCGATGTGCCTTATCTCGCGAACTGGGGCAAGCCGCTGTTGCTCGGGCCGGGTTCGATTCTCGATGCGCACACGGAGCACGAGCGCATCGCGAAGCCTGAGCTCGAGCGGGCGATCGACCTTTACGTCGCGCTTGTAGACAGATTGAATAAGTTATGAGAATCGCGCTGATCGGAAACGGAGCGATGGGCCAACTCGTCGCCGCGGAAGCAAAGGCCGCTGGTGATGAGGTAGCGACTGTCGTCACGTCAAAGGACCGGGATTTAAATCCCGATCAGTTGGCCGAGAAACTGCGCGGTCACGACGTCGCGATCGACTTTTCAGTCGGCGAGGCAGTGCTCAGAAACATCGAAGCGTGCGCGCGCGCTGGCGTTCCACTCGTCGAGGGAACGACCGGCTGGAAAGCGCACGAACAAACTGCGAGACAGATCGTCGCCGAACACTCCGCCGCGCTCGTCTACGGGGCCAACTTCTCGATCGGTGTGAACCTTTTTTATCGCATCGTCGAGCGGGCCGCGGAATTGTTCGCTTCCGTTGAGAACTACGCGCCGTTTATCGAAGAAGCGCATCACATGCGCAAACGCGACGCTCCCTCGGGCACCGCGTTGCAACTGCGCGACCTGATGGCGAAGCATCTTGGACCAGACATTCCCACGGCTTCGACGCGCGCCGGTTACATTCCCGGCACGCATCGCGTCGGTTTCGACTCCGAGGGGGATCAGGTGCTGCTCGTGCACAGCGCACGATCAAGAAGGGGATTCGCGTCCGGAGCCTTGGTCGCTGCGCATTGGGTCGCCGGCAAGACAGGCGTGTTTGAGTTTTCTGAAGTTATGGAAGACGTTGTGAACTTGTAAGCGTACGAAGTTGTGAATCTCTAATTTCCTTACCTGGAGGCGCTATGACCTTAAAAGCAGATTGGCTTCGTGGCTGTGCCACCGCCCTCATTACTCCTTTCACCAGCGAAGGCGCGGTTGACGATCGACGCCTGCGCGAGCTGATTGAATATCAGATTGCCGGCGGCGTGAAGGTGCTCGTTCCCTGCGGCACCACGGGCGAAAGCGTGACGATGTCTGACGCGGAAAACGAGCTCGTGATTCGCACCACCATCGAGCTCGCGCGCGGACGCGCGAAAGTGATCGCCGGCGCAGGCAGCAATTCCACCGCCGTCGCGATCGAGAAAGCGCGCGCCGCACGTTCGCTCGGCGCCGACGCCGCCCTCTGCGTCGCTCCTTATTACAACAAGCCGACGCAGGAAGGTCTCTATCAACACTTCCGCGCGATCGCTGAAGCCGTCAACAACTTTCCCGTAGTCATCTACAACGTGCCGGGCCGCACGTCTTCCAACATCGCCGCCGAAACCACGCTGCGTCTCGCGCGCGACGTCGAAAACATCGTCGCGGTCAAAGAAGCGTCCGGCAATCTCTCGCAGATCATGGAAATCCTCCGCGGCCGGCCGGAGAACTTCCGCGTGATCTCCGGCGATGACTCACTCACGCTTCCCATGATCGCGCTCGGCGCTGAAGGCTTGATCTCGGTCGCTTCAAACGAAGCGCCGGAATTGATGTCGCGCCTCAACAACGAAGCGCTCGCCGGCAACTGGGATGAAGCGCGCGCGCTGCACTACAAGTTGCTGCCGCTGATGGAGGGAAACTTCATCGAGTCAAGTCCTGGTCCAGTGAAAGCCGCGCTCGCCCTCATGGGCATGATCGAAGAGAAGCTGCGTCTGCCGCTCGTGCCCGTGCAGGAAAAGACGCGCGCGCGCATGCGCGAGATCCTCAGCGAGATCGGCTTGTTGCAGGAAAGTTCGCATGCCGTTGCGTGAACAAATCGAACAGATCGCTCTGCGCCGGGACGGAAACTTCACGCCGGCCGACAGGGCTGTGTTCGACGAGTTCAAGCGTGCGCTCAATCGCGGCGAGGTCCGCGCCGCCGAAAGAAATGTCGACGGCGTTTGGCTGGTCCATCGTTGGGTCAAGCAGGGATTGCTGCTCGGCTTTCGCATGGGCGCGCTCACCGACATGTCCGTGGGCAACAGTTTCAAGTTCTTTGATAAAGACACGTATCCCGCGCGGCCGACCGAGATGAGCGAGAACGTGCGCATCGTGCCGGGCGGTTCGACGATTCGCGACGGCGCTTACATCGCGCCGGGCGTAGTTTGCATGCCGCCGATGTTCGTGAACGCGGGCGCTTACATCGACGAAGGCACGATGATCGACAGCCACGCGCTCGTCGGTTCCTGCGCGCAGATCGGAAAGCGCGTGCACATCTCAGCCGCGGCGCAGATCGGCGGCGTGCTCGAACCGGTGGGCGCGATGCCGGTGATCGTCGAAGACGACGTTTTGGTTGGCGGCAACTGCGGAGTTTACGAAGGCGCGATCGTGCGCGAGCGCGCCGTGCTCGCAAGCGGCACGATCCTCACCGGCTCGACACCCGTTTACGATCTCGTGCGCAACGAGATCTATCAACGCCGAAACGAATCGCCGCTCGAGATTCCCGCGGGCGCGGTCGTCGTGCCCGGCTCGCGCGCGGTGCAAACCGAGCAGGGAAGAAAGTGGGGCCTCTCGCTTTACGCTCCCGTCATCGTGAAGTATCGCGACGAGAAGACTGACACGGCGGTGCAACTCGAGGACTATCTGCGTTGAAAAAATTCGCGCCACCGAAACGTTTGCAGGGCATCGAGAAGAGCGTCATCCGGCAGGTCTTCGATCGCGCGTTGCCCGGCAGCATCAATCTCGGTTTGGGTGAGCCCGACTTACCGACGCCCGACGTGATTCGACGCGCGGCGGCGAAGATCATCATCGAGGAACAGAACGGTTACACGCAGCACGCCGGTTTGAAAACATTGCGTGAAAAGATCGCGGCGTCGTATCCGCACCTCGATGAGAATCCCGATCGCGTGATCGTCACCGCCGGATCGCAGGAAGCTTTGTATCTCGCGCTGCTTGCGCTCGTCGATGAAGGCGATGAGGTGTTGTTGCCGAATCCGGGCTTCGTTGCGTATCCGACGATCGTGCGTATGGCGGGAGGAACGGCGCGGTTCTATCGCATGCCGCGTGAGAACGGGTTCGCGTTTGACGCGGAAGAGTTTCGCCGCGCGTTGTCGCCGCAAACGAAGGTGGTTGTTTGCATCAGTCCGTCGAACCCGACCGGACGAACGCTTTCGCGCGACGATCTGATCGCGATTGCGGATGCGGTGCGCGAGCACGGCGCTTATTTGATCAGCGACGAGATCTATCGGGAACTCTTTTACACAGCGGAGCGTCCGGGGTCCGCTTCGTCGTTTTATGAATCGACGATCGTCATCAGTGGTTTGTCGAAGTCGATGAGCATGACGGGCTGGCGGCTGGGTTGGATCGGCGGCGATGAAGACGTGATCAAAACGATGCTCGTGTTACATGGTTACGTGACGACGTGCGCGTCGACTGTTTCGCAAAAGGCTTCGCTGGTGGCGTGGAGTGACGAAGCGGAAACCGCGCGCGCGGGATTTCGCGAGACGTTTCGCGCTCGCCGCGATCATTTATTGAAACTGATCGATTCGGAGTTAGGACTGCGTGCCGTGACGCCGGAAGGCGCGTTCTACACGATGCTGGACGTGAGCGAGTTTGGACCATCGATGAAAGTCGCGGAGAGTTTGCTGGAGCAGCGTGTGATCACCGTGCCGGGCGCGGCGTTTGGCAGCGAGAGTGAAGGTTTTCTGCGAGTGTCTTTCTGTGCGGATCACGAAACACTCGCTGAAGGAGTCGAGCGCATTAAGAGAGGTCTGGAATTACCATGAGTAATAAATATCGAGTGGGCATACTAGGCGCGACGGGCATGGTCGGGCAGCGTTTCATTCAACTGCTGGTGGACCATCCGCAATTTGAAGTGACCGCGGTTGCGGCGTCGGATCGATCGCAAGGTAAAAATTACGGCGAGGCTTGCGCGTGGCGATTGAGCGGCGACATGCCCGCAAACGTGCGCCACTTGCCGGTGCAACCGCCCGCGCCGCCACTCGATTGCGATCTCGTGTTTTCCAGTTTGCCGGGCGAGATCGCGCGCGAAACGGAAGCGAGTTTTGCCGCCGCCGGTTATCCCGTGATCAGCAACTCTTCCGCGTTTCGCATGGACGAAGACGTGCCGCTGTTGATTCCCGAAGTCAACCACGGGCATCTCGCGCTGCTCGAGCGACAGAAAGCGAAATATCCGCGTGGTGGTTTCATCGTTACCAATCCAAACTGCTCGGCGCTCGGACTCGCTCTCGCCCTCGCGCCGTTGCACGCCGCGTTTGGCGTCGAAGCCGCGATTGCTACGACGTTGCAAGCGCTTTCCGGCGCGGGTTATCCCGGCGTCTCTTCACTCGACATTCTCGACAACGTCGTTCCTTACATCAGCAATGAAGAAGAGAAGATGGAAGAGGAAACGGCGAAGATACTCGGCCGGCACAATGACTCGCAGATCGAACATGCGCCGATCAAAGTCAGCGCGCAGTGTCATCGCGTCAACGTGGCCGACGGACACATGGTCGCGACGCGCGTGAAGCTCGCGCGACCCGCGTCGCTCGACGACGTGCACGCCGCGCTCGCATCTTTTCGCTCGCTGCCGCAGGAGCTTAAGTTACACTCTGCCCCGTCGAAGCCGATCGTCGTGCGTGACGAACAGGATCGCCCGCAACCGAAGTTGGACCGCGATGCGGGCAACGGCATGACGATCACGATCGGCAGACTAAAACCCGATTCAGTTTTGGACTATCGCTTTGTAGTGCTGAGTCACAACACGATCCGCGGCGCCGCCGGCGCGGCCATCCTGAACGCTGAGTTATTGATTGCTTTGAACCACTTATGAAAACGAAACTGGTTTTTCTGATCTTTCTTTTTATTTATGTTCCCTCGGTCGTACACGCTCAAAGCTCTCTCGATAATCAGATAAAGCCCCTCGTCAATTCGTTCAAAGGCAAAGTCAGTCTCTTCGCCAAAAACCTCGACACCGGCGAAACCTACGCGCTCAACGCCGACGAACGCGTTCGCACCGCCAGCACGATCAAGATCGCCGTGATGATCGAAGCCTTCGCGCGCGTCAACGAAGGAAAAATAAAATGGACTGACGAAGTCGTGCTCACGAAAGACAAGAAAGTCCCCGGCTCCGGTATCCTCGCCGAGCTTTCAGACAATCTTCATCTCACGCTGCGAGACGCGGTCAACCTCATGATGATTCTTAGCGACAACACCGCAACCAATCTCGTGCTCGACATCCTCACGACCGACGCCGTCAACGCGCGCATGGAATCGCTCGGTTTCAAAAACATCAAGATCATGCGCAAGGTCGGCAGCGGCGGCGAGAGCCTCGCCGGCAAAGATCCCGAAAACAAAAAGTACGGGCTCGGCATGTCCACCATGCGCGAGATGGTCCTGGTGATGGAGAAACTCGAACGCGGCGAGATCATCAGTCCCGCCATTTCCAAAGAGATGATCGAGCTGATGAAACGCGAACAGGGACGCAACGCCATCGGCCGCGATCTTTGGGACGTGGACATGGCGAGCAAGTACGGCGCACTCGATCGGCTGCGCAGCTCGATCGCCATTCTCTACACGAAACACGGCCGCATCGCGATGGCGATCACCTGCGACGACATGCCGGAAATCATGTGGTCCGTGGACAATCCCGCCTACCTCCTGATGTCGCGTCTTTCGGAAGTATTGGTCGAAGGCCTCGCGAAAAAATAACCTGCTCTCCGAATTTCTATAGACCTCCATAGAAATTTGGATATACTCTGCCTCTCAAAACTCGTTGGTCTCGTTCAGAAATGTGAAAACGCGGGTGTTTTGGAACGCTCCGGCAGGTCCGTTCTCGCGGAATAGTATCTGCAAGTAGCCGGACCGAACCGTCAGTTTATTCCGCCTCTCATCTTTTTCGGGATCTAGTTTACACAGCGGCTCCAGCTCCGGATCCGCAGACAAAATTGCATCGGAGGACTCAATGAAAACAAGAATTTCCTTGAGAAGTGCCGCCCGATTCTTAAGCGCCACTTTGCTCATCGGGTTGTTGTCCCTTTGCGCGTTTGCGCAGCAGGGAACTTCGACTGTACGCGGTACTGTCAAAGACCCACAGGGTAACGTCGTCGCGGGCGCCACAGTGAAACTTATCAGTATGGCCAAAGGCGCTGAACGCTCGGCCACGACTTCTTCTGACGGCGTCTTTTCTTTTGAAGCCGTGCAGGTGGGCGACTACCGCGTCGAAGTCGAGGCCCAGGGATTCAAGAAGGGCGTCATCACCGACGTGCACGCCCTCGTTTCCAGCCCGACCTCCGTTGATGTGCAGTTGGAAATCGGCAACATCGCGGAGTCCGTAACTGTTTCCGCTACGTCGGCTGAACTGCTCGTGAATCGCGACGACGCGACACTCGGCAGCACCTTCGTCAACAAACAGATCACGCAACTGCCGCTCGAAGCGCGCAACGTTCCCTCGCTGCTCACGCTTCAGACTGCCACCACGCGCGACGGCTATGTCGCCGGTTCGCGTGCAGACCAGTCGAACATCACGCTCGACGGCGTTGACATCAACGAAGCACAGACCAACACCATCATCGGCGCCGACCCGGCAAATGGAACCGACATCAACAACTTGTCGCCATCAAACTCGACTGTGTTGCGTCTTAATTCAGAAGCGATCGAAGAGTTTCGCGTCACCACGACGAACCCGAACGCCAACCAGGGCCGCTCCGCCGGCGCGCAGGTTTCACTCGTAACCAAGAGCGGAACCAACGACTTTCACGGCGCGGGTTTCGAGTTCTATCGCACCTCCGCTTTCGCCGCTAACAACTTCTTCAACAACAAAGCGGGCGTGGCCCGTCCGTCGTTGATCCGCCACACGTTCGGCGGCGCGCTCGGTGGTCCAATCATGAAGGACCGCGCGTTCTTCTTCTACAGCTTCGAAGGCGATCGCATCACGCAGTCGACCTCCGCGCTGCGCACGGTGCCGTTAGCGAGCTTGGGCCAGGGCCTCGTTCGTTTCCGGAATCCGTCCGGCGGTATCACGACTTTGACACCCGCGGACATTGCTTCAATTTTCCCGGCCGTTGGAACGAACCCGCTGGCGATCCAGGCGCTGGCTGCGGCCGCGGCTCGTTATCCCGCCAACGATTTTTCGATTGGCGACCAATTCAACACGGCCGGCTTCCGCTTCAACGCGCCGATTCCGGTGCAGCGCAATTCACACGCGGGCAAATTCGACTTCAATATCACCGACAAGCAACAAGCTTTTCTGCGCGTGAACATCATCTACGACCTGCTCGCGCGCGAACAGCAGTTTCCGGATACACCCGCGCCGAACATCTGGTCGCATCCGACCGGTATCGCCGCGGGCCATACCTGGACGCTCAATAACAATCTGATCAATACGTTCCGCTATGGATTCACTCGTGAGGCTTTCAGCCAGCAGGGTGACTCAGCCGCGAACTCGATCAGTTTCCGTTTCGTGTTCTCGCCGCTGACGTTCTCGCGCACGCTGACTCGCGTAACTCCGGTGCACAACTTCACCGACGACGTTTCGTGGGTGCGTGAGAATCACAGCATCGGTTTCGGCACCAACATCCGCCTGATCAGCAACACGCGTTCGTCGCAGTCTGGTTCATTCGATAGCGCGATTACGAATCCGTCGTTCTTCTCCGGCGGTGGCTCGAGCATCTCGAACCCGATCAACGCGGTGTTCCCGATCCAGGGATCGGCAGTCGGTGTGCAGAACGCCGTGACCGCGATCATCGGCCGGTTCTCGCAGTACTCCGGTAACTTCATCTTCGATCATGACGGTTCCTTATTACCGGTGGGCACGCCGAGCGACCGCACCTTCAAGACGCAGGAGTACGACGTCTATGGTCAGGACTCGTGGAAGCTCCGGCCGCACCTGACCTTGACCTATGGTCTGCGTTACACGATCAGTCGGCCTGTTTACGAAGCCAACGGTTTCGAAGTGCGGACCGATAAATCCTTGTCGGAAATTTTCCGCCTGCGGCAGGAAGCAGCGGCGAATGGTCAAAATTACGCCGACCCGGTGACGCTGGTCCTTTCCGGTCCGGCCAACCACGCCGCTCCGCTCTACAACTACGACAAAAACAACTTCCAGCCGCGCGTCGCTGTTGCGTGGTCACCATCGTTCCGCGGTGGCTTCCTCGGCAAACTGTTCGGCAAGAATAACCAGTCAGTCTTCCGTGGCGGCTTCGCCATTACGAACGACTATTACGGCAGCCAGCTCGCGGTCAACTTCGACCTCAACAACACGCTCGGATTTTCTTCGAGCGATACGATCGCGGCCAACACGTTCAACCTGACGACGCGGCCGGCGCCGTTGTTCACCGGCTTCGGACAAAGCGTTCGCACGTTGCCGCGCATCACCACCCCGGGAAATATTACTTTCCCGCGTACGCAACCTTTTGATAGCGATCCGGCTTTCCAACAGGCACGTATCGAATCGAGCATGGATTCGGACCTCGTTGCGCCTATCAACTACTCGTGGAACTTCACGTACGAGCGTGAACTGCCGCATGGCCTCGTCATTCAGACGTCGTACATCGGCAGGTTGGCGCGTAATCTCATCGCCACGCGCGACGTGATGGCGCTGAATAACCTCGTCGATCCGAAGTCGGGAATGGATTGGTATACGGCCGCGGGCATTCTCGAAACGTTCCGCCGCGCCGGTACGCCGATCGATCAGATCCCGAACATTCCGTGGTTCACGAATATGTTGCCGGCAACTATCGCGCAGCAGATGGACGACATCTATTTCGGCAACTGCTGCGGTGTGTTTCCGACTCATAACTTGACGCAGACGCAGGCCGTTTACGCGGTGGCGTTGAACTTCTACGGCAATGACTGGACCGACACGCAGGACGTCATCGAAGACGGTCTCGGAAGAAACATCTTCTTCCACCCGCAGTATGGCGCGCTCGCTTCGTACAGCAGTATTGCCCGCTCCGACTACCACGCCGGCACGATCAGCGTTCGCGAACGTCTCGGCCGTAGTTTGACAATGGACTTCAACTACACGCTGTCGCACTCGTTCGACGATGCTTCCGGTCTTCAGACGAGTACGGCGTACGACACGGCGTTCATTCTCAATCCGCTGCGCCAACATGACAACTACTCCAACTCCGACTTCGACGTGCGGCACATCATCAATGCCAACGCCGTTTGGGAAATGCCGTTCGGCCATGGCCGCCGGTTCTTCTCGGGCGTCGGCAAGCTCGGTAATGCCGTCGTCGGCGGTTGGCAACTGGGCAGCATTCTCCGTTGGAACTCCGGTCTGCCGATCTTCAGTCCTTACGATGATGCTCGTTGGGCCACCAACTGGAATGCTCAGAGCAGCGGCGTGCGCGTGAAGGACATTCAAAGTTGTCCGGTCCAGGGCGACAAGCTCTTCGGGGCTTGCTTGCTCCAGGCTTACACGAGCTTCCGCGGCGCGTATCCCGGCGAAACCGGCGATCGAAATTTCCTGCGCTTGCCCGGTTACTTCAACATCGACATGGGACTGAGCAAGTCGTTTGACATGCCCTGGAGCGAGAACCAGAAGTTGCAGATTCGCTTCGAGGTATTCAACCTGACGAACACGCAACGAATGGGCGCGATTGATTCCAGCCGTAGCGGGTTTGGTCTGCAACTCGATCCCGACCAGATCAAGTCGATTGATGACATACCGTCGAACTGGTCTAACTTCACGGGAATTCAGGGACAGCCGCGCGTGATGCAGATCGGAGCGCGTTTCACGTTCTGAGCTTCACCTGCTGCTGACTTAGAATGACGGGCTGAAGCTCATGGGCTTCAGCCCGTTTTGTTTACAGGAGGGTATGATGTTGCGCATCCTTTATGTAGTCAGTCTGCTGCTGTTGGTGGGCACGTCGGTCTTCGCTCAGGATATCGATCGCAACGCTATCCGCGGGGGCGGCGATTACACACTGTTCGGTGACTTGCAGGTTGACGAAAGCAAGAACCCGACAACCAAGCCGCTGACCTATGAGATTCTGCTGACCAACCAGGGTGGAACAACTGCGGCACGACAGTTTGTCAGCGCAGGCGGACGCTACCAGTTCATCAATCTTGCCGCGGGCCAATACGAGCTGGTCGTGATGTTGGACCACGAAGTCGTGGCGCGCCAGCGCGTCGAGATCCTGCCGGGGCCGGCGCAGGAACGAATACGTCAGGATTTAAGTCTGGCGTGGAAGAGCGAAGCGAACGCGAAACCGGGCTCTGTTTCCGCCGCCGATTACTACAAGCGAACCGACAATAACGACAAGTTGTTTGTGCGCGCGCGCGAAGCGACGGACCAGAAACGTTACGACGATGCGATCGCTGCCTTGCGTGAGCTCGTCACTGCCGATCCGCACGACTTTCAGGCGTGGGCCGAGCTCGGCACCGTTTATCTGTTCAAGCAGGATTACGACGAGAGCGATAAAGCGTACGTCAAAAGCATCACCGAACGTCCGACGTTCTTTCTGGGCCAGATGAATCTCGGCCGGCTACGCATCCTGCGCAAGAATTATGAAAGCGCGATCGAACCGCTGACCGCCGCCGTCACGATTAACCCGAAGTCGGCCGATGCGAATTACTATCTCGGCGAGGCGTACCTGCAAATCAAGAAAGGCTCAAAGGCCGTCATCTATCTCGAAGAAGCGATGAAGATCGATCCGGTGGGGAAGGCTGAAGGTCATCTGCGACTCGCGACGCTTTACAACGCGGTCGGGATGAAAGACAAAGCGGCGCTGCAATACGAAGAGTTTTTGAAAGTGAAACCCAACTACCCGGACCGCAAAAAGCTTGAAGAGTACATTTCAGCGAACAAGAAGTAGCCACAGATTACACAGATCGGCAACGTTGAGTGGTTTGGCGCTGCTGTCGCTCGTTCTGTTTACTACACTGTTTACGTCGCGTGCGGCTGACGACACGACAGCGATCGTAGGCGCGACGCTGATCGATGGCTCTGGCCGTGCGCCCATCAACGATTCGGTCGTCGTTCTCAAAGGCGACTCGATCGTCGCGGCGGGAAAACGCAATCAGGTACAGGTTCCCGCTGGCGCGCGGGTGATCGAAGCGAACGGTCTCGTCGTCGCGCCGGGTTTCATCGACGCGCACAACCATTCGGATCGTGGCTTCAACGACGATCCGGCAGCGGCGTCGCAAGTGTCGCAAGGGATTACCACCGTCGTGGTTGGCCAGGACGGCGGCTCGCCTTTTCCCATCGGTGCGTACCTCGACGACTTCAGAAAAAATCCGATCGCGCTCAACGTACTCACGTTCGTGGGCCATGCGACGTTGCGCTCGCGTGTGATGGGCGAGGACACGAATCGTCATGCCACGCCCGCCGAGATCGAAAAGATGCGCCAGCTCGTCGAGCAGGCGATGCGTGAAGGCGCAATGGGACTCTCCACCGGTCTCGAATACGAAACCGGTAAACCCGCGTCGACCGAAGAAGTCATCGCGCTCGCGCGTGAAGCCGGCGCGTGGGGCGGCATCTACATCAGTCACATTCGCGACGAAGCCGACCGCAGTTTCGAAGCGCTTGCGGAAGCGCTTCAGATCGGACGCGAAGCGCGGCTGCCGGTACAGATCTCACATATCAAGCTCGCGACCCTGAAAGTCTGGGGCCACTCGAAAGACGCCGTCGCGCTGATCAATAAAGCGCGCGCTGCCGGTCAGGACGTGACGGCCGATTGTTACCCGTACGACGCGTGGAGCTCGACGATTCGCGTTCTCGTTCCGAGCGGTCGCCACGAAGATCCGGTCGACGTCGCGCGCGCTCTCGCCGACGTTGGTGGACCATTAAACGTCACGATCGTCAGTTGTCGTGCGCATCCTGATTACGAGTTCCGCACAATGGACGAGATCAGCAAACAGGAAAAGATCAGTCCGGTCGAGCTCTACATGAAGATCGTGCGCGAAGGCGGCGCGAGTGTCGTTTGCCATTCGATGAAGGAGCCCGACATCAAAACGTTCTACACGCAGCCGTGGGTGATGGTGAGTAGCGACGGCGGCATCGGTTCGCGCCATCCGCGCGGCGCGGGCACGTATCCGCGCGTGTTGGGCCACTATGTTCGCGAGTTGGGTTGGTTGAGTTTGGCGGAGGCGATCCGCAAGATGACTTCGTTGCCGGCGCAGCGCTTCAAGTTGAGCGATCGTGGTTTGATTAAGAGCGGCTACAAAGCCGACGTCGTGCTGTTCGATCCGCGACAAATCATCGATCGCGCGACGTTCAAGGATCCGCAATTACTCGCTGAAGGTGTGAAACGCGTGTTTGTGAACGGCAGGGAAGTTTGGCTCGATGGCGCGGTGACCGGTACTCGTCCCGGCGTCGCGCTGCGACTGCGCAAATCGCTGTTAGATCAGAAGTCCGGCGATTAGTTCCTTGAGCCACTGGACATCGATCGGCTTGGTGACGTAGGCATCGAAGCCGGAAGCTTTCGCGTCGGAACGGAAGTCGGATTCCTGGTGCGCGGTGATGGCGATGATCGGAACGTGTTTGAGATTTTCGTTTTGACGGATCAGTTTGGCGGCGGCAAAACCGTCCATCAGTGGCATCGTCAGGTCCATGAGAATCACGTCCGGCTTGTCGCGGTCCGCGTTCTCGACGGCCTTTTGACCGTTCTCCGCTTCGAACACGATAAAGCCTTCGTCCTCCAACGCCAGCCTCAGAAAGAGGCGAGTGTCTTCGAAGTCTTCGACTACCAATACCTTGAGATCTTTGGAATCCCGGTCAGCCATAGTTTGTTTTGAGAGGCCTTCGGACTCTAAGCTTCGCTAAACTTACTGTCAAGCGGCAAATTCGGAAACATATCCCGGCGGCGTGTCGTTAAAGACCCCGTCAGTTCGTTTTCAACCCCAAATCCGAGGCAGGAAGATGAAACGCATATTGATATTGATCGTGCTGGTCGCGTTGGCCGGCATTGCCGGCGTGGTGGTCCGCTCATCTTCAAGCAAGGGCGGCACCGTTGCGGAATTGCGCGAGCTCGTTTCGCACAATGCCGAGGACGCGGTGCGTGACGAGATTCGACAGAGCTACGAACTGGCGCCCGGCGCGCGCGTCGACGTGGGCGGCATCAACGGCTCAGTGAAGATCGAGACTGCCGACACAAAGACCGCCGAGATTTACATCGAACGTACCGCGTCGTGTAAGGACGCTTTGGATCGCCGCAAGGTCTACATCGAAGGTAGCGCCGATCGGCTGAGCATTCGCGCGGAAACAGTCGAGCACAGCTTCTTCGCGAAGTTGTTTGGCGCGAAAGCTTCGGAAAAGGTCACGTTGAAACTGCCGCGGCAGATCGCGCTCGCGACGAAGGGCGTGAACGGATCGGTCGTGGTTGGTGAGATTGAAGGTCCGGTCGAAGCCAGTGGTATCAACGGCAAAGTCAACGTTGCGAAAGCCTCGGGTAGTGCGACGTTCAAAGGCATCAACGGAAACGTCTTCGCGGGTTTGAAGAGCATCGAACAGGAAGGCGTTACGCTGAACGGCATCAACGGCAACATAGAATTGCAATTGCCGGCGGATGTTAATGCTGACTTCGACGCACGTGGGATGAATGGACGCGTAATCGCGGACCTGCCGAACGTCTCGATCGACAAAGGCCGGCACGGCAGCTATTGGGCGCGCATCGGCAACGGCGGCACGGGTATCAGCGCCAAGGGAATTAACGGCAACATTCGCCTGACCACGTCAACACCCCCAGCTCCTCCAACGACAGCCACTACCCTTAACTAACCCCTCCAGAAATAAACTGGCTTTGGGCGGCCCTTTGTGGCCGCCCTTTTTGTGTAAATCTGTGGCTAAAGCTCAAACGGTTTGCGGGTCGTCAACGTCGGCGCATTCCACGCTTTCAACTTGTCGTTCCACTGCGGCAACGTGTCGCGCAAGAACTTATTCACCTCTTCCATTCGCGTGCGATACTCCGGTTGGATCTCATCGAAGTACTGCCGCTGTCCCGGCGTTGGGCCAAAGTTCGCATCGAGTGAAAAGAACAGGTTTCCCATGTCATCGGAGACGACATCCTTGCCGCTCAAACCGAGACCTTCGCGGCGCGCTTCGAGTTTGTCCTCCATCGTATCGAGTTGTTTGATCCAATCCTCGAGCGCTTTCATCATCTCCTTGTCGGGTTCTTTGTTGAGCGTCTTCATCGTCGTTTGCGTCTGCTTGAGCTGAGTTTCGAGGCTGTCGAGAAAACGCAGCGAAACGTTCATCGTTGACTGCATGTCGCGCAATTTAAACTGCATGTCCTGCGCTTGCTGCAACTCGGCGACTGAAGTCTTGATACCCGGATCCAGCTTCACTTCCACACGCTCTTCGAGCACTTTGTCGCCGAGCGTGAGCTTCACCGTGTAAGTTCCCGGCAACACTTGCGGCCCGCGCGCCGCGAAGCCGAAAGCGAGTTGCTCTTCCGTCGGCGGCCGCCGCACTTCCGGCCCGCCAAACCGCAGGTTCCACGCGATGCGATTCAAACCCTTTTCACGCGACGGCTTCTCAATATCCTGGACCAGCTTGCCGTCGCGATCGAAGACCTGCACTTTGAACGTCGTCTTCTCGTCAACCTTGTCTTTTAAGTAGTAAGTGATCAGCGCGCCCGCCGGCGGATTGGGACCAAGAAACTGTTTGTCGCCGATGCCGTAACGCGAGAAGCGACTCGAATAACGCAACGCGGGCCGGATTGGAAATAGGTATGCGTTGCTGTCGAGAATCTGCTGGTTCATGCGTTGCAGCGGCGTGGCGTCGTCGAAGATCCAGAGACTACGGCCGTGAGTCGCGAGGATCAGATCGTTTTCGCGCGGGTGGACCAGGATGTCGTGCACGGAAACGTTCGGCAGGTTTTTGAGATTCAGGTGCAGCCAATCCTTGCCGCCATTGTACGAAGCGAATAGTCCGAGCTCCGTGCCCGCGTAAAGCAGGTTCGTGTTCTTCGGATCTTCGCGCACGACCTGCACGTAAGCTTTCGCCGGCAGGTTGCCGCTGATGTTGGTCCACGACTTCCCACCGTCAGTCGTCTTGAGAATGTAAGGACGGAAGTCGTCGAACATGTGGCGGTCGAACGCGACATAGGCCGTGTCCGCGTTAATCCTCGATGGCTCAACATGCGATACAGGTGAATACTTCCCGACGCCGGAAAGATTTCCAATAATGTTTGTCCAGTTCTTGCCACCGTCGCGCGTGACTTGCAGATTGCCGTCGTCAGTGCCGACCCAGATCTGTCCCTTTTGCACCGGCGACTCGGCGATGCTGATGATCGTCGAGTGATACTCGGCGGTGGAGTTTTCAAACGCGACTGGACCACCCGCGTCTTTCAGCTTCTCGGGATCGTTGGTCGTCAGGTCGGGACTGATCTGTTCCCACGTTTTGCCGAAGTCGGGCGATCTGAAAACGACGTTGCCCGCGAGGAACACGGTCGTTTTATCGTGCGGTGAAAGAACGATGGGCGAGTTCCAGTTGAAACGATACTTCTGTCCCGCCGCGGGACCGCCGCCGCTGCCGTGGCCCCAGGGATTCACCGCCTGCTGCTCGCGCGTGCGCATGTCGGTCCACACGATGTTCGCGCCCTGCGATTCGGAGAGGTAAATATCCGGATCGTCGGGATGGTTAACCATGTAGAAGCCGTCGCCGAAGCTGACCATGCGCCAGTCGTCGTTCATGATGCCCGCGGGCTCGCGCGTTTGGCTTGGTCCAGTCCACGAGCCGTTGTCCTGCAAGCCGCCCATCACGTAATAGAACGGCATGCGATTGTCGGCGTGGACCTGATAGAACTGCCCCAGCGGAATGTTGGAGATCGCTTCCCACGTATCGCCGCCGTCGTTCGAGACCGCGATGCCGCCGTCCTGCCCGTTCCACATTCGTTTCGGGTTCTTCGGATCGAGCCAGAGCGCGTGATAGTCGACGTGTATCCGGCCGGTGATCGCGCGAAAACTCTTGCCGCCGTCGATGGACGTGTACAACGTCGAAGCAACAGCGTAGATGTGGTTCTCGTTTGTCGGATCGACGCGCACGCGCGTGTAGTAGAAGCCGCGGGAAACGATGTCGGTGTTTTTCGAAGCGAGTTTGAACGTCTCGCCACGATCGTCTGAACGATACAGCGTGCCTTCCTTTGCTTCGACGATCACGTAAACGACGTTCGGATTGCTCGGCGCCACACGCACGCCGATGCGGCCCATCAACTTCGGCAAACCGTTGGTCAGCTTGTTCCAGGTGCGCCCGCCGTCAATCGACTTGTAGACGCCGCCTTTCTCGCTGCCGCTGTGATGCGTCCACGGCTTGCGCTCGAAACTCCACATGCCCGCGTAGAGGATGTTTGGGTTCGTCGGATCGATTTCGAGATCGGCGACGCCGTGCTGGTTGTCGATGTAGAGCGTCTTGGTCCAGGTGCGGCCGCCGTCGGTGGTCATGAACACGCCGCGTTCTTCGTTTGGACCAAACGCGTGGCCGAGCGCGCCGATGTAAACGATGTCGGGGTTCTGCGGATTGATGACGATGGCCGAGACGTGCTCGGTCTCGGTGAGCCCCATGTGCTGCCACGTCTTGCCGCCGTCGGTAGATTTGTAAACGCCGTCGCCGAACGAGACGCTGTTGCGCACGTTTGATTCCCCCGTGCCGACCCAAACGACGTCGGGGTTGCTGGGGGCGAGTGCGATGTCGCCGATCGACATCGTTCCCTGTCTTTCGAAGATCGGTTTCCACGTGACGCCGCCGTTCGTCGTTTTCCACAAACCGCCGGAAGCGCTCGCGACGTAAACGACATTCGGATCGCCGGGCACGCCTTCGACGTCGGCGATGCGGCCGCCCATGTTTGCTGGTCCAATGCTGCGCCACTCGAGCCGCGAGAAGGCTTCTTCGATGGGCGATTTCGGTGGCGTGCCGCCGTTTTGCGCGAAGCTGTTTTGCGCGCAGAGCGCGACGGCGAGCAGAGAGATAGCCAGCAGGGGTAGTCGGAAGCGCATCAGTTTCTCCTTAACAATCGATCGGTGGTATCTGTGTTACTCTGTCGCCGATTATGACATTTCCGCAAACCGATCGCACCAAGCTCAAACGCCTGCCGAAGCGCGGCCACTTCGATCGCGAAACCGTCAACGCGATTCTCGATGAGGGTTTTATCTGTCACGTCGGGTTTGTCGTGGACGGTCAGCCGTTCGTGGTTCCGACCGGCTACGCGCGCGTTGACGACAAGCTTTACATTCACGGGTCGCAGGCGAGCCGCATGCTGCGCTCGCTGGCCGGTGGGATTGATGCGTGTGTGACGGTGACGATTGTCGATGGTTTGGTATTGGCGCGTTCGGCGTTTCATCATTCGATGAATTATCGCTCGGTGCTCGTGTTTGGCCGCGCGACGCTGGTTGATGAGGCGAAGGAAAAATACTCAGCTCTTCTCGCTCTTTCAGAGCACATCGTTCCCGGTCGTTGGGCTGACGTGCGCGAACCGAACGAGCAGGAGATGAAGCAAACGACGGTGCTTTGCCTGCCGCTTGAAGAAGCGTCCGCGAAGATTCGCACCGGGCCACCGCTCGATGACGAAGAAGATTATTCGTTGCCGATGTGGGCAGGTGTTGTGCCTTTGAAGTTAACAGCGGGCCAGCCGATCAACGATCCGCGCTTACCCGCGGAGATCCCCGTTCCAGACTACGCCGCGAACTACAGACGCTAATCACTTTTTAATTGCTTCCAAAAGAACGCGGCCGGTCGCGCTGCTCGGCGCTGTGATGTGCAGCAACGCCGAGAGCGTCGGTGCGATGTCGGCGGGCGATGCGGGTTCGAGATAACGTCCCGCGACGATGCCGGCGCCCATGATGATCGTCGGCACGTGCGTGTCGTACGTGTAGGGCGAACCGTGCGTCGCGGTGATGGTGTCGCCGAGATATTTGTAAGGCTCAGCGATGATCACGACGTCGCCGCTGCGTGCGGGATAGAAACCGTGGAGAACACGACGTTCGATTGGATCACTCATCGCGCTTGCGCCGCGCAAGAGTTGAGCACGCGTGAACGAGCGAGCGACGCCGGGAACGGTTAGCGCGGCCGCGGCGATCACCTGCGAGATCTCGTCGAGATTGATGCCGTCGCGTTTGAGTGCGTCGTAGTTGAGATAGATGTTGCCGTTCAGAAACCAGTCGCGCTGAGAGATCGAGTCTTTCAGCAGGTAGTCCGCCGTTGGATCCGGTGACTTCCCGTGCGGGTTGTAGCGCGCCGTGATAGCCGCACGGATGGCCGCGACTACGTCGTTTGAGTTGATGCGTGCGCCGCCGAGCCCGAGCGCGGCGGCGTGTTCGGGGATCGGCGCAACGCCGTGATCGGCGGTGAAAGCGATGAGCGTGTTTGCGAGTCCGACGCGCGCGGCGACGAAATCGAGCAAGGTCGCGATCTGCTGATCGGTGCGCAGCGTGATGTCCATCGCTTCCTGGCTGTATGGACCATAGCGATGACCGACGTAATCGTTGGCCGAGAAGCTGACGGTGAGAACGTCGGTGTCGTCGTCCTGTCCGAGTTGTTCGCTGGTGATGGCCTGCTCGGCGAACGAGACCAGCAGGTCGTTGGTGAACGGCGTGTAGTCGAGCGCGGCGTAGAAATCTCTGCCGGGCGACTTTGCGCCGCCCGTTATGACGTGCGGGAAAGCATTCGTGTCGTGGGCGGCTGTGCCCACAGTTTCCCACGGCGGCGAGTCTGGTCCGGCGCGTTTCACGTACTCGTCTTCCGCGAGCAGTCGATCCCATTTTGCGCCGAAGTATTTATCGGCCGGGCGCGTGTTGTTGAAGTTCGTGACCCACGCGGGGAGTTGGTTGAAGTAATACGTCGAAGAGACCATGTTGCCGGTGATCCAACTGAACCAGTATGCGGCGTTTGCGTGGCGTCCGGCGGGGAGAATGGCGGAGCGATCTTTGACGGAAATACCGATGACTTTCGAGCGATCGTTGGTGACGAGGCGTAGTTCGTCGCCGACGGTGGAGCTCAGCAAACGTTTCGGGCTCGCGCCGGGTTCGGTTGGATCGCCGCCGAGCGTTTTCACTGAGTCGTCCGTGACGCTGGTGATGCGTTTGCCGGTTGGGCGATCGAGCCATTCGTTGGCGACGATTCCCGACTCAGCAGGATATGCGCCGGTCATCATCGTGGCGTGGCCGGGTGCGGTGTAAGTCGGCATGTGGTCGTAATTCGATTGCGCCCACGAAGCGCCGTCGCGCTGCAAACGTTTGAAGCCGTTTGGACCGAACAGGTCGCCGAAGCGTTCGAGGTAGTCGTAGCGAAACTGGTCCACCGCGATCAATAACACGAGCCGCGGGCGCTTAGATGGAACTTGCGTCGCTCGCTGTTGGGCAAACGCCAGTCCAAAATCTAAAGAAACAATAAGTGAAAGAAGACTAAGAGCAGCGGCGACGATCGCTCGCCGGCGCATTAGCGGCGGATTCATGCGCGGCATAGTAACCGAAGGCGAGCAGGACGCATAAGACGCGACCGCCATCAGGATTAGTCCTCAGTCGTGTCCAGGATAGTACGAGGAGAACTGAAAAAGTTTTTGTCAGGTTACGACCGCACAATACGCTTCAACGCCGCTTCCGAGTTAACGATGTCAATCGAAAACTCCTTCAGCGTTCGGAGGAACTGTCGGTTTTCGCTAACAATCACTTTGACACCGAGAACCTCAGCATGCGCCGCGATAACTGCATCACCCTTGCGACAGCCTTGCATCTCGAAATATCTCACGCGCTCAGTGGGCGCAAGGTTCCAACTCACCTCGATGAACTCCGGATGCTGATTGATGAGCTGATAAAAACTCCGCAATTCATCTTCTGTCAGGTTAAGTCCTAACTCTTTTAGTAGTTGCCGAGGGACCACTACGACAAACGAGCCGATCAGATCCAGCAATTCCGCGCAAGTCGGAAAGGCACTGTTTCGGCGAAGCCCGAATACCCAAACGTTAGTGTCAAGTAGATAGCGATTAAGCAGGGTAATCATGACGAGCGATGTCTTCGCGGATATGGTGAAGTTCCGCCCAGACCTCGTCAGGTGGAGTGTTTAGCCGGCCTTGGCTCTCCAGGCGCGCGCGATACTTTTCCGCTAGTTCATGCAGTCCTCTTTGAAGATTCAACTGCGCGACTCTTTCCAGCAATAAATGCTGCTGGTACGGTGTGAGGTCAGTTATCTCGCGTGCAAGTTCGTCGATAGATTGCATCTCTCACTCCTCAACTCAGGAGTTGCCAAAGTATAGCACTACTCGTAGCGCAGCGCTTCGATCGGATCGAGCGACGCGGCTTTGCGCGCGGGGTAGTAGCCGAAGAAGATTCCGACTGCGACCGAGAAGAGAACTGAGCCGACGATCGCCATCATCGACACCAGCGTGGGCCAACCGAGCATCGCCGGTATCGCCAGCGACAACGCGATCCCGAGTATGATCCCGATCGTTCCACCCGTCAGACTCAATACGATCGACTCGATCAGAAACTGACTTCGAACCGCCGAAGAACGCGCGCCAATCGCCATACGAATACCAATCTCACGCGTACGCTCCGTCACCGACACCAGCATGATGTTCATGATGCCGATGCCGCCGACGAGCAGCGACACACCCGCGATACACGCGAGCAAGATGGTCATCGTCTTGCTGGTCTCATTCGCCGCTTCAGCGATGTCCGTCATGTTGCGCACGGTGAAGTCGTCCGGTTCGCTCGCCGTCAACTTGTGACGTTGACGCAGTAGATCGCCGATCTGCGACTGCGCCGTGTACGTCGCATCTTCCGAAATCGCCGAGACGTAAGCGATCTGCACGCGCGGACTGCCGAGCACTTTCTTCTGCACTGTCGTGTACGGCGCAAACGCGATATCGTCCTGATCGCGCCCGCCCTGGTCCTGTCCCTTGCGCGCCATCACGCCCACGACGCGAAACGGCAGGTTCGAAACACGCAGGTCCTGTCCGATCGGGTCCATGCCGGGAAACATGTTGTCGGCGATCGTTTGTCCGATCACGATCACGCGCGCCGCCGTGCGCACGTCAGCGTCGGTAAAGAATGATCCGCTTGCGACGTTCCACTTGCGAATGTCGGGATACTGCTCGCTGACGCCCTGCACGGACGTGTTCCAGTTCATGTTGCCCGCGACGAGTTGCGCGCGCGCGTTCACCGCCGGCGTCACCATCGAAACACTCGGCACTTCGCGCTTGATCGCGTCGAGGTCTTCGACAGTCAACGTGTTCGTGCCGCTGTCGCCGGCGCCGCTGCGCACGCCGCCGACGTTCTGCGCGCCCGCGCTGACGAACAGCAGGTTCGTGCCGATGCTTTCGATCTGCGCCTGCACGGACGCCGACGCGCCCTGGCCGATACTCACCATCGCGATCACCGCCGACACGCCGATGATGATGCCCAGCATCGTCAACGCCGCGCGCATCTTGTTTCTCACAAGGGCGCGAAATGCAACTCGGATGATCATTAGTAAAGTCATTGTCGATTTCCGATTCTCAATTGCCGATTACTCGTCTTCGTCGTCGTCGTCCGTAATGACCGGCAGGTTCTTCAACTCTTCCGCCGCGTCACGCTGATGTTCCACCTGGTGATCGCTCTTGATCTTTCCGTCTTTGAACACGACGACTCGCTGCGCGTACTCCGCGATGTCGGGTTCGTGCGTGACGAGCACGAGCGTGATGCCGCGTTCGCGATTCAGGCGCTGGAAGATCTCCATCACTTCCACTGACGTGCGCGAGTCGAGGTTTCCGGTCGGCTCGTCTGCGAGAATCAGCGCCGGATTGTTCACGAGCGAACGCGCGACTGCGACGCGCTGTTGCTGTCCGCCTGATAACTGGTTCGGATGGTTTTGTTCGCGACCCGCGAGGCCGACAGCGGCGAGTGCTTCCATCGCGCGCTCGTGGCGCGTGGTTGCGTCGACGCCGAGATAAAGCATCGGCAACTCGACGTTCTCGAGGGCTGACGTGCGCGACAGCAGGTTGAAGCCCTGGAAAACGAAGCCGATCTTCTGGCAACGAATGTCGGCGCGCGCGTCTTTCGATAGTTGCGAAACGTCTTCGCCGTCGAGGATGTACGTGCCGCGCGTGGGCCGGTCGAGGCAGCCGATGATATTCATCGTGGTCGACTTGCCGGAACCGGAGGTGCCCATGATCGCGACGAACTCGCCTTCGCGGACCGTCAGCGAGATGCCGCGCAGGGCGTGCACTTCAACGTCGCCCATCGTGTAGGTTTTGTGAATGTGCTCCAACTGGATTACCGGACGCGCTTCGGGTACCTGCGCTATGCCTTCCGCGATTGTCGCCGCGCCCGGTTGTATCGTTGGTGACTCTGTTGCGAATGTTGTTGCCATCTCTGTTTCTACCTACTTGATCTGCGGTAGCGGGAGAACCAAGGAAGGGGATTGGAACCGCTCTTCCGAGGTCTCCCATTTCAAGTGGATCAGCGCCCAGTTCAACTACCGACCGCAAAGCCAACGCTCAAACTACCGACCGTCGAGTTCAATTACCGACCGCGGCCGCCGCCACCACCACGCGGAGCGTTACCGAATCCCGGCGGTCTGTTTTGCTGCGTCGACGTCGAACCTGAACCGCTGAGGGTCTGGCCAGTGATGACCATGTCGCCTTCGTTCAAGTTGCCCTCGACGACTTCAGTCGACGCGCCGTCACTGAGTCCGACCTTGATGCGCCGCGGTTGCGGTTTGCCGTCCTGGCCCAACACCCAAACGACTCGCGTCTGACCCGGCAGCACCGGCGCTGAAGCAGGCGCGAAGTTGCTGTTGTCGCCACCACCGTTGCCACCGGCGTTCGCACCGCCAGCAGCATTCGCACCACCGCCAGCATTCGCACCACCGCCAGCATTCGCACCACTGCCATTGCCACCAGCAGCTTGCTGACCGTTACCCTGGCCACGACGTCCCTGGCCCTGACCCGGGCCTTGGCCACCAGCACCGCCACTGCGCTGACTATTCCCGCTCGCATCCTGCGGTCTGAATCGCAGCGCCGAGTTCGGCACCTTCAACACGTTGTTCCGCTCGTCGATCGTGATCGTCAGGTTCGCCGTCATACCCGGCTTCAACGTCTGCTCGGGATTGCTCACGTCGATGACGACGTTGTAAGTCACGACGTTCTGCACGTTCACCGGGTTCAAACGCATCTCCTGAATCTTGCCGTCAAACTCCTTACCCGGAAACGCGTCCACTGAAAACTTCACTGACTTCGCTTGCTCGACCAAACCGATGTCAGCCTGATCGATATTCGCGATCACCTGCATCTGCGTCAGGTCGTTGGCAATCGTAAACAGCGTCGGCGCCGACAAACTCGCCGCTACGGTCTGGCCCACGTTCACGTCACGCGAAACCACGATGCCGTCGATCGGCGACGTGATCGTCGTGTGACCCAAATTAACTTGCGCCAAACTCAGCGCCGCTTCCGCCTGTTGTACCTGCGCGGTGTTCTGCGCGACTTGCGCCTCAGCCTGCTGCAACTGTGCCTTCGCCTGTTCAACGCCGGCCTGCGATGACGCAACGCCCGCGCTCGCGGAGGACTGTTCGGCCAACTTCGACTGATTCAACTGTGCGACCGCCTGGTTGTATTTCGCTTCGGCAGTTTTATAAGCCGTCATCGCGACGTCGTAATCGCGTTGCGCGATCACTCCGGACTTCAATAACGACTCCTGCTGCTTCAACAAACTCATGGCGTCGTCCTGCTGCGCCTTTAATACGGCGACGTTCGCTTCAGACGCCGATACGCCCGCCTGATTGTTCTGCACTGTCGACTTCGCCGCGAGACCCTTCGCCTGCGCATCACTAATCGCGGCGCGTGCATTCACTACCGCCGCTTTGGCTTGCGCCAGACTCGCGCGCGCCTGTTGCACGTTTGCCTGCGCCTGCTCGACCTGCGCCTTCATCGTTGAAGGATCGAGCTGCGCGACGACCTGTCCTTTTTTAACTACCGAATTGAAATCAGCGTAGAGCGCCGAGATCGTGCCCGACGCCTGACTGCCGACCTGGACCGTGGTCACAGCTTGCAGCGTGCCCGTCGCGGTCACGGTGTTGCGCAGGTTTCCGCGCTCGACGCGTGCGGTTAGATATTGAGCAGCGTTGGCATCGTTACCCCAGAAATAAAAACCGGCGAGCAGAAACGCCGCCAGGATGCCGCCGCCGATGAGCAGTTTTTTCTTGCCGGCCAAAAGTCTCGCCCAGTACTGGCTCAACCAGGCTGGCGTGCGAGCAGTGCCGGCTTTCGTTCCGGCGCCCGCTGCTAAAGGTGGATGTTTAATGGTTTCAGTCGACATGGTTCCTCCGTCACAACCGGATAGACACGCCCTGTGCCGCAACGGTTACGACAAAGGATTTACAAAGATTTATTTCGCTTTACACGACATTTAGCGGTCTTTTGTAACCGTTTCGTGGGGAGGCGTGTCTTAGCAGACAGGACACTCCCCTGGATTGAATGACAAGGAATGTAGGAGTAAGAAACGACAGATGAGCAAATTAGGACGCTTTAAAACACTGGCAGTCGCGGCTATCGCGGCGATTGCTTTGGCTGCTTCGATCGCCGTTGCCCAGACGGTTACCAATCAGGACAACGGTCAGGGTGCGCGCGGTGCATGGCACGGCGGTCGTGGCGGTCATAAAGGACCGGGCTTTGGAGGAATGCGCGCGGGCGGCTTCTTCAGACAGCTCAATCTAACTGATGACCAGAAAGCGAAGATGAAACAAATCCGCGAGAGCTTCGCGCAAACCAACAAGCCCCTGCGCGATCAGCTGCGAGCGAAGCGACAGGAGTTGCGTCAGGCGAGCGAAGGCGGTACGTTCAACGAAGCACTGGCTACTCAGAAACTGACGGAGATCGCTCCGCTCGAAGCCAAGATGATGGGCGAGCAAGCGAAACTGCATCAGGAGATGCTTTCCGTTTTGACGGCTGAGCAGAAAGCCCAGTTGGAACAAGCGAAGGCGCAGTTCAAAACCCGTCACGGCGACGGCATGCGCAAACGCGACAATCAGTAAGCGTCTCCCCCCGCTTCTTTGGAGTGCGCCCGTTTCGGTCGGCAATGGTAGTAACGTTGGCGCACTCCAGGGAGGTGATTCGAGTGAGGATCGCAACTGACGAGTGGGCTCGAACATGCGAGTGGGCTTGAACAAGCCTCGGACATCGACCTGGTGCGGCAAGCGCAGGACGGAGACGAGTCTGCCTTTGCGGAAATCGTGCGCCGTTACAGCCCGCGAGTTTTCAGCACCGCCAGCCGGTTTTTTCGGCAGCGAAGTTTGGTTGAAGAAGCTGCGCAGGAAGTTTTTCTGAAAGCATTTACGCAGCTTGCAAGTTTTGAGGGACGTGGCTCGTTGGAGGGTTGGTTGACACGAATCGCGACCAACACGTGTCTGAATATGCTGAGGGCAGGGAAGCGGCGGCCGGAGTTGACCGTTTCCGATCTGAGTGACGAGGAAGACCAGTGGCTCGAGCAGCAATTGGCGGACACGCAACAGCGTTCGGTTGAAAGTAATTTGGTGGCGGCGGATCTCGCCGATCGATTGTTGAGTGTGCTGTCGCCGGAAGACCAGCAGGCGCTCTTGATGATTGACGGCGAAGAGGCATCGATCAAGGAAGTGGCGGAAGCGACGGGCTGGTCGGAGTCGAAAGTGAAGGTGAGAGCGTTTCGCGCGCGGAAGAAGATTCGGGAAGCGATGGAGAAGTTGTTGCGCTCGCGAGATCGCAAACCGGCTACGACTTAATGGGGGCAAGTGAAGTTCATGAAAGACAAACACATCACTGAAGTTCTGGATAACGCGGCGCTGGCGAGTCTCTCGCCGAGTGAGCTCGAAGAGATTCGCACGCATGCACGTGATTGCGAGGCGTGTCGCACTGCGTTCGCGGCGGCGCAGATCTCGGCAGTGATGATCAAAGAGCGAACGCAAGCAGCGGTTGAGCCGTCGCCGTTTTTTCAGACGAGAGTGATGGCGGCGTGGCGCGAGCAGCAGGCGGTGGAGAGCGTGCCGGCAATCGTGCGCTTGTGGAGATCTTCGCGGGCGCTGGTTTCGTCGATGGCGCTGGCGACTGTGGCGTTGGGCGCGCTGAGTTTTGTGGTTTCCGCTCCCGCGACGTCGACGTTGGACCAGACTACCGCGTCGTCGGCGTATTCGGCGGAGTCAGTGATCTTGCAGGACAACGACGATCAGCTAAGCTACGACCAGGTTATCAACGCCATTTACACGGACGACGGGGACAATAAGTAGTTATGAATAACATTGTCAGGAACAAGTGGCAGGTGCGGGTGGCGGCCGCGATCATCTTCGTGTTGGGATTCACGGCCGGGATTCTGGCGCTGAACCTCTATCGCGGCCTCGCGCGCCGCGGTGAGCCGCGCGATCGTTTGGAGCAGTTGTCGCAGCGATTGGATCTGAACGCGGATCAGAAGGCGAAGGTGCAACAGATCTTCAGCGACACGCGCGATCAGTTGCGCGCGTTGCGCCGCGAATCGGAGCCGCGCGTAAATGACATTCGGGCGCAAGCCGATCAGAAGTTGCAGCAAGTGTTGACGCCGGATCAGTGGCAGCGCTTTCAAAAGATACGCAGCGAGGCGCGGGATCGGCGTGGCGGTGGTCGTGGCCCGCGTGGTGATGACGATCGGTGAAGAGTTTCCACGCGGGCGTTTCTTCGAGCCGCGCGCCGACCCGCGCGGTTGAACTCTGAACTCAATATCTGTATAACGACTGTCCCAATTACCTCTACGAAGGGACACGTTCAGTGCCTGTAAGTCGACAACGAAAAGTAAACAGAGCGAGAAAGAGACCGCGCGTTGCGTCTGGTTCGTCGCCGGTTTCGTCCGGGCAGCCGCAGAAGCGCGCGGGCTTAAACGTCAAACTCGTCGTTATCATATTGATCGTGGCCGTGGCTGCGTCGGTGGTGGCGTATGTAGTGGCGAATCGTCGAGGCGCTGCGGGGCAGGAGATCACGACGCCTTCCGGACTGAAGTACACGGATTTGAAAGTCGGCGACGGACGCAGTCCGCGCATCGGGCAGACGGTGCGTGTGAATTACACGGGCTGGCTGGAGAATGGGAAAGAGTTTGACAGTTCGTTGAAGCACGGCGGTCCGGCGGAGTTTGCGCTTGGTCCGGGTTTGATTCCTGGTTGGAACGAAGCGTTACAAACGATGAAAGTGGGCGGCAAGCGCCGCATCATCACACCTCCCTCGCTTGCCTACGGCACCCGCGGCCAACCCCCCAACATCCCACCCAACTCAACGCTGACGTTCGAGATCGAGCTGCTCGGCGTGAAGTAAAGCTATAGCGTCGCAGGTTAGTAATTCAGATTCCTGCTCCACTAGTGTGGCGCCGCTCTGAGGGTGAGCGCCGAGGCGCGGCTATAAGAACGCGGCTCTGAACTGTGAGCGCCGAAGGCGCGACCATAAGTTAGCCAGGGGGCAAGTGCGACGCGAAGCGGAGCACGCCGCCCCTGGATCGCTCGGAAACACGACCAGCCCGGAACGGGCGATAGACATGCGCGACGCCACGTGTCTGTCGGCCCTCCGGGCCTTCGTCTGTTTACTGTGAGATCCAGGGGCGGCGCGCTCGCTGCGCTCGCGCTTGCCCCTGGCTACCTTCTGGTCGCGCCTTCGGCGCTCCGGGACTAAGTGAGTGCGATGAAAGATGCGTGCAAGCAGGTGGATAGAGAATGCAGAGCTTGCGCAAAAGATGATAAAGAACTGAAAAGACGCGCGAAAGCTCTAACTCTCCAGCATGCGGGCGGCAATCTCTTTCAAGAGTTTGGCGCAGACGGTGCCGGTGATGTGGAGGGGGTCCATGCGGGGGTTGAATTCTACGATGTCCGCGCCTACCACGTTGCCTTTCAAGCTTTGAATCAGGTCGATGGCTTGGCGCGTCGATAGGCCGCCGGGTTCGCGATGCGAAACGCCCGGTGCGAACGCCGGATCGAGCGCGTCAACGTCGAACGAGATATAAACGGGCGTATCAAATTCCAGTCGCACACGATTACGCCACGGCGCGCCGTCCAGGAGCTGCATGTCCGCCAACTGGTGCATCTCGATCGACTCAACCCCAAACTTCTTCACCTGTTCCCGCTGGTGCGCAGTAAACGTCCTGATCCCCACCTGGACCAGCCGCTTCACTAACCTTTGTTCCATGATGCGCGCAAACGGACTCGCGTGTGAGTTTCGATTTCCCTGGTAGTTATCGTAAATATCGGGATGCGCGTCGAAGTGGACCACAGCCAGGTCCTGATACTTCCGCGCAAACGCACGCACGATCGGATACGTGATCGAGTGATCGCCGCCCAACGAGATCGGCGCCATGCCGTCGGCGAGCAGCGTGGAGACGGAATTCTCGATCAATGTGAACATGTCGCTGCCCGCAACGGGCTCGATGTCACCCGCGTCGAAGAAAACATTCTCACCGGAAAGATCGGTGCCGTTCTCGGTCGTCAGGTTCCACGCGTCGGAGCGCAACGCCGCGCGGATCTGCGGCGGCGCATCAGCCGCGCCTTTGGTGAACGACGAGTTTTCGTCGTAACGAATACCGAGCAGAGCGAGTCGGGCGCGTTGGGTAGAGTTAACAGAGTTTGCGGACATGCGTTGATTACTGGGCGTACGTTGGAGTGCTAATAGGGGCTAATGCTGGTGCACCCGGCAGGGCTCGAACCTGCGACCTTCTGATTCGAAGTCAGACGCTCTATCCAACTGAGCTACGAGTGCACGCGGGGGAATGGTAAATCGTCAAAGCGAATTGGTAAAGGCGCGCTCAACCTTTCTTCTGCACTACCTGGCGAATGTAGCGCACCATCTGATTGATCTCATCCTGACTGAGTTTGTCCTTGAACGACGGCATCTCTTCTTCGCCGTTGGTGATCATCTTCGTTAACTGTTCGTCGGTATGCTTCACGGCGTGGTCCGCCTTCAACGACGGAACCTTGATTTGCTTGTTGTTGACCTTCGCGAGGCCGCCTTCGGCATTTGGACCATGACAACCCTCGCAGTTCTTCGCGTAGAGCTGCTTTGCGTGCGCAAATTCGTCAGCGGAAGCAGACGGACTTGCCGAAGGCGACGCCGCAGCAGTAGTACGAGGCGTAGCAGTGTTCGTCGGTGAAGCGGTTTCAGTGCAGCCAATCGCGACGAGCGCTAACACGACGCAGCATAGAGCGAGCAGAGTAAGTTTCATCAGACGCATTCTCCAGTTGAAATAATTTTTCTCAGGGGCAAGTGAGTATTACAAACTCCAGCACAAAAGCGCAAAGCTATCTTTTCAAAGTCACAATCCACTGCGCGATCTCTCTCATCTGTTCTTCCGACAACTTATCGGAGAAGGGCCGCATCGGCGGTTGCAGACCGTAAGCCGGTGGATCTTTCAATAGACCAACGATGTCCTCAACCGTGCGTCGCGGTTTTGCAGCGACGCCGAGCAGCGGCGGAAACGTCAAATTATTTCGGCGCGCGCCTTCGCCGTGTGGGCCATGACAGTCAGCACAAAACTTGACGTAAAGCTCCGGCGGTTCACCGGAATTAGCAGCCTGCGTCGAAGCGGTAGAAGACTGAAGCCGGACCGCAGTAAACGGCTCACTACGCCACTGCGCTTCCTGCGCGGCTTGTCGCGCAAGCTGTTCGCGCGTTCGCGCGTCACTACGATCGCTCAAGTGCGCACCGACAGTCATCGTCACCACCCAGAGCGCAAACGCACCGAGCAGCACGCCGCCAATCAACCTGCGCCGAGCGCGCAGCCACGGCAACGACGCGAGTATCGCAAGGCCAAGTCCCGGCAACACTACGCCGACAATCGATCCCACCGCGCCCGGCACGTGCTTCAACGTTTGATACAACCACAGAAACTGTGCGCCCGGTCGCGGCAGATAGTCAGCGGTCGCACTCTCGACCGGCGGTCCAAGCGGCGCCGGAAACTTCAAACACCAGATTGCCAGCGCTACAAACACCAACCCGCCGACAATCGCATTGCGATTCAAGTTGGACCAACACCGCGCGCGAAACAAACGCCACCCAACCAGCGCCAGAATCAGAAACGGCGTGACCAGCACGTGCAGCGCAAAGAACCGCGACAACGTAATCGTCGAGATGTCCGTCCCACCCAACAACCAAAGCCGCGCCAGACGCCCAACGAATGGCAGCCCGCCCATCAACCCCTCAGCAACGCGCGTACTGAAAAACGCGCGCGCATCCCACGGCAGCGAATAACCCGTGCCCGCCGCGGCCATCACCAGCAGCAATAACACAACCGCCGCAATCCAGTGCGCTTTTCGGTAAGCATAAGCCTCGTGCCAAAACAGTCGCGCCACGTGAACAAACGCAAACAACGCCAGCCACTGCGAGCCGTAATGATGCAGCGAACGCAGCCACGAACCCGACGAAACAACTTTCTCGACGTAAGAAACCGTCGTGTGCGCGTGATCGACCGAAGGCACGTAATAAAACGCGAGCAGCACGCCAGTGAGCAGTTGGACCAGCAGCAACGCAGCGACAATCCCGCCCGTCGTTTGCAGCCAGGGCGAGATTCGATTTTCGTGGAAATCGTTTTCGGAAGGCCGGCTCATGCGTGCGTCGCTCCGTCCTGCTCTACCCCAACGCGATACTGCACTTGCAGCTTTCCGTCCTGCACGCGCGTCGGCAATGCATCGAGCCCGCGCGACGCCGGCCCGGAAATGCGCGACCCGTCCGCCGCGAAGTAACTCTCATGACACGGACACGCAAAGCGATTGCGCGCTTGCTCCCACGAGACTTCACAACCCTCATGCGGGCAGATCGTCGACAGCACCTGATTGTTCTTCGCCGGCAACACAAACACGTTGTGCTCTTCGTTGGTAATGACCCAACCCGAAACATGCTCCGCCAGGACCTTCTTCGCGATCGGTTGTGGTCCAGTCAACTCCGACAAAGACGCAACGTCGAGCCACTGATCGCTCGGCGCGCTCAAGCGCGGACGCAGAAAACGAAACGCCGCCCCGCCGATGGAAGCAAACACACCGGCGAACACTCCGAGCGGTAACAGTCGCAGAAATGAGCGACGCGACTCATTCAATTGAGGCTTCATGTTGTGGCTCATACATCATTTGACGCACCACGCGCAACTATTCTTCCCGCGCGGTTGCAATCAGCCACGGGAGTCGGCAGAATAACTTGGCAATCACACTAACCAGGTCAGGCAAGTCAAAAATCTATTCCGAACCAGAGGTAACACAATGAGTAGCGATAAGGACCCACAGAACGTTCGCGGCTCCCTTCGTCTCGCACCCGCATCCTCGGCGCTGGAAGTAGAGAAGGCCAAACTTCCCCGACAGTTTGTGAACTTCACTTTTTACAAAGCGCGGCCCGAATGGCGCCTGCTCTCCGATGACGATCAGCAGCGCTGCCGGGAAGAGTTCATCAAGACCGTCGATGAGTTTCGCTCATCCTTGCTGATCCATTCTTACTCGACCATTGGTCTTCGCACGAACGTCGATTTCATGATTTGGCGCATTGGTTATGAGCTCGAGCCGATTCAGGAAATGACCGCGCGTTTGAACAAGACCGAGATGGCGAAGTATATCGAACCGAGCCAGTCGTTTCTTTCGATGACGAAGCGCTCGATGTACATCGACAAAGATAACCCCGACCACGTCGAAGATCGATTGCACATCATTCCGGGCAAGTCGCAATACCTCTTCGTCTATCCGTTCGTGAAGACGCGCGAGTGGTACTCGCGGACCGCCGAGCAACGGCAGGAGATGATGGACGAGCACATCCGTATCGGATCGAAGTATCGTTCGGTGAAGCTGCACACGACGTATTCGTTTGGTCTCGACGATCAGGAGTTTGTGGTGGCGTTTGAGACGGATTTTCCCGCGGACTTCCTCGACCTGGTCCAGGAGCTCAGAGAAACAAAAGCCAGCTCTTACACGCTTCGCGACACGCCGATGTTTACTTGCCGTCAGCGCTCGTTGGGTGAGTGTCTTGAGGCGCTCGGGTAACTGGTGTCTAGCTGCGTTCTGGCTTCTCCTCGCGGCCATCGCACTCCACGCGCAGACCAAACCTGCGCCTGAGTATCTCTGGTACGAAGCAGAAAACATGCGCGGCTTCTCGACGGGAAAACTCGGGGAGCCGCTGCTCAATCCCTCCTATTTAAATCTTCCGCGTGCAAAAGCTCCGGGCTGGGGCATCAATGGACCAGGCGTTTCCGCTGAGTGGACACAGGGTGGCGAGAGTGAGTGGAACTCCGCGGCGGCGAGTGCGGACGAGACGCGCGCCGTCATCTATCAGGACCTCGAAGTGCCGCGCGCGGGTGCGTATGTGCTGTGGATCCGTTACGCGGATTGGGCGAACAAGACTGAGAACTTCACGGTGACGATCGCGCAGGATGGTGCGGAGGTTTTTCGACACGAGTTCGGCGCGAAGGATGTGGTCGATCCGCATGATGAAGTCAGTATGTACTGGGGCTGGGCGTTCACGTGGGACAGCGCTTCGGCGACGTTGAAAAAAGGTCCGGCGCGGCTGTCCATCGCGATCGAAAAAGCTGCGGGAGCGCGTCGACACGTCGACTGTTTTCTGCTCACGAACGATCTTGATTTCAAACCAAGCGGACGAGCGAAACCAGACTTCCCAGCGATGCGTTACTTGCGCACGTGGGCCACGGATCGAAAACCGTTAGCTTCGCTGTTGGCGAGTGACGACCAGGCTCAGGTTCCAGGGAGGTGGATTGGGGCGCAGGTTGCAGGGCGGAAATTCATCGTGCCCTGGAACATCGCGAAAGAGTTCTGGTCGCTTTACGACAAGCCCGCGGAAGAGCGGCCGTTATATCCCTTCAACGCCGAACCGCTGGATCAGTTTGTCGCGACGTACAAAGGCGCGCGCGACGTGCCGATCTTTCAGTCGAAGCTGATCGTTCCGGTGATTTATCTCAACGACGTTCCCGAGCTCTTCAAAGACGCCAGTCCGTTTCTGCGTTACCTGCGCGAGACGAAGCAGCCGTTTGCGATCCTGATCAACTACGCGTCGGTGCAGTTGAGCGAGAGCGAAGGCAAGGCTGTGTGGGCGCTGCTCAACGGCGAGTTCAAAAATCAGTTTCTCGGTTGGATCTCCGGTGAGAGCATCGGTTACGTGTGGGACCACGCGCCGGCGGAACTGAAGATCTCACCGTCGATGACGCGCCGCGAATTACTCGCCGCGCATCGTGACTTTTACACGAACGCGTTAGCGCGCAAGTGGCAGCAGTTGTTTCACGTCGAGACCGGTCCGATGTGGGACAAGATGATTCCCGCGCAATCAACCTCGAGCACCGCTTATGCTCACGCTTTGAGCGCGTGGGGCGTGAAGCTGCTCGGCATCGAGACCGCCGCGGTGATGCCGATGTGGGGCATGCGCATCGCTTTCACGCGTGGCGC
>CAMLLD010000010.1 GCA_946480785.1 uncultured Blastocatellia bacterium | reverse complement strand
TTAAACCACATGCTCCACCGCTTGTGCGGGTCCCCGTCAATTCCTTTGAGTTTCAGTCTTGCGACCGTACTCCCCAGGCGGAATGCTTAAAGCGTTAGCGACGGCACCCGGGGACTATAAAACCCCAGACACCAAGCATTCATCGTTTAAGACCAGGACTACCGGGGTATCTAATCCCGTTCGCTCCCCTGGCTTTCGCGCATCAGCGTCAGTGTCAGCCCAGCAACCCGCCTTCGCCGCAGGTGTTCCTCTCGATATCTACGCATTTCACCGCTACACCGAGAATTCCAGTTGCCCCTTCTGCACTCTAGCCCTGCAGTATCAGTTGACCTTTCCGGGTTAAGCCCGGAGATTTCACAACTGACTTGCAGTGGCCGCCTACGCGCCCTTTACGCCCAGTAAATCCGAACAACGCTTGCTCCCCCCGTATTACCGCGGCTGCTGGCACGGAGTTAGCCGGAGCTTACAAACAGTACCGTCATCGTAAGGGATATTAACCCTCACTTATTCTTCCCGTTCTTGCGAAGTTTACATCCCGAGGGATTTCATCCTTCACGCGGCGTTGCTGGGTCAGGCTTTCGCCCATTGCCCAAAATTCCCGACTGCTGCCTCCCGTAGGAGTCTGACCCGTATGTCAGTGTCAGTGTGGCCGACCGCCCTCTCAGGCCGGCTACGGATCATCGCCTTGGTAAGCCATTACCTTACCAACTAGCTAATCCGCCGCAGGCTCCTCTTTAGACGCGAGGTCTTGCGATCCCCCGCTTTAACAACTGTCACCATTAGGTGCCGCTGCATTATTCGGTATTAGCAACCGTTTCCGGTTGTTATTCCCAATCCAAAGGTAGATTACCTACGTGTTACTCACCCGTGCGCCACTCTACTCGCTCCCCGAAGGGAACTTTCGCGTTCGACTTGCATGTCTGAGGCACGCCGCCAGCGTTGATTCTGAGCCAGGATCAAACTCTCGTTAAGAATTTGCTCTCTAGCAACATTATCGTTACTGGTTATTTCTTAAAGTCTCGATAATGACTCTTGCGAGTTTTAGACGCGAACTTTATCGCTCGCGTTTTGACTCTCAAAGGTCTTGAGACGGACACGCTCTATCTAGTTTTCAAACATCGATTCCAAATTGTCTTTGGATTGCCTTACAGACGACTCAAACTCGCCCCAAGCAAACGGGGATATTAACCGTCGACCCCGTATCTGTCAAGCGAACCCGAGTCTTTCCCTTTTCGGCCGCTTCCCTCGTGAAGAGGAATGGGCATTATAGGGACAAAAAACTACTTGTCAATACCTGCCTCACCGCTCAACGATTTTAATTTCATTGCTTCGTGAGGGCCTTTTCTGAAGGCGGGGAGTTAGATGCCCTTTACTCTCGCGGGTTGTCTAGTTTTTTGTAGTAAGTTTCACCGGCACAACCACGACAAGTAACGCTTCCGTCGGCCCGAGTTACCTCGCGGCCGTCGTTCACTCCCTCACCGCAAATGTCACAGATCACCCGCGATCGAGGGCTGCCCGGAACATCCATTTCGCTCAACTCAATCGCGACGCCTTCGATACTAAACAACTCCCGATCAGTTGCCTCCGAATAAGCGCGAAACTGTCGCTCGCGTTTGTTGACAATCGAGCCGTAACGCTCGTCCGCAAGCGCGCGCGAACTCTCCAAAGCGACAACGCGCACGGCCTTGTTCGTTTCAGTATTCAGAAACGTTGCGGCCACCTTGCCGTAATCGACATACTTCAAAGAACGTTTGCCGAGCCGCACGCCAGTTACCGCGCTCACCGCGTCAGCCATGCAGCGATCGATCTCGACCCAAACGATCAGCTTCTTCCGATCCGCGCCACGCGGATCCTCAACGCCGATCGACTTACAACCCAGCAGCGCCATGCGCGCGCCGAGCAACTGCCCCGCGCACATGTGGCCGTGAAGCCGCTCACACTCAATCAATATTTCATCCAGCGACTGCACTGCCCTTGCCCTCAGTAAGACACCGAATCTGCTCGATCAGTTTCACCGGATTCTGCTCGTCCACACCCGACACGTAGACCACGTCCGCGCGTTTCAGCACCTGCTTCGCACTCTTCTTGATCTTCGCGTCGTCCGCGCGTCGCACCATCACAAAGAGATCGACGTCGACAAACTCCGCAAAGCTGTTGCCCTCGACCAGCACTCCTTCCGCCTTCACGCGCGACAACGCTTCACGAATGCCCGGCTTGATCTGATCGTCGGTCGCAATCAGCCAGTGGACGTTTGCAGCACCCGAATCCCAATAACGTCCCGTGTCCTTGCCGAATGCGTAAGTCGCCTCACGTCCCGAACGCACCACCGGTTCCGCCGCGAGCAAGTGGCTAACACAACACGCGTGTGGGTCCTTGCCGCACGATCGATAGTGCCCGCGCGTCGTCTTGATCGCTTCCCAACCGGGAAACGCGCGGAGCAACTCGCACAACAACGTCGTCTTTCCGACGTTCGAAGTGTAGCCGCCAATACCGATTACAATCGGGCGTTCCATTTCTTACCTGCGTCGCCTGCCGCCACCCGTGTTGGGCGCTGTCACTTTCAAAACTCCGCGCGCATCCTTCGAGAGCGTGTAGCGCACTTCTTTGACAGGCCCGCCTTCTTCCTCCTGCAACCTGATGGTGAACGACTTGTCATCGCCGCGGCCTTCAATCTTCGCCGGCAGATAGCCGCGCAAATCAGGACTGCGATACGCGGTGTAATGCTCCTGATTTCGTTTGTCGTAACCGAGCACGTAAATGCGATCGAAATCCGGCTCGTCAACGCTGTGTGGCCCATTTCCGCTACTCTTTTCCAAAATCAACCAACTTCCCGGTTTCGCCTCGCGACCAGCGTCACGGTCTGAGGAGTTGTTGTCTTTTGGGTCGCCGTCGAGTCGTTGCCAGCCTACAAACTCGCGGCCGCTGCGATAGAAGATGATGTCGCTCGGCACCGAGAGTTCGACCTGCTTGCCGTAAATCCAACCTGCGGGCGCGGGCGAAGCGGTCGGTGAAAGTCTCACCTTGTACCAAAGCTCGTTTGTCTCATCCTCATCGTTCGGCTCCTGATCCTGCGCCTGCGTTTTTGATCGTCCCGAGCCCTGCTGCGCGCTGCCCGCTTTCGGTGCAACGTCAGTCTCGATCGATTCGGACGCTTTCGGTTTCGGCACACGCTTCCAGCCAACGATCTCGAAACTCGAACCGCTGTCGAGCCGCATCATGATGTTTTCGTTACCGCTGCGATCAGGCGTGAGCCGCAGGTTGGAGCTGGCGCGCAGTTGTCCGCTCGCCTGCGCGGGAATGTCTTTGTCCTCATCAGCGAGTTTTGTTGAATCCGCGAGGACGTCTTCCGGCATTATGTTGCGCGCTTCAATCCAACCTTCGGTCGCATCGTCGTCGTGCGCCTTCACGCGCAGCCAGCGTTCTTTTTTGGAGTTGTCACTCGGATCGGTGACGTCCGTAGACTCGAGTATGTCGACTTGATCGCCGCGGTTGACCTGCAACAGATCCGCGGCCACGACCGCTGTCGAACTGCGAATCTGTGCGCGCCGCGCCACCACTACGCCCGTGGTGTTCTTTGAAGCGAGCGTGTTGCAGCCAAGCAGCACCAGGGGAAGCGCAAAAACAAGGCAGGTCTTGATAAGTTTTATGTTCATCTCTAACGGTAATAAAGTGACTTCAATAGCTGCTTTTGGTCGGCAAGCAGCGGCTTGAGATCAAGCTCGCGTTGCCCTTCAATATAACTCTTCGCGAGATCCGCGCCGGCCGGGATCGAGCTCAGCAACCGGATTATAACTTCATTTCCATTCGCGGGCTGAGCCGCCCACCGCGTAAACAGCTCTTTGTAGGTATTCCCCAGCCACATCCTGCCGGCCGAGTTTTTTCGGATCGCGAGGTCGTAAAGAAACGCGACGAGCATTCCTTTGTCATAAACCGTCGAATTTCCGCTGGTCCAACGCCGCTCTGAAGCGTCGATCAACGAGAGATCGTCCGGCCGCGAGAGATATGAATCGTAAACGCGCCCGAGCGTTGCGACGTACTCGCCGGAGTCAATGAATTTCAAATCGAGCGCCGTCACGAGCGCGGTGTACAACGTGAAACCTTCGAAAAACCAATCGTAGTCGCCTTCGAGCAGGAGCGAGTTCGGCACCCAAAGATGCAGCAGCTCGTGTGTGAAGATGATGCCGAGTTGGGCGGTCCAATTTTTAATCTTTGCGGCCGGATCCAGCAGCAGCACAACCGTGCGGCCTCTCGTTTCCGCCCGCCACTTCACACTTCCGGTAGCAACCGGCAGCGGCGCGATTAGCAAAACGGGTTTGGCTGCCGGCGCGGCGCCAGTCAGCGCAAGGTATTTCTCGAGAACTTTCGCCGCAGCCTTCGAAACCTCAGACTTAAACGGCCACTCCCCACCTAACGCCACATCGAAAGGCAGCCCGCCCACGCGGTGCGCTTCTCTGCGCAAACCACGCCCGATAAGCAACACCGTCTTTTCCGGTTGCCGCACCTGGTACTTACCGTTCTTCTCCGGCGTGTACTCCGATTCGCACGTCCAACCCGCAGGCAGCGAGATCTCAAGCTGAACCCCGGGCAGCGACTCGGGCAGTAAGTCAGCCAGCATGAGTAGCCCGGACTCACCACTGATCCAACTAACATGAGCAACGTTCGCAGGATCAGGAGGCGGGAGTTTTACGACATACTCGATCCCCTTTGCGACACTCGTGGACCGAAACTCACCGGTCGCGATCTTCCTCGCGCCCACATCTTCGCCGTTAACACCAAAGGCGTGAAACTCATCCACGCGCTCGGCAATACCCAGCACACCGGCATAAACATTCCGAAACGACCATTCGCTAGCCGGGCCGATCGAGTCGATGCGAATCCTCACCTCAACCGGCGAAACAACAGATAACTTCACCTCTTGTGCGGTCACACTCGTCGTAACACAAAACAAGCCCACGCAAAGGACCACTAATGCAATTCCAAATTGCCTTTGAACGCGGTGTCTCAGTACAATCGCCTCCGCGTCGAATCTAACACAACGTTTACTGGACCAGCATGTTTGCTTTACTTCAACATCGCAGCGCCGCCTTCACGCGCTGGCTCAGTCTGTTGCTGGTCGTCTTTATTCTTTACGGCACCACCGTCGAGGCTGCGCACCGTCACGGCCGCACCTTGCCGCAAAAGCCGAGCGCCACTGCGCAGGTCGCTAACGAACAAACACAAAACCTCTCGACCAACAAGACCGGTTGCAACGACTGCCTCATCTGTCAACTGCACCAAAACTTCAGCACGACTGTAATCGCGCTGCGGCTCAAACACGATCCGCCGGCACAAGCACCGCAGCAAGTCACGCCCGTAGCTCCCGAAGATCTGCGCTCGCAGATCATCAGCCCGCAATCCGGCCGCGCGCCACCCCAAGCCAACTAGAACCGCCCACAAACTTCGTGTGGTGGTCTTTATTCACGCGAAGAATTCACGCGGACGCAGCTCAACTCTCCAACGGAGAGGTGTGTTGCGGCCGTCGCATTGGTTCCTGGCATTTCGGAGGCTTGGCAATGATATTTCGTAGTCTAATTAAAAGCGCAATTATATGCGGCCTGCTGCTGCCGCTTGGTCCAACTGTTTTCGCGCAGGCGCGCATCGGCAGCGTGCAAGGCATCGTCAAAGATCCCACCGGCGCGCTCGTGCCGAACGCAAAGGTCACCATCGTTCAACCCGTCACGGGTTACAAGCAATCGGCGACCACCGACGCGCAAGGCGCGTTCAAGCTCGTCAACATACCGTTCAATACTTACAAGGTACTGGCGGAGGCGCAGGGTTTTCTGCCCGCCGAGCAGTCGATCGATCTCGAGAGCACGGTTCTCCTCAACGTCGAATTATCGCTCGCACTCGAACAGACCACGGCGACCGTCACGATCACCGAAGGCGGCGGCGCGATGCTGGAAACCGATCGCACCTCCTCCGACACTGACATCAATCAAACGGCGCTCGAACGACCAGTCGGCGCCGCTCCTTCGCGCGCGATCGAGTCGATCGTCGCCTCAACGCCGGGCTTCGTGACCGACGACAACGGGCGCATGCATCCGCGCGGCTCCGAGTCGCAGGTGCAATACGTCGTCGACGGCGTGCCCGTTACCGACAACATGTCCGCAATCTTCTCGACCAGTCTCGACGCGCGCACGCTGCGCACAGTCGAAGTGCTGACGGGCGGTATTCCGGCGGAGTTCGGCGACAAACTCGCGGGCGTGATCAACGTAAATACTCGTTCGGGACTCGAAGGACCAACGCAGGGCGGAATTTCGTTTTCGGGCGGTAGTTTCTCAACCGGCGAAGCAGCAGCCGATTTCTCCACACACACGAAGAAGCTCGGCTTTCTTGCCAATCTTTCCGCCAGCACGTCGCAACGTTATCTTGATCCTCCAACCATCGATAACTTTCACAACTTCGGCCGCACGGGCAAAGGTTTTTTCCGTCTCGATTACCAGTTCGACGCTAATAACTCGCTGCGCGGCGTTTTCAATTTCGGCGGCTCGAATTTTCAGGTGCCGAACAGATTCGAGCAGGAAGTCGCGGGACAGGATCAGAAACAACGTCTGCGCGACAACTCGCAGAACATCAGCTTCCAACACATCTTCTCGCCCAACTCCGTCGCACAGTTCTCTTTCTTTCACCGCGAGAGCAACGCGAAGTTGTTCAGCAATCCGCTCTCGACGCCCGTCGTCGCAAACCAGGATCGGACGCTGCAAAACTACGGCGTGATCGGTTCCCTCGCGCTGACGCGCGGCAGTCACAACATCAAGCTCGGTGGACAGGTGACGATCACGCCGCTCGAAGAACACTTCAATTTCTATCCGACGTCGCCTTTTCCCGATCTCGTCGATGAAAACGGAAACGCATTGCCCAACCCGGTGAACAACTTCAACGCCGCGCATCCGTTCGTCTTCGATCAATCAAAAACCGGACGCACGTTGAGTGCTTACGTTCAGGATCGATTTACGCTTGCCAAAAACCTGACGCTCGATCTCGGCGTCCGTTACGACAACTACAAGCTGCTGATCCACGATCAGGAGCTGAGCCCGCGCCTTGCCGTCGCGTACTTCATCCCGAAAACGCAAACGACGCTGCGCGCTTCCTACAATCGCCTGTTCCAACCGCCGCCAGCCGAGAACCTGTTGCTGGCGAGCTCGGTACAAGCAGCGGCGTTGTCGCCAATCGCGGTGCTGCAGGGCGTCACGACGGTGCAACCGATCGAGCCTGACAAGGAGAACTCGTTTGAAGCGGGTGCGCAGCAATTATTGACGCAGAAGTTTCGTCTCAACCTGACGGTCTATCAGAAACGAATCGAGAACTTCTCCGACAAAGACCAGTTCTTCGAAACCGGAATCATCTTTCCGATCGCGATCTCATCGGGACGTGTGACGGGCGAGGAGCTGCGGCTCGAGTCGACCGACATCCACGGCTTTCACGGTTTTCTTTCCTGGGCGAACGCGCGTGCTTTTGGCGTAACGCCGATTCACGGAGGTCTCTTCCTCGGCGAGGACCCGCAGGATCTCTTCGTGCCGGGGCTCAAGTTCGCCAACGACCACGATCAACGAAACGAGGGACAGCTTCAGGTTAGTTACAACCACCGGCCGTCGGGCATCTACGCGATCTTCAACGCCCGTTACGATTCGGGTGTGCCGGTCGACGTCGAACCGGGAACGACTCTCCCGCAGTTTGTCGCTGAAGGATTCGATCCACGGCTGTTCGACAAGATCGATTTCCAACGCGGCCGCATTCGCCCGCGCACGATTCTCGACTTCTCGGTCGGCGCGGACCTGATGCAGAAAGAGCGCGTGGCGCTGAATCTCCAGTTCGACGTGCAGAACCTGACGAACGAGCTGTTTCTTTACAACTTCGAGTCGGTTTTCAGCGGCACGCACGTCGGTTATCCACGTCTGTTCAGCGGCCGGCTGAGTCTGCGATTTAAGTAGGAGGCGGCAAATAATGCGGAACCAGTTGCAAAAACCAGACGTATCCCAACCCGTAAGGTAACTGGGTCGGTAGCGCAGGCGGCTCGCTCGGACGGTGCGCTTCTCAAGGCGAGTCGCCTGCGCTTCCATTTGTTTGACAGTCCCAGCCACGGTTTTTAGAATACGGCTTGCTTTGCCCAGTTAATCCCGCTCTTGGCCCTGTATCCCGAGGAGTTAGCCATGAGTCTGGTCAAGATCATCGTCATCACGATCATCGTTCTGCTCAGCATCCTCTTCTTCGGTCGTTTTTTCGCGTAGCCGAAAGGATGATGCTGTCTCGCAGTGGCTTCGCCTTGCTGCCACTGTGTCTCAGCGCCTGCCTCCTTTTCGCGTTTCCGACCCGAACTCTTGCACAACAATCGAATGACGACGACGAAGTCGTTCGCGTCAACACCGATCTGCTGCTGTTTCCGATCCGCATCCGCGACAAGAAAGGCCAGGCAGTCGCCGGTCTCACCGATCAGGACGTCACGCTCAAAGATCAGGACAAGGTCACGACCGGCGTCTACTTTTCACCGGGCGCGGACCGTGTCGCGATGCTTTTCGCGCTCGATCAGTCGGGGAGTTTGCGCGATGTGATTTCGCAACAGCAGGACGCGGCGCTTTCGTTGTTTTCGCGTTTCAGCGACCGTTCGAGTATCGCCGTGCTGCGTTTCTCGGATAAGCCTTCGCTCGCGACGCCGTTTACGAAAGACGTCGACGCCGCGCGCGACGCATTCAGGTTCGCGGTGGAACGCGACCGGCGCACGGCGATCTTCGACGCGGCCGCGGAAGCGGTGCGCGCTTTCGACAAGCTCCCGCCAGTTCGCACCGAGCGACGCATCATCGTGCTTATCAGCGACGGTCTCGATAACAACAGCTCGACACGCGCGGACAGCGTCATCGATGCCGCGCTCGAACGGCGCGTGTCGTTCTACGTGATTCACCTGCCGCTGTTCGCGCCGCGTGACGGGCGTCTCGCAGTGCGGCCGCCGAGCAAAGGCTTTCGCGAGCTCGTGGAGAAGACGGGCGGCAAGTATTTTCTGGTGGGCGACGTGAAGTCGGCGTTGCAGCCGCGCACGCCGGACCTGGCGCCGATTTTTCAGGCCATCGAAGACGATTTGAAAAGTCAGTATCTTCTGGGTTTCTATATAGCCGAATCGTCGCGCGACAATCGCCAGCACGTTTTCTTGGTGAGTTTGAAACCGGAAGGGATCGAATACTCAGTCGGGCGGCTGGGATATTCGCGAACGCACAAGTTCATGATCAACCTGCCGCCCACAGCAAACAGATGAGACCTATCAAACGAGCCCTGGTTAGTGTGTCGGACAAAACTGGTGTGGTGGAGTTTGTTCGCGCACTGAAGAACTTCAACGTCGAGATCATCAGCACCGGTGGCACCGCGAAAGCCTTGCGCGACGCCGGTATCGAAGTGCGCGACATCTCCGACGTCACGGGTTTTCCGGAAATGATGGACGGCCGCGTGAAGACGCTGCATCCGTGCGTTCACGGTGGTCTCCTCGCGCTGCGCGATAATCCCGAGCACGTCGCCGCGATGCAGCAACACGAAATCGAACCGATCGACATGGTCGTCGTGAATCTCTACCCGTTCGCCGTGACGATCGCGCGCCCGGGCGTCACGCGCGAAGAAGCGATCGAACAGATCGACATCGGCGGACCGGCAATGATCCGCTCCGCGGCAAAGAACGCGAACGACGTCGCCGTGGTCGTCGATCCCGCCCAGTATCCGGCTTTGATCGAAGAACTCCACCAACACGCGGGTTCCATTTCAATCCCCACCCGCCAACGTCTAGCGATCGAGGCCTTTCGCAAAACAGCGCAATACGACGCCACAGTCAGCGCTTATCTCGCGGGTGAGACCAGCGACGAATTTCCTGCGCAGATCACTTCGACGCTCACGAAACTCTCCGATCTGCGTTACGGCGAAAACCCGCATCAACACGCCGCACTCTACAAAACATCTTCCGGCGGCGGCCTTGCCAACGCGACCGTTCTTTCCGGCAAAGAGATGTCGTTCAACAATTACGTCGACGCCGACGCCGCGTGGCAACTCGTCAACGACTTCCGCGACACCGCCTGCGCGATCATCAAACACACAAATCCCGCTGGCGTTGGCTTGGGCGAAACAACCGCCGCGGCGTACACGAAAGCGCTCGCCACCGATCCCGTCTCAGCTTTCGGCGGCATCGTCGCTTTCAATCGCCCCGTCGACGCGGCAGCCGCGCAGGAAGTCACGAAGATCTTTACCGAAGTCGTGATCGCTCCTGATTACGACGCAACCGCGCTCGAACTTTTGCAAACCAAAAAGAACCTGCGCGTGCTCCGCATGGCCCAAGCCCAACAAACCAACGAACTCGAGCTGCGGCAAATCTCAGGCGGTATGCTGGTCCAAACCAAAGACGTTCACGAGCTGCGCCGGGAAGATCTGAAAGTCGTCACTAAGCGCGCGCCCAGCGACGAGGAAATTCGCGCACTGCTCTTCGCGTGGACCGTCTGCAAACACACGAAATCAAACGCCATCGTCTACGCGCGCGCCGATCAAACAGTCGGTGTCGGCGCGGGCCAGATGTCGCGCGTCGACTCCGTAAAGATCGGCGCGATGCGCGCACAACTTCCGGTCGCGGGCTCGGTGCTCGCGTCCGACGCTTTCTTCCCCTTTCGCGATGGTCTCGATGAGGCCGCGCGCCACGGCATCACCGCCGTGATTCAACCCGGCGGCTCAGTGCGTGACGAAGAAGTCATCGCCGCCGCGGACGAGCACGGCCTGGCGATGGTCTTTACAGGTGTGAGGCATTTCAAACACTGATATTATGAGCACCAACATGGCTGACAACGAAAACTCAATCCGCTGTCGTTACTGCGGACAGCGCAACCAAATCCGATCCGACGCGGGCGACGCGCGCTGCGGGCGCTGCCGCCTGCCGCTTTCCGATGCGCCGCACAAGAAGTTCGCGCACCTCGACAAGGACCAGTACATCCATCCCGACGATCGCCGCGCGCTTGCCGCGTTGCGCGCGATTCCGGGAATCGATTCGGCGCTCAAGAAACTGCTCGCCGTCACGGGCGAGTCGGCCATTCGCGTCATCTTCACGGCAAGTGCCGTGAAGGTCACGCCGACGCAGTGTCCCGATCTTTACGCGAAGCTGCAGATCGCCTGCACCACACTCGGCGTCGACATGCCGGACCTGTTCGTCCAACAGAATCCGATCGTGAACGCATTCACGGGCGGCGTCGAACGTCCGGTGATCGTTCTCTATTCACAACTGATCGAGCGCTTGAACGACGAAGAAGTGCTGGCGGTCGTCGCGCATGAAGTAGGACACATTCACTCCGAGCACGTGCTCTATCTCACCGCCGCGCGCTTGATCGAGTTTCTCGCCAAGACCGCGGTGCTCGCGTCGCCACTCACGTTCATCATCAAAGAACTACTGACGATGAGCATGCGCGCCGCCCTGCTCGCGTGGGCGCGCCGCGCCGAACTCTCCTGCGATCGCGCCGCGTTGCTCGTGACGCAGGACGCAAACGTCATCGGCCGCACGATGATGAAACTCGCCGGCGGCACTTTCGCTTCCCGCGTCGACTACGATCAATTCCTGGCCCAGGCCCGCGACTTCCAGAAGAACTACGACGAGAAGGCGCTTGATCGTTTCTGGGCCGACGTGATCACTTCCGGCCTGAGCCATCCGTTCCCCGTGTGGCGCGTGGCCGAGATCCTGCAATGGGTGGAAAGCGGCGAATACAAAGCTCTCATGACTTCACCCGAAAGCGCGGCAGCCTAAGCTGCAATCCAACATGCTCGAAAACAAAACCGGAATCATTTTTGGCGTGGCCAACAAGCGCTCGATTGCGTGGGCCACTGCCCAGGCCATGCACGAAGCGGGCGCTCGCCTCGCTTTCACTTATCAGGGCGAGCGTTTGCAGGAGAACGTCGAGAGCTTGACGCGCGAGTCGATGCCCGGCTCGCTGTTGCTCTCGTGCGACGTCACGAAACAGGAAGAAGTCGACGAGACGTTTCGCAAAGTCGGCGAAGAGTTTGGCCGGCTCGACTTTCTCATCCACAGCATCGCCTTTGCGCCACGCGAAGCGCTCGGCGGCGAGTATCTCGACACGAGCCGCGAAGCGTTTCTAACGGCGCTCGAGATCAGCGCGTATTCGTTGCCGCAACTCGCGCGCGCCGCGGCGCCGTTGATGACCGAAGGCGGCAGCATCGTCACGATGTCTTACTACGGCGCGGAAAAAGTCGTCGCGGGTTACAACGTGATGGGCGTGGCAAAAGCGGCGCTCGAAGCGAGCACGCGCTACCTCGCGAAAGATCTCGGCCCGCGCAACATCCGCATCAACGCGATCAGCGCTGGTCCAATTCAAACGCTGTCAGCGCGCGGCGTCTCTGATTTCAGCACGATGTTGAAGCACCACGCGGAACGCGCGCCGCTCGGACGTAATGTCGAGCCGCGCGAAGTGGGAAACACCGCCGTGTTTCTGTGCAGCTCGATGGCTTCGGGCATCACGGGGGAAGTGATCTACGTCGACTGCGGGTACAACATCATGGGCATCTGAGCGAGACATGGACGAAGAACAAAAACAGCCGGCACAAAAGGCGCCCGGTTCCACACAGGACGAACAACTACTCGAGAGCCCGCGGGCCGACGAGTTTACGCACACCGATCCGTGGCGGGTGTTTCGCATCATGGGTGAGTTTGTCGAGGGTTTCGACGAGCTGGCGACATTGACGCGCGGCGTCTCGATCTTCGGTTCGGCGCGTTCGAAGCCGGCGGATCCCGATTACATCGCCGCACAGGAAACTGCGGCTCTGCTCGCGGGCGAAGGCTACGCGGTGATCACCGGCGGTGGACCAGGAATCATGGAGGCCGCGAATCGCGGCGCGTTCGAAGCGGGCGGTCTTTCGATCGGCTGCAACATCGAGTTGCCTTTCGAACAGCGGCCCAACGCATATCAAACGCGCAGCCTGAAGTTCAAATACTTTTTCGTGCGCAAGATGATGTTCGTCAAATACAGTCTCGGCTTCATCATCTTTCCCGGCGGCTTCGGCACGTTTGACGAACTCTTTGAAGCGCTGACGCTGATTCAAACGAAGAAGATCCGCAACTTCCCGGTCGTACTTTTCGGCACTAAGTACTGGAGTGGCTTGTTGGATTGGTTTCGCGCGGTGGTGTTGCCCGGCGGGAAGATCGGTGACCTCGACATGCGCATCTTTCACGTGACTGACTCGCCACACGAAGTGATCGAGATCCTCAATCGCAGCCAGAGCTCACTGCACGAGATCGATAAGCTCGTGTCCGACGATATTCGTTTGCCGAGTTAAGGATTCAAGCTGTCAGCCAGCCATTCGAGGTAGGGCGTGGAACCGGCGACGAGTGGCACCGCGACGATCTCGGGCGTCTCGTAACTGTGCAACGCCCGCACTTCCCTTTCAAGATCCGCAAACTTCGCGGCGATTGTTTTTGCGATTAGTAAAATCTCGGACTGCCGCTCGATCTTTCCCTGCCAGCGATAAACCGATTCCATTTCCGGCAGGATCTGCACGCACGCGGCGAGGTGTGCGCCGATGAGCATATCCGCGAGGCGCGTGGCTTCCTCACCGCTGGACGCGGTCAGGAAAACTACGATGGGATCGTCGCCGGACATCACTCCTCTTCGTCATCATCTTCAAAGTCATCTTCATCTTCTTCGCCTGAGCCACCGGTGAGCGGCGTCGTGTCGTCACCAAAAAAGGCTTCGTAAAGTTCCGTGGCGCGATCGCTGTCGCGTTCGTCGACGAAGACCTCAGCGCCTTGAAAGCCCACGGACAGCAAAGGTGAAAACGCATCGGCCCCGCCCGACTTGATCATCGAGCGAATGCCATTCTTCGACAAGATGTCGTTGACCATCTCGGCTTCGGCCGGCGAGCCGAGTTTGAAAAGTGAGATGAAGCGCGCCTCGCTGTCGTCGCGGCCGGTGGTCTCCGGTGTGAGATGGTCCACCAACTCGGTTTCGTCGTCAGGACAGCGCGTAATGCCGGGTTCGTATTCGGCTTCACAGGTGGGACAGAACATGCTTCAGGTTCCTCTCAGTTAAGCTTTCACCTCAAACGGTATCTCATCAAAATGTGTCATTCGTTTGAAGGCGCGAAAACGATCATTGATTTCCGCGTACGTGAGACGGCGCACGCGATCCGTGCCGAACTCCTCGACGTTGAACGATGCCATCACCGAACCGAAGATCATCGCGCGTCGCATCGCGGCTTCATCGAGTTGTTCCTGGCTCGCGAGATAGCCCATAAAGCCACCGGCAAACGTGTCGCCGGCGCCGGTCGGATCGAACACCGATTCCAACGGGTACGCCGGAATCGCGAAGTAACTGTCGGGCGTAAACATCGCCGCGCCGTACTCGCCGCGTTTGATGATCAGCGCTTTTGGTCCCCAACGCAGAATCTGATGCGCGGCTTTGATCAGGTTCGGAATCTCCGTGAGCATGCGCGCTTCCGCGTCGTTGATGATCACGACGTCGACGACGCTGATCGTTTTCAGCAACGACTCGCGCGTGTGCTCGATCCAGAGGTTCATCGTGTCGAGCGCGACGAGTTCGGCATCGGGCATTTGTTCGCGCACGCCGCGTTGCAAGTCCGGTTGAATGTTTCCGAGAAACAAGAGGCGCGAACGTTTCGACTCTTCCGAAAGCTTCGGCTGGAAATCGGCGAAGACGTTCAGATCGGTGAAGAGCGTGTGCGCGACGTTGAGATCGTAATCGTAACGGCCGCCCCAGCGAAACGTTTTGCCGTCTTCGATACGTTCGAGATCGTGCGTGTTGATATGGCGTTCGGCGAAGACTTCGCCGTCAGTGAAATCGCCGCCGACTACGCCGACGATGCTGACGTCAGTAAAGAAGCTGGCGGAAATGGAGAAGTGCGAAGCGGAGCCGCCAAGCATCTTCTCTTTTTTACCGAAAGGAGTTTCGACCGAATCGTAAGCAACGGAACCGACAACGAGAAGTGACATAGGATTCAAGTGGAGATCCCTTAAGGTCGAGATCTCTAAGCGGGGGCGCTGCCCCCTTCCTGACTTGTTCTTTTTAAGGTTTGGTCTGCAGCGCGGCGAGCTCTTCGCGCGCCTCTTTTGCGTATGGACTATCGGGATGGTCCTTGATCAACTTGTTCAGGTAATCGCGGCCCATCTCGCGAAACTGCTCGGACGTTAGGGTTTTCTTTTCGCCGCCGTCGAACGTGACGTAAAGATCCGGGCTTTGTTTGCCCTTCTTCTCCGCGAGCCACAGGCTGCTTTGGCCCGCCATCAGGAGCACTTCTTCAATCTTCGCGAAGTTGGGATTGCCGGCGATGATCTCTTCGCAGCGTTTCAACGACGCGACGTAAGCTTTCTTCAGTTTGAAGTAGTTGCGCGCGACCTCGAGATTATGGAGCGAGTCGCGTTCGAGATCCGGATCTCGCAGCGTTGACGGATCCGGCCCCGTTCGCACACCCTGCGCGCGCGTTACCGGCGCGACTACAAACAGCGCTGCCACTATTAGAACTGCAAAGAGAAACGTAACTTTCATAACTTACCTCACTAAACTAACGCTGGTACTTCCCGACGATCGCTTCCAATTTCTTCGCCGTCGCTTCGGGCCAGAGGTTGGGGGCGGTGAAGATGGCGTGCTGCAGGGCGGAGCCGCATTTGCACTCGCGTTCCGCCGTACGCAGACGCTTCACCGCTTCGCGCAAGATAAGCTGCGCGTTGCGCACGTTCTTGTTGAGATATTCAACCACCGTCTCGACGCTCACCGCGTCGTGCCCCGGATGCCAGCAGTCGTAATCAGTCACGAGCGCGAGTGTCGCGTAACAAATCTCCGCTTCGCGCGCGAGCTTCGCTTCCTGCAAATTCGTCATGCCGATGATGTCCATGCCCCACGAGCGATAGACATTCGACTCCGCCACCGTCGAAAACGCCGGCCCTTCCATGCACAAATACGTGCCGCCCCGATGCGCCTTCACGTCCGCCACGCCACACGCCGCTTCCAACACATCGCCCACGGCCGCACAAACCGGATGCGCAAACGAAACGTGGGCCACGATCCCCTCGCCGAAGAACGTCGACTCCCGCACGCGCCCGCGCGTGCGATCGAAAAACTGATCCGGAATCACCATGTCGAGCGGCGCGTACTGCTCCTGCAAAGATCCCACCGCGGACGCTGACAGAATTCGCTCGACGCCCAACAACTTCAGCGCGTAAATGTTCGCGCGAAACGGAACCTCGGTCGGCGTGAAGCGATGGCCCACACCATGCCGCGGCAGAAACGCAACGCGTTCGCCTTCGAGAGTTCCCACTACAAACGCATCGGAAGGATCGCCAAACGGCGTCTTGACCCTGACCTCTTCAACGTTCGTCAACTCCGGCATCTGATACAGACCGCTGCCGCCGATGATGCCGAAGCGCACTTTGGGAAGCTCACTCATGAACGCTCTTTTCCTCCGCGCGATAAGGGACCGCCTCGAACTCCTTCGCGCCTGCCGTCAACCGGCAAACAGGTTCGTCCGGATCGTGATAGAACAAACACAGCCAACTTTCGCGCGCCGCCTCCGGCAAGAGCCGTTTCTTTGCCGCGAGCGTTTCCACCGGATAAAGGTCGTAACCCATGATCCACGGCAGACGCAGATGCGCGCGCATCGGCACCAGATCGGCGAAGCCAAACATCGTCGTGCCGTTGCGTTGCAAGCGCCAGCATTGCATCGAGCGATTGTGGCCCGCGATCGTTTCCATCGTCAGGCCGGGCACGACCTCGTAACTCTCGTCTTTCGTTTCCAACTGACCCGACGCCAGCAAAGGCCGCCAGTTGTCCGGCAGATAACTGGCGCGATCGCGTTCGGTCGGTTGTTCCGCGTGGTCCAACTCCGCGCGCGAAACGAAATAACGCGCATTCGGAAACGTAGCTACCGCGTCGCCGTGTGCATCGAGCGAAGTGTTGCCACCCGCGTGATCGAAGTGTAAATGCGTGTTCACGACGATCGTGACGTCATCAGCCGCCACACCCGTCTCCGCAAACAACGTTTCCGCTAAAGGCCGCACACGCTCAATCCCGTACATCGTCGCGTGCTTCGCGGGCCACTTGTCACCAATCCCGGTCTCAATCAAGACCCGCTCAGAACCGGTATCAATCAACACGCAGTTCATGTTCATCCGCACGCGATTCTCGCCGTCCGGCGGACACACTTGCGACCACAAACTACGAGGGACCACGCCGAACATGGCCCCTCCATCAAGACGAAATTCTGCGTCCTGAATTACGTGTACCGCGTAGTCGCCTAACTGCATGATCCCGTCCACACCGGCCGCAGAACTTCGCGACTATGGGTGCGGCTGCGGCTTGGGTTTCGCTTGCGCGGGCTTCGCCTGCTGTGACGGCTTCGCCGGCGACTGCGGCGTCGGCTTAGGTCCCGGTGGCGTGGGCGCAGGTTCCTCCGGTGACTGCAACGGCGAAAACTGCTGCGGCGCCGCCTCAGGCGGCTTCACGGTGTAATTGTCCGCCACCTTCACGTCCGAGTTGTGACGCGCAACGATGTCGTCGAGAATCTTATCCGCTTTTTCCTTCTCGAGCGCGGCTTTCGCTTTGCTGCGCGAATTCTGCGGTGGACCAAACGGACTGTCGCCCGCTTCGCTGAACAGAATGTGCCGCGCGTGCACCATCTCCTGCGGCTTGCCGTCTTTAGTTTCCGTCTTCCGCTCTTCGACCTTGATGATGTGGAAGCCGTACTGGCTCTGCACCACGTCGCTGATTTCACCCGGCTTCAAAGCAAACGCGGCTTTTTCAAACTCCGGAATCATCTGTCCCGTGCCAAACCAGCCGAGATCGCCGCCCTTGTCTTTCGAGCCCGGGTCAGTCGAAAACTCTTTCGCGAGCGTGGCGAAGTCTTCGCCCGCACGCACGCGCTTCAACACTTCCTCGGCCTTCGCCCGCTGTACCTTGTCCGTATCCATCTCCGGATGAGCCGCGAGATACTTGGTGACTTCGTCGTCACTGGCCTTCATCTGGTCCTGCAACTTGATGTCGCTCGCATATTTCGCCGCCACGGCACGCGCGTGCTGCAACACTAACTGCAACCGAACGTCCGGCTTTTTATCAAGACCCTGCTGCACGGCTTTCTGTTCGGCGAGGAAGACGCGGCCCACGCGCTGCTTCAACTGGTCGAGTTGTTCCTTCGACTGCGCCTGCGCTTCAAACTGCGGATCCTGCTTCTTCGCATCCGCAACAAGGTTGTCGAACCGCTGCTGGTTTATGGGCTGTTTGAAATAATCAGTGACTTCCTGGTCGGTGATGTTCGGCCCGTTCTCACCCTGGTTCTGAAAATAGAACTGCGCGAGTATATTCGCCCGCTGAAACTCCAACTGTCGCTTCAGCTCGGGATCGTTGGCGACGCCGTGAGCCTCTCCCTCTGCCGACACCGCCAAAAGCTGGCGCACGCCCTTCGCGAAATCCTTGCGCGCCTGTTCGTCGCTGGCCAAACGCGCGCGCAACTGCGGCGACTGGTCCTCGGCGAGGAGCGTCATGTCGTCGGCAGTCAGCTCCACTGGTCCAAGCCTGTGGGCCTTGACCTGCCAGAAGATCAAACCGGCGGAAAAAAGTATTCCGATAACGGCGGCGATCAGAGCCTTCTTTGTCGAATTCAAAGTATTTCCTTTCCTGACTATTGATGCTGCACGAGCTCGAGCAACACTCCGTTCGTAGACGACGGGTGAACGAAAGCAACCAAACACCCGCGTGCGCCCACGCGTGGTGTTTCGTCGATCAGCCGTGCGCCTTTCTGTTTCAACTCCGCGAGCGACGCTTTGATGTCGCGCACTTCAATGGCGATGTGATGAATTCCGGGGCCGCGCTTTGCCAAAAACTTTCCCACCGCCGACTCGGCGCTCAGCGGCTCGAGCAGTTCGACGTGCGTGTCACCGACCGGCAACATGCAAACTCTGACGCCCTGCTCCGCGACTTCTTCCGTCGCGTCCGGTTCGAGCCCGAGCGCGTCGCGCCAGATGGCGAGCCCATCTGCAATGGTGGGCGTGGCTATTCCGATATGATCGACCTTCATTTATCCGAGTTAATGAGTTCTTCAACCGCAGAATACGGGTCGCGGCGACGGGTTGCAACTTCATCCGCGAGCCGTTCAAGCATAGCAACCGAGGATTCTGATGCCAAAACCCGCGCCAGGAGTCGCTCGCGCAGCAATTCGACGATACGCCAGCGGGCAATCGCGTGGCGGCGCTCGCTCGACCCAACCTCGCTCAACTGTGTTTGCCGATAACGTTCGATCGCTTCGGCGAGCGCCTCGACGCCCTGGTTCTCCGTTGCGACCGTCTTCACGATCGGTGGATCCCAGCCGTCATTCCGCGAAGTCAACGAGAGCAGCGCTTCCAGTTCCTTTTCCGTCGCGTAAACGCCTTCACGGTCGGCTTTATTGATCACGAAGATGTCGCCGATCTCCATGATTCCGGCTTTGATGGCCTGGATGTCGTCGCCCATGCCAGGCACGAGCACGACGATCGAAACGTCCGCGGCTTTGACGATCTCGACTTCGTCCTGTCCGACGCCGACCGTCTCGACAATCACGCGCGCGTAACCCGCCGCGTCGAGTATCGCGACCGCGTCGACGGTGGCGCGCGCGAGGCCGCCGAGGTTGCCGCGTGTGGCCATCGAACGAATGAAGACGCCCTCGTCGAGGCCGAGCGTCTGCATGCGAATGCGATCGCCGAGAATAGCGCCGCCGGAAAACGGGCTGGACGGATCAACCGCGACGATACCGACGCGCTCGCCGCGTTGGCGATAAAGCAGCGCGAGTTTATCGACGAGTGAAGATTTTCCGGCGCCGGGAGAACCCGTAAGGCCGATCACTAACGCGCCGCGTGAGATCGCGTAGATCTCTTTCATCAACGCAGCGGAATCATTCGAACCGTCTTCGATCTTCGAGATGGCGCGTGCGACCGCGGCCGGATCTCCATTGCTCACTCGTTCAGAAAGAGTGTTGGTGCTCAAACCTGCTTCAACACCTCGCGAGCGATGATGATCCGTTGAATCTCAGACGTTCCTTCACCGATCGTGCACAGCTTCGAGTCGCGCCAGTATTTTTCGGGCGGATAGTCCTTCGTATAACCGTAACCGCCGTGAATCTGAATCGCCTCTTCACAGACTTTGACTGAAATCTCTGAGGCAAACAGCTTCGCCATTGAGGATTCCCGCGTCGTCTTCTTGCCGTTGTCTTTCAGCCATGCGGCGCGATACATCAACAACCGCGCGGCGTCGATTTGCGTCGCCATGTCGGCAAGCTTGAACTGAATCGCCTGAAACTCCGCGATCGGTTTGCCGAATTGCTGCCGCTCCTGCGCGTAGCGCACCGCCGACTCAAACGCGCCTTGCGCGATGCCGACCGCCAGCGCCGCGATCGAGATACGGCCGCCGTCGAGGATCTCCATCGCGTTCACGAAACCGTTTCCTTCTTCGCCGAGCAGTTGCTCTTCCGGTACGAAGCAGTCTTCGAACACGACGCTCGCAGTTTCCGACGCGCGCAGGCCGAGTTTGTTCTCCTTTTTCGACGGCGAAAAACCCCTCATGCCTTTTTCGAAGATGAACGCCGAGATGCCTTTGCTGCGTTTCGCTTTGTCGGTGACGGCCATGGCGACGCACGTGTCGGCGTGAATCGCGTGCGTGATGAAGTTTTTCGAGCCGTTCACCATCCAACCGCCGACTGAACGCACCGCGGTCGATTTCGTTCCCGAAGCATCAGAGCCCGCGCTCGGCTCGGTCAGTCCCCATGCGCCCAAGTGTTCGCCACTCGCGAGCGGCACGAGATACTTTCGTTTCTGTTCCTCAGTGCCGTATTTGTAAATGTGGTTCGAGCAGAGCGAGTTGTGCGCGGCGACCGAGATACCCACCGAGCCGTCGACGCGCGAGAGTTCCTCGATGATCGTCGCGTACTCGACATAACCCATGCCCGCGCCGCCGTACTCTTCGGGAAAGATGACGCCCATCAAACCAAGCTCCGCGAGCTTCGGCTTCAACTCGATCGGAAAATGCTGGCTCTCGTCCCACTCCATCACGTGAGGCGCGATCTCCGACTCCGCAAACTCACGAACGCTGGCTTTCACCTGTTGTTGTTCTTCAGTTAATTCGAAATGCATATCGTTAAGCCCGTTTTCCCTTTTCGTGCGGCTTCATCAATCGCGCGGCCTCCGCCGGCGAGAGGAAGCGCCACGCGCCTGGTTTGAGATGCTCGTCGGTCAAAAATCCGATGCGCACGCGCCTCAACTTCAACACAGAATGGCCGATCAACTCAAACATCCGGCGCACCTGCTGATTGCGGCCCTGATGCAGCAGCACTTCGTACCACGCGTTAGTCTGCGTTTCGCCAAGCTTTACGATCTTCGCGGGCGCGGTGCGCGTGCCGTCCTCGAGCGTCACTCCTTTTCTTAAACGCGCGATCGCGGCGTCCGGCGGCACGCCTTTGATTTTGACTTCGTAAACCTTGTCGACGCGATTGCGCGCGGCGGTGATGTAGTTGGTGAAGTCGCCGTCGTTCGTGAGCAGCAGCAGGCCTTCGGTGTTGAAGTCGAGCCGGCCGACCGGATGCAAACGGCCGAGGTTCGGGGGCAACAGTTCAGTCACGAGCGGGCGGCCTTCCGGATCGGACACGCTCGACAGATAGCCGCGCGGTTTATTCAGCAGCACGTAAACTTTGTCACGTGCTTTGAGTTGAGGGTTGATGAGCTTGCCGTTGACCTTGATGTGGTCGCGTTCGGGGTCCGCTTTCGTGCCCAGCTCTTTGATGACAGCGCCGTTAACGGTTACGCGGCCGGCGGCGATGAGTTCTTCCGCGTGCCTGCGTGAGGCGATGCCTGCCGTGGCGATGAGTTTTTGCAGCCGCTGCTCCACAATTTTATTAAGCTCCGCCGCCGCTGAGATCATGAAAGTCTTCGACGCTCGGCAACTCCGATAAATCCTTCAAGCCAAACTGTAACAGGAACTCCTTCGAAGTGCCGTACATCATCGGACGCCCGACAGTTTCCTTCCTACCTTTGGCGACGATCAGTTTTTTGTCGAGCAGGGTTTTGATCGCGGAAGGCGATTGCACACCGCGAATCTCGAGGATCTCCGGTACCGTGATCGGTTGGCGATAAGCGATGACGGCGAGTGTTTCGAGCGAGGCGATACTGAGTTTGGCGCTCGGCCGTGTTTTCAGAAACGAGCGGACGTGTTCGTGATATTCGGGGCGCGTGGCGAACTGCCAGCCGCCGGCGACCTCGCGCAGTTGCAGACCGCTCTGGCGCGCGTTGAATTCCTCGGCGAGCTTTGAGACCGATTCTTCGACCGCGGCTTTGTCCAGCTTCAGCACTTCAGCGAGAGTTCTCGTACTTAGCGGCTCTTCGGAGACAAAGATCAGGGCTTCGATAACCGCGGATCGTTCAGTCTCGCTCTGCGGCGACGCGATCGGACCGTCATCGGGAACCTCCGCGTCCATCGCGGCCGCTGACTCTTCGTCGGCGACGAGCGCCGCGAGTTCACGGCTTGCTTCTTCGTTTAGCGCAACCTCGTCCAGGTTTTCTTGTGCTTGTTGTGCCTCTTCGTGGCTCATTCGTTACTCCGACGCGCGCGCGACGATGTCGCCGAACGTCTCGCGTTGAAAAAGTTTCACCTCGGTGGTGCGGACCAGCTCCAGCACGGAAAGAAACGCCAGCACCAGCTCACGACGCGAACGCGCGCGCTCGAAGAAGACGCGCAGGTTCAACTCACCCGCCGAGAACACCATGTTGCGCAAACGCTCCAGCATCTCCGCCATCGTGATCTCCTCGCGCTCGATCTCCAGCAACTTCTCTTCCTTGTGCCGCGCGAGAATCTCCTGAAAAACCTTCAAAAGATCGAACAGGCCAACCGCGACTTCCGGATTGTTCTTGTCGGTCTCCAGCTCCGCCCGCTTGAACACCGCCTGCTCCACCGTCGCACGCGACCACAACATGTTCGCCGCGGCTTTGTACTTCTGATATTCGAGCAGTTGGTTGACGAGATCGGCGCGCGGGTCTTCTTCCTCTTCCGCCGGCGCTTGCGGATCGCGCGGCAGCAGCATCTTCGTCTTCAACTCGATCAGCGTCGCCGCCATCACGAGGAAATCTCCCGCGACAGCGATGTCCAACTCCTGCATCACGCGTAAGTAACGAAGATACTCATCGGTGATGCGCGCGACCGGAATGTCGTAAATGCTGACGTGCTCCTGTCGAATCAGGTGCAACAACAGATCGAGTGGTCCTTCAAACTCACCGAGCAGGATCTTCAGATCGTCTGTCGTGTCGTCAGGCACGATCTGCGGCACCGCGCCCGCGACGTTCAACGGCGTCACTGTTTCTTCGCGTGTCTCCGCGATCAACTCAGGAGCTTCTTCGCTCATAGTTCGCGTTTTGCTGACCCGGCCAGCCCGATGTTCTCAAATGCCTGTCGCAACGTCGGGCGCGCAATGCGCGTTGCCTTCTCGCGCCCTTCATCAAGAATACGGTCCAACTCCTCGTCACTGATCTCACGCACGCGCTGCTGTATGGGGCCTAGAAAAGCAATCGTCGCGTCCGCCAGATCGCCTTTCAACTGCGCGTATCCTTTACCCGCGAAGTGAGCTTCAACTTCTGCCTCACTCTGCCCCGTCATCAGGTGATATATCTCCAACAGGTTATTGATCGCCGGGCGCGACTCGTCAAAACGAATCTCCGTACCCGAATCAGTTACCGCGCGTTTGAACTTGCGTTGCACCGTGTCGGCATCATCCATCAACAACACACAGCCGTTTGGATCGTCGTCAGACTTCGACATCTTCTTCGTCGGATCAGACAACGACATGATGCGCGCGCCCGCTTTCGGAATGTAAGGATCGGGCACGCGAAACGTTTCGCCGTAATCGCGGCTGAAACGAATCGCGAGATCGCGCGTTAGTTCCAAGTGCTGCTTCTGATCGTCACCGACTGGCACGAGATCCGTCTGGTAGAGCAGAATGTCCGCGGCCATCAACACCGGATAATCGAAGAGCCCGACGCTGACGTTCTCCTGCTGTTTGCGCGCCTTGTCTTTATACTGCGTCATGCGCTCGAGTTCCGACATACGCGCGACGCCATTCAAGACCCACGCCAGTTCCGCGTGCTCCGGCACGTCTGACTGAATGAAAACCGTCGAGACCTGCGGATCGATGCCGACGGCGAGATAGATGCGCGCGAGATCGCGTGTTTTCGCGGCGAGCAGCTTCGGCTCCTGCGTCACCGTGATCGCGTGCATGTTGACGATGCAAAAAAAGCTCTCGTACTCGTGTTGTAACGCGACCCAGTTTTTTAGCGCGCCGAGATAGTTGCCGAGATGAACGTTGCCGGTGGGTTGAGCGCCGCTGAAGATTCGTTTAGTCATCACGTGCCGAATAAAAGAAGATCTATGCCGTAAAGAACGGGCGTAATGATGAGGCTGAAAATGCCGAGGTACATCAACAGCAGCAAGATTAAATAACCATACTGCTCGAGGAACGCGAGCATCGGCTGCATGCTCTCGGGCAGAAACGTCTCCAACACTTTGCTGCCGTCCAGCGGCGGAAACGGAAGCAGGTTGAAGACGGCCAGCGAGATATTCATCGTCAGCAGGAAATACAGAAACAGTTTGATCGCGTCGCCGAAGCCTTGTCCCATGGACCACCACAGGCCTTTCATTACCAGGACCTTGATGATCACAAATCCGATGGTGGCGAGGATCAGGTTTGCCAGAATCCCGGCGATCGACACCATCACGTTCGCCAGATCCTTCTGCCGCCAACGAAGCGGATTCACCGGCGTCGGCTTGCCCCAGCCGATCAAAAAGAAGTTACCGCCGCTGAACGCGACGATAAAACCGACAATCGGAATCAGGAGCGTGCCCACCAGATCGGTATGAGCGACGGGGTTCAGCGTGACGCGGCCCAGCAATCGCGCCGTGTCGTCACCAAACCTGTCGGACATCCATGCGTGCGCCGCTTCGTGGGCGGAGATCGCCAGCAGCAGCACCACCATATAAATGACCAGTTGAGGAATTAGTTGTTCGGGATTCAAGTGCGTACTCTGTTCTCAAAAATCACTGGCTGCACAATTAACTCAACTTAGCATTGTCTCCTTAACCCGTCAAAAGCGTGCCTTTGATCTGCGTCGGTAAGCTGTAGACCGAATCGATCGATACCACGGCCATCTCGCCGGCCGAACTAAACGCCAACCCGATCAGGTTCACTCCAGCGACGATGAGTTTTGCGTCGCTTGCATCGGCGGAAATGCGAATGATGCCGCGGCGTCCGCGCAGTGAAGCGGCGACGTACAAGTTTCCTTCGCGATCGAAGGCGAGTCCCTGTGGCCGTCCCAGGCCTTTAAAGAAGACATCGATCTTGCCGTCGGGATCGATACGCGAGATGCAATCGAAACTCGTCACGGTGGGACCAGTGACGTACAGCGCATCGTCAGGACCAAACGCCAAATGAAACGCCGAGACTGACGGCTCTACCTGGACCCACGCCCGTTCCTCACCGATGCCGTTCACTTTAAAGATCGTGCCGGTGCGATCGCCGACGTGCATCACGCCGTCGCGATCGAAAGCCATTCCCGTGGCAACGCCGAGATTGCGTGCGAAAGCGATCGCTTCCTTGAACGGCGTCACTTTGTACACCACGCCTTCGAGCCGACTGGTAACGAACATCTGTCCGTCAGGACCAAACGCGATGCCGGTCGGATTCGGAATGTCGCCGGAGTATTCGCTGACTTCGCCGCTGAGATCGATGCGAAAAAGCGTGACGGGCAGTTCCTCGCCTCGCGATCCCGAACGCGTCACGAACAACGCGCCGTCGTCAGGATCGAAAGCCGGGTTCGCAACCGGATGAAGATCGCCGGCAAGCTTGCGCGCGACCGTCAACCGCGCCGGCTCGCTGAGCACAGTGCCGGTTTGTAATCTGACTTCAACTTCGCCGCCCTTCGTTTCCGTGACCAGCACGCGCTTTGGTCCAAGCGCGACGATGTGCGCCGGCATGTCGCCGACGAGCACGCCACAGTGGTGCGGAACGCGCGTATCGAAATCCGCGCATTCGATGATGACCTCGCCACCCGCGATCGCGTAGGGGGGATCTATGCCCAGTATTCTGGCGGGAGTACGCATAAAAGCCGTTCATCATACGATGCCACTGGATCTATGTCTAATTGCAGCCTATGGTATAATTCGCGCCCGGAATAGGAAGGGAAACAGTCATCACTAGCGTTCTCGGCAACACGCTTGGGTTAAAGCCGAACCAGATCCGGCGCATAGAAAAGCTCTACAGTAGACGCATACCTCCTCGCCAGATAGTCACTCCCGAATTCGCTCGCCAGCTCAGTGAGTTGTCACACGAAACCCGCAGACAGATCGGCGCGCTCATCGATCGCAAGGGTCACGTGCAGTACGTGATGGTGGGCGACAACCGCGGTATCGAATTGCCGGACTTCAAACGCGTGCGCGTCGCCTCGGGACGCTTTCGCGGACTGCGCTGCGTGCACACGCATCTGCGCGGCGAGCCGTTAACGCAGGACGACCTGACAGATCTCGCGCTGCTGCGTCTCGATCTGATGGCCGCGATCGACGTCGACACAGAAACCGGACTGCCGGGCGTCGTACGCGCCGCACACCTGCTGCCGCTGCACGCGGGCGAACTGGAGAACGGGAGTCCCCGGGAACAGTATTCGTTTCTCGAACCGGAAGTCGCTTCTCAGTTAGACCTCGATTTCCTCTCGCTCATCGATTCGCTCGAAGAAGAGATGGCGCGCAACCGGCAAACGGCGCGGCGCGCCGAGATGCGCGACCGCACGATCCTCGTCGGCGTGGCCACCGGATCGCTCGCGGACGCCGAAGAGTCGATGGCCGAACTCGCGGAACTCGCTGCGTCCGCGGGAGTGATAGTCCAGGACCGCATCATTCAACGCCGCCCCGAGATCGATCCGCGCACCGTGCTGGGCCGCGGCAAACTCGATGAATTGATCATTCGCGCGTTACAACTCGGCGCGGACATGCTCGTTTTCGATCGCGAACTGTCCCCCGCGCAAGTGCGCTCGCTGTCGGAAGCGACGGACCTGAAAGTTATCGATCGCTCGCAACTGATCCTCGACATCTTTGCGCAGCGCGCGCAGTCGAAGGAAGGAAAGATTCAGGTTGAGCTGGCGCAGTTGAAATATCTGCTGCCGCGTTTGATCGCTGGTCAGGACTCGGCGTTCTCGCGGCTCGCGGGCGGCATCGGCGGGCGCGGCCCCGGTGAAACGAAACTCGAAACCGATCGCCGCCGCGTGCGCGATCGCATCAATCGCCTGGAGAAAGAGATCGAAGCGCAGCGGCAACGCCGCCAGGAACGACGCAAAGGCCGCACGCGCCAGCACCTGCCCGTGATCTCAATCGTCGGTTACACCAACGCCGGCAAATCAACGTTGCTCAACGCGCTGACGAAAAGCGCGGTGCACGCCGAGCAGCGCATGTTCGCCACGCTCGATCCGACTTCGCGCCGCTTGCGGCTGCCGCGCGAGCAGGAAGTGATCATCAACGACACGGTCGGCTTTATCCGCGCGTTGCCGCCCGATCTGCTTTCCGCTTTTCGCGCGACGCTGGAAGAGATCAGCGACAGCAGTTTGCTCATTCACGCGGTCGATATTTCCAACCCGCGCTGGACGCAACAGGTCCAGTCAGTGAAACGTATTTTGTCGGAACTGAAACTCGCCGACATCCCTGCGATCCTCGCACTGAACAAAGCCGACTTACTCGAACCGGAAGCAGTGGAAACCGCAGTGCGGCAAGCGCAGCAGATCGACAGCAGCGAGATCGTAGTCATTTCGGCAATCCACCCCGACAGTCTTGAGGTGCTACTCGAAAAGGCGGGCGCCGTGCTGGCGCGTAATCTGAATGCCGCCTTGTCGCGCATCGCGTAATGGGACTTCGTCCACGATTAAAAAGTCCAGGCAGCCAGGCTCGCGATAGGCTACTAGCCTATGCGAAACGTCCGCTCCTGGTTTTGCAACCACGAACACGTTTCTGGCTCGGCTGCGTCACGCTCGTTACGCTCACCACGCTGCTGCTCATAACCAACTACTCTTCCGGCTTCAGCGAAACATACAAAGAAGGTGAAGTGCTCGGCCGCGACATCGTTGCGCCCGCGGATATCACCGCGATCGATCAGGCCGAGACGGAGCGGAAAAGAGACGCAGCGCGTGAATCAGCGCGTGTGTTTTTCAACTACGATTCGAGCCGCGCGGAAACGTCGGTGGAGAGCCTGCGCGCTGAGTGGGACGACCTGACCGAGCAGATCGCGCCGAACAACAATTTCACTGAAGCAGATCTCGACCGGTTGTCGGGAATCATTCGCGAGATCGCCAGCGGTTATATCTATGACGATAAAGACGTCGATCGTCTCAAGCAGGACATGGTGGTCACCGATCCGCGCAATCCGGCCGCGCGCATCTTCGTGCCCGCGCCACTCGTATCGCTTTCCGCCGCGCGCCAAAGCCTTGAGCCGAGAATTCAAAACCTGCCTGGTTGGACGCCCGCTCAGAGAACCGCGCTGACGGCTGCGCTGAGGCCGTTCATCCGCCCGAACGTAGTCTTGGATGAAACGGCAACCGCGTCGTCGCGCGAGATCGAAGCGAACCGCGTGAAGCCGGTCGCGATCACGTTGAAGCGGAACCAGATCGTCGGCCGTGCCGGCGATACGATCACGCCGGCGATGTTGTCGCAGATCGACGCCATCAGAAGCACGGGCCGCGAGGGTTTGCGTTGGCCCAACTTACTCGGGTTGTTTGTGGTTGTAATCGCCGTCTACTGGGCGGCGTGGAAGTTTGCGGAACACCGTCGCAGCAGCGCGCTGAGCATTAGTAAACAGAAAGCGTTTGCGCTCGTCGGCTCGGCGATCCTGGTGCAGACGGCGTTGATGAAGATCGGATTCACGTTCGGCGAAAGCATCGCCACGCGCATGCAGGCGCCGCTGAACGATCCCGCGCTCTGGAATTTCGCGATTCCCTTCGCGGCTGCTTCACTGCTCGTCGCGATGCTGGTCGACACGCAACTCGCTTTTCTCACGGGCGTGATCACCGCCATCTTCGCCGGCATGCTCGCGCCGGGCGGAATGCAGAAGGCGTTGTTTGCCCTCGTCTCGTGCGCGGCCGCGATCTACGGCATCGGGCGTTACCGCGAACGGCAGTCGGTGACGCTTGCGGGCTTGCTGGTTGGCGCCGTGAACGCCGTGATGGCGGTTGCTTTGATCGGTTACTCGGGCCAGCCACTCACGATCAAAACGATCCTGATGGCGCTCGGTTGCGGTATGGCGGGTGGACTGCTCACGGCTGTTTTCACGGCCGGCGGTTTGCCGATCAACGAATCGCTCTTCGGCATCCTGACCGATGTTAAGTTGCTCGAGCTCTCAAATGCGGACCTGCCCGTGCTCGGCCAGCTTGCGTTGCGTGCGCCGGGGACGAACCAACACTCACACGCAGTGGGCCAACTCGCCGAAGACGCGTGCCGCGCGGTCGGCGCGAATCCCCTGCTCGCGCGCATCGGCGCCTTGTATCACGATATCGGCAAACTCGCGGCGCCCGAATACTTCGTCGAGAACCAGCAAGGCGACAATCCACACGATCGCCTGCGGCCTTATCAGAGCGCGAAGATCATTACGAGCCACGTGACCTACGGTGCGCGCCTCGCGAAGGAGATCGGTCTGCCGCGCAAGATCGCCGACTTCATTCCCCAACATCACGGCACGCGGACGCTGCACTACTTCCTGCGCAAAGCACAGGCGCAGGCCAAACCCGGCGATACCGTCGACGAAGCTGACTTTCGTTATCCCGGACCGAAGCCGCAGTTCAAGGAAGCGGCGATCATGATGCTGGCTGATTCGTGTGAAGCGGCGGCGAGATCGCTCGCGCGTCCCGATCTGGAAAACATTCGCGCGATCGTGGTGAAGATCGTCGACGCGATCATCAGCGACGGACAGCTCGATGAATGCGACATCACGTTGCAGGAGTTGACTACGATTCGGGAAGCGATGATCAGCGCGCTCACCGCGATCTATCACGCGCGCATCGATTATCCGGGTTTCAATCCGCCGCTGACTGGTCCACTACCCGCCGCAAACCTCGACAGCGAAGAGCGCGGCGTCAGTTACAGCAAACCTTCCGAAGTTCCGATTAGTCGTGGTGGTGAAGTCGAAGACGAAGCCCTGCCGCGCAAAGTCGGCAACCGCTAAAACTTCTGCCGCAGTTTTGAGTAAGTGATTTCGAGCGCTTCCGGAATGACGCGCGCCTCGCCCACTGTCGTCATGAAATTGGTGTCGCCGGTCCAACGCGGCAGCACGTGAATGTGCAGGTGGTCCGCGATACCTGCGCCCGCCGCCGAGCCGAGATTCATGCCGAGATTGAATCCCGCAGGTGAATAGACCTCGCGCAACGCAGCCTGTCCACGCTTCGCCAGATCCATCATCTCATCCGTGATCTCTTTCGCGACCGTGTCAAACTCGCTCGTGTGCAGGTAAGGCACAACCATCAGATGGCCCGTGATGTACGGATAGAGATTGAGCACGACAAACGCGTGTTCACCGCGATGCAGCACGAAGTTCGTCGCGTCGTCGTCCGGATTGGCGGCGATGCGACAGAACACACACTCGTCTTTCTGTGAATCCACACCCCCGGCGATGTACTTGGAACGCCAGGGACTCCACAATCTCTCCAACTCGGATTACCTCTATTTGAAAACTACAGGATGGGTGGTTGGCGATTCTCGTCCGTGAGGCTGCGTGAAGTGTTTGGCTGCGAAGCCTGGGCCGCGGCGTTGTCGTCGTTGATGAGCTCTTTCAGTTCTTTGCCGGGTTTGAAATACGGCACCCGCTTCGCGGGAATACTGACGGGATCGCCCGTCTTCGGATTACGCCCGCGGCGCGCGCCGCGCTCGCGCACGCGAAAACTGCCGAAGCCGCGCAACTCGATCTTCTCGCCCTGGTTCAACGTCTCGATGATGCTCTCAAACACGATTTCGACTAAACGTTCGGCGTCCTTCTTGGTCAGTTCAGCGGCCCGCGCAACGTCTTCGACGAGTTCTGCTTTAGTCATGCATCACCTCGATAATTCAGATAGTAATTTTTAATTAACGTCTTGATAATAGCGAGGATACGTTGACCGTACACTACCAGAAAAAGAACGCGCCGGGCAAGACTGTCCGTAGAAGGCGCAGATTGTTTAGTAAGTGGGCTCGAACTACTCGTCGCCGGACTCAGCCTTGAGACCAAAATCGGCCAACTCACCGAGTGACGCCATGCCACCGCCCGCTTCCGACGAATAGATCTTCGTGTCGACGATCGGTTCGTCCTTGCCGACGGCGCGCGCCGAAAGTCCGATCTTCTTCGTGTCGGGATCGATGCGCAGGATTTTGAAATCCAGCTCCTGTCCGAGTTGGACGACATCTTCCGGCCGCGCCACCCGCTCTTCGGAAAGCTCGGAAATGTGGCAGAGACCTTCGAGATTGTCGTCGAGCTCGATGAACGCGCCGAAGTTTGCGAAGCGCGCGACCTTGCCGCGCACGACGTCACCGGGCTTGTGCTCGTTAGTGAATTTCTCCCAGGCGTTCGGTTCGAGATCTTTGATTGACAACGACAAGCGACGGTTCTCGCTGTCGATGCTGGTGATCACCGCGTCGATCTCCTGTCCCTTCTTCAGCACTTCGCTCGGATGCTTGATGCGGCGAGACCAGGAAATGTCCGACACATGGACCAGACCGTCGACACCGTCTTCGATCTCGATGAAAGCGCCGAAGTCCGTCAGGTTGCGCACGCGTCCGTGAACGCGCGTGCCGACCTGATAACGCTCGTGCAGCGTTTGCCACGGGTTCTCCTGCACCTGTTTCATGCCGAGGCTGATGCGGCGCGCCTTGGGATCGACGCTCAACACTTCGACTTCCACCGCGTCGCCGGGGTTGACGACTTTGCTCGGGTGCTTGACGCGCTTGGACCAGCTCATTTCGGAAACGTGGACCAAACCTTCCACGCCCGGCTCGAGCTCGACGAACGCGCCGTAATCGGCAACGCTCGCGACCTTGCCGTTCAAACGCGTACCCACCGGGAAACGTTCTTCGACGCTGGACCACGGATCCGGCAGCAGTTGTTTGTAACCGAGCGACACGCGCTCGCGTTCACGATCGAACTTCAACACCTTGACCTGAATCGTGTCGCCGACTTTGAACAACTCGTTCGGATTCTGGAGCCGGCCCCACGACATGTCCGTCACGTGCAACAGACCATCGACGCCGCCGAGATCCACGAATGCGCCGTAGTCCGTCAGGTTCTTGATCTGGCCCTCGACCACGATGTCTTCTTCGATCTGCTGCAGCGTTTGATCCTTGCGGCCCGTGTTTTCCTGTTCGATCACGGCCTTGCGCGACAACACCACGTTGGAGCGCTTGCGGTTCAGCTTGATGACTTTCGCTTCGATTATCTGGTTGCGGAGGCTGTCGAGATTTCTCACGGGGCGCACGTCGACTTGCGAGCCGGGCAGGAACGCGGGAATGCCGTCGATGTCGACGCGCAAGCCGCCTTTGATGCGGTCAACCACGCGGCCCTTGACGCTGGAGCCCTCACGATAGGCTTTCTCGAGATCGTCCCAGGCTTTCATGCGCACGGCATCGGCGCGCGAAAGCACCGGCAGACCATCGGCGGTCTCCATGCTCTTGACCAGCACCTCGACCTCGTCGCCGGCTTTAACGGTCAGTTGGCCGTTCTCGGTGAACTCGGCCGGGTTGACGATGCCTTCGGACTTGTAACCGAAATCGATCACGACGCCGCGTTCGCTGAGGCCCACGACAGTGCCGCGCACGACTTCGCCTTCTTCGAGAGTCGCTTGCTCTTGTTCGAACTGATCGAGAAGTTGTCCGAAATCGACGTCGCCGCCCGCGCGTGAATCGTCTGCGTCGTCGGGGTCTGGTTGTCTTGCTGCTGCGGTTTGTGAAGCCATCATCGTTTGTTGCGGCTGCGGCTCTGCTTTGCCGGAATTAGTTTGGTTGTCGGCCTCGCTGTTGTTCAGCTTGGGTTGTTCACTAGACATGCACACTCCTGTAGTTCCCGGTAAATATCAGCGCGTGTGACGATCTTATCGCGCTCACTTGGCTGTCACAATCAACGCAGGTTTTCGCTGACTGGCAGACAGTGCACAGCGGCTTACAGTAGGTTTGACCTTTGCGTTGTCGGGAGTTGAAGGCTGGCGAGGAAGCGAGCCGTTTGGATTTGAAATGTCGAGCTAATTTGTTTCGATTACCGCCCTGCCGTTTAGTCACCCCGCTTGGTCCGACAAACACCCGCCGCCGATTTTCCGGGTAGGGCGGCACTGTACACGGCTGCGCGAGCGCATGTCAAGGCAACAACGCGCAGGACCGTGCCGGAAAAGTTGTAACTTTATTGTGCTGACGAGAGCGCGTCCGCCGTTCGCGGAACAACGTACACACCCGCCGAGTGAGAACCGACAAACAACACGTTCTGATCGTGCGCGTCAAACGCGAGCGCCCAGATGCGCTGGCTCGGCAAACGCCGTCCTTTCGGATCGATGCGCGCCCACGTCTTGCCGCCGTTCGTGCTGCGAAAAACACCGCCGCCAACTTCGCTAACCTGGTAAGCGTTGCCGGCAAAGATCTCGTCGCCGTTACGCGGATTAACGAGGATGCTGGTGAAGTCGCCGAAAGGAAGATTGCCACCGCGCCGGTTCCACGTCTGGCCGCCATCGTGCGACATGAATAAGGCCTGCTTCGTACCGACGTAGATGTTTTCGGGCTGCTGCGGATCCTGCACGATCGTATTTACCGGAACATCACTGGGAACACCGTTTACCTGGCGCCACGTCTTGCCGCTGTCGTGGGAAACGAGAATGCCGGAGTTCGGCGTTCCCACCCAGATCGTTTCGGGTGATTTCAGGTTCGTGGAGATGCAGGTCGTGCGCGGATCGAAGTTGCCGTACGAGAGTTTCTGCCAGCCTTTGTTCGGATCGAAACTGCGATAAAGACCGGTGTTTGTGGCCGCGAGATAACCGGGCTGCTGCTTCTCGGCGTCGTACGTGTGCACGAGCGCGTTCACTGCATCAGCGAGAATCACGTTCGCTCCCTCGACGCTGGCGCCTTTAGAGGAGTCGATGCCGAGTGCCGCAAGCGTGATCGAGTCGAGCTTGCCGGTGACCGGCAAATGTCGATCGGTTTGGAATTTCTTCAGCGCGGCCGTTGTCGATGGGCCAAGTTTGCCGTCCGGTTCACCGAGATGATAACCGGCGTCGTTCAACGCCTGCTGCATTTGCAGAATCGCGTCCTGATCGATCTTCGGCGCAGCGGTCCGCGGCGCCGGACGCCGCGCAACGGAAGCAGTCGGCTTGGTACCTCGCTTCACTGCCGCAGGCGCTTTCTTTTTCTCCGTTGTGTTTGGGGCCCACACGGGCGCCCACGACGTGCCGCGATCGGTCGAGCGATAGACGCCGAGGTTGGTGCCGAGATACAGCACGTTTGCATCGCGCTCGTCCTGCACGATCGCGTAGGTGATCAAACGTGAAGGCATGCTGCGCATCGACGGTTTCCACGTCTCGCCGTTGTCGTTGCTGACGAAGAAGAAGCCGCCGCCGGTCGCGGTGTTAATCGTCGACGCGTAGATGCGATTTGGAGTTTCGCGATCGGCGAGAATCGCATTCGCGAAGCGGCCGCTGAAGCCGCCATTGGTCGGCGTAAACGTTTTGCCGCCGTCGTTCGAGACCATCACGCCGTAGTTGTTCGTGCCGATGAAGACCATGTCGGGACGAGACGGATGCACGGCGATCGAATTGATTTCGAGTTGGCGCGAAGTCGTGACCATCCACGAATCGGCATCGCCGCCTTTGTCGGAGCGCCAGAAGCCTTCCGTGGTTCCGGCGAACACGATGCCCGGCTCTGATGGATGCTGCATGATGGCGCGCGTGCGGCGCGACTGCGAAGGAATGCCCTGCACTTTGCGCCAGCTATCACCCGCGGTCTTGGTTTCGTAAATGCCGCTGCAGGCGGAAGCGATGATGTGGTTTGGATCGCGCGGATCGATATCGATCGCGAAGATGTCGGAGTCGTCGATGATGCCGTTCTTGATCGACGCCCACGTTTGACCACCGTCCGTTGATTTATACGGTAAGTACCACGTGCCGGCGTAGATCGTGTTCGCCGTGCGCGGATCGATAGCCAGCGACTCGACGTGCAGCAAGCCGTTGACGTTGGTCGTCGGCAACTGCTTCCATGTGTCGCCCGCGTCGTCGGAACGGAAGATAGTATTGAACGTGCCGGCGATGAGTGTGTTGGGATTCGATTCCGACTGCGCGAGCGAATGCACCGACTCGTTCTTCAACTGGTCGCTTTCTTTCCAGCTAACACCGCCGTCGGTGGATTTGAAAAAGCCGCCGGGCTGATTGTGCCGGTGCGCGCCGACGTAAAGAACTTTCGGATTGCGCGGATCGACGATGATGTGATCGACGAAGAGTTTGGGTTTGCCGAAGTTGTAGAGCAGTTGCCACTGATGGCCGCCGTCAGACGACGTGTAGATCTGGCCGTCGAGCGTGCCGAAATAAAAACGATCCGGATTCGAAGGATCGACCACCAGGCCGCGAACGTCGCCTCCCGGAGGGCCGGTCGTGCGCCAGTCATTTGAATAAACCGCCGGATCAGACGCATCGCCATCGACGCGCGCCACAGCAAGGTTTGGAGAAACGTTAAGAGAGAGAAGTGTTAAGAAAGCGATTACGAGGGGGAGCCGCACAAAAACTATTCTCATCGTTATCTCATCCAGGGTTTTAGTTCATCCGGAGCAGGGTCGCTCACCTGCCGCCTAGTTTATTACAGTTTCGTTGCTTTGTGTCCTAAAAGCTGGGGGCGCGAGATAGGATGCCCGAGAATTGAGAGGCAGTTGCAAGACGAAACGGGCGATGTCCTTTGTAGAACATCGCCCGTTGGTTTGTTGGTTAGCGTTTAGCTGACCAGTTGCTTGTTACTCGTCACCTCGGCGCCGCCGCGGAGCAGGTCGTTTCCTGCATTGCGGACAGGGCGAGATAGCGTTGGTCGTGTCAGGTGCTGGTGCAGTCGCGCCAGACGGAACGATCCAGAGTTGAACCGTCAGGTCTGAGCGGCAGCCACCATCGACAACCGTGATGCGTCCAGCTTCGATTCCGCGCGTATTGACGAGATAGTCTTTAGCACGGTCACCGCGCTGTTGCGCCTCACCTTCACAGCTACCGTACACGATGATGGTAGCGGTGGACGTCGGGTCGTTCTGCAACTGGATGGCGTAGTTGTCGAGTCTGGCCTTCTCATCGTTGAAGCGGATGTTGCCATACTCGTCGAACCTCGTCGGTTGGCGCGGCGGCGGCTTGATACCAGTGGTGCAAGACGCTGTCGTGCCGGTGCAGCTCGGATCCGCGCCGCCGATACTGACGGTCGCAGTCACGCTCTGACCTCCGGCTCCGGTTGTATCAACAGTGATTGAGGAAGTTCCCTGACCACTGGTGATGGTGCCGGCCGAGACTGACCAGTTGTAAGTGTAAGTTGCCGCGGTATCACCACCCGCAACGCTCGCGGTGAACGTGATCGGTTGACCTGCATCGATGTCGCTCGGGCAGCTCACCGAAACGGTCGGACACGGCGGCGGCGGCTTCACGCAGTCGGAACAGTCAGCAACCGTAACAGTCGCATTACCGTTGGCTGTGTGTCCCGGATTGCCGTCGTTCACTTCCACGGTGGCCGTGTAAGTGCCGTTAGCCACGCCACTGAGATCCCAGGTCACCGAGCGGCCTTCACCCGTCAGACGACCACCAGTAACGGACCAGGTGTAGAGCAACTGATCGTTATCGACGTCGGTCGCGTTCGCGGTCAAGGTCACTTCATTGCCACTCGGCGTACAAGTCGAGGAGCTCGTTCCCGGCGGGCACGGCCGCACGATTGAGCTGATCGACGTGGTCACTGCCGTGACGGTCGGTGGCTGGTTGGGTGGTTTCGGAGGAGTTCTGGCGTTGCGTCTGCCTACCCAGAACTGCGCGATAAAGCCATTCGGCTCATCCGACGGCTGGAAGCCAATCGGGAAGCCTTGCGAAGTCACCGGACGAGTTGTTCCCGGAACCACCACGAGACCGCGGCCAATCACGTTGACGTTGGTAACCTGCTGAATCGGGATATTGAAATCGACCGGATTGAAATGGTCCATGTCCTGCTGGTTCAGGTGGCGGCGATAAGCCAGGCCGATACCAAACCAGCGACGCGGATAAATCTTGACACCACCGAGCACATCAACCGGATTGTTGTTGAAGGCGTTCGGCGTGTGGCCACCAACGTAGGTGGTCGATCTAACTTCAGCGATGGGCTGAATGTGCTTGTTGAGCGGGAAGTCAAGACCGATACCCGCGAGAAACTCATCGGGCCGATCCAACAGGATGAAGTCACCACCGAGGCCCTTCGGATTGCTGTTCAGGATGTAACCGCCGTTCGCCGACACATTCACGTGCTTGCCGAGACGACCATCGACGAAACCAATCAAACCGAAGTCACCGATATCGCCACCCGGACCTGCGCCACGCTGCATCTGGTTGAAGCCGGAGAAATCATCGGCCTTATCGAGCCACCAGCGATAGAACGGGATGATACCGACACCGAGCGGATTGTTCGGACCAGTGAAACGAATCTTCGCGCCGAACACGAGATTGTTGAAATTGCTCTCACCGTACAGGCGATTCACAAACGGCGCATCCGGCAAGTAGCTCGGCGCGACGGTGAACGTCAGCGGCACCGTTATAGGCAGATTCAAAGCCGTCGCCGGAAGCGTGGTCGTCGCCAGGACGACGCCGGGCAGGATGCTGCCGACCGGCGAACCGATACCCGGGAAGTTATCAGCCGGACCGAAGTTGCCGCTGTTCGGCTGGACCACTGGTGGTCCAAGCTGCGCGTTGAAACCCGGGAAGCCAAACTGTCCCTGACCATTGCCCTGTCCAAACGTACCGGCGGAGCCGCCCGTAAACGGAAACTGCACGAACGGTTGATTATTCAACGGGCGAAAGACTGCCGTGCCGGCGATCGTGCCGACGTTCGGACCAGAAGGCGCCAGAATGATCGCGGCGGGGCGGCACAACGTAGCGCCGCAGAATAGCTGCGAGTTCGGCAGATAAAAGCTGGAGAGGTTCGCGGGACTGTTGACTTTGATTCCGCGATAACCCGTGGTCTTGAAGAAGACTTCGATGTGATCGTTCAAGCCGACGTTGAAGCTCAACGGAATATCGACGATGTCGACATTGCCTGGATCACGATCGTAGTTACTGTAAGCGATACTGAACGTGAACTCGCCGCGACGCAGCGTGGAACCGTCGTAGATAGTAAAAAGGCCCGTTGGTCCACCTTCTGGACCACCGGTGCCAACTGCTGGAGACTGATTACGCGGGTCTCTTTCCGACCTGATTGTCTGTGCTGATACTGCGGCACACAGCACCAAACATACGAGCGCAGCTAAGAGCGCCCTAGTTGCGAGTCTCATCGCATTCCTCCTGCGAAATGAGTAATAAGAATTCGATGTAATAGTGCCGCCGTACCGAACAAGCACGAAAACACCTTGTCGCCGCGGAGGCCCCAACTACACTTGTCAAAACTACAGAACCGCTTGGACCACTAGGCCCAGCGGCGACGCTCGGACTGCGATGTAAACAGAATACTTCGGCTCTCGCAGTACTCCATCTTGCTAATTACGCTATACCCGAGTGACTTCGACTTTGGTTCATTTCTTATAGAGAATGAACTACCCCTTGTCAATGACTTCGTCCCTCAAACCTGTCGCGCAAATATTGAGAAATCTTAACGCTGGTCCGAGTCGTAAATCCCGAGTGACCATACTCTACCTTAAAACCGAAATCAAGCCTTTTTCACTATTTAGCGCACATCTGTTTATGTTTTTTCGGTCACGCATAGATGCCTCTCATACGCGTGTCATAGGCCACGCGGTCTATCGCTAACATGTAGGCCGCGGTCCTTGTATCGACCGAGTGTGAGTCGGCATAACGGCACAGATCATTGAAGCTCGCAACCATCTTGTGCGAGAGTCTTTCGTTCACCACATCCTCCGGCCAGAAATACCCCATGCGGTCCTGAACCCATTCGAAGTACGACACCGTCACGCCACCCGCGTTCGCCAAAATGTCGGGCACAACGAAGATGCCTTTTTGGTGAAGTATTTCATCTGCTCCGGCAGTTGTCGGTCCATTCGCGCCCTCAGCGAGCACTTTGCACTGCAGCTTGTCGGCGTTCTGCGAAGTAATCTGGTTCTCGGTCGCGGCCGGGACCAGCACGTCACAGGGAAGCTCGAGCAGTTCCTGGTTGTTCACAAACTCCACATTCGGATAATCCTCAAACGATCGAGTGGTCGCCAGGTACTGCAACGCATCATGGATGTCGATGCCGTTCGCATTGTAGATACCGCCATGAACGTCCGATATCGCTACAACCTTGTAGCCGGCCTCGTGCATGAGTCGCGCGCCGATGCCGCCGACGTTTCCCGAACCCTGTACCACGACTCGCGTCTCCGCCGGCGTCATCTTGAAGCGCTTGATGGCCTCATTGACGACGAAGAGAATGCCGCGCCCGGTCGCTTCGCGCCGGCCGGCTGAGCCGCCGAGATCGATCGGCTTTCCCGTCACCACGGCGTTGACCGTGTGACGCGCGTGCATGGAATAGGTGTCCATGATCCACGCCATGGTCTGCTCGTTGGTGTTCATGTCCGGCGCCGGCACGTCCTTCTCCGGTCCGATGAAGTCGAGCAGCTCGGCCGCGTAACGCCGCGTCATGCGCTCCAGCTCGCCCGCCGACATCTGTTGCGGATCGCAGATGATGCCGCCCTTGGCGCCACCGAACGGCACGTTGACCACTGCGCACTTCCACGTCATCCACGCCGCGAGGGCGCGCACTTCATCGATATTGACGTCCGGCGCATAACGGATGCCGCCCTTCGCCGGCCCACGCGCAAAGTTGTGCTGCACGCGATAGCCCTCGAACACCTGAATGCGCCCGGAGTCCATGCGCGTCGGGATGTAGACCTTCAGCTCGCGATTGGGAACTCGCAAGACGGCGTACAGATCGGGATCGAGGTCCAACAACTGCGCCGCGCGATCGAAGCGCGACATCATCGACTCGAAGGGATTGTCTTCTTTTATCTCGCGAATATCGTCAACGTAGATTGTGCTGTACATGCTGACCATAAAGACCTCTCAGTTAGGCAAGACCTCGTTCATCGACCCGCTGCGAAATCCCTGCAGGTCCAGCGTCACATATTTAAAACCCAGTTCGCGAAAACGCGCCGCCAGTTGCTCGATCACTTCTCTATTCAACACGCGGTCCAACTCCGCCGGCGCTATCTCCAGTCTTACAAGCGTGTCGTGATGGCGCACGCGAAACTCTCTGAACCCAAACTCGCGCAAGATCTCTTCGCCACGATCCACTTTACTCAACCGTTCGATCGTCACCGTGGTCCCGTAAGCGATACGCGACGAGAGGCACGGGCTCGCGGGCTTGTCCCACGTAGGCAAGCCGGCGCGCCGGCTGAACTCACGCACTTCGCTCTTACTCATGCCGACTTCGATCAAAGGACTGCGCACTGCATGTTGTGTCGCCGCGCGACGGCCGGGACGAAAGTCATCCAAGTCGTCAGTAGTTGAGCCATCAACGATGCACTCGATGCCGCGACTCGCCGCTACGCTCACGAGTTTGCCGTACAACTCATCTTTGCAGAAGAAACAACGGTCTGCGTTGTTCGCGCGGTAGTTCGGATTCTCCAGTTCTTCCGTCTGAATTGTCTCGTGATGAAAACCAAACTCGCTGACGACGCGATCGATCTCGGCTTGTTGAAACGAAGGCAGGCTCGCAGACTGTCCCGTAATGCAGATTGCTCGTGGTCCTAGTTCCGCGGTGGCGATGTAAGCGACGTAGCTGCTGTCAACGCCGCCGGAGTAAGCGACGATCACCGAACCGAGGTTGCGAAAAATCTCGCGCAGCCGCTGCTCCTTGAGAGTCAGACACGCCTCGCTCTCTTCTTCTCTGTGCTGGAGATTTTGCATTGAGTGACCGCATGTTAGCTCATGCTTGAACGGCAACGCAAACATGCTTTTTGTGCACCTTCCGGCTTTTTGTCATTCGGTGAAAGTGCTAGTATCGGAACCTCCCCGGACTGGTTTCGATGCGCCTTTCATTCTGGAACAAACTCCTCCTCGCGGCGAGTTGCATTCTGCTGCTGGCGTTGAGTAGTGCTGCGCCCGTTCGCGCGCAAACCGAAGAAGCTTTCGGCGACGATGCGACTGATCCCGTGCGTTTGTTCGAACGCGGACAAAGCGCGCATGCGCACGGTGACTTTGAGAAGGCGCTCTCGTTCTACGAACAAGCGCTGAAGGTCCGGCCGGAATTTCCCGAAGCACAATTCCAACGCGGCAACGCACTCGTTTCGCTTAATCGTCTCGACGAAGCCGAAGCCGCGTTTCATGCCGCGATCTCTTTAAAGAAGAACTGGGCGCTTCCCTACTCCACGCTCGGCGCGCTCTTGATTCGCCGCCAGCGCGACGCGGAAGCAGAGCAACTCTTCCGCCAGGCTCTCGCCATCGACGCGCACGACGGACTCGCGCTGCGAATGCTCGCCGACATTCGACTGCGCGCGCACGATCCGAAAGAAGCACTCGAGTTCGCGAAACGCGCGACCGCGATTCCGGAAGCGCCCGCTTCGTCGTGGATCGTCCTCGCGCTCGCGCAAAAAGCAAACGGCGACAAAGCGGGCGCGAAGACGACTCTCGATCGCGTCATCGCCGACGACGCGCACAACGTCGCCGCACTAGTCGAACGCGCAGATCTATTAACCGACGAGAAACAATTCGACGCGGCCATCGACGATCTAACCGCTGCAGCGAAGCTCAAGCCGGGCGACAAAGGCATCGCCTCGCGTCTTGCCGACACGTATCAGAAAGCGGGTAAACCGGAACAAGCTGCCGCGGCGGCAAAAGCAGCGGGGATCGAAGTCGCGCAGCCCGCCAATAACGGCGGTGTTCTCGGCACGCCGGAAGAGATTCAAGCGGCAAACAGCGACGACCCACTCGTCGCGCGCAAAGCGCTCGAAACGTTACTCGAAAAGAACCCGCGCAACCCTTTGTTGCTTTCTCGTCTCGGCGCTTCCTACCGTACAGACAATCCAGCGCGCTCGCTCGAATATTATCGCCAGGCGGCGGAGATCAAACCCGATTCGGAGTATCTGCTCGGATACGGAGCGGCGCTCGTGCAAGCTCGCCGCTTCGCGGATGCGGTCTCGTTGTTGCGGCAAGTCGTGCGCGCGGATGCGCAAAACTATGCGGCGCATGCAAACCTCGCGACGGCGTTGTACGAGCTGAAGCGTTACGATGAGGCGTTGCCGGAGTATGAATGGCTCGTGTCGGCGAAACCGGATGTCGTCGTGGCCCATTATTTCATTGCCACCGCGCACGATTATCTTGGAGAATACCCGGAAGCACTCGCTTCGTACGAAAAGTTTCTGGCCGCCGCCGATGCCAAAACGAATCAGCTCGAGATTGAGAAAGTGAAACTGCGCTTGCCGAGCCTGCGGCGGCAAATTCAATTAGGAGAGGGCGCGAAGAAAAAGCCCTGACGATGTCTCTGGAATTATCACGCGCGCTGCTGTTGCCGGCCACTCTGTTGCTGCTCGCGTTTGTGTGTCCATTCGCGGCGCGAGCGCAGACTCCGCAACCATCGCCGACGCCGCTAACAGCGCCACCGCCGCTCAAGCTGATCAGCAAGGAAGAGCACCAGCAGTTGGACCAGACCAAAGAAGCCAAAGAGCGGCTCAAGCTGAGTATCGAATTCGCCGGCGCACATCTCACGAAGGCCGAACAACTGACGATGCAGACGGAATACGAAGCGGCATTGAACGAAGTCGGCACGTATAACGCGCTGATCGAAGATGCGCTCGAGAATTTGAGTTCGCTCAAACAGGACAGCAACAAGACGCGCGATCTTTATAAACGGCTCGAGCTCGCGCTGCGTTCTGATGGTCCACGTTTGACGGCGATGCGCCGCGTCACGCCGCTGGAGTTTGCCGTCTGGATTAAGAAGGTCGAGGACTTCGCGCGCGCCGGACGCACCGAAGCGCTCAACTCGTTCTACGGTCACACGGTCGTGCGCGAGAAGAGCAGTCCCGAAAAGCCCGACGACAAACCGAAAGAAACCCCGACTCCCCAAACTCCCCAAACTCCAAAGAGCAATCAACCTTTCAGAGAATAATCAGCCATGATAAGCCGCCCCCTGCTTCTGCTCCTGTTGTTTGGTCTGTTGTCTTTTGCCTCGCCTGCGACTGCGCAAACGCGCGATCATCTCACGCCGCAGGAAGTTGATCTGGTGAAGGAAGCGCAGGTGCTCGACAAGCGCATTGAGATCTTTATCAAAGCCGCCGATCGACGCATTCTCGTTTTGAATGGCGGCACGGCGACGGCCGCGAATACGAAGCAGGCGAAGAAGGACGCGGAGCGTTGGGGTGAACTGCCGACGGGTTCGCGCGCGGAGTTGATTTCCGACATCGCGCAGATCCTCGATGAAGCGATCACCAACATCGACGACGTGAGTGCGCGCGACGAGCGCAATCCGCTGATCGCGAAATCACTGCGCCGCCTCGCTCAGGCTGTGAACACGATCATGGAACAACTCAAGCCGGTGGAAGCGAACGCCAAAGGCGACGCCGAAATCGCCAGCTTCGAGCAACTCAACGAAGACGCCAAATCAATCCTCGAAGCCGCGACAAAACTCCCACCCGAAGTCGAGAAGGAAAAGAAAAAGGCCAAGGGCAACCACTGAAAACGGATCGATAACGATCTGTGTTCATCAGTGGCCGTTTTTGAGTGTATCCGTGGCCCGCTTCAGGGCTTCAACGATCCTATCCAAACCTTCCTTCGCGTTCGGCCCGTTACGATCGTCTAACGCCTGGCGAAAATCCGTTAACGGCTGCGCCGCGTAGCCGGTGTAAATTCCCGGCGCGTAGATCTGGTGCTTGTACCACGCACGCCCGCGCAACCCGCGCTCGTCGATAAACTGCCGCTCCGCATTCATCAACGCATCGTTGATGCGCGCGAGCTTCGCGCGATCACCCGACCTGATCGCATCCTGACGCGCCTTCTCGATCCGCTCCGCCTCTCGCGCAAAATCATCGATCGCCGCGTTCATCGGCTTTTCATCAAACGCATTCGCGAGATTACGCCAGCCCGCAAGCCGCGCGTCTTCACGGAAGAACGAGCGAATCTCATTCGCATAATCCGTGTAGTCGAACGACAACCCGTCAGCATCAGCGAGACGCAATGCCAGCGTGCCCCAGATCTGCGCCGCGGCGACGTGATACTGAAATCCCGGATCGCCGAAATGGTCCATCCAGTAAAACGAATCGTAAGCTGAGTGATAGACGCCGTAATCGCCGCCGAAGCTCATGTCGGTCGACGCAATCCCGAGGTGCTGGAGAAACGGCGTGTAATCCGAACCGGAACCGAGTGGTCCAATACGCGCTTCGCCCTCTGTGTGCCGCTCTTCCTCAGTGCGCAACTCGTTGGTTCGCTCCTGCCACTGCTCGTACACGCTTTTACCGCTCTTTGGATCTTTCACGTCACGCGTCACCGCCCGCAGCAACTTCCACAACGACGGCACGCTCTGCGCGCCGAAGTGTGGCCCAGAAACCGCCGCATCGAGATTCAGATAAGCAACGGCTTTCTGCTTCAACTCGTTGGCAAACTCTTCGGCCCACTCAGTCGAACCAATCAACCCGTACTCTTCCGCGTCCCAACTGCACAACACGATCGAGCGCCGCGGCTGCCAACCGGATTTCAACAACTGGCCCAGGCCGCGACCCACTTCCAACATCGCCGCCGTGCCGCTGTTCGGATCGACCGCGCCAAACACCCACGCATCGCGATGATTCCCGAGCACCACCCAGCGATCTTTCTGATCCGTTCCGTCAACCCTCGTAATCACGTCCCAGATCGGACGCTGCTTGTAGTCCATGTCCGTCTTGATGCGGACCTTCACGTCGTCTGTGCCGCCGGCGTGATAAGCGAACGGGAGTCCGCCCTGAAAACCACGCGGCCGCACTGGTCCTTTCAACGGCGCGATGATCTGGCGCGCCACGTCGTAAGCGATCGGCTGCACGGGAATGCGCGTCAGGTCAGTCGCTTCTTCCGGTTTCAAACGCGGCACGCCTTCGATGGCGGGACGACCGGGCGTCAGCGGATCGCCCGGATAGTCGAACAAGTACTGCACCGATCCGCGTTGGCCCGAGGCGACTGGACGCCACGGTCCTTTCGGATAAACGTCGCCCTGCATGTAACCGTCGTCAGCCGGATCGGAGTAGATGATGCAACCGACCGCGCCGTGATCCTGCGCGACCTTCGCCTTCACGCCGCGAAACGAGTTGCCGTAACGCACGATCACGATCTTGCCTTTGACGTCGACGCCCGCTTTCTGCAAGTCCTCGTAATCGCCCGGCAGCCCGTAATTGGCATAGACCACCGGCGCCGTCACGTCGCCGCTCGGGCTATAGCCGTTGAACAGCGGCGTGATCTTCGGATTTGAAGAGCTCGGATCGCCCGGCACGATCGCTTCGCGCGTGTTGAGGATCTGGTGGTGCGCCGCGGTCCTTGACTCGTTGCTGGTGATCAGTTCGAGCACCGTCGGCGCGTTGGGATAGTTCATCCAAACCTGGTACTCGCGAATCTCCGCATTGAGCCCATAACTGCGCAACTGATCGCGCACGTAGACTGCCGTCGCGTAGTCTTCCTTCGTCCCGGCGACGTGCGGCTCGAGCGTCAACCGGCGCAAGTGTTCGCGCGCCGAAGCCGGCGAAGGCAGCGCGCGAAACTGCTCTTCCCAACGACGCTCCGCCGCGGCGCGTTCGGCAGTAAAGCCGTCGAGCGGGCGATTATCAGTGGGAACCTGTGATAGAACGACAGACGTAAAGAGGAAAGCTTGAAGCAGAAGAATCAGAAGGGTTCTCATAGTACAATCCGTGCGAGCCTGACGCGAAAGGAAGCGATTAATGGACAGCCGCTATTACCCAAATGTCGAAATAGACGTTCCCCAACTTACAACCGAGCTGCGAAATCTATTTGACAGCGAATATGAAGTGCAGACGTTCCAGGTTTCTACGACCAGCATCGTGCAGGCGCGCAAGTCAAACACGTTGCGCGACCTGACCGGCTTGTCTTCGGCATTGACGATCAAGGTCACACCCGAAGCGAGCGGAACGCGGGTGGAGATCGGCATGCAGAAGTGGTTCGACAAAGCCGCAGTTGCTGCCGTCGGCGCGATCGTCTTCGCTCCGCTGCTCGCGCTGGCGGCGCTCGGCGCATACTGGCAATACAAACTCACAGAAGACGCGTGGAAGATAATCGAAGATCACATCGCGCGCAAAGCGGGCGGCTACGTGCCGCCGATGCCGGGACGTTGCGGCACGTGCGGCGCAGCAAACGTTGCGGGCTCTGATTTCTGTTCCTCCTGCGGCGCAAACTTGAAAGTCGGACGCGCGTGTCCCGCCTGCGGCGTCGCACAGAAAGACATTTCCGCGCGCTTTTGTAATCGCTGCGGCACCGCGCTGGCGGGATAATACTTAATCGTGTCTCAACGCGCGGACGGGATCGATGCGTGCCGCACGGGAGGCGGGATAAAGGGCAGCGATGATCGAGACGAGCAGGGCGAAGGCGATCGCGCCGAGGGATAGATAGAGCGGCAGATCGAAGAAGTCGATGAACGATGCGCCTTGCGGTTTGAGGATGAAACGATAGGCGAGACGGTTAGCGATGCCGTCGATGCCCCACGCGACGAGCACGCCGATCACACCGCCAACGACGCCAATCACCGCCGCTTCCACAAAGAAGATCAACTTGATCTCACGATCCTCGGCGCCGATCGCTTTCATGATGCCGATCTCGCGCGTGCGTTCGAGAATCGACATGATCATCGTGTTGGCAATGCCAAACGACGCGACCAACAGCGAGATGCCGCCGAGCAGTCCGAGCACGGAGTCGATGATCAGGAACACCGTGCGAATCTGATCGATCTCGTCGACGATCGAGAAACTCCCGAAACCGAGATCACCGATCTTCTGCCGCACTGACGTTAACTTCACCGGATCCGTCACGCGCACTACTGCCGAGTCGTAACCTTCGCTTTGACCTTCGCCGAGATTTCCTCCGCGCCGCGCCAACGCGAGCGCCACCTGACCCATCGGCGTGCGATGCTGCGTGGTCCAATCGTGCGCGACGCTCAACGGAATGTAGATGCCGGCGCTCGGCATCAGGCCGCGCATGCCTCCCTGGCCCACGCCTTCCTTGATCTCGGTGCTCAACACACCCGCGATGCGAAACATGTGCGTCTCAACGTCGGGCGCGGATTCGTCGATGCCGCCGTCGTCTAAAGGAATGCCAAAAAAGTTTGGACTCTCTTCGTCCTCGTCACTCTTCTTCTGAGAGGTTTGGTCAGACGACTTTTCTGAACGAGGCCCTAACAACTCGATCGTCTGGCCCACGGCGTCCGCGGGTTTTGCATAACCGTAGTCGCGCAGGAAACGTTCAGACACTACCGCTTCATCCGCAGTCGGCGACGAGATCATCTTGCCTGCCGCGAAATGTTGAAAACGACTCGCCGCGTTCGGAATGTTCGCGCCGCCCACGAACTGACTCAGCAACTTGCCGTTCGCACGCACGTAAACCGGAAAGTTCACGCTAGGCTCGACGTAAGCGACGCCTTCTATCGCGGAGATCTCTTTGATACCGGCGTCGTCTAGAATGCGCGTCGGCGCTTTGTTGGCGCGGTCGCGCGCATCGCGGCGTCCGTCTTCGTCGCGGCGCGCGGGCCGATCGAGTCCCGCGAGACTGCTGAGCCCGCGGCCGTAGACAAGAATCTCGTTGAAGAAGTCGAGGGCTTTGAAACGCGCGAGCATGTTGCCCTGCAAACCGAGCCCGAACGACATCATCGTGACGATCACCGCCACGCCGACGATGACGCCCATCATCGTGAGCGCCGCGCGCAGTTTTGCCTGTCGCAGATTTCGCAAAGCAAGATGCAGGATATCGAAGAAGCTCATGATTAGTGCGACTCGCAAACCAGGTGAACCGCATCCGGTGTCCAATCGGCCAGGTTCTGCGTAACAACGTCCGCGCCCGCAGCGCGAAGTTCCTTTTCGCCTACAGTGTTCGTCACCGCGAGCGTGCGCATTCCCGCGGCGCGCGCGGATTCAATTCCCGGCGGCGAATCTTCAATCGCCAAACACTCCGCCGCGAGCAGCGGCAACAACCGTTCGCTTTGCCGTTTCTCGTTCAACTTCGTCAGCCCACTCACGTAACAATCAGGCGCGGGTTTGCAGGCGGTCGCGTCTTCAGCAGTGATGACAACAGAAAACAGCGGGCCGAGCTGCGCCCGCTCAAACACGTAATTGACCTCAGCCTTGTTCGCCATGCTCACGAGACCGAGCTGAAAATGTCGCGCGGTCGCTTTCAAAAACGTCAGCACACCCGGAAAGAACGGCAGTTCATCTTTGATCGTCTCGCGGTGCGCAGCAGTCTTCGCTTCGATCACCGAGCCAAGCAATTCGTCCGTCAACGGCTTGCCTGCCTTGCCGAAGATCGTGCGTAGAAACGTGCGGTCGTCCATGCCGAGGCCCGCGAGATACATCTCCTCGGTGAGGTCGATGTCGTGACCGCGCAGCACTTCACGATAAGCCTTCATTTGAATTATCTCGTCGTCGAGAATGACGCCGTTGAAATCGAAGAAGATGGCTTTGATCATTTGGTTTGGGTTTTCATCTCCTCAACCAGTTTCGGCAATCGCTCACTCTCGAGCACGTCCAAACGCCGCAACACTTCCGCCAGCGACAATTCGTTTTTTAAGTTCACCTGGTAATCAAGGTCCGCGCGCAGCCGATCTTTTTCGCCCTGCCGGTTCTGCGACATCATGATAATCGGCGCCTGCATGCCGGCAATCACCGCGAGCACTAGATTCAACATTTGATACGGCGCGGGATCGAAGCCGCGCACCAGAATGTAAGAGTTGAAAATGATCCAAAAGATAATCAGCCCGATCGACACACCGATAAATTTCCAACTGCCGCCAAACTCCGCGATCATGTCCGCCGCGCGATCCGCGAGCGTCAAACGCGCTTGCTCTTCTTCGTTGACATTGCGCGACACACGCGAACGAAGCAGCTCGTCAGTGCGCCGCAACCTATCCGTCAACGCGCTCAACATTTCGAGCGCCACGTCCGGTTTCTTGCGCACAAACGTCAAGAACGCTTCGCGTGACAACACGGCCAAACGCGAGTCTTCAATGACTTTCGCATCCGCGGAACGTTGCCGCCCATCGATGATCGACATCTCGCCGAAGAAGTCTCCCTGGGCCAACTCTGCCAACGTCACTTCCTGTTTGTCGTCGTCGCGAATACTGATGCGCACGCGTCCGCTTTCAATCAGATACATCGCATCGCCGGTGTCGCCCTGACGGAAGAGACGCGTGTTCTGCGGCACGGCTTCTTCCGATAACAGATTGCGTAGGTCCCGCGCTGCGTCGTCGTCGAGTGAAGCGAAGAGCGGCACGGAACGGAGCGCTTCAAGCGTCATCTGGTTAGCGGGCTGCGACATAAGATCCTCCATTCGAGATCTTTCCATCCTTCATCAAAACGAGGCGATCGGCGAAGCTGTTGGCGAGCTCCTGATCGTGCGTGACCATCACGATCGTTAACGAGTCTTTATTAACCATCTCGCGCAGCAACGCGAGCAACTCGTGCGCGCGAATCGAGTCGAGGTTTCCCGTCGGTTCGTCGGCAAGCAACACCTTCGGATTGTTCGCGAGCGCGCGGGCAATCGCGACGCGCTGTTGTTCGCCGCCCGACAACTCCGACGGTCGATGTTCGAGCCGATCGCCGAGGCCGACGCGCGCCAGCAACTCACTCGAACGCGCGCGCCGCTGCTGGCCACGTAAACCACCGAAAGCGAGTGCTAGCGAAACGTTCTCGCGCGCCGTCATCGTCGGAATGAGATTGAAGTTTTGAAAGATCATGCCGACCGAAAAACGCCGGTAGCGCGCCATCTCTTTCTTCGTGAACGGCCCGAGTGGCTTCGACGCAAAATACACGTCGCCTTTCGTCGGGTGATCGAGTCCGCCGAGCATGTTCAGCAGCGTCGACTTGCCGGAACCGGAGGTGCCTTGAATGGCGACAAACTCGCCCTCGTTGATGTCGAGCGAGACGTTGTCGAGGGCAGTCACGCTGTTCGTGCCCATCTGATAAATTTTGAAAACTTCCTGTGCGGCCAGCAGGGCGCTCATGCTTTACTGACTCTCCATAACGCGAACCGCTCGTCGTCAAAACCCTTCAAAGCCATGTCGAATTCCGTCGCTGCCAGTTGTTTGGATTCGAGCAGCTCGCGAACCTGCGCGTCTTCAAAAACAGGCCGCGAGATTATCACGTCGTTTCCGGACGAGAGGGCTTCGAGACGCGCCGCGAGATTTACTGTCGAGCCGAAGTAATCGAGCCGTTCGTTCAGCGTCACTGCGATGCATGGACCAGTGTGCAGACCGGCTTTCAACTGCAACGGCGTACTGCCGTCGCCTGGCTGGGCCAACGTTCGTTGCGCTTCGAGCATGGCGGTCAGACCGTCGGCGGCGCAACGAAATACAGCCATCACCGCGTCGCCGATCGTCTTCACGATAGCGCCGTCGTGCTCGGCGATCGCTTTTCGCACCACGTCGAAGTGGTTCATCACGCGGCCAAACGCGGTCGCGTCGCCGATTTCGCGATAGAGCTTGGTTGAGTCGCGCAGGTCGGTGAATAAAACCGTCAACGTACCGACGGAGATCTGTTCGCCGGGCCGCAAAGCTTCGGACGCAAACAGATCGCGGAACATTTGCAACGCCGTGACTTCCGCCGCGGTCGTCGCCTGATCGTTCCAGGCCGTGCGCTCGAGAATCAAAAGCTGTTCGGCGTCCGTTTGATTGCGCAGGTCGAACGACGACCGCTCCGCTACGCGCAACGTGTCCCCCGTCCAATCATTCGTTGAGAGGTTGATCTGCGCTGACGTCGCGCCGTCGGCCGAAACCACGACGTCCTGCGCGCCCTGTAGTTCGACAGCGCGTAACCGATAAGTGCCGGATTCGAGTGGCAAATCGAGCACGCGCTGCTCACCCGCTTGCAGGAGTTGCTGGGCCACAACGTGCGGCGTCAATTCGGGACTGCCCACGCAAAACGATCGAATCTCCACGCGGCGCACCGCCGGGTTCGGGCGAAACGTCAGCTCGACGTAGCGATCGAAGTTAACGCGAAAGTCGATCTTGCAACCGTCGCAGTGAACGTCCGTGTGAATGTCGCGCAACGACTTGCCCGACTCCTGTGGCCCACGACATAACGGACAAAGCAGGTCCCACTGAAAGTCGAGCAGACCTACGCGCGTCGCGTGCAGACAAACCTCCAGCACATCGCGACGCCGTTCGTTCCAATCGTCGGCGAGTTTGTAAGGCCGGATGCGTGTCGCCGCGAGATCGTCGGCGTGTTCGATAAACTCGACGAGGCGCTCGCCGATCGCGCGTTTCTCGCGCGGCATGTCGGCTTGTTCGAGATCGGCCAGAAGCTTTTCGCGCAACGACGTGAGCCGCGCCAGATCAAACGACGACCGCGTCGTGTCAGGTTCAGTCATCTCATTACTCCCGCCATTCGACGCCGCAGCGTCGTACTTCAGAATCGCGTCGCGAAAGCGGCGCGCAACGATCAAACCGAGTTGCAGCGCGATCGCGAAAGCGCCGGGCAGATTGCGCGGCGTGGACCAGACTTCGTAAATCAGGTGTGTGCCGCCCTCGTCGTTGGGTGTTAACTGCGCGAGCACACGCAGCCGCGCCATTGGTCCCTTGCTGTAAACCCGCTCGATGCCGAAACGCTTCGGCCGCACCCATTCGAACGGTTGTTCTTCCCATTCGATGGGCATGCCATAGACCGAAAGCCGAAGCTTCCGGCGCGCGTTGCGCAACTGTTTCTGCGCTTTATCGATCTCTACTTCGGGAACGCCGGTGTCGCGGTTGAAGCGGTTGGTGTCGGCGATGAAGGGCCAAAGTCTCTCCGGACTCGATTTGAGATCAAACTCCCATCGTTTGTGAATGTCACGAACAGACATGCCGCGGATTAACCGGACGTGGATCAGACTTCTTTGTATTCAGAATCCACATCTTCATGCGAGAGTGCGACGCGGTAGTTCTTCGACTGTAATTGCTTGGTGATCAGCAGATCGTCTTTGGTCTTGAGGAGATCCGCGCGACTGTAAACCGAGAGCTCGAAATTGTAGCCGTGGGTGATCGCGTCTTTCGGACAAGCCTCGACGCAGTAACCGCAAAAAATGCAGCGCCCGTAATCGATGTTGTAAACGGCAGCGTAACGTTCGTCGACTCCGGTGCGCTCTGCGGGCGGACGCGGATCGTCGGCAGCCACGATATAAATGCACTCCGAAGGACAGGCGGCGGCGCACAAATAGCACGCGACGCACTTTTCGCGGCCGAGTTCGTCAACGTGCAGCAAATGCTGCCCGCGATAGCGTGGCTGCAGGGTCACAGGGTCGTCGGGATATTCGACCGTCCACTTGCGTTTGGGGATATACGAGAGTGTCACACCCATGCCCTGGATGATGGCCTTTGTCGATTCAATGACGTCGGAGATGATTGACATGTGTTCAGTGTAATCGGTGTGTCAAAGGTTCCCAAGCGCGCCTGCCAGAATCATCCAGATGATTAGCAAGCCGTAGAAAGCAACGGTCAAACTGCCGGTGACGATGCCAATGATTGCGAGCGGTTTGCCGCCGGTCGTCTCGGGCGAGCGTTTGATCTGCGAGAGGGCCATCGAGCCGAGAATAATTGCAGCGATTCCCGGTAGCGGTCCGAAACAACCGAGGATCAAACCGAGTATGCCGGTGATCATCGATCCCACTGCCAGGCCCTGGCTCTGTTGTTTGCGCGGCAGCGGCGGTGGTGGCGGCGGTTGCCATACCGGCGTCATCGGCGGGCGTTCGTCCGGTGCGACCCAGCCGCCGGGCAACGGCGATTCTCGCGGCAGCCACTGCGTTTCCTGTTCGGAACGCGTGTCGACTTTCGGCTCGCGGATGATTGGGTTCCAGTTGGGATCGACGGGCGGCGACAGCTCCTCGATCAGCATCGTGCCGTCATCCGAGCAGAACGTGAGCCAGGGCTCGGTGTACTGTCGATTGCACTGCGGACAATACTTCATCTGCGATTTCGATCGCGTCAGACTAATTCGAGGCGACTAAAGAAGTAGGAGATCTCGATCGCTGCGTTTTCGTCTGAGTCGGAACCGTGAACGGCGTTTTCACCGACTGAGCCGCCGAAGTCTTTGCGGAGTGTGCCGGCGTCGGCTTTGTCGGGATCGGTGGCGCCCATCAGGTCGCGCCACGCTTTGACGGCGCCTTCTTTTTCGAGGGCCATCACGACGCATGGACCACTCGACATGAATTCGGTGAGTCCGCTGAAGAACGGGCGCTCGCGGTGGACGGCGTAGAAGCCTTCGGCTTGTGCGCGCGTCATGTGAATGAGTTTCAAGCCGCGGATTTTGAAACCGCTGTCAAGGATGCGTTGAATGATCGAGCCCGTGTGTCCGGCTTTGACTGCGTCAGGCTTAACTATCCCAAAAGTTAAATTAGTCATCTGTGTTTATCTGTGGTTTAGAGTGCGTCCTTCATGGCTTTGCCGATGTCAGCGGGTGACTTGACGACGTGAATGCCGGCGTCGCTCAGTGCTTTCATCTTCTCGGCTGCGGTGCCTTTGCCGCCCGCGATGATCGCGCCGGCGTGGCCCATGCGCCGTCCCGGCGGCGCTGTTTGTCCCGCGATGAACGCGACGATGGGTTTCGACACGTGTTCTTTGGCAAACGCAGCCGCGTCTTCTTCAGCGCTGCCACCGATCTCGCCGATCATCACGATGCCTGTCGTTTCCGGATCGTCCTGGAACAAGCGCAACGCATCGACGTGCGTCGTGCCGACAATCGGATCGCCGCCGATGCCGATCGCCGACGATTGACCCAGGCCGAGCGCGGTCAGTTGGCCCACCGCTTCGTAAGTCAGCGTTCCCGAACGCGAGACGACGCCGATGTTGCCCTCGCGATGTATGTGACCGGGCATGATGCCGATCTTGCACTTGCCGGGCGAGATGATCCCCGGGCAGTTTGGACCAATCAGACGCGTCGGTTTGTCGCGCAGGTATTCCTTGACCTTCACCATGTCGAGCGTGGGGATGCCTTCGGTGATGCAAACGACAACGGGAATGCCCGCGTCGGCGGCTTCCATGATCGCATCCGCGGCGAATGAAGGCGGCACATAGATCACCGACGCATTCGCACCGGCCTCCTTAACCGCATCGGCGACCGCATTGAAAACCGGAATTCCCTCGTGAGTAGTTCCGCCCTTACCCGGCGTCACGCCCCCGACGACATTCGTTCCATACTCCACCATCTGTTTCGTATGAAACGTCCCCTCTTTCCCCGTAATCCCCTGCACGATGAGACGCGTAGACTTATCAACCAGAACGCTCAATGAAAAGCTCCTTAAATTAGCGGGTTATTTCGAAAGGCGTGAGTATAGCAATGTCTCTGCGGACACCAAAACTCGACTCAAGGACACGAGGCGCAAACCTCATTGCAGACTTTTCAACCGTTCGATGATCTGTGGCTCGTCTTTCAATTCCACGAGCGGTGTCACGCTCGCAAAGATGTAGTTCCAATCGAGGTTTTGCTTACCTTGCCGCTCCACAACAGAGTTGACGTCTTGCCAGTCTTGCACGCGGTTAGCGAAAGACTTGAGGACGATGAGATCCTCTGCCGAACAGATCTGTAACTCTACGCCGGGCAAGTACTCGGCCGAAACACTGCGGCGAATCATCTCTTCTTCGAACGGCAAAGCAGCCAAAGAAATATCAAAATCGACTCCAGAACTCGTTTGCACCAATAAAACACGGTGTTGTTGTGCAAACTGAGCAGCGTCACTGAACCTTGGCCGGTAAACCTTCAGAATTGCGGAAGTGAACTCATCCTCAACTCCAAAGCCGGTGAGAATACTAACGTCCACATCGCGAGTAAGGCGCGGCTCTCCCCAGTGCTGCACGGCCAAGCCGCCGATGAAGCAAAACCTCCAACTCATACTCTGACAGAGGTCTTGAAACTTGCGAGCCTCGGTAATCAGATCGATCATTTTTGTGGCAGCTTGCGCAGCAGACGCTGGAACTCAATGAGTCCGGATGTTTGCCGATGAGGTGTGTTGCGGATGGCGGCTTTGAAGGCCAGATCAAACTGTCTGATGGATTCTTGAGTGTTAGCTTTGCGAATACTTTCGCGCCGCAAGCGATCCAACTGCGGTCCAACAACCTGCCAGTTGCGAACCCACTCCCGCAGTTTATCTGAGGCTGAAGATCCCATCGCAATGTTCCGCGATTAGTTTAACCTACACCAACTCAAAGCGCTCGGCGTATTGCGGGACTTCCACGTTCCAGCCGAAGCGCTCTTTGATGTGCGCGGCCATGGCGTTTGCCGCGTCGGGTTCGCCGTGGGTCAGGAAGGTGCGCCGCGGAGCGCCCTGCATGCCCTCCAGCCAGCGCAAAACTTCTTTCCAATCCGCGTGCGCGGAGAAGCCGCCGATCTTCGCGACACGGCAACGCACCGGCACCCACTGCTTCATGATCTTTACTTCGTGTTCGCCGTCGAGGATGCGACGGCCAATCGTGCCCGCCGCCTGGTAACCAACGAAAACTATCGTCGCCTCCGGGTCGGGTACGAGGCGCAACGCGTGATGCAACACCCGGCCGCCAGTCATCATTCCCGAGGCGCTGATGATCACGCGCGCACCCTTCTGGCCGTTCAGCCGTTTCGACTCTTCGCGCGACGAAGCGGTGACCATTGAATGCGTGCGCAGCGGGTGCTGATTTCCCTTCAGCACAGTCGCGTATTCCTCGTCGTGCTCCTCTTTGCGATTCGCATACGCGTTGGTCGCAGCAGCCGCCATCGGCGAGTCGACACTCACCGGCAACACCGGAATCGCTTTCTCGTCTTCGAGCTCGCGAATCAGGTAAACAATCTCCTGCGTGCGTCCGACCGCGAACGCGGGAATCAACACGGGCGCGTTACGTTGCGCGGCGTCGTTGATGATCTTCGCGAGCGCGACTTTCGGATCTTCCGGATCGTGAAGTCGATCGCCGTAGGTTGATTCAACCACGAGGTAGTCGCACGCCGGCGGCGGTACCGGATCGCGAATGATCGGTTGATCGTAATGACCAAGATCCCCAGAGAAGAGCACGCGGCGTCCCTTGCCGTCAGCGCCCGCGTCGTCGAGCGTGACGAGCACCATGCTAGAGCCGAGTATGTGGCCCGCTGTTTTGAAACTGGCGCGAACGCCGGACGCGACTTCGATACCGTCGCCATCGTTCGCGACTGGACGGATCAACTCGAGCGAAGCAAACGCGTCCTCTTCCGTGTAGAGCGGCAGCGCGGGTTTGTGTTCAGTCAGGTTGTGACGATTGCGATAATCGGCGTCTTCTTCCTGTAACCTGCCCGCGTCGGGCAAAAGGATCTTCAACAAATCCGCGGTGCCGCGCGAACAGTAAATTGGACCATGAAAGCCCTGCTTAACAAGTCGCGGCAAGTAGCCGGTGTGATCGATGTGCGCGTGCGTGATGAGCACGGCTTGCACGGAACGCGTATCGAACGGCGGCTCCTGCCAGTTCCGTTCGCGCAGTTCCTTGAGGCCCTGGAACATGCCGCAGTCGACAAGCACGCGTGCTTTGTCGGTTTCAAGCAGGTACTTCGAACCGGTGACGGTCCCCACGCCACCCCAAAATGAAATGCTTGCCAATGCTGCTCCTTGAATTATGCCGCGAGGCTGACGACTTTCTCCGCCGCGTCTTTCATCCCGTTGGCTACAGTGAAATTCAGACCAGACTCGCGAATCACGCGCTGGCCCTCTTCGACGTTCGTGCCTTCGAGCCGCACGACCACGGGCACATCAATGCCCAGGTTTCGCGCCGCCTCGACCACACCACGCGCCACCATGTCACAACGCACAATCCCGCCGAAGATATTGATCAAAACCGCGCGCACGTTCTTGTCCGCTAACAGAATGCGAAACGCAGCTTCGACGCGTTCCTGCGACGCGCCGCCACCGACGTCGAGAAAATTCGCCGGCTCACCGCCCGCGAGCTTGATGATATCCATCGTCGCCATCGCGAGTCCCGCGCCGTTCACCATGCACGCGATATTGCCGTCGAGCTTGATGTAGTTGAGATCAAACTTCGACGCTTCGATCTCGAGCGGCTCTTCTTCGTTGAGGTCGCGCAGGTCGAGAAAGTCTTTGTGACGAAACAGCGCGTTGTCGTCGAAATTGACCTTCGCATCGAGCGCGATCAACCGGTTGTCTTTCGTCAACAGAAACGGATTGATCTCCATCAACGAAGCATCCATCTGTTCGTAAGCCGTGTAGAGCGACTGCATAAACTTCACAGCCTGATTCACGAGCGCTCCCGGCAGACCGAGTCCAAACGCGAGTTTGCGCGCCTGAAACGCCTGAAAACCAACCGCCGGATCGATCGTCTCTTTCAGAATTTTTTCCGGCGTGTGCGCCGCAACCTCTTCGATGTCCATGCCACCCGCTGACGAAGCCATGAACACCTGCCGCCCGGTCGTGCGATCCAACACAACACCGAGATAGAACTCCTTATCGATCGGCAAACCTTCTTCGATCAACAACACGCGGACTTCTCTGCCCTCGGGCCCCGTTTGGTGCGTGACGAGCTTCATGCCGAGCATCTGCGCCGCGATCTCACGCGCTTCTTCGGCACTGCGCGCGAGTTTGACGCCGCCGCCTTTGCCGCGGCCGCCGGCGTGAATCTGCGCTTTGACAACCACAACATCGCCGCCGAGTTCCTTCGCGGCCTGATACGCCTCTTCGGGCGAGCGTGCGACAATGCCACGCGGCACCGGCACGCCGAATTTTCGTAACAGTTCTTTTCCCTGGTATTCGTGAATCTTCATGCGCGAGCCTTAGTATTCGATTTTTGATGTTTTGCCAAACGGCGGTCGAGTGTAGAGTTTTTCGCTTAAACGCGCAAAGTCAGAAACGGAGCACAACGATGAGTGAAGTGATCGTTACGTCGCAAGCGAACTTGCGCAACGAAGTGCGTTACGGCGCGGGTCATGTGCTAACGACCGACGAGCCGATCGCCGCCGGCGGTGAAGACGCCGGTCCCGATCCTTACACGCTGGTACTCGCGGCGCTCGGCAGTTGCATCTCGATGACGGTGACGCTTTACGCGCGGCGTAAGCAGTGGCCGCTGGAGAAAGTCACGGTGCGTTTGCGGCAGAACCGGGTGCATGTGAAGGACTGTGCGGAGTGTGAGCTTTTGGGCGATGGTTACGTGCATCGCATCGAGCGCGCGGTAAGTCTCACTGGTCCACTCACCGAAGCACAGCGCGCGCGTCTACAGGAGATCGCGCACAAGTGTCCCGTGCACAAAACTCTTACCTCACCAATCGTCATTGCTGACTTGAAAGATGCCGACACGCTCAAGAACAGCGAAGCAGGAAACTTCTTCGACAACAAGTGAGCCCGTGACGATCTGCTACGGGGGATTAAGCGCGCTAATCGTGACGTAGTAGCCGTCCGGATCGCGGAGTGAGAACTCCATAGTCTTCGTGGCGGGGTTTAGGTTCGGCTCTTCTTCGAAGTGCGGGACCAGCGCGCGTGCTCTTTGCAAAGCGGCATCGAAATCGTCGACGCGGAAAAACAACAAGAGCCCGTTGCCCGCGTGGCGTGATCGGGACTCGTTAAAGAAGGATGTTCGTGCGCGCCCCACTCATGCAGGCACAGCAACACCGTTCCATCCGCATCAACGATTTGCCCGAAGTAATCATGCGCGGGCGACGTCTCTGGCCCACCCAACAGCGACTGGTACCAGTTGAAGCTGTTACGCACATTCGCGACGCCGATGATGGTCCAAGTACGCTTCATGTAGTTGCCACCAATAACTCTTCTGAATTGTTGGGCGGACGTAGGCCATCTGTCCTGTGCGCGAAGTAACGCTCCGCAAGCATGGCCGCCGATACGTGCTTCACTTCTTTAAAACCGGCTGCGCGGGCTAGTGCGAGCATTTCGTCCGGCGTGAAGAAGCTGATGAAAGGAGTGCCGCTGGCTCGCGCGCCTTCCGCTGCTCGCTCGACGCCGGGACGTATCTCGGCGTCCAGCATTTCGATCGGCAGCATGAACGACATGACAAGCGTCGAGCCCGGCGCGAGCGCTGCGACCTGGCGCAGCGTCGCCATGATCGCGTCCTGCGTTAAATACATGCTCACACCGGTCGACGCCACAATTGCCGGCCGCGTCGCGTCGAACCCTGACGCGACCAGCAGGTCCCACCATGCATCACCGCCCTCGAAATCCACAGGCACCAGCCGCAGAAACGACGGAATACCGAAGCCGACCTCGATGAGACGCTGGTGCTTCCATTCCTGTGGCCCGGGCTGATCGATCTCGAACACGCGCAACTGAGAGGTTAGATCCGGGCGTCGCTGAGCAAACGTGTCGAGCCCCGCTCCGAGGATCACGTACTGCTCGACGCCACGCGCCGCTTCTTCTGCGACAAGGTCTTCGACGAAACGAGCGCGAGCCACGATAGACGCGCGAAAAGGTCGTGTGAACGGACTCATGTCCGGACGACTGCGCCAACCAGCATCAGGCGCCGCCAACAGCACGCCGACCGTGTCTTCAAACACGTGCGGCGGCGCATCGAATTCTACGTGCAGCGCCCGCCACAAAGCGGTTCGCACCGCCGTGTTATCTGGCGCCACAACCTGCTTGTTCGACATCGCAACCTGCTTGTTAGACATAACGTTCTCTGTGAGTATGCGGGGTTCTTGTCGCTCTAACATCTCAACGTCTTCACGATAATCAAGCATGCGCGACGCGGGCGGTAGCGCGCGCAGCCGCCGGATCATGAACTCGGCGCCCACGAGAGCAGAGATCAGCGCCGGTATATACGCCAACTCTGACACAGTCTCCGGGTTTTCCGGCACACCAAACGCGGCTGAAGAGAAAAAGATCAAGATAACCAGCAGGAAGCTAACAACGAACTCTACGCCCACCCAGACGCCCATCGTGGCCAAACTCCACTTCAGCGCACTCCGGTTGCGCTCCCGAGCCAACCGGCTCATACGTCGCGGTATGACGATGAAGAGGAAGATCAGTTCAAGCATATGAGGCGCGCTGGCGATGTTATTCGCATTTGCGCGGCTCCGTTCATCTCTGATTGGTTTTTACTTTAGGCGTTTTAGGTCGAGTGAAGGCCGTTGGCGGGCCGCAATCGTCTTGACCGTAGAATGCAATTTGAAGGAGGAGAAAAATTTATTAGGTTCTTCATCGGACGAGAAAACCTTCTCCACGTTGAGCAACGACAACACATAAAGCCGATCGCCAACAAGGTACAGCCGCAGACGAAGATCCCCACGAAACATATGCACTTTGATTTCCCGTCCTGCGTTACCGTCCAGCACCAGCTTGTTTTCGCTTGCCAATTTACCCCCAACCCCCTTGATAACTTCGTCCCTTACGCCATCGAACAAACCATCGACGTCGTTGGCCACCAATGCCTCTTTGGGAAAATCCGTGTAGGTGATCGTACACACGAGCGGGAGATGTGATGCGATAAAGGCGCGTTGCTCGAAGCGTCCCTGCGACACTTCAACGGTGGACGCTTGTGAGGTCGGTTTCTCCGGTAACAGAATGCTAAAACGTCCTTCCTTTGATTCGAACTCAGTCCAGACCGGCGGTCCGGGATTGAGCAACTTACTGACGTCAACGTCAGTGTCTTTTCGAGTCGTCAGCGGGATAGGCGGCTGATAGTTGAATACAACCTCGGGAACTGGCTGATCTGCCTTAATGTTTCTTCTAATCTCTTCTTCGATCGTAATTCCGTCGTTCTCTTTCGTTTCTCGTCTGACCTTGCGCAAAAGAAAGTCATTTTTACCGATCCACAATTCGACCGAATCTTCAGCCTCGGTTGCTTTGATATGGAAACAACGCACGCCGTCGAACACGTCTTCTCCCAGTAGCGAAGGTTTCACCAACCGCGTCACAAGCAAAGCACCATACTCATCCCCCAACAGCATCGTCGTAATGGTATTAACTGTTCCGCGAGAGATTCCGGTAGCGCCCGCAACGGCCATGTCCAGAGATTCCTCTTTCTCATAGTTGTCCGGCTCCCAATAGGTAAACGACTCCTTGCCATTGGACCAGACAACGTTTTTCCTTCCTAACTTTGTGATTCCGAACTCGGTCCATTCAAACCGAAACAGGTTGGGACGTTTGAAGAACGTTTTGAACGGGATCTTTTCAATGGTCCCGCCGGTTGGCTCATCGTTCGTGGTGACTAGAATCCCTTCGTCCTGGTAAGACGTCAGGCGGGAATACACGCCGAGCATGTTGTTCAGAATTCCGGCCGCGTCAATTCTTCTTTGCGCCTGGGCCATTGCCGGCAAGGTGAATGAAAGGACTGCAACTGCTATAGCGAGGCTTCGTGAAGTGGTTTTCATAACTGTTCCTTTAGCTCTTGAGGTTTTGAGATAAGGCGAAGAATACTACCATTCATCATCGCCTTTGGAACTTTTTTGACGACCGCTTGTCTAAAGTATTACTTGAGGGGAGGAGTGTATGGACGTTAACAAACTTGCCGGCGGTTGTTTGATCATTCTCGGGGTCGTTAACGCGCTTCACGAGTTTGTCCTGAGGTCGACAGGACGAGGCAAACCGGGCTTTGCATATGCGGTCGTAACCGCGTTGTTCTTCACTTTCGGAGTGCTATTGCTGCTGCGGAAGAAGGTTAGGCAGCCTCAAGCGTTGCGATAACCTCGTCGGGCATTTCAGCTTTCTTAAAGATCCGCCATTCAGCGTCATCGGTAATTTCGAAAAACTCATTGAACTCCCGTAGCTCCTCAGTGTGCTTTATCGGCCTGAGACCTTCGACTGTGCATTTGATAAGGCGCTTCAGTGTCGGAGTGGATTCAATTACCAATTTACTCTCGCCGTGGGAGCTTTCCTGCCGCTCGATTCGTGCCCAACTCTCGACGAAAACGAACATCTGGTCAGTAGTTTCAAACAGGATCGTGAACGGGCAGCACGGCGGGCGGCAGCCGTTTATGTCCCACACGCGATGGATGTCAAACTCATGGATCTCAACCAAGCCTTGTTCGATATCCGCGAGTCTATCTCGCCTACGTTTACCGAACCACGGAACGCTCCGCTTCAGCCGCGACTTCTCCAGGTTCGAGAGTGTTCGCTGGTAAGTCTTCACTTCACACTCCAACGTCGGCGCAAAATCAGCCAACTGCCAAACGACAAACCAATCATCGCAAACACCACCGGCCATTGAACGAAGGTGTAATAGTCATCTGGTTTAACCATTCGGACGCACACGTAAATGATTCCGACACCAATCGCGGTGAAGAATAAAGTCCAAACGACAGCGAGCGGAAGCCACTTCAAATTACCGGAAACAACACAGAGCGCAACTGAGAGTAGGAACAGAAAAGCCAACGGCGCCACGATTAAATCCCACTCCAAGTCGTTCATCACTGGTATCAGTAAGTACAAGACGGGAGTAGCTAACGCGATTATCAAAGCTGCCGGCAGCAGACGCCATTGCGAAATTCGTGCGACCGGCAAACGCCTGGCAACGCAAACCGCGTAAGCTCCGCTTAGACTCAAAAGCTGAGCGAGACTCAACGAACACCAGTATGAATACCGCGCGATCAGAAACTTGTCGCCTTTGAAGAAAAAGAACGACTGCCACGACGGTCTGCTAACGAGGAACGCGAACAATAAACCCGAGAGCAATCCGATCAGCAAAAACCACCCCAGCACACCGAAATCAGCGGCGATGTGATTGGTGTCTGGTCGGTTCATCGGCGACGCTCCCTCAAACCTGCTAACCACTCAATAACACAAAAACGGCTGCCAGACGGCAGCCGTTTTGATGGATCAAGAAATGGTCGGGACGACTGGATTCGAACCAGCGACCTCACGCACCCCAAGCGTGCGCGCTACCAGGCTGCGCCACGTCCCGTCTCCCTGAGTTACTATCGTGCAAATAACAAATTGTCAAACGCCGCGCTTCTCTAATACCGTCGCTATTTCTCTAACACCGTCGCGCTTTCTCTAACACCATCGCACCTGACGTTCGATCCGTGTTGAATCTGTGTTCATCTGTGGCTCACTTCGTCTCGCGCTTTGTTTCGTGCTGCTCGAGTAGCGACAACAACTCCCGCAACTCCGCGGCGAACTGTTTCAAGCGCTGCCTCTCTTCCGTAGCCAATGGCGCGACGCCCGGCGAAAAACTCGACGGCGCTGGTGTAAAACTTTCAGTGTCGGCAGACGACAGCTCACTTACTACCTGACCATCCTCATCGCCATTCACCTTCAACTTCCCACCGCCACGCAACTCATTCGTGAGCCGCTTCTTCGCCCCGGCAATCGTGTACTGGTCCTCGTAAAGCAGTTCCTTGATCCGCAGCGCCATCTCCACGTCGCGCTTGCGATACACACGCTGCCCGGCGCGGTTCTTCTGCGGCGCAAGCATCGGAAACTCAGATTCCCAATAACGCAGCACGTGCGCCTGCACACCGGCAAGCTCACATACCTCACCAATCTTAAAGAATAGTTTTTCAGGTATAGCCACAGCAGGACGACTCATGCGGTCAAAATTCTCAAGTTGAGTTGCTGAGCTGGCTCTTGTATCGGGTGTCGCGAAAGTTGGAAGTCTACGGCAAGTCTGCCAGCAGCCGTGCGTCGAGGTCGTATGTTACCCGCGCGAAGTTTGGCGTGTCAATACTTACACTTAGCGCGTCTCACTTAAAATCATTTCTTAAAAGTATCGTCTCAACTTGGATCGCTTCGGCGGCGCACGCTATAATCCTCGGCCCTAACCACCAAACAAGAAGGAACGTTCCAACAAAGTGACAACCTCGCCAACGGTTCTACGCCTGGCTTCGCGACTCACGGAAGTCGGCTTTTCCGATATCGTCAAACTACGCAACCGCATCATGGAATTGCGCGAGCAGGGCGCGACCGTCTACCAGTTCGAAGGCGGCGAGCCTTTCATGCCGACGCCCGACGCGATCAAGGAAGCCATGACGCGCGCACTCCACGAAAACAAAACGCGCTACGCTCCTTCATCCGGCATTCCCGAACTGCGCGAAGCGATCGCCGAAAAGCTGCGCACGCGCAATCGCATTCCCGCGCAAGCGCAGGACGTGATCGTCGTGAACGGCGGCATGCAAGCACTCTTCGGCGCGTTTCAATCGGTCGTAAATCCCGGCGACGAGGTACTGCTCTTCTCTCCTTACTGGACGCCGATCAAAGATCTCATCGCGCATTGCCAGGGACGCCACGTACGCGTGCCCACAGAGGAAGCGCGCGAAGCAGGTTTCGAACAAACGCTCGCTCGTTACGCTACCGAGCGCACGAAGGCGATCTACTACAACACACCACAGAACCCGAACGGCGTCGTGCTCACACTCGATGAAGCAAAAGCTGTGGCCGCGTTCGCACAGGAACGGGATCTCGTAGTGATCGCAGACGAAGCTTACGAAGATCTGGTTTACGACGGCGAGCACTACTCGATCGCTGCGCTCGACGGCATGTTCGAACGAACGATCAGTTGTTTCACATTTTCGAAGTCGTACGCGATGACGGGTTGGCGTCTCGGTTACGCAGTCGCGACTGAACCGTGGATGACGGGCTTGAAAAAAGCGACGCTGTATTCATCGAACGGCGTGTCGACGCCGACGCAATGGGCCGGTCTCGCAGCGATGAACCTCGATCCGACATTGTTGGACCAGGCGCGCAACGAGTATCGCAAACGACGAGATCTGCTTCTTTCAGGTCTCAACGAGATTGGACTTACCTGCGCTTCACCGGCCGGCGCGTTCTACGCCTTTCCCGACGCGCGTTTGATCCATCCCGACAGCCGTGAAGCAGCAGACATCCTGCTGAACCGCGCACAAGTCGCGACCGTTCCCGGAATCGTTTTTGGACCAGACGGCGAAGGCCATCTGCGTTTCTCTTTTTCCACTCCGATCGAAACTATAGAAGCAGGGCTCGATTCGCTTCGTCGCAACCTCTAACGATGGCGCGAAGCGAATTCGAATTCATCGACTCCCTGCGCCGCCGCTTCAGCACAGCCATCGGCGACGATGCCGCCGTGTTTCAAACCGCCGCCGGTAAAGAGACGGTCATCACCGCCGATCTCTTGATCGAAGACATCGACTTCCGCCGTACGACCGCGCCGCCCGCGCTGTTGGGCCACAAAGCACTCGCTGTTTCGCTTTCGGATATCGCGGCGATGGGCGCACGTCCGCGCTGGTCGTTGATCTCGATCGGCGTGCCGGAAGACGTTTGGGAAACCGAGTTTGTCGATCAGTTTTATGAGGGACTGACGAGGCTCGCGAATTGTTACGACGTGAAGTTGATCGGCGGCGACACTTCGCGCAGTCCGGACAAGATCGTGATCGACTCGATCGTTATCGGCGAGTGTAGCGTCGGCGGGGCGGTGAAACGCGCTGGCGCGCAAGCGGGAGATCAGATCTTCGTGACGGGCTCGCTCGGCGGCGCCGCGGCCGGTTTGCGTTTGATCGAACGGGGCGCGCATCTTGCTGAACAGCAACTCGCTGACGAGGATTCGCAAAAGATCGATCACGTGTTACTTCGGCAACTGCGGCCGGACCCGCGCACCGGTTGGGGCATGGTGCTTGGCGAAGAACGTCTCGCGACGTCAATGATCGACATCAGCGACGGGCTGTCGTCCGATCTTAATCATCTCTGTCGCGAGAGTAGTGTCGGCGCGTTGATCGAGTCATCGTTGTTGCCGATCGATCACCAGGTGGTGGAGCTTTGCGGGCGGCGCGCGCTCGATCCGTTGCAACTCGCGCTACACGGCGGCGAGGATTTTGAACTGTTGTTTACGGTGAAGCCGGATGATGTGGCGCGTCTGCCGCGCCGCGTCGATGCAGTCGGATTGACCCGCATCGGCGAGGTACGAAAAGAAGGCGACGGCGTAAAGATCTCGGAAGGCTCGCGCATCTGGGAGCTAAATCCCGGCGGCTGGAAACATTTTTGAGCTAGTATTGTTCGCATGCTTAGGTTTCGCAACACTCTCTCCGGCAAGGTCGAAGAATTCCGTCCGCTCAACGAAGGCGAGGTGCGGATGTACTACTGTGGTCCAACAGTTTGGGAGTACGGCCACATCGGTAACTTTCGCAGCGCCGTCGCCGCCGACATCGTCCGCCGCTACCTGAAGTTCAAAGGCTACAAAGTCACGCATGTGATGAACATCACGGACGTCGAAGACCGCATCATCGCGAAGTCGCAGGAAGCGGGCCTGTCGATCGATGAGTACACGGCCAAATACATCGAGGCGCTGTGGGAAGACTCCGAAGCGCTCGGCCTGGAACGGCCCGAGGTCGTGCCGCGCGCGACACGTCACATTCCCGAGATGGTCACGCTGATCGACAAACTCCTGGCGACGGGTCACGCCTATAAGTCCGAGGGATCGATCTACTACCGCATCGCTTCGTTTCCCGAATACGGCAAACTCTCGAAGATCAATTTCGCCGGCAACATCGCGGGCGCGAGCGAACGCGTCGACACTGACAAGTATGAGAAGGAAGACGCGCGTGACTTCGCGTTGTGGAAAGAACCGACGAGCGAGACAGAGCCGGCCTGGGACGCGGAGATTGGTCGCGGCCGTCCGGGCTGGCACATCGAGTGCTCCGCGATGTCGATGAAGTATCTTGGCGAGAGTTTCGACATTCACGCGGGCGGCATCGATCTCGTTTTTCCGCATCACGAAAACGAGATCGCGCAAAGCGAAGGCGCGACTGGAAAACAGTTCGTGCGTTACTGGATTCACTTCGAACATCTGAAGGTCGAAGGCGAAACGATGTCGAAGTCGAAGGGCAATTACTACACGTATCGCGACATTGCAGCGAAGGGGTTCTCGCCGGCGGCGATTCGTTATTTCCTGTTGAGCGTACCGTATAACAAGCAGCTCAATTTCACGTTTGACGCGCTCGCGGGCGCGGAGAAGACCGTGGCGAGTCTGCGTGACTTTCGCGCGCGCTTGAGCGAAGCGAAAACAGAGCCGGGATCTAACGACGAGCTGCATGAAGCGGCGCAGCGGGCGCTGCGTGATTTTGAAGAAGGGATGGACGACGACTTCAACACGTCCGTCGCGCTCGCGGCGGTCCATAATCTCTCGCGTGAAGTAAACACGGCGCTCGCGCGCAAAAAGGTCAAAGCAGACAACCAGCGCGAGTTGCTCGAAGCGATCGATCGCATCGACACCGTGCTGAACATCTTCGGCAAAGGGCAACGCGAGATGCTCGACAGCGAAGTGCAGGCGTTGATCGATGAGCGGCAGGAAGCGCGCCGGCGTCGCGACTTTGGCCGCGCCGACGAGATTCGTCGCGAGCTCGCCGACCGCGGCATCATCCTCGAAGACACCAAAGATGGAGTTAGATGGAAAAGAAAATCCGTCTAATCCCACTCGTCCTACTACTTCTCAGTAGCGCGACCTTCGCGCAGGAAGTAAACCGCAAGCAACTCGCTGCCGAAGTCAAAGCCGAGTTTCTCCACGCCTGGAACGGCTACAAGAAATACGCCTGGGGGCACGACGATCTAAAGCCGCTCTCGAAGACTTACCACGATTGGTACGGCCAATCGCTCCTGATGACGCCCGTCGACGCGCTCGACACGATGCATCTCATGGGCCTGAATGTCGAAGCGGCAAAAACGAAGCAGTACATTCTCGCCAATCTCTCGTTCGACAAAGACATCGAAGTGCAAAACTTCGAGATCACGATCAGACTGCTCGGCGCGCTGCTCACGAATTATCAACTCACCGGCGACAAGCGTTTCCTGCGTCTCGCCGAAGATCTCGGCAACAGACTGCTCCCGGTCTTCAACTCCCCCACCGGCATGCCGTATCGTTATGTCAATCTCAAAACCGGCAAGACGCGCGACGCGAAGAGCAACCCCGCCGAAACCGGAACGCTGCTGATCGAGTTCGGCACGCTCAGCAAACTCACCGGCAAACCCGTTTACTACGACAAAGCAAAACGCGCGCTCGTCGAGACTTTCAAACGCCGCTCGCAGATCGGTCTCGTCGGCGAGTGGATCAACGTCGAGACGGGCGACTGGGCCAACACCGACAGTCACATCAGCGGCGCGATCGATAGTTACTACGAATACCTGTTGAAGTGCTGGTTGCTGTTTGGCGATCGCGATTGCAAACGCATGTGGGACGAAAGCATCGTCGCGATCAATAAATATCTCGCAGACGGCGCGTGGTACGGCCACGCCGACATGAACACCGGCGCGCGACGCGCGACAACGTACGGCGCGCTCGATGCTTTCTTTCCCGCGGTGCTCGCGTTGTCAAGTGATGTGACACGCGCGCGGCGTTTGCAGGAGTCGTCTTTCTCGATGTGGAAAGAGGCCGGGATCGAGCCGGAAGAGTTTGACTATCGCGCGCGCAAGATCACATCTCCAGGCTACCCGTTGCGACCGGAGATTATCGAGTCAACCTACTATCTCTATAAACTCACCGGCGACGAGTCGTACCTGTCTCAAGGTGAGCAGATGTGGCGCGACTTCGTGCAGTACTGCCGCACTGACGACGCTTACGCCGCGCTCAAGAGCGTCGTGACAAAAGAGAAAACCGACTCGATGCAGAGCTTTCTCTTCGCCGAGACTTTCAAATACTTCTACCTGCTCTTCGCGCCACCCGACACTCTCGACTTCCGCAACGTCATCTTCAACACCGAGGCGCACCCGATCAGGAAGTTCAGGAAACCTTGACAGTCAGTCGCTAAACGTCAGATAGTCGCACCCATGAGACTAATTCTCCTTGCCACATTAGTCACACTCTTCCAGGTCCAACAGGGACCAGTTGTCATTCAGCGCGAAGAAGCCGACATGGTCGTGCAGAAATTTACGTGGGACACGATCCGCGCCAATAACGATCTCATTCACAGCCCGCTCGATCCTGGGCCAACGATGAACGAACCCGTCGGTATTACACCAGCGCAGCGCGCTAACGAGCCGCAAGAGCTCAAAAACCGAAGAGACATGAATGAGCGCCGCGCGGATATGGCTAATACTCAGGCGGCCGCGCAACAGGGAAACCAACGCCGGCAGGACCAGTATCTGCTGCACCTCGAAGTGAAGAACGTCGGGACCAGCGTCATCAAGAGCATTGTGTGGGAGTATCAGCCTTCGAGCGAGACGGTAAATTACGATCTGCGGCAATACGTCTGCACGATGAAAGCGAAGCCGAAGGAAAGCAAGACGTTTGAGCTGGTGAGCCCTTACAACCCGATAAAGGTGGTCCAGGCGGACGCCAAAACCGGTCAGCCCAAAGACGGTAAGGTCGTCATCAACCGGATCGAATACGCTGACGGATCGATTTGGAAGCGGAAGGGATGGTCAGTGCTCATCCCTTCCGACTTTACCGATAAGATGGGCAACGGCAAGTGCGTCGCCTTCTAATCTACTTGTAATCCACGCCTAAGTTCTCAAACAGAAACGCAAAAATATCGCGCTGCTGCTCGATCGACTTGGTCGTGCTGCTCGCGCCGTGCGCGGAGTTGGTGTCGATGCGGATCAGGATCGGATTGTCGCCGCCCTGCGCCGCCTGCAACGCCGCCGCGTATTTGTAGTTGTGCGCGGGCACAACGCGGTCGTCGTGATCGGCGGTCGTGATCAGCGTCGCCGGATACTTCGTGCCGGGCTTCACGTTGTGAATCGGCGAGTAAGCATACAGCGCTTTGAACTCCGCTTCGTTCGCTTCGCTCGAACCGTAGTCCGCGATCCAGTTCCAACCGATCGTGAACTTCTGGAAGCGCAGCATGTCCATCACACCCGCTTGTTCGATCACGGCGCGGAACAGCTCCGGACGTTGATTCGAAACGGCGCCGACCAACAGGCCGCCGTTCGAAGCGCCCTGAATCGCGAGTTTGTTCGGCGACGTGTACTTGTTCGCGATCAGCCACTCGGCCGCAGCGATGAAGTCGTCGAACACGTTCTGTTTCTTCAGCTTCGTGCCGGCTTCGTGCCACTTCTCGCCGTACTCACCGCCCCCGCGCATATTCGCGGATGCGTAGACCACGCCCTGCTCGAGCAGCGCCAGACGCAGCGAACTGAACGACGGCGACGTCACGACGTTGAAACCGCCGTAGCCGTAAAGCAGCGTCGGGTTATTGCCGTCGAGCTTGAGGCCTTTCTTGTACACGAGAAACAGCGGCACGCGCGTGCCGTCTTTGCTGTTGTAGAAAACCTGCTTCGTTTCGTAGTTCTCGGGTTTAAAGCCGGGAATCTCCACCGTGCGAAACACCGACGATTTTTTCGTCGCGATGTCGTACTTGTAAATCGTCGGCGGAAAGTTGAACGACGTGAAGCTGTAGAACACATACTTGTCGTCGTTCAGGCCACCAAAGCCGCCGGCTGAGCCGAGGCCCGGCAACACGATCTCGTTTTCCAACTTGCCGTCGAGCGCGAACACGTAAGCACGCGTCGCCACGTCCTTGCGCCACGAAGCGAAGAGTTTGCCGCCCCCGGTGCCGACGCTCTGCAACGGCTCGGTTCTTTCCGGCAGCACGTCTTTCCAATTCTTCTCGTCAGGGTTTTGTGGATCGACGAGCACTACGCGTCCGTTCGGCGCGTTGTGATTCGTGCGCACCAACAATTTGTCGCCGACGTTGTCGATGACGCTGTAAGTATCGTCGCCGATCTCGCCGACGATCGGCATAAACTTCGACTGGTCCTTCGAAAGGTCTTTATAAAAAACGGAGTTGCCTTTCTTGCCCTTGCCGCGTTCCGAGATCGACAGCAGGGCGAAGCGTTCGTCTTCGGTGGTGTCGACGTTGTGAAAACGCTGCGGATGGTCCTTGTCTTCATAAATCAGCACGTCTTCGGATTGCGGCGTGCCGACCTTGTGGAAGTAGACGGTGTGAAACTCGTTCTTCGTCGTCAGTTCCCTGCCCTTTTCCGGCTCGGGATAACGGCTGTAGTAAAAACCGTCGCCCTGCCAGGAAACGCCGCCGGCCTTGATCCACTTGACCTCGTCGCTGAGCTTGTTGCGCGATGCGACTTCCATCACGCTCAACGTGACCCAGTCAGAACCGCCCTGCGAGATGCCGTAAGCGAGATACTTGCCGTCCTTCGAAAGCGAGAATGCGCTCAACACCGACGTGCCGTCGGTCGAGAACTTGTTCGGATCGAGAAAGACTTCCGGCGTACCGTTCACGCCTTTCTGAATGTAGAAGACGCTCTGGTTCTGCAGGCCGTCGTTCTTGGTGAAGAAGTAAGTGTCACCACGGCGAAACGGCGCGGAGATGCGCGGATAGTTGTAGAGCTCGGTCAACCGCGCCTTGAGTTTCTCGCGATACGGAATCTTGTCGAGATAGCTGAAGGTGAGCTGGTTCTGCTGGTCGACCCAGGCTTTCGTCTCGGGCGAAGTTTCGTCCTCGAGCCAGCGATACGGATCGGGCACCTTGGTGCCGAAGTAATCGTCGACAACATCGACCTTCTTCGTTTCGGGATACGCGATTTTGCTCTTCGTGTTCTTCGTGTCGTCGGCGCGCGTCAGCAACGGCGCAAGCGCCGCTAACGAAAGCACGAAGGCAAAGAACGCAAACGTAAGCAGGCTGTGTTTCAAGCGGATCTTCATGTCTTTTTAACTCCCGCAGGCAGGCTTTGGATTTGAAGGCATACTTTAGCAACGCGGCCTTGTCCGTTGCAATCGGCGGCTGCTAGAATCGCCGCGTGAGTAACCCCCAACCATTGCATTATCGCCCACTTGAGTCGCGCGCGAATCTCTTCGCCGACTAATCGTCACTGTCTTCAAATCAGCACCGATATAACGTCGGAAAACCCGTTGGTTTTCGACCGGCCCTATCGTTTTGAACAAGGAGAAAAGAACATGTCGACGGGCGTAATCGCACCACCACGCAGACCCGAAATCAAGACCGCCCTGCCCGGTCCCAAAGCGCAGAAGATCATAGAAGCAGACGCGAAATTCGTGACGCCGTCTTATCCGCGTCCCGACTACAAACTCGTCGCCCAACGTGGCAGCGGCGTTTGGATCGAAGACGTAGACGGCAACGTGTTTTTGGATTGCAACGCGGGGGTTGCTGTTTGTGCCACCGGCCACTGTCATCCGGAAGTGGTCCAGGCGATTCAGCAGCAGGCGGCCGAACTGATTCACATGTGCGGCACCGATTTTTACTACCGCCACATGCCGCAGCTCGCGGAAAAACTCGACGCGATCGTGCCGGTGCAGTCGCCGACGCGAACGCACTTCGCCAACAGCGGCACCGAAGCAGTCGAGACTGCTTTGAAGCTCGCGATGCACGCGACCGGCCGCGAGAAGTTCATTGCGTTCTTCAACAGTTTTCACGGCCGCACGCTGGGTTCGCTTTCGCTGACTTCATCGAAGGCAGCGCAGCGCAAAGGTTTCAAGCGCCAGGCGCTCGACGTGGTCCACGTGCCTTATCCGAACGAGTTTCGCAATCCGTTCAACGCGGCTGATTGTGGCGACGGCGGCGCGGGTCAGGGCGCGTTGAACTGGATCGAGGAGCGTCTGTTCAAGACGACCACGCCGCCGGAAGAGGTGGCGGCGATTGTCGTCGAAGCAGTGCAAGGCGAAGGCGGTTACGTGCCGGCGCCGCGGGGTTTTCTTCAGGGACTGCGGCGCATCTGCGACCAGCACGGGATTCTGTTGATTATCGATGAAGTGCAGTCGGGGATGGGCCGCACCGGGAAGATGTTCGCGTCCGAGCATTACGGCGTGAAGCCCGACATCATCACGATCGCGAAGGGCATCGGATCGGGTCTGCCGATCGGCGCGTGTGTGGCGCGTGCCGAGTTGATGAATTGGAAGCCCGGCGCGCATGCGTCGACGTTTGGTGGAAATCCGGTTTGTATTGCCTCGGCGTTGAAGACGATCGAGTTGCTGGAAGGTGGGTTGGTCCAGAACGCGGCGGAAGTCGGCGCTTATTTGAAAGCGGGGCTCGAGCGGTTGATGCAGAAGCACGAGTGCATCGGCGACGTGCGCGGGTTTGGGATGATGCTGGGCGTCGAGTTTGTTGAGAACAAGACGACGCTGAAGCCGGCGCCGGAGTTGCGCGATCGGATTGAGTATGCGTGCTACGGGCGTGGCTTGATCATTCTTGGCGCCGGGCCGAACACGATCCGCTGGTCGCCGCCGTTGATCCTGACGAAAGAGAATGTTGACGTTGCGTTGGAGATCTTCGACGAAGCGATCGCCGCGTCAGTTTAGTTGCTTCAGCTCAACTTCCGTGCGATCTCGTTGATTCGGACCTTCAACCGATCTTCATCAACGGTCAAAACTCGCCGGTCGCGATACACTTCGCGGCCGGCGATTATTGTTAGCAGCACATCACGGCCGGACGAGGCGAAGATCAGCGTCGTCGTCGGATCGTAAACCGGCAACTGATGCGTACCATCGAGTCCCACGACGACCAGATCGGCTTGGTAACCTTCCGCTAAAACCCCGCCCATTGTTGCCGTGGCCAGCATTTGTGAGGCCGTAAGGAGGGGATTTTCAAAACTGCTAGCGTTTCGCGCCAATAAAACCGCGAAGCGCGCTTCTTCGAGAAGATCGCAGGTGTTGTTGCTCGCGACCGAATCACTTCCGAGTCCGGTGATGATTCCGTTCGAGAGGAACTTCGCAAACGGCGCACGCCCATGTCCCAACTTCGCATTCGACTTCGGACAGTGCGCTACCTTCGCCCCAGTCTCACGCAAGATTTCAATGTCGCTATCATCAACGCGAATGCAATGCGCCAGCAGCGGCTGCGTCTCTAAAATTCCACACTGCTTTAAATACTGAATCGTCGAGACGCGCGGCGGCGTCCACTCAATCCCACGCTTCGCCAGCCCCTCCGCAAAAATCCCCACACCTTCGCGCAAGAACAACTCCTCCGCCGCCGACTCCGCTGCGTGCATCATCAGCGGTAACCGTTCACTAATCGCAAACTCCGCAATCAACTCCAACTGCGGCCGGCAAACCGTGTACGGCGCGTGCGGCGAAACACCAACGCGCACCAGCTCACTCTCGATCTCGCGCAGCTCCGCAACCTTCGCCTGCAACTTCCCAAAGTTTTCATCAACCAATCGCGGATCTGGTCCAAACGACTCCTGAAACACCACGCCCCGCAATCCAACCTCACGCAACGCAAGCATACTCATCACCGCCGAGTCACTCGCATCACCCACACACGTAATTCCCGCCCGCACTGCTTCACACGCCCCCCACATTGCAGAGTCGCGAATATCCTCCGGCGTCATGCGTTCGAGACGCGCGAGCGTCAGCTTGCGCAGCCACGCAAAAAAATCACTCTCTTCGTTTTCGAGATAACCGCGCAACGCGGTGAGTTCGAGATGAGTGTGTGTGTTTACAAAACCGGGTAGGATTGCGGACTCGCCAAAACTCTCGACGCGCGCTTCAGGAAACCGCGACGTGATCTCAGCAAAAGGACCAACGCCGACGATCAATGGCCCATCGATCGCCACCGCGCCGTGCTCGATCGGCGCCGACGAAACGGGCAGCACCCAACGCGCCGAATAGATCGTCGTCATCTCTTCGCGTTCTTTACCTGGCGATAACGCTCCATGATTGAGATCACGTACGCTTTCGTCGAGGGAATGTCGATGCGCTGGATGAACTGCGCGCCACTCTGCGGCGGCGTGCCGTCGGGAACGCGACTCCATTCAACCGCGCGGCTCGGTCCCGCATTGTAACCCGCGACCATGCGCGTCTCCGCATCAGGCACATCCTGAAACTGCTCGGAGATCTTTTCCAGATACCAGCAACCAATCTGAATGTTGCGTTCCGGATCGCGCAGCAACGTTTGCGGGTCGCTCGCCATCTGCCGTTCGAGCTCGCGCATGCCGGTCTCGGCGGCCCACTCGCGCCCGACCGCCGGCATCACCTGCATCAGGCCGATCTCGCCGGCAGCGCCGTTCTTCCACGGGCTGAAGTAAGTCTCTTCGTACACAATGCTCCAGACGAGATCGGGATCGACGCGATAGATCGCCGCCTGGCGCGCGATGAGCGCGTCAAAGCGATGCGTCCAGTACTGATTGAAGAAATATGCGGCGACGATCAGTGTGAGGACTACGAAAACCGCGACAAGAACTCGTTTCATCCAGTTCGGGGGGAAGTCAGGGTCGTTAATTCCTTCGTCTGAGTGACGACCAGAAACTCGCGCGGCTGTAAGCATGGTCCACGCCTTCGTAACGCGAACGCAGAGCGTGTTCGTCGAGCACGTGGCCCTGCAACCAAACCTCGGCTTCCAAACTCGCGCCGACCGCCAGCTCGCCGCGCAGCGCGCGCCGGTTCACCAGCACTTCGAGCTTGATGCGTTCGAGATCCAGGTGAATCCAAAACAGCTCGCCGCCCGAAAGCGGATTGCGCAAAGGTTTGAAAGCGATGACGCGGCCACAGAGGCTCCAGTCGTTCTCGTGTGCGGCGCGCGCGGGCGCGGCTTTTTCGAGCGGCATCCAGCGCGTCTTCGCTTTGCTGCTGCGCACGTGAGCGCGATAGGCGAGACCACATAGACCGATGTGCAACTCGTGCGCGCCGAAGCCGGTTGGCGCAACTTCAGTCAAATTCTGCAACTCAAAGAGCACTTCGCAGTCCGTGCCTTCGCGGTAACCGTGAATCACCGCTTCGCCTTCTTCGTCGTACTCCGTCAACGCCCACGGCGCGATCGTCTGAATGTAGCGCGCGCGAAAACCGGGACGGCAGTCGGCGTAGAACAACTCGCCGGTGTTCGACTCGTAGAGCACGGTCCAGACTTCGAGACCTTCTCCCAGTTTCCAACAACGGCCATGCAGCACAGCGCCGCGCCGGCTGAGTTGCGTTGGCTCGCCCTGGTCACCTGCTCGTTCGGCCAGGTAATTGAAAGCCTTCTCTGTTGAAACCTCGAGACCGATCGTTTCGAAAGTAGGATTCATACGTGATCAGTAAACCGCGGGTGACTGCATTATTGCGCGCTACGCTTGCGTTGTCTATGTTTCGTCGACTTGCCGTTCGTTTGCTCCGCCCGCGGCGCGCGGGTGCGGAAGCCGCGGATCACGCGTTGTGGTCCATGAGACGGTTGATTACCCGACCGGACCATCTCGGTGAACAAGTCGACGTCGTAGTCAGCTTCGCGCGACATCTCTTCACGAATCGAGTGCAGCACTTCCAGAAATCTTGGGCGACGATACATTCCTTAACTAACTATCTCCGTTGCTTCTGAAACTAAAAACTCCGGCGTCACGATCATCGGCACGTAAAACCCGGCCGCGGTATTGAACAACTTAATGCGCGCCTGGCGCCGCACGTTCGCCAGGTGACCGAAGTTCCACGTTACCAAATAATCGATCTTGTGAAACGATGCAATCGCTACGTGCAACGCATCGGCGATGTACTTACGATGAAAGATGCCGCGCGATATGTAACCTTCGGCGAGTATCGCAGCTTCTTCCGTCAGATCAACCTGCTCGAGATCGCGAATCAGTTTTAAGTAAGACGTGCGATGCGGCTCCTGCACGCGCGCGAGTTCCGACGTCACCAAAGGCGAGATTACCGTGCGATAGTCGGGCATCTCGTGTTCCCACCATCTGATCGTCAAGTCGCGGCGAAACGGTTCGCCGTTGTCGAGATACGCGCCGATAACGGACGTCTCGAGATAAAGGGCTTGCTTCATGGAGTTGTTACTACTTCCTGATTGATAGTCTCGACCGCGTTTGGCTTCTGGCCCAGCGGTTCCAGCCGCATCGTGCCGCGTGCGAAGTCGAAATAGATGCGGAAGTGGCGCAGGAAGTTTCCGCCGAGAATGCCGCTCTGCGTGAAGCCCGCGGTTTCGTTAACGGGTTCCATGTCGAGCACCGCGGCATTAATTTTTTCCAGCTTCGTCAATCCCAGACTCAAACGCGGCAACTGCAAAAGCTTCACGTCTTCCGTCACACCCGCCGCGCCGAACACGCGCATCTTCGACGGCTGTAACAGATCGAGGAGCTGTTCTTCCTGCGAGAGCTTTTCGGAAACCACGGTGATACTCGCCGCCGTGTCGATGATGAAGTTTATCGTCTTCTCAAAACCTTCGAGCGTCACTTCGCCACTGAGAAAACCGCTCGACGTCGTGCGTAACGGCACCTCGAACGTACCTTCATTATTCGGCGCGATCGGCGCGAGCGTCAGGATACCTTCCGGACGACGCGCCACCGTCCACGGCTCAACCGCATCGGTTTGATTTTGCCGGACCAGAGAGATGCGGCGCGCGCCGTAATCGATCGAAGCCAAAAACTTCGAGACCACCGACAGACCGAGATAACCATCGACCGGAATGTTCGTATCGAAGAACTTTCGAATGTAGACCGGAACGTTCTCGACCTTCGCCTCGCCGATTTCGATCGAGTTGACGTAGCCGTAAACGATCTCAAACCTGCCGCCGCCGCCGACTGCGCGCGCGACGCCGCCGCGCGCCACCGGCCTGATGCCCAAACGCTTCGCAGTCTCCTCGGAGATCACCGACATTCCCGAGCCTGTGTCGAGCACGAAGTTCAACGTCTCTTTGCCGCCGTTGATGCGTACCTTCAGGATGGGCCGGTTGTCAGTCGCTTCGAAAGAAACCGAAGTGCGTACTTCGCCGCTCGGAATGTAAAGCGCGCCCTGACGGCCGAGGTAACGCAGGAATTCGATCAGGCCGAGAATGCGCTCGCGGCGATCGTTGTCGGTCTTCGGCGCGATCATCAGGAAGCGCTCGTAAGCGTCGGCGGCTTCTTTGTACTTCTCACTACGCGCCGCCGCCTGGCCGAGACTGAAAACGTAATCCGGTTCTTCCGGATCCATGTTCACGGCTTTGCGCAACGCCGGCAACGCGAGCGGCAAACGGTTCTCGTAGAAGTCGACCATCGCGAGTCCCGCGACCGCGAGCGCTTCGTTCTCATTGAGCGCGAGCGCAGTGCGAAACTCTTCCACCGACAAACGAAACTCACCGGCGCCGAGGATCGCTGCGCCGAGCAACGCGTGACCGCGCGCTGACAAAGGATCGAGCATAATCACACGCGCAGCGTTGTCGTAAGCAGCCTGAAGATTTCGTTGCTTCAGTTGGGCGAAACTCAAGCCGCAGCGCGCTTCGTTGTCGCGCCCGTCTTTGTCGAGCAGGTCGCGAAAGATCTTTTCCGCTTCTCCATACTCGCCTTTGCGCACGGCGCGATAGCCTTTGCTGTACGCCTTCTTGTCAGACGAAGCGTGAGCCGTCGGAGCAGTACCGGCGACGACGAACAGACAAAACACAAAAGCGGCCAGACCGCAGGCCGCCGTTCGGAGCAGACACCGGTTGTTTTTACACTGCATGATTCACACCTACTACTTCAGGATTTCGCCCGTCTTCATCGACCACAGCACTAAATCCAATTCATCAAAGTCAACGCGAATTTCTTTCGCAAAACGAATCAGCTCCTGTTCGACTTCGAGGTATTTCCTGCGTGTCTGCGGCGGCTTGGCTGAATCGACAACCCCAACCTCGCACAGACAACGCATCACATGCTTATCAAGAATCGCGTGGCCTTTCACGCCGATGTTGCGCAGGAAGTGACTGGACTCTTTGTAGCCCAGACCCTTGACCTGTTTCTCCTGGGCCAGCCAATCACGACGTGCGAAAGGATCGCGGAAACTGCGCAGCCGTTTGCGCAACGCCATCCCGAATTGCTGCCGAAAATAGTTGCGCGTGATTACGATATACTGCGGCCGCGCGACGGGGAAACGATGCGCGCGTGCTTGCTTGAGCGCCGCCGTCATGGCTTCGGCTTCGCCTTCCAGTAGCAACGGTCTCACCGCGTCGACGGAATCGAGGCCCATGCGCGCCGAAGCGCCGGCGGTGAAGATGCAGTAGGCCAGTTCTTCCCAGAGCCGCGCGTCGGATCCTTTGCGCCAAACCTCTTCGAACTCACCGAGCCGTTTGCGAATCTCTTTACGGCGCGCGCGGTGAGTAGCAACCACTCGTTCAACTGTGACGGGTTCTTGATTGCGTTGCACTGTAGTTTGTCAACGAATCGATTCTATGAGCGCATCCAAAAGCTTGTCAACGAACTTGTCCGTTTGCTGACGTGGTATAAATGAACTCGGGATGGCGATTCGACTAAGACAACTACTGGCGCTAGCGACTCTGCTACTCGCCGTCTGCCTGAGCGCAGTTGCTCAGGAGCCGCAAGCTTCGCCCTCGCCTTCACCGTCACCCACGGCTGAGACGATACGTCCACTGTACGGCGTGCAGGGCGTGCTCGTCGAAACGCTAGACGGCCAGATCGTTTCGGCGCAGAACGAGAACGAGCAGTTTAACCCGGCCTCGACGATGAAACTCGCCACCGCCTTCATGGCCCTGAAAACCCTCGGTCCAGATCATCGCTTCGCGACCGCCATTTGGACCGACGGCCAGTTGGACAAAGCCACCGGCTCGGTCAACGGAAATCTCTACATCTCCGGCCGCGATCCCTCGTTTCACTATGAACACGCGGTGCTGATCGCGCGCGAGTTGAACGCGCTCGGCATCAAGCAAGTCACGGGGAATCTCTACGTCGCGCCCGGGTTCACGATGAACTTCAGCGGCTCGGCCCAACGCTCCGGCGAGCAGTTTTACGACACGCTCGATGCGACGCGACGGCCCGCGGCTGCCGTGCAGGCGTGGAACTACGAACGCACGCTGCTGAACGACGTCGCTGCTTTGCAAAACGTGCCGAGCGTCGTGGTAATGGGCGGCGTCGATGTCGCTCCGGTTGCGCCCGGCGCGAAACTCTTGCTGACGCAGAAGTCCAGCCGTCTTGTCGACATTCTCAAGGTGCTCTTGTGTTACTCGAATAACTTCATGGCCGAACGCATAGGCGAGACGCTCGGCGGGCCGGAGTCAGTGCGGCAACAGTTGATCGCGGCGCTGAATCTCGCGCCAGACGATTTGAAGATCTCGCACTTGAGCGGTCTCGGCGTGAATCGTATTTCGCCGCGCGTGATGATGAAGATCTATCGCGCGCTCGTCGCCGAGTTGCAGCAACATCAACTCGCGCCCTCGTCGATCATGCCGGTCGCGGGCATCGATCCGGGAACGCTTGAAGATCGCTTCAACGGTCTCGCGTGGCGCGGCAGCGTGATCGCGAAGACCGGAACGCTGTTGAGAACTGATGGTGGCGCAAGCTCGCTCGTGGGCCAGATGCGCACCGCGAGTGGCGAGACGCTGCTGTTTGTGATCATGAACCAGCGCGGGAGTGTCGTGCGGTTTCGCGAGAACCAGGACTATCTCGTGATGTTCGTGCAGAACACGCGCGGCGGACCAAAGGCCTTCGACTACAAACCTTCGCTGCTCACGATGCAGTTGTCGCACACCGAGAGCGTTGTCGCCGGCAGCGACGAGTTCGAACCCGAATCCAAACAGCAATAAAAGTGCGCCCTGGCAATCCGCAGATCACCAGGGCGCTTTGTCGTCCGGACTGCGGTCGCGGCGTGCGGCACCGCTACCACAGCGGACGATGTTTGGTTGCCGTGTTATCCCCGGCTTCCCGTACTAATAAAGAATTAAAGGCAGGGCAGTTCCAGGACAAGAACGCGAAGGCGTTTACTAGACTTCCAGGACAAGAACGCCGAAGGCGTTTGCTAATGCCAGCCCAGTGGTTGGAGCGCAGCGACAACCCTGGGGAAGGCCATCAAGAGATCGTGAAAACGCCGAAGGCGTTTACTAATGCCAGCCCAGTGGTTGGAGCGCAGCGACAACCCTGGGAAGGCCCATCAAGAGAGCGTCAAAACGCCGAAGGCGTTTACTAATGCCAGCCCAGTGGTTGGAGCGCAGCGACAACCCTGGGGAAGGCCCATCAAGAGAGCGTGAAAACGCCGAAGGCGTTGGCCAACGCTTTCAGCGTTCGCGCGCGCCTTTCTTTTGCTACCCAGGGTAAAAACCCTGGGCTCGAATTAGCGAACTCCTTCGGAGTTAACCTCGGACACATACCTTTAGCTCCAGTACTCGCACAGACCTTTAGTTCTAGTACTCGCACATACCTTTAGCTCTAGTACTCGCACATACCTTTAGCTCTAGTGCTCGCACATACGTTTAACTCTAATACTCGCGAACGCCCTTGATCGTGTGTCCACCGACTGCTTTCGCCTTGTCGACCGCGTCGGAACTGTATTGGATATTCGAGGTGCCGCCGCCGGACGTGTCGAAGATCGGCGCCTGAAACACATCCGTAGACGCGCCGGTGCGCGGAAACTTCGCGACATACATCGCGCCGTAAATGTTGCCGTGGCCGCCGCCGCTGCGATAAACAGCGCCCGTGCCCAACACCATGATCACGCCGTTGAAATTGAAGTTGCCGTTGAGCGTGAGATTACCGGTAACGATCAGAGTTCCCTGCCCGGTCGGACTGCCCGGCCCGAGAACGAGATCACCATCGACGAACGTCAAAACGCCGTCCGGATTATTAGCGCCGAGCCCGGCAGAACTGTTAGCGGCGTCCGTACCGTTCGTGAAATATCGTCCCTGATTAATGGCTGCGTTCTTCATTCCTTCCGAGCCATCCAAAAATGCTCTGGCACTATCAACCGATTGCAAAAAGCTTGGCGTGTTCGAATTCGTCAACACCGCGGGGTCGGTGGGGTACACATTCGGGCCGCTGCCACCGCAGTTCGATCCGTCCGGCAAGCAACCGTCGATAACGTTGTTCGTGGTGTTGTAGTCCGAGTTAGCGATTGCGAATGCGGCCAGTGAAGCTCCGGTGCCGGAAGCGTCCGCGCCGGAAGTCGACGTCACATTACTGCCGCCGAGCGCGAAAGTTAACGGGTTTCCCGAACCGTTCGGCAACGTAACTACGGCGTTCACGTCGTAACTGAGAGTGTAGCGGTTAACCACGATCTCCATTTTCTTCTGGCTGTTCTTTGGTCCGGTTCCCAAAACGCGAACGCGCAGGCGGTCTGGTTTGTAAGTAGCATCGGCGCATTTTGTGATGCTGTACGCATCAGCCCCGTCGAGCGGCGAGTAGACTTTGTTATCCGGATCGAAGATGGAAACCGTTTTAAACTGGGACGACCCATCAGTAGCTACGTTAACCGCCGCGCCCGCTGTGCTGGTCCACAGACTCGGCGTGCATAAGACGTTGTGAAAGGAGGCGCGCGTGCCTGTCGGATTTGAATCCAGGTTACCTCGTAACACTTCGAGGTTCCTGGCAATGCCCGCTTCGGCCGCGTAGTAGGCTTGCATCTCCGCCGTCGAATCGCGCGCTGTTATGCCGGCCATGGTCGTGACCATAATCAGGGTGCCGCCGGCAGCCAACAACAGGAACGAAAGAAGAACAGTTGTGATCAGCGCCGCGCCTTTTTCATTCGCGCGACCGTCGGGAAACGTAGTTGTCGTTTGTGATCTCATAACCGAAAACCTCTCTCGTCTAGTAGCTCCAGAGCCCTGAATTGCGCAGGGTCACATCCGAACAAAGCAGAACCGAGTAAGGTGGCTGATAACCTGACTCACCTTCAGCTCCGATGGCGTCCAATGTCACCGAGATAGCGATGACGATGTATTTCGCATTGCCTGGAGTCACTTCTGCGGCTGACACATTGGTGATGTCTGATCCCCCAGCCGGAGCGGTGTAGGTCACTTTCTGATCGAAGTAGTGAATGGTCATGCTGTCGATGCGGTTGGCCAGCACGGTACTACCGGTGCCGTACAGGTCGTGGCGGGCGAGGTAGTTTGTCTGGTCGGCTACGTTTATGAAATAGGTGATGTCCTCGCCTGAATCCTGAATGTTCGCTCGCGACGCGTCGGAGACTAACGGGTCGTAGTCGTAGTGATTGAGGTTTGAACGAACGCGAATTTTGTTCGCGCCGGAGTCGGCGACGACGATGCCGTTGTTAGTCAGGTTGAAGCCGGCGTCAGCAATCTCTCGCGACATGATGTTGAGCGCGCGTTGCGTGTCGGCGAGGGCGTCTGACTTCTGGTTCTCGCGGCTGCGGATGCGCAGCGCGTTCGCCATCAGCGTAGTCGCGGCCACCATCAGCGTGAGCGTGATGGCCATCGCGATGATAAGTTCGATTATGGAGAAACCGCTGCTCGAGTTTTTGTTGTTCGTTGCACTCATGAGTCGTCGCTCGCTTGTGAACAAGTCAGGAAGGGGGAACGCCCCCGCTCTTGGTTAATAACTGCCGGTGACTTGAGTAGATCGTTGCGTGGTGACAGTGACCGTTTCGAATGTACTTGCCGCTCCCGCGGGAGTGACCGAGACCTTGATGCTCTTGACCGTTGGTTCCCCCGCATCCGGTTTTCCAACCGGCACCACGCTCAGGTTTTGAATGACTGTATTCACCGTGTAACTGCGGCCCGCATTGGTGACCGTCTCATTCACGCCGGTGTTGCTCGTTGCTTCCAACCCTCCGTTCGGATAGGAGAAAGCGACATGTCGTGTTTGCGTGGTGAACGGTATCGTCCGTAACCACTCCATGCGCTTCTGCGCGATAGCCATCGACAATTCGCGATCGTTGGCGTTGCTGTTGGCCTTGATGGCATAAGTAAAAAGAGGCGCGACGCCGACGCCGATAATCATTAGGATGACGAGGGAGAACGCGGCTTCCAAAAGAGTGAAGCCTGCTTGTTGTCGACGGCTGTTGTTGCTGAGGTCCATACGTCTCCTAGTTGTTTACCGTAACTGTTAACTGTGCGCCCGACCCGCAAGCGGGATCGGTCGTCACGTTGACTTGGAAGACGCCGCGATTTCCGGAGCCGTTTTTGGTCGTCACGGTGAGAATGCTTGAACCACTACCGTCGATTCTCACCAGCGACAGTCCGAGCACGAGGCTGTTTCCATTTCCTGCCAGCGAGGAGCTGATAGTGCGGACTCCAGTGGCGTTGGTCATGGTGAACGTCGCTGTTCCGGTCTTCTTCGTGCTGTCACTCTGGCTCAATGTCAACGTGCTGGGACTGATCGTTGCGACGCACTGAGGAATCGGAGTCGGCGAAGGCGAGGCGCCCGGCGACGGTGTTGGCGTCGGAGTTGGAGTGGGTGTCGGCGTGGAATTGCCGTTACCGTTGCCGTTGTTTCCATTCGTGCCGCCGTTTCCATTACCGTTTCCATTCGGTGTGGCAGTGGCCGTGGGAGTCGGACTCGGACTCGCGCTGCCTGGCGACGGACTAGCAGTCGCGGTCGGCGACGGTGTAGGCGTCGGCGTGGGCGTCGAACGGTCTACGTCATCGCTGACCGAAGCGACTGTGATGGCGGGAATGTTTTCATCGGGAAAATGTTGTTCCTCGACCGTGATGTCGCCTGAACCTGAAACGTCTACGGGAATGCTCCTATCAATCTCGTCGCTCTTCACCTGGAAGACCCAGTACTTGGTGATTCTGCCGCGCCAGTCGAAAGTTACTTTTTTGGCGACCGTATTGAAACTCACGCCTGACTCGAGCCGAAACGTTTTGGTTACCACCGTGCCGTCACCATAATCCATCGTCACGGCGTAGTTGTTTGAGCCCGGCTCGAAAGTCTCGACTGATGCTTCGGCGCCGGTGGCAGCGTGGCGGCGGACGGAATCGGCGCGGGCCTTTTCGAGATAACTGGCGAAGACCCGAGCGGAGTTTCGCACTCGATATTCCGCGCGCGCGTTTCTGATACCGAGTACTCCGAAGGTCGAGACGATCGCGATAATAGTGACCGTAATCACCATCTGCATGATCGTGAACCCACGCTGTTGTCTCTCGCGTTTCTTGCCGTTCATTCCGCTTCTACCTCCGACAGGCAGTCATTTGCAGGCCGGCACAACTCGGCCTGGTCCAACGTTGAGCAACCATCATTCCGTCGCGAATTGCTTTGTAAGTCGGAGGTTTTTGCAGGCTTGCTGAGGAAGCATGAAGCGGCGCTGTTACTTTAGGTGACGCGACTGGGAAGCGGGATTCCCAATCGCTTTCTGTCTTGACACCCGCGTGTGAAAAATCAATTATTGGCGACGGTGGCCGATATCCTCCTTGTCGAAGACAAAGACAGCCTGCGCCGCGTACTGCGATTAACTCTCGAGAACGCCGGTTACACTGTCGCCGAAGCCGCTGACGCTCGCGCCGCACTCAACGAAATCGCCAACACTCGCCATCGTCTCGTACTGACAGATCTGCGCATGCCCAATGGTTCCGGTCTCGACGTGTTGCGCGCGGCTCGCAGCGCGGATGCAGACGTGCCGGTGATCGTGATGACGGCGTTCGGCTCGATTGACGAAGCAGTGCAGGCAATGAAAGACGGCGCGCACGACTTCCTGCAAAAACCTGTCGACTCCAATCACCTGCTGTTGCTGGTCGAACGCGCGCTCGAACAAGCGCGGCTGCGAACGGAGAACGTGTTGCTGCGCGAGGAGTGGGCGCGTCGCTACGGTTTTCCGCGCATCATCGGTGAGTCGGAAGTCGTCAAACGCGCTGTGTCCGAAACTCAGCGCGTCGCGCAAACGGAAGCGACTGTGTTGTTGTTAGGCGAGTCTGGAACTGGAAAAGAATTGTTTGCGCGGGCGGTACATCATCTTTCTGCGCGACGCGACAAACCCTTTGTCGCGATCAACTGCGCCGCAATTCCCGAGACGTTGATCGAGAACGAACTGTTTGGTCACGAACGCGGCGCGTTCACGGGCGCGAGCGATCGGCGGCAGGGTAAGTTTGAGCTCGCTTCCGGCGGCACGGTTTTTCTCGACGAGATCGGTGAGCTGCCGCTTGGCGTGCAAGGCAAACTGTTGCGCGCGATCGAAGAGAAAGTGATCGATCGTATCGGCGGGCGCGCGCCGGTGGCGGTTGACGTGCGCGTCGTGGCGGCGACGAACAAGGACTTGAAAGCGGCGGTCGAAGCGGGTGAGTTTCGCGGCGATTTATTTTTCCGTCTCGCAGTGTTTCCGATCGAGATTCCGCCGCTGCGCGAACGCGACGAGGACGTCGCGCTGTTGGCGCGTCACTTCGCCGCGGAGATCGGGCGCGAGCTGCGCGGCCGCGAAGCACAACTCAGCGACGATGCGCTCGCTGCGTTGAAACGTCATCGCTGGCCCGGCAACGTACGCGAACTCGAAAACGCGATCGAACGCGCCTGCATCCTTTCCGACACGCTGCTGCTCGAGCCGGCAGATCTCGGTTTAGGTGCGACGGCCACAACCGGCGGCGACGACGAGACGCTCAAAGAACTCGATCTCTCCGGCACGCTCTCGGACGTGGCCCATCGCGTGTTGCGTCTCGTCGAACGCCGCAAGATCCAGACAGCGCTCGCCGCGAATCTCGGAAACAAAAGCAAGACCGCCGAAGACCTTGGCGTCAGTTACAAAACGCTTCTCAACAAGATGAAGGACTACTCGCTCTGACGCCCAGATGAAGCAACCCCAAGTAAACGTCGCCAAGCCCGAAAAACCTGCCAGCGATGTTGCCGGTGAGACTCTCGAACAAGTCGGCGCCGGCACGCTCGAAGCGAGGCCCAAGGCCGCGCCGGCTAAAAGCGAGACGAGCACCGGACGCTCCGCGTTCTTCGTCGGCGCTGGCATTCTGATCAGTCGCATCGTCGGGCTCATTCGCCAGCGCATCTTCGCGCATTACTTCGGCAGTTCGGGCGAAGGCGACGCGTTCAGCGCGGCGTTTCGCATACCGAATTTTCTGCAGAACGTGTTTGGCGAAGGCGCGCTCTCGGCGTCGTTCATACCCGTTTATGCAAAGCTGCTGGCTCAGGAAGACGAAGAACAAGCCGGACGCGTCGCGAATGCGGTGTTTGGCATTCTCGCCCTGGTGACGGCGATCATCGTGTTGCTTGGCGTGCTCGCGACGCCGTACATCGTCACCGCGATCGCGGCGGGTTTCGAGCCTGAACGACGAGAGTTGACGATCCGGCTCGTGCGCGTCTTCTTTCCCGGCGCTGGTCTGCTCGTGCTTTCGGCGTGGTGTCTCGGCGTTCTCAACAGTCATCATCGTTTCTTTATCTCTTCCACCGCGCCGGTCGCATGGAACGCGGCGCTCATCTTCGCGCTCATCTACTTCGGAAACAGTCTCGACCTTTCGAGCCTCGCGCTGGCAACCGCGTGGGGATCGGTCGTGGGCAGCGCGTTGCAATTCGGCGTGCAACTGCCGACGGTGTTGCGCTTGATTCACCACTTTCGTCCGGCGCTGACTTTCGCGAGCGATTACGTCCGGCAAGTGCTGCGTAATTTTATTCCGGTGTTCATCAGTCGCGGCGTGGTCCAGATCAGCGCGTTTGTCGACGCGTTTTTGGCGAGCTTTCTCGGCACGGGCGCGGTAGTCGCATTGAACTACGCGCAGAGTCTGTACACGCTGGCGGTGCGTTTGTTTGGTATGTCTGTCTCGGCGGCGGAGTTGCCGGCGATGTCGAAGTCTCTCGGCGCGACGGAGGTCGTGGCCGAGACGTTGCGGCGCCGTTTGGACGCAGGGCTACAGCGCATCAGTTTTTTCATTGTGCCGTCGGCGATGGCGTTTCTCGCGCTCGGCGACGTGATTGCAGCGGTGCTTTATCAGACAGGAAAATTCACGCGCGCAGATTCGGTCTACGTTTGGACTATCCTCGCGGGCTCGGCTGTCGGCCTGCTCGCTTCCACGCTCGGACGGCTCTACTCGTCGACTTACTACGCGCTGCAGGACACGAAGACGCCGCTGCTTTACGCGATCGTGCGCGTCGTTCTCACCACGATTCTGGGTTATCTCTTTGCGCTGCCGGTGCCGCGCTGGCTGGGTATCGATCCACGGCTCGGCGCAGCGGGGCTGACGGTTTCGGCGGGTATTGCTGGTTGGGTGGAGTTTGTGTTTCTGCGACGCAGTCTGAATCGCCGCATCGGCCGCACGGGACTGACCTTCTCTTATACGGCGAAGCTTTGGCTTGGCGCGCTGGTCGGTGTGGCGGTTGGCTGGGGCCTCAAACTGCTCGTTCTCCGCTGGCATCCGATCCCGCTCGCGATCGTTGTCCTCGGCGGTTACGGCGTCACGTATTTCGCGGTTGGCTATCTCTTTGGTCTGACGCAGGCGCGCCTCGTCATCGATCGTCTGTTGAGAATCGCCGGAGTCGCTCGCCGATAAGCTGTTCGTCGCAGATAAGCCGTTCGTCGCCGTTTACACGTTTCTGGAAGTCTGCTGCAATTGATCGTTTTCTACTAGAGCCCTGGAAACCAACAGCCAGGCAAGCCCGCCAAATGTAGGAGTGCCCCCTATGTACACCGTACCGATGATTCTTCCCCTTGATGGAACCGGCCGCGTCTACGTGCTGCAAGATAAGAATGGCCAGGTCGTGGGCTCAGGCTCGCGCGAAGTGTGCGAAAGGCTGATGAGGCTGATCGCCGCAGGTCTGTCACCCGTCACCGAGAACACTGCCGCCGCCCAAGCCAACAACATCCGCGCCGCCATCACGATTTAACCCGTTTCCGGAACATTCTCGCGCCTGAGAAAATTTTTCTGCCGTCGCGAAGTTTTTTCTGGAGTTCCCCGCGGATTAGATCTTTCTCTTAGGTATCCTGGAAAAACGGACAGTTTGGCGCAGCGGCAGGCAGGCGGGGGGCGGCCTCCGGGCCGCTTCAGTTGTTGGCCTGGCCATAGCGTAGCGCCGAAGGCGCGGCCATAAGGTAGCCAGTGGCAAGCGCGAAGCGCTCAGCCACTGGATCTCACAACCCGAGCGTCGAGGCCCGGCAAGGGCCGACAGAACCCGCGCTACCTGATTCCTGCTATCATCCCCGCGTGCAACCGGTAATCTTCGCCCAACAGATGCGGGAGATCGATCGCCTCACCGTCGAGAACTACCAAACCACATCTCTGCTGCTCATGGAATCGGCCAGCGCCGCCTGCCTCGAGGCGATTCGCGCCCGCTTCAACGGCGAGCTGGCAGGCAAACGCGCACGCGTGCTCTGCGGCAAGGGCAACAACGGCGGTGACGGCGCGGCACTCGCCCGCGGTCTGTGCCGCGCGGGTGTTCAGTGCGAAGTCGTGCTGTTTGGCAAATTCGCCGAGACCACCGGCGATGCGCACACCAACTTCGAATCAGTGCAACGGCTCGCGAGTTTCGAAGCCGGCTCTGCCGAAGCGCCCGCGCCGCTGACGTTCATCGAATGTGAAAGCGTCTCCGCGTGGGAACGACTCGCCAAACCCCGTCGCACTTACGACGTCATTGTCGACGCACTCTTCGGCACGGGGTTGACACGCCCGCTCGAAGGCGTGTTTCTCAAAGTCATCGAACATCTTTCGCTGTTGCAACAGGCGCGCGATCGCGCCGGTGACTCGCATCCGCTCGTGCTCTCGATCGACATTCCTTCCGGACTCAACGCCGACAAGTCCGACCCGATTGGACCAGCGGTGCGCGCCGACGTGACCGTGACGTTCACCGCGGCGAAGCCAGCGAACGTGTTGCCCCCAGCGAGTCACTACGGCGGCGAGTTGATCGTCGCGGATATCGGCTCGCCCGCTTCGCTCATTGCCGCGACAAAACCGTCGCTGTTTCTGGTCGAAGCTGACGACGTAAAGCAGTGGTTGACCGCGACGCGTTACACGCCGGAGTCGTACAAGAACACTCACGGTCACGTGTTGATTGCTGCTGGTTCGCGTGGCTACTCGGGCGCTGCGGCGCTCTGTGGCAACGCGGCGATGCGCAGTGGCGCGGGACTCGTGACCGTTGCGACACCGAACTCGGCGCAACCGCTCGTTGCAACGCGCGCGATGCCGGAAGTGATGACGACGGCGCTCGCGGAAACCGATCGCGGCGCGGTGAGTGACGAGGCGGCAGATCACTTTTTGACTTTGGCGGAGAAGGCGACGGTCCTGGCGGTTGGACCAGGATTGACGTCGGACGACGAACGCACGCGACGGTTTGTGCGGCAGATCGTGGAGCGGCGATCGCGGCCATGTGTGATCGATGCCGATGGGTTGAACTGTCTCGCGCCGTGGCCGCCGGAGCTGCGTGGTTCGGAGGTGGAACTGCGTGGTTCGGAGGCGCAGCCGTTGATACTGACGCCGCATCCGGGCGAGATGTTGCGGTTGATTGGAGCCGGCCAGCGTGAGGCGCTTGAAGATCGGGTTTCGGTGGCGCGTGAGTTTGCGACGCAGCATGGAGTCATTCTGGTGTTGAAAGGTTCGCGACCGCTCGTCGCGTCGCCTGACGGGCGTGTGTTTATCAATCCGACCGGGAACCCGGGACTGGGCACGGCGGGCTCGGGTGATACGCTCACGGGTTTGATCGCGGGGTTTATGGCGCAGGCTTACGGCACGTTGCGCGATAACGCCGACGCGCTCGCGGCAACACTGGCGGCGCTTTACGTCGGTGGTCTGGCCGGCGATCTCGCCGCCCGCAAACTCGGGACGCGCACGATGGTCGCGTCAGACATTCGCGAACACTTCAGCGATGCGATCCGTTCGCTCGATCCTGACGGCGAACAGCCGTAGCCGACCTTCACAGATTTCGCCATGAACGACACGTCAACACAGATTTCCACGAATACTGCGCATCTTCCCGAAGGCGAGTTTGTCAGTTCGTCTCCCGAAGAGACGTTCGACTACGGCCGGCAACTCGGCGCGCGTCTCGCAGGCGGCGAGATCCTGCTGCTGAGTGGTCCACTCGGCGCGGGCAAGACGATGCTCGTTAAAGGGATCTGTGCGGCACTCGGCATCGCGGAAGACGAGGTCACGAGTCCGTCGTTTACGCTTGTGAATCCTTACGACGGGCGTTTGCGGCTTTACCACATCGATCTCTATCGTCTCGACGAAGGCGCGAGCGCGGCGCACGCCGTCGATCTCGACGAACTCCTCTCCGACGAGCGCGCCGTCATCGCGATCGAGTGGGCGGAGCGCATGGGCGCCTACCACCTTCCCCCCAACGTCTGGCGCATCACCCTCACCGGCGACGGCGCCTCCCCCCGCCACATCAGCGTGGCTCGCGTGCCAACAACCACTCAGTAGTGATACCGCGCTTGTAAGAAGTCGATTTGGTCATCGCTGACGAGGTACACAAGACGATGCTCTTGCGTTAGCCGCCGCGTCCACGCGCCAGCCAACCTGTGTTTGAGTGGCTCGGGTTTTCCAATCCCGACAAATGGATCGCGTATCACAGCTTCAATGAGGTCAAATGCTCTGATCGCCATTCGTCGATCTTTAACGACCCAAAATCGCAAATCCTCAATGAATTCCGGGTGGAAAACGGTCAGACGTGAAACTTTGCCCTGACGCTCCGCGCTACTTCTTTTCTTCAAGTCCGACTTCCTTGCGCAGAGTCTTGACGGACTTTGCCCTTAGTTTTCTCGACTTTGCGCGGTCGAGCGCCGTCAGCAAACGCTCGGCATTTTTTGGCGACCGCAGCAAATGGAGTGTTTCCAGCATGCCCGACAACTCGTCGGCTGAGATGAGCGCGACATCGTGTCGACCTTTCCGGCTGATGATCACGATGCGTCGATTCTCTGTTACTTCGTCACAGAGTTTCGCCAAATTAGCGCGTGCAGCAGTGTAAGTCGTTTGAATAGCCATGACAGTAGTGAAGATTCACATGTACAGGCCCACTGTACAGCTTGAGAGTGAAAGCGTCAAAGGCGATTACTAATGCGTTGTGTTAACATCGATGCCATCGATAACAAACAAGGAGAGAACTTTAGCGATGCCTTATCCGGAAATTATGATTCGTCCGATGCGCGAGGATTTGACACGGCTTGGGGTGGAGGAGCTGAGAACGCCCGCGGCGGTTGATGAGACTGTTAAGAATAGTAAAGGAACGTTGATGGTGGTGGTGAATTCGATCTGCGGCTGCGCCGCGGGAAAGGCGCGTCCGGGTGTCGCGCTCGCGCTGCAACACGACGTGAAGCCGGACAAGGTCGCGACGGTGTTCGCAGGCGCCGATATCGAAGCCACCGAACGCGCGCGCAGTTACTTCACGGGTTATGGACCATCATCACCGTCAATTGCGTTGTTGAAAGATGGCGAGTTGGTCTACATGCTGGAGCGTTGGCAGATCGAAGGCCGCGACGCCACCCAGATCGCCACGGAACTCACAAAAGCATTCGACGAACACTGCGCATCTTAAAAAGCCACGGATTCACACGGATGTACACGGATCTGATCCAACCAGTTCTGATCCGTGTTTGTTTGTGTGAATCCGTGGCCCTAACGGCCTAACAGCCGCATCACTTCCGAGTGGAGCAGCACCACGTCCGGCGACTGCTGCAACGCCAGGAAATAATTCTTCTGAAACTGCGTGCCGGTTTCCGAAGGCGCGAGTAGCGCTTTCGCGCGCTCCGTCAACGCCGTCGCATCTTCCTCCGTCATCGGCGTCTCCGGCTCGCGTGTGTCGAGCGCCTCATCTATCTGCACGATCAGTTCCGACAAACGGTGCAACCAGTCAAACCACGGGTCTTTCAACACCAACTGCAAAAACTCGTAACTGTTATTAATCCGCCCGTGCGAGCGCTCGAAGTCGCGCCGCTCCAAATCAAGCAGCAGTTTGTGCAGCTTCAACAATCCCTGCCGCAGTTCCTTCAACGCATCACGCGTTACCACCGTCGCCGGTTCCTTACTCATAAAGCCCCCTGTTGCCCCAGTATATCGCACGGTATATCAGACGCCGCGCTAATGCTATGATCCCGCCGATGCCCAGCGCCATCTGCCTCAACACTCGAATTGAGGATCTTCACAATTTCCGCATCGCACGCCTGGGAGATCACCTTTCGCATAAACTCGCGCTCGCCCTCGCCGCCCACGCAAACAAACGAAACGCCGCCGAAGTGACGGTTGAAGATCTGCTCAACTACTTGCCCATGCGCTACGAGGATCGTTCGCATCCGGCCGCGATCAAAGATCTCAGCGACGGCCTCGAAGCATCACTCGAGCTGGTGGTCCAACGCGCGCACGGTTACGAAGTCCGAAAAGGATTCAGCCGCTCGCGGCTCTTCATCTTCGAAGTCCGCGCTTACGACGCTGCGAGAAGCGGACCCGAAGTGATCGTGTGGTGGTTTGTGTCCGGGGGCCGTGCCTACGACATCGTCAAGTACTACTCGGAAAAACTCGTCGCCGGAACGCGCTTTATCACGTTCGGCCGTTGGGAATGGAACGCCACGAAGAGCACTTACAAACTCCAGTTGCACCGTCCGGCCGACGAACTCGAGCTACTTCCCTCACCCGATCAGGGCGAGACAACAGTCGATCTCGAACAGTCGGAAGAAAACGTTTCCGATCCGTCACTCGCAGCGATTCACGTCGGCCGCCGCGTGCCGGTGTATCGCAAGCTTGGTCCATTCAACTCGAAACGTGTGCGCGAGATCGTTCACGGTGTGTTCGCCCAACTCGATCCACAGGCCGTCGACGAAACACTTCCGGAAGATTTGCTAAAGCGCCATCGTCTGATCGGTCGCGCGCAAGCGCTGCATGAGATTCACTTCCCCCCATCCAAAGCGTCGATGGAAGATTACGAACTCGCGCGCAGCCCCGCGCACACGCGCATGATCTTCGAAGACTTCTTCTGGGTCACGTTCGCGCTCGGCCTGAAACGCGGCCGTCGCGAGAAGGAAGTAAAGGGGAATAAGCTGAGGATCGACAAGCGTGTGTTCGACCACATCGCGCCGCTGCTGCCGTTTAAGTTGACCAAGGCCCAGGTAAGAGTCACGCGGGAGATCTTCAACGATCTGAAGTCGACGGCGCCGATGAACCGTCTCCTTCAAGGTGACGTCGGCAGCGGCAAAACGATCGTCGCCGCGATCGCGATGCTCGCGGCCATGGAAAACAATTTGCAAACCGCGTTGATGGCGCCGACTGAAATCCTCGCCGAGCAGCACGCACGCAACATCAAACGCCTGCTCGCGCGAACACCCTATCGCGTCGAACTACTGACCGGCTCGTTGCGCGCCGCGGAAAAACGCAAACTGCGCGTCGCGTTGCAGGACGGCGAGATACACGCGTGCATCGGCACGCACGCGCTCGTCCAGGAAGGCGTCGCGTTCGCCAAGCTCGGGCTCGCCGTGATCGACGAGCAGCATCGTTTTGGTGTGATGCAACGCGCCGAACTACGCGCGCGCGGTTTGAATCCCGACGTGCTCGTGATGACTGCAACCCCGATTCCGCGTTCGCTTGCGATGACTGTCTACGGCGATCTCGACGTCTCCGTAATCGACGAGTTGCCGCCCGGCCGCACGCCTATCGAAACGATCGTCGCGGGCGAAGATCAACGACAGGACGTGAAACGTTTGATCCAGCGCGAAGTGAAAACCGGCCACCAGGTTTACGTCGTTTATCCGCTCGTTGAAGAGTCGGAGAAAGTCGATCTGAAGGACGCGACGCGGCGTTACGAGTACCTGCGCGATGTGGTTTTTCCGAAACTGCGCGTGGGCCT